>NZ_JBHTMJ010000014.1:0-107253 GCF_042679325.1 Mucilaginibacter terrae
CGCTGCCGTTCCCTTCTTCGTTTCAGCTTTTTTAGCCTCGTCCGTTTCGGGAGTGCAAAGGTAAACAACTTTTTATATTCTCCAAAACATATTTTTATTTTGTTTTGGGCGGGGACAAAGGATTTTATACCCTTATTCCATAGTTGCTTATTTGCCGCTTTTCAATGTTTTTCCATTCATTGCGATTGGGAGTGCAAAGGTAGAAATCCTTTCGGTATTTCCTAAACTATTTTTAGTTTTTTAACCCAAGCCGCTTTTTAATCCACTCACACCTCTTGCGGGTTGCAAATGTACCCTTTTCTTATACTCAATCTAATATTGTTTTGTTTATTCGTATTACTTTTGCTTAAATGCCTGTTGATCAGACAAAATTAAATAATACCGAATATGGATAGTACTGTTTGTTTTTGTTATAATTTTACAATGAGTGCAAACATCCTTTTAAAAAAAGGGTGTCAAAAGGGCTAAAAAAACTACTCAAATTATCGTTTTTTTGATATGGGCTAACTCTCATTATTACAGAGCATGCATTATTATGATTTCTGATACATCGAAGATAAGAAACTAAAACAGGCATCCTTTTAGGTATCATAAACATTGAGCAACTATGGATTATTTTGATATGGTGGAAAACAGAAAACCCTGTAAATTAGCTATTTACAGGGTTTTGATATGAGTTGACACTAGTTTTAGTGTGGTATCAGCTGGGATCGAACCAGCGACACAAGGATTTTCAGTCCTTGTTCTATTGGTCTTTAATGGTTTAAAAGTGGCTTTAATGTACTTAAAACGCATATTTTCATTCATTAGATTTGGTTACAAACCAACAAAAACCGATGTTTGTTGTACCATTGTTGTACCAATTTAGGGCTGCAAAACATTCATCTTATGTCGGTTGTAAAAGTCATTCTAAGGAAAAAGCCAAAAGCTGACGGCACATGTCCGCTTGCGCTTCGCATTACCAAAGATCGTAAATCTTCTTATGTGTATTTGGGCTATCATTTACTTGAAAGCGATTGGGATGCTGTCAAGCAACGCGTGCGTAAAAACCATGTCAATTCCGTTCGTTTAAATAACATGATTGCAAAGAAGCTGGCCGAAGCTTCCGACACCGCAATTGAGATGGACACCAACCATGCCGGAGCATCGTCAAAAGCTGTTGTAAAGAAGATTAAACCCAATAGCGGGGCAAGTTTCATTAAACAAAGCGAGGCTTATTTAGCCATCTTAAAAGAGGCTGGTAAGTATAATCAGTACAATGCCGACAAGCCACGCATTAATCACTTTAAAGACTTCCTAAAATGTTCCGATATTGTGTTTCCTGATATTACCGTTGATCTACTGGAACGCTTTAAGCATTATTTGCGCGTTACAATCAAGGTCGGTAAATCAGATAAGAAAATCAGTGAACGCACGGTAATTAACCATATGGTGGTAATACGTTCGGTTTTCAGCCAGGCAATTAAACAAGGTGCGGTTGATAAGAAATATTACCCGTTTGGGAAAGAAGGAATGACTATCAAGTTTCCTGAAACAATGAAAGTCGGCCTGTCTTACGAAGATGTGGCAAAAATTGAAACTGTACAACTGGATAATCCCAATTATAACCATGCACGTAATTTGTGGCTTGTGTCTTATTACTTTGGCGGAATGAGGGTATCTGATGTACTGCGGCTAAAATGGTCTGATTTTAAAGATGACCAACTGCATTATACGATGGGTAAGAACAAGAAGCCGGGGAAATTAAAGACCTCAGATAAAGTAGTGCTTATTCTTGACCAATACAAAGAGGCCAAACGGCACAAGGATGATTTCATCTTCCCTGAACTTAAAAAGATTGAGGATTTAAACGACCAGTTTTTAATCGAGCGCAAGATTGGCGAAAATGCCAGCCGGATCGACAAATTTCTGAATAAGCATGTCGCGCCGCTGGCGAAGGTTGAACACAAAGTAACCATGCACATTGCACGTCATACAATTGGTAACTTGGCTGGTGATAAAATCCCTATTACGATGCTGCAAAAGATTTTCAGGCATTCAAGGGTAACAACTACGATTGCTTACATGAACAGCTTTATTAATAAGGATGCCGATGATGCTTTAGCTGCTATTATCGGCTCTTAGGGTCGTATTTTTCTTTTCATGGTTAAGCAACTTGTGGCTGCCAAAACACCTTGACGTTCTTTATATCAACCTTTTTCCGAGCTTGTGCCAAATCGTAACTCTCTTGCACATGTAACCAAAATTCTGCGGTATTGTTAAACGCAGCACCAAGGCGTAATGCCATTTCAGGGGTTACACTTTGTCTGCCGTTAATAATAGCCGATAATGTTTTACGCGTTGTGCCTAATCCTGCCGCTACTTGCAGCACGGTTAGTTTTTGTCCTGTTTCTTCGTGAATACCGTCTAAGGTTTCGCGGATTAATTCGCCCGGATGGGCTGGGTCAAACATTGCCATTTTAATTCCTCCCTAATGATAATCTATATAATCAACTTCGTGCGCATCTTCGATAATAAACTGGAAGATGATACGGAAGTTCTTATCCACTTTCACCGACCAAAAACTTTTAAGATCGCCGCTTAACTGGTGCAAACCATATCCCGGCACATTCATGTCAGTAATGACCTTGGCTGCCTCAAGACGGGTCAGGATTAGCCTGATCTTGCTTATGTGCTGCGGTTGCAGCTTGGAAGCATCCCCTTTCTCGTAGTACAGCCTAAGCCCTTTATGGCGTATGCTTACAATCATGATACAAATGTAACGCGAAACGTGTCAGGTGTCAAGTTTTTTTTCACTAACACCCGTTTTCATGATTAACAAATGACCATCAAACGTCTTTCCTTAGCACAGCTCTTGTCTTGAAAAATATTGCCCATTTGATTAAATAAGTTCCATCAGACATCTCCCCTAAGCACTGCTTAACTGTGTCGATATATTTCTAATAATGGGCAATCAATTTGAGGCTTTCAGAACGCCAAACTCATAAGCCCTACTAACCGCCTCTGCAATGTTGCTGGCACCCAAACGGATTATAATCGCTTTACGGTCATGCTCAACCATGTCTTTTGTAAGGGATAGACTACTGGCGATTTGCTCATTTTTATACCCTTGCACGACCTGTTTTAAAATTTGTAATTGCCTGATGGTAAGTTCAGGAACTGGCATATCAAAATTCTTGCGCTTTATCTGTGGGTCGTATGTTTCAATAGAAACTGTTTTGCTGGCTGGATTAACCGATTTAATGGTATGTGTAATTATACTGTTGGTAACACGGTTGGTAATATCCCGTACCATGCCCACGACGATTTTTGGCAAACCGTTATCGGTGAAACTATCAAAGCGCGAAACCTGTTCAACCATTGTATAGCCATTACTGCGGTTCTTCACACGATAATTGCAGGTAAACCGTAAATCTCTATATTCTGACGGATGTAACGTATTCATAAAGGCAACGTTCGCTGGCAGGATCACTTCATCATACGTTCTGTAATCATCAGGGTGCCAAAGTTTACTGGTCATCTGTATGCCGCCGCGCATGATCTCATCAATGGGCTGACTGGCACATGCCGCAACGCCTTCATCAACTTGCAAATATTGTTGAAGGGAATAATCAAGAACATAAAGGCCTTGTTTCGATTCTTGTTGAAATTCTTCTTTAAAGCCGTCTTGTAATTGTTGGGATTTATAAACTTCGCCCTGTATATCCTCATTGGGCTGTAAAACAGATAAAAGATTGCCGTAAGAAGTTATTGTTTGCATACCCAAATATATTAAGAAAAAAAGGCCATTGATGCCGCTGGCGGCATATGCACGGAAAAGTACATGCCTATTTTTGACTGAAATATAAGGATAGAAAAACGGAAACAGGGAAATTATTTGTGGTTTGCTGGTTCTAAAAGTTCAGGCACTTCCACTTTTAAATATTCGGCAATGACGTAAAGTTCAGGAATAGAGGGTTGGCTGTAGTTGGTACACCATTTTGAAACGGTTTGCACACTGACATTCATGTACTCTGCAAGGGTTTTGTTCTTAACCTGCTTAAGTGCCAAGTGTGCCTTAATACGGTTATAAACCCTCTTTTGCTTTTCCATCGCATAAAAATAGAAAAGGAAAATTAGTGCCTTACTGGCATTAGTATCTCTATAATTTAATAAATAATCTATAAAAGATATTAATTTCTTTGATAGGTGATTTTTATCCCATATTTTTAACATTAAATTATTTTAATAAATATCCTTACGTTTTAATTTTTACACCAATGCTACAATTTTACTCCAATGCCAAAGCCTCTTCATTGACATTGCTGCTTGTTTGCTTGTTAAACATTTCTTTCTGCGTGGCGCAAAACCCTGTTGGTAAAACCATCGATCAACTTTATAGCCAGGCTAAACTGATTGATGCAACAGAATACGATGAATTTTATCAAGGCTATGCCATTATCAGAAAGGGTGAGGAATTTTCCTTGATATTTCAAGATGGGAGAACCGTTATCCCGTTTGGCAAATACAAGTTCAATAATTTACAAGGGTTCAAGATTGACGTTGAACGCTGCGGCTTTCGTAACGGGATGTGCGTTGTCCGCGATCCAGTTACTGAAAAATACGGTTATATCAACCGTAACCTTGAATTGGTAGTGCCATGCACGTTGATTGATGTAAAACCTTTTATGGCTGATGGCTATGCATGGGCAAAACGATTGGATGCCAAAGGAAAAGAACAGGAAATCTTTATTGATAAAAAGGGTATTAAATATATTGCTAAAGGCCAACCGTCATATAGCAAGTTCCAGTTAGACTGTTATCCTGTATTAACGGCAGATGGATACAATACTTTTTACGCTAAGAATGGCACCCTGCTTTTTAAGACAAAACGGCAATTCGACTATGCTAAAGGATTTTCGGATGGCCTGATTAAGGTCGATACCAACGACCGCATGAGCGGAAGTAAATCAGGCTTCATGGATAAAAAAGGCCGCTTGGTTATACCATATCAATTTAAGGGCAGAGTTTATGAATTTCACGAAGGGTTAGCATTGGTTGAGCCGCCAGTTTCCGATGCGTTCAAATACGCTTACATCAATAAAAAGGGCCAGATTGTTATTCGGTTAAATTCCAGTAGTGAATTTGAAGACTTAAATATTGACAAGGGTAATTTTGAACAAGGCTATACGATTGGAAGCAGCAGAAAAGGCAATGTGATGATTGACACGTTAGGCAACATGACCCTGATTGCCGATAAAATAAGGTATAACCAGTTCAATCAAGCATTTTTCAGTCGCTTTAATGCAGTAGAAATTCAAAAAGATAATATCAAATATAAAAATGGCCAGTTCAAATTTTATGCAACCATGTCGTTTAAAATGCCCGACACTTTAATCACAGGTGGCCTTAACGGCGGCAGAAAAATTATCCGTATGGAAACCTATACTTTCACCGGACAAGGTATTGCTTCGTCCAATGGGCAAATATCCATCCTGCCAATCTATAAGGAGATTAATTTTCCAGAGATTAACTCAACGCTGGCAAAAGCAAGCTATGTAATGAACCTTAGCAAAAATGTAAAAGTAGAGGCCAACGGCTACGCCGATTTTCATTCTGAAAATTATTACAATCAGTTCTTTCAATTCATTATTCCAAACAAAAACTAAGTATATATTTTATGAAATCATTTCTATTTATGGGCGCAATCTGCGCCGTAGTGCTATTTGGTTGCTCTAACGACGGCAGCAAGTTTGTCGGTAAATGGCAATCTACCGATGACAGGGTATTTCCTACCAATGAATTTTTATTGATTGATAAAAAGGATGATCAATATATCCTGAGAAAATCAAAAGATTTAACAGATACGGTAAAGCTCATTTACAACAAAGAAGGTAAATATTTATCAGGGAGTGTAAATGGGGCAGACATCGATATTAAATACCTTAAAGAAACCGACCATATCACCCTTGGTGCCTTAGGCGACACGCGCTTTGTTGAGTTCAAAAAAGAAGATTAACTGCTTTTAGTATTAACAACATTTATATTTTTCACTCACTTAACTAAATAATTCATGAAACGATTAATGATTTATGGTCTTTGCGCCATCGTGTCTTGTGCTGCATTTACGGGATGCAAGGAATGTAAAAAATGCCATACAGAAATGCTGGGTATGAAAAGCGCACCGCAGGAATATTGCGGTGATGATTTGAAAAAAGCCGAGCAAGTACCTGGTATGGTTTGCGATAAAGATTAATCCAGACAAACCAAGCTCTTTGCGCTAAGCAGGGAGCTTTTTTAAAAAACAACATATGAAAATTTATACTTATTTGATTGGATTAGCTTTTACAGGTTTGTTAATATCCTGCGGTAAAAGCGGCTCAACAAGCAATCCTGAACCAACAAAACCGGAACCCCAAATTACCACTTCCGGCAATACCACCACTTATCCAAGCGGCTACGTGGTAAAAACATTAGGTTTTAGCCGGATTGTGCTTGGGGTCGATGCAAACGACAAATTAACCGTGGCCGAACTTTACGGCGGCGGTAACAAGGTCGTGCTAAAGGCTGGCACGGGAAATATTGTTGAAATGATTGGCAATGGTGGGTTTAGTACGCTCCCAGCACAATTCGGACCTGACGGTTACGGCAAAGTGGTTGAAGAAACTATCGACAACGGAAAAATGCCAAGTGATACGACTGGCAACCAAGCCATAACTATTCGTATCAAAGGTTTCGATAAAACAAAAACGGGGTATAACCAACTCAATCTTGTAATGCACAAGATGGTGAGAATTCAAGCAACTGGCTTTGATACCAATATCGCTTTTTTCAAATATAATTCAGGAAAAACCTACTCGGGCGCAAGTTTTAAAAGTCTGTTCACCGGAAACATACAAGTGACCGATGTGCAGATAGCGGCACCAGTATCGGCCAAACCGTATGTTACCGAAGACCATGTTGTGTACCTCAATAACGGTGCATATAATGCGACCACGAACCAAGCCATAACGCTCGACCTAAAAAGCGATACGTATGTGACCAATACAAGCTATCAAAATCTTGGAACAATAGGCAGTAATTTCAAATATGAGTGGGTGAACGCAAACAATGGGGCGGTTACGCGCTATGACGAATACAGCTTTAACCTGATTTTCTCAAATATTAAAGCCGATGATGAAGTGGTGCTTGCAAGTGACAGCACTAAATACGCTTTCCTGCGGATCACTGGCTTTGACCCTGCCAAAGTTGGCTACAATCAATTACGGCTGTTTATTGGCAGCAAGGGAAAAACCTATGATGGTAGCATTCCATTTTTTGCCACGACAAAACAGGCAACGATGCCAACACTTGCAGCGGCTAAAAATATGCTGATTGCTGGCAAGCTTTATACCAATTATGCAGCACCAGTGGTGTATCATTATTAAACCGGGTAGCCAGTAACGAAAAAACATAACTGGTTGGGGCAAGGAAACTTACTCGCCGTCAAAGGTCGGAACACCTATCGTATTATACAAGCCTTGTCGCAACCAGTTTATTAAATGAATAACACAACAGCAGGAAAGCCTATATTTCCATCAAGTGCCAAACTAACAAATGAGAGAGGCACCTGCTGTTCAAAATAAAAACCGGCAGGAATAAACTTACTCGATGTCACAGGTAAACCCTAACAAACGATATAAGGCTTGTCGGTTTAATTGCTGAAAAAAGTTAGCAGCAAAGAAGCCTAACGGTACATCAAGATTACCTTATCAGCAGATTGAGGCCTTTGCTGTTTTAAAATACAAACCGACCGGAACAAGCTTACTCGACGTCAAAGGCGTACCCTATCGAATGATACAAGACTGGTCGGTTTTAACAATAATGAAAGCTAACAGCAGGAAAGCCTATTTTTTCATCCAGATATACTCTGTAGTCAGATAGAGGCACCTGCTGTTTTAAAACATATCGGCAAGAACAAACTTACGCTATGTCACAGGCAAACCCTAACGAATGATATAAGGCTTGCCGATAAAATATTTAAGCATAGCAGCGAAGTAGCCTATTTTTTGATCTTGGCAAAACCAATCATGAGATTGAGGTATTCGCTGCTCAATAAAATCCCGTTCTGCGATTTAGCATCGCCAGTTAATATTACCTAAACCAATGACTGAACAGAAAGAAAAACAATTCACCTATTTTATCGGCATTGACGTATCGCGCAATGAACTGGATTTTGCCTTGCAGCATGGCAACAAGCTATTATATCACAAAGAGATTGGCAACAATGTCGCTGAAATAACTGCGTTTCTTGTCGAATTTAAAAAGACGGCACGTTATGCTATCGCGAAAGCGGTGTTTGGCATGGAAAATACTGGCATTTATTCAAACCATTTATTAACTGTGCTACGGCGGCATAAAGCTAATATAGTCCATGAAAACCCGCTGCATATTAAAAACTCGTTAGGCAATATTCGTGGCAAATACGACAAAATCGACGCGATAAGAATTGCACAATATTTGTTCAAAAGCAGGGATAATTTGCGCCTGTGGTTGCCAAAGCGTCCAATCATCCAGCAACTGGCGCATCTCTCAACATTAAGGGCGCGTTTACTTACGCTGAAAGGTGCATTGGCAACACCGTTAAAAGAGGACACAACATTTGTTGACAAAAAGATATTGTCACAAAGCAAAAAGTTATGTGAGCTAAGTATAAGCGCCATGACCAGTGATCTTGTGGCAATGGACAACTATATTGCAGAATTAATTAAATCCGATACCCGGATCAACCATTTGCACAATACAATTACTTCTATTCCAAGTGTCGGTACGGTTACGGCTGTTCAAATATTAATTACAACAAACGAGTTTATCGATATAACCAACCCTAAAAAATATGCTTGCTATGCAGGGGTTGCGCCGTTCAAAAAGGAATCCGGCTTGATAACGGCCAATGCTCGTGTGTCGCATATCGCCAATAAGAAGGTTAAAGCGTTATTGCACACTTGCGCCCTTGGTTCTGTTCGTTACGTCCCTGAAATGAAAGCCTACTATGAGCGTAAAGTAGCCGAAGGCAAACCAAAAATGGCCGTGTTAAATGCCGTGAGGAACAAACTGGTGCTAAAGATATTCGCCTGTGTCAAACAAGATGTGTTTTACGATCCTGATTATAAACGGGAGCCATTAGAAGACATAGATATATTAGAAAGTACGACAACTGCAAATTAAGAAGTTTCGTATATTTAAAGACTAAGCAGGTCTAACCCTGCTTAAATTGTGATAAGGTTTAGGTTGCAAGCCCTTTTCTGCGAGAGAAAAGGGCTTTGCTTTTTTTAATCCCACTCCATGCCATTATCACGGTTTAAGTCATGGCCGCGGTCTTGCTGCTGATTACGCTCTTGCTGCAATGCTTTGCGTAATTGGTCTTCTTTAGATATAGTTATATTTTCCTTGCTTTGTGCAAATTGCTGTTTCAATTCTTCACGGCTGATTTCCGGTTGGGTGATTTCTTTTTTGGCTTGCAATATTTCCTTAAACGCGGCATCGCGTTCGGCCTGTGTCATACGCTTGGGCTGGGTTTGCGGTTCCTGCTTTGGCGTGGCTTTGGTCTGATCGCTGGCATTCATTTTGAAGTGTGCTTTTTGTTTGCCCCGTTCGTCGCGTTCTCGCTGGCGGGTTTCGGACTGATTGCGCATGTAAACAATGGCCTGCTTCTCGGTCATCAATGTTTCATTACGCAAACGTTCCCTGACATCTGTTAACCTTACGCCTTTAAGCTGGCGTACCAGGTCGAATGAGCGACCATTTTCGTCCACGACAATAAACGGATTGCGGCCTGAACCTGCGGCAATCATGTAATTATTGTTCTTACAGGCGGTCAGGAACTGCGCCCCTGTGCCTGTCTGGTTCCATAGCTGCAAGAGTGAGGCTTTAAGCTCCGGCCTGTGCGCATTGCGGCGTGGTGTTGGCTTATGCCCAAACTCCATTTCCATTGAACGGCGCGCGCGGTCTTGCGCCAAGCGGCTGAAACTGTCTGATATGACGATGCCTTTTTCATGATCGTAACGTTCCCATACCACATGCGCATGTGTGCGGCCTTTTTTCTCATGCAAGACGATCACGCGCCGTTGGTCTTCAAAGCCTAACTCTTTGCCCAAAATATCGGCGGCTTTAAACCAGTCGGTGTTTTTATCTTCATCATAGGCGGGGTTAATCTGTGCATGGTACAGGCTGTTCTTGGCTTTGGTTAAATCAGCCATTAAATCCATGCTGATAATGGTTTGGCGCAAATAATCCGCGCTGGCGTTTTCACGGCCAGCCGCTTCCAATATCTGAATGCGCTCATTGTCGCTTTTGGTCGTGAGGTAACGTGCCAACTGTAACCCGTTCCCCCGTGTGCCGCCCCTAATAACCATAGCCTAATAAATCCAAAAGTTGCTGCATGGCGTTGTCCACTTTTTCCGATGCGTTAATGATGTAATAATCGGGCACGGTCGGCTCGTTCATCAGTTTTCGGCGGTTCACTTCACGAGCCACCTGATTAAGATTGCTGCCGATCTTGCCGATATGACCCTTCAACTCAATGAGTAGTTCGCGGCTGATAGTGGTATTGCTACGCATGGCGGCTTTGCCGGTTTTCAGCAAACCGAACTCGCGCAAAAAGTCGCTCGTGTTCATGCCGCGATTACTCGCATTGGTTTTGATCGCTGCCTTTTCGTCCTGCGTAACACGAATTTCAATCGTGTGGTCACGCAAGGCTTCGGGCTTTTTTGTAAGCCGTGCCATATATGTCCGTCAGATGTTTTTTGTTTCGGGGGTCAAGCGGGGGATGCCATCCCCCCTTGCAAGACGGTTTGGTGAGGACAATAAGCGAAGCTAAATTGTCCGGACAAACCACGTCTTGCAACTGACGGACAATATACACAATGGCAAGATAAAAGTCAAGGTAATCAAGCGGTTATACAACTACAGGCAATGCTGTACAGCTACGTTTAACACCGTGCAAAAACATGGCAAAAAATAACAGGCCATGAAAAGAAAAAATTGGAATTATCAACGCTGGTTTCTAATTTAACGTTTCATGATTTCAAACAACCTGACCCGATGAACGATGACCCTAAACAAGGCCAAGAGCCATATTCAAATAAGGCCTATCCAACCCTGTATGATTTTTCACAACTGGAAACCAAAGAACCCGATTTTTGGGAAAAGTTAGGCATCAGCAAAGATGAGCTGAAATTGCTATTACGGTTTAGAACCGATTACGAAAAGCGCAGCAAGATTGCCGTATTCATGGTCGGCGTATGGCTTACGCCCATCACCCTGATTGGTGCCTTGCTCGGCTTTGTACGCGGCTATAATCGCATCTTGCGGCCATTTGATATTTTTCCGGATTTTTACCCGATGCGCCCGATTATCCGCTTTGCGATGATTGTCGGTGCGATTGGCATTTGGCTTCTCTTGTTAATAGGGTGCTTATTGCTTTGGCCGTTTATTGATAAGGAATATTTTGGGATTGTATTTGTCATTGGCTATCTGTTTGCCAATACCGTGTTTTCCTTTGTGGTTTATGCGCTGTTTCGCAGGTGGCGTATCGGTGTCAATAATGGTTTGGTGGAAGGGGAAAAATTTGGCACGGCACGGTTTGCCAACCCATGGGAAATCGCCCCATTTGGCGAATTACAAGACGGTCTGTATATCGGGGGCGGGTGCCATTACAATAAACAGGGGCATTTGCTTACGGTGGCCGGGTCGCGATCCGGCAAGTTTACCAATCTAATTGCTCCTAACCTGTTAGGCTGGGGCAAGATCGACGGGTCATATTTTATAATCGACCCGAAAGGCGAAATCGCTGCTGTGACCTATGATTACAACCGCGACAGCAAACGTCAAATCGTGATGCTCAACCCGTGGGGATTGCTGGAAAATGACGTGCTACCACCTTCCTATGCTTATAATCCAATGGATATTCTCGATGTGAACAGTGTGCATATGGTGGATGATTGCCAAATGCTGGCAGAGATGTTGGTGCCAATTGAAAAAGATAGCCGCAATCGCTTTTTCAGTGATTCCGCCCGGACGGTGGTTGCGGGATTTTTACTATACATTGCTGTTTCAGAACCAAAGGAAACACGCACTTTAACTACGCTTTGGAAGTGGGTGCGGTATTCGCAATTGCTATGGGATAGGCTGCTTTCTGAAATGGCATTAGCGGATGATTTGCCCTTTGCTGATAACTTACTTTACGCCTCGCAAGAAATAGAAAAACTAAGCAAGTCGGGACAAAACACCTGGGGAAGTATCTTATCGTCTGTTTTACAAGCCACTGATTTCTTGAAAAGCGGCTCATTGCAAAAGTCACTTCAAAGTGACTTTGACCCGTCCTTATTGGCCGAAGGTAATATTACTTTGTATGTGATCATTCCTGCGGACAAGTTGCAATCGCATAGCCGCTGGTTGCGACTGGTAACCACCAGTATGATGCGCGCCGTTATTCGCAAGCCGCAAAAACGTGTTGTATTCCTGCTCGATGAGTTTGCCGCGCTCGGTTATCTGCCAGAGATAGAAATTGCGCTGGGTGCTTACGCGGGTTTTAATGTGACTGTCTGGCCAATACTGCAATCATTGGTACAGCTTAAAAACCTTTATGGCGAAAATTGGGAAGTGTTTATTGGTAATACTGTCGTGCGGCAATATTTTGGCATACAGAACAATCATGATGCGGAATATATCAGTAAGGCAATGGGTAAAAAATCGCACGTTATTGAAACCGTCAGATGGTTCGGCAATGAAGATGCCGTTGCCAATGAACGTAACCTCATAACGCCGGATGAATTGCGGATTGAATCAGGTAAAAAGATATTTACCTTTATTGATGATCTACCTCCGGTGATGTTTGAGAAGCTGCCTTATTTTAAAGTTCAAGAATTGAATGATAGGGCGAGGGAAAATCCTTATATCAGATAAACGCACAGCATTTTATAAAATTTATAAAAATCAAATGAAGAAATTTTATTGGAAGTCTTTCTTGTCAAAAACAGCATACCGTTCGCACCATTTTTTTAAGGGTTGGGTTGGGCAGCCGGAGAGCCGTTTAAAAGATGCGCTTCTCATTGCAGGAACCATCAAGTTAGCTGACGATCTAAGGCATTGGTCAATTAAGGACCCTTGGAAACCTATACTTGCGGGTAGCGGTTTACTATTTTATTTTTCCATTGGAACATTAATACAAAGGGGAATTATAAATGTAGGGATTAGAGGCCCATATATATTTCCAAATAAGTACATTAAGAAAAGAAGAGAGGGAAATCCCTGGCTTATTACGCTTTCCGACATTGACCCTAATAACTTTGAATTTGCTAACAATGACACTGCATACGTTTCTGCCCAGCTAAATTATGAAGCATATAAAAATGGGGCATGGTCAACCTCTATAGAGGACAAGTATCAGAGAAATAAAGAACACATTGCACAAAATAGTAAGTGTTTCATGTTTATTAAATCAAGAATAATAAAACATAAATATATAGGATTTACTCATCTTTTACCGATCAACGTAGATACATGGAATCTGTATTTAGAAGGCAAAATTGGGGATAATGACTTCTCTAAAAGCAATATTGTTTCAGATGTAAATAGTATCAATGACGCCTATGGCATCATAATTTTTTCGATTGCAACAACTGGTATTCATACTGAATTTAAACTATCTAATGGCTACGCTGAAGCAATCGGCGATTTACTCGAACAAGCTATAGTATATCATGCTCAAACTTTAATGGATTTGCATTTTAGCAAAGGACACCAAGTTCCGTTTCTACTCCAAAATATGGATGATCGGTTCTTAAGTTATTTTAAAGGCTACAGTATTTTTCACGAAACAAAATCGCATGATTTTGCTAAGCTTGTAACATTTAAGGTATTGAATTCGTAAGCTCTATTGATTACACTTAATTGTATTGCATAAAATTGATAGGAGAAAGATTTGGCACATTTATTAGATTGGGAAGAAAAATATAACAAATTAGCTAAAACTTCAGCTATTAGTATCGTTGTAGGCACATTTATGGGATATATGGCAGGTTATAGTTCCTCCACCCACGATCATAAGTTTAATGATAACAGTATTGAAATCACAACATCTGTTACTACAAAACAAATAAAGAACGATTCGCTAAAAAATTGGAAACTGAGGTTATAGTCTAAATGTCCAGAAATTGGATAGATCTTTAGCACTACTATAAAACTGTTCCATCCCACCAACTTCAAAACCATGCGGCTCTAACTCACCCGCTATAAAGTGCGTTGCTTGGTATCCTGCATCATCATTATCCATAAAAAGAAAAACAGATTTAATGCTGTCTTTTAGCTTAATTAAATTATTTGTTGCCTCTCCTGCAAGTGATGTACTGTTCAAAATAAAGCTGTAATGCATTGGCGTTTTAATTTTCTTTTTTTCCAGCCACGATAGAAAGTCCCAAAATCCTTCAAATACATCGGCTGCCGTTGTTTCTTTAATTGGCTTTTCTGTTGTGATGGCTTTGGCACCAATACAGGTTTTAAAGCATTTTTCCTGCTTTGGGTTTGGGATGCTAACCTCATACCCGCCTTTGTCATTCTCAAAAAGAAAGCTGGTGTATGTTTTTCCAGTAACCGTATCGCGTATGTAACCCTGCTTTAAATATAGGTTTGCCAGTTCCAAAGATATTCTGCGGCGTTGCAGTTCTTCTTTTAAGCCAATAAACGAAATGCGGTCTGCAATCTTTAACAGTTTGAAACGTGGTGGCGCATCTTTTACAGGCTGCGTTTTGTTTGACTGGCTGATTTCGTTCTTGTTGTTTTCGTATGTGGTACCGCTATCGTTTCCGAGGGCTTGCAGAGCTTCTTTAATGCCTATGCGCCGATCTTTGCTATTAAGGTCACACCATAGGTCAATAATATCGCCGCCGCTGCCTTGCACATTCTTCCCGTTATAATTGGTGATGCCGGAATGGCCGAAGTCGTGCCAGTTATTGTATTTTGCATTTACTTTAAATGAGGCTGTTTTTTCATCCGGCCGGAACGGCGAGAAGAACCAAAAATCGCCTCTGCGGTCGGTATGCGAATAACGACCTCCCAGCCGTTCCACCCATTCCTGTAAAGGGATTTGTTTTGCTTCTTTAATATTCATGATTTTGCTCTCAATTTAGGAATTGAAAACGCCCAAGCGATTAAGCCTGGGCGTTAGGTTTCGGTCTGCCATTAAAAAGTTAAGGTTACTTACACGGTTGCTGGTCGTTGATATAATTTCTTATATCCTCCGCGCGCCAAACGGTTATTCCATCACCAAGTTTATACTTTTGAGGGTATTTACCTGATTTAACCCCTGTCCACCACGTAGAGGCACAAACAGGGATTACTTTAAGGATGGTAGATAAACGTACAAAACCCGTTTCCGGCAGTTTGATTTCATGGGACATTAATTTCTCCTTGCAAACAACAAAGCTGTAACCGCTTCAAATGAAAGCGGCTGGGCGATATTGGACTGATATGATTTAGGGCAGGGGAAATACTATCATAATCTGCCACGCTGGTCAAGGAATAAAATCCTATATTAAGAATAATTAACTTTGAATAACCATTGTTTCATTGAAATAATCTCGTTGTTGGTCTCGGAAACAAATTGTTTTTTAGTTACATATTATCAATAAAATCTGCCCATTTCTGCATCATCTTCACCCGTTGCGGCAAAAACTGCGCTCGGTCATAAGCCTGATCTATTTTGCTTTTTGGCAAATGAGCCAACTGACGATCGACAACTTCATGCCTGTAATGCAGTTTTTCTTTAATTGTACTCATGGCAAGGGCGCGGAAACCATGCCCTGTCATGATCTTGTGATAACCTAAAGCATCCAACCCTTTTAGAATGGTGTTGTTACTGATATGCTTATTAGGGTTGACAATACTTGGTAAGATAAAGCCATTGCCGCCATATAGATTTTTCAATTCATTTAATATTGCAATGACTTGCTTTGACAGCGGTACAATATGCTCGATACGCATTTTCATACGCTCTGCTGGAACAATCCATATCGCTTTTTCAAAGTTAAATTCTTCCCACTTTGCTCCGATAAGTTCATTGGTACGGACGAATGTTAAAAGCATAAGGCGAATAGCATAAATCGTTTGCGGATATAATCGCCGCTCATTCTTCTCCAATGTTCTTAGAAAATCGGGTAACTGGTCTGAATTGATAGCGGCGTGATGGCCTTTCTTATACTTCTTCAACGCGCCTTTTAGGAAGACTGATACATCACGGTCTGTCCGTCCGGTAATAACAGCATAACGCAAAACTTGGCCAATGAGGGAAAGCATCCGTTTGGCTAAATCGCTTCGGCCTCTGCCTTCGATCCTTTGCAAACAGGTAAGCAACTGGTGTGCGGTTAGTTCGGCAATGGGAATGCTGCCAATAAAAGGGTAGGCGTTCATTTTTAGCCTTTGCGTTATATGTTTTGCATATCGAGGCTCCCATGTGTCTTCAAAGTGTGTATGCCATTCCGTGGCAACAACTTCAAAGGTTTGCTCGGCTTTATGCTTTACGGCGTTTTTCTGATCTTGCTTGTCTGCGGCGGGGTCTATGCCTCCGGCAATCAGTTCTTTGGCTACATCACGTTTCTGCCTTGCCAAAACTAAGCTTATTGCAGGGTAATGTCCGATTGTTAAAAGCTTCTCTTTGCCAAGAAAGCGATACTTGTATCGCCATACTTTTGTGCCGGAAGGCATGACACTTAAATACAGGCCGTTGGTATCAAAGATTCGGTAGGCTTTTTCTTTAGGTTTGGCGTGGCGGCAATTCAGGTCGATTAAAGGCATTTTACCTCACGGGGCTGGGGTAAGTGATTTTGGGGTTAAAAACGTACCCCCAAATTTACCCTATTTTCTTAGGAACATCATCACATTCCGTTGGACAACATAAGGGTATGATAACAGAAAACCCCTTGTTTTACAAGGGGTTTTGGACTGTATTGCATTAGGATAATATTCATATTGGCGGAGACAGGGGGATTCTAACCAATTAATAAACACATGTTTTAATTGATTTTATTTTAAATAAAATTGAAGCTTACCCCAAATTGTTACCCCAAACAGCTAAAACACTATTAAATGGCATTGGTCAATTTTAAATATTGCTTCTCAAAATGCAAAGAATAGAAACTAACATTACTCACGGTCAATATACTCCATATGCTTTGTGACAATTTTAAGTTCATCATTTTTATAAACACTTTGAAAATAAAATTTTCGCTTTTCAGCAAGCAATTCACTGTCATAAATACCTAAGATTGGATCGTTAGGCTGATTGGTATTGATCAATATATAGGTTTTCATTTATTTAGGATAAATCTTGTATTTAACTAAAATGTTATTTCCTGCTTCAATCGCATTCTCAATATTTGCTTTAGCTGCATTTCTTAATTGAGCATGAGATTTTAATTCTGCTGCGTCTTCTTTTGATAAGATATGTTTGAATTTTTCTATTGCCTGATTTAACGTTATTTGAACAATGCGCCAGATTTGATTGCTGGCTATTTCAAAATCATCTTTCATGTTCTCGATGGGTTTTGTGCTAACGCGCATCTGATTGTTTTTAATATTTTCAACATCCATAAGATACATTCTTTCGGTACGCTCGTATCTTCTATAAATGTCAGCATCCGCATTTGCCACACCATGACGACCGCACTCATTTACGCGTCTGACTAAATACTCAAAATCCATTTCATCAACTATAGCCATTTCTTGCTTATATTTTTTGTTCCAAGTTATTAATATTCCATCCCCATATCCATGTTTTTGTCTAAGCCGCGATCACGTTCTTGCTGCTGGTCGCGTTCTTGCTTCATACGGCTCATAGACTGGCGTATTTTGTATTCTTTTTTTCCGGCATTCAAACCATCTGTATAATCTTTACCCATGCCCTGCGAGTTTAACATGCGCTCTAATAATTCAGGCTCATGCTGACATAGTGCCTGCGCGTTGCGGTAACCATTTTTATATGCTTGTGTAAACTCCTTTTTCGGGATGCCTCGGTGAAATTCCTGATGTTCCCGCGCCGTGTCCATGACTTTAACGAACTCGTTATTTTTATTGTTCCTGATGATTTGCTCTAATAGTTTTGGCTCGTAAGCACTTAGGACATATCCGGCGTTGTAAGCGCGGGCGATGCGTTTTTCTTCTTCGCTGATAGCCATAGGTTAAAAAGGGTTTTGTTTGTTGTTTTTAAGAAAGGCAAGGATTGAGGCACGTTCGTACAGGATTACGCGAGCAGATGCGTATGTGAAGCTTATTTTGCCCTCATCTCGGTATTTCTGTAATGTGGCTTTGCTGGTTATTCTTAATAATTGCATAGCTTCATCGCCTGCAATCCATTCATCTTCTTTCTTTAGATTACCCTGCAATCGTTCAACGGCTTTTTCCAATAGGGCATAAAAGGCGGGTTCTTCTAAACAGATAACTTCCATTGTAAGGGGATTGGTTACCTGTAAATTTACGCTTTGCGACTAAGCACGCAAATATCCAACAAAATATATTTTTCGAGAATGTTGTACCATTGTTGTACCAACAAAAGAAAAAGGCGATTAAACTTTCGTCTAATCGCCTGATTTTCAGTGTGGTATCAGCTGGGATCGAACCAGCGACACAAGGATTTTCAGTCCTTTGCTCTACCGACTGAGCTATGATACCGCCCTTTTGGGATTGCAAATGTAGACAGTTTTTTTGTTTATCGAAATTATTTCTGAAAAAATTATAGCTAATTATAGGCCTAAGCTATTGGATCAGCTTAATTGACTGATAGCAAGACATATAAAATAAAGCGTATTATTAATAAATTATTCAATGAGATTTCAGGTAAATCAAATTATTTAACAAACTGTCCAATTGTTCAGCTTCAAGCCCTTTCACTGGTATTTTAAGGCTCGTGCTCATGGAATCGACATTGCCTTTGGGGTCGTTATAGGTTTGCACTATCACATCGTAGCCTAGTGTTTTAATACGCAGGGTGCCTTTAATATTGGTACCTATGTAATCTATGTCTTTAAACCGGTGCAAATTAAACGAGTAATACTCCTGCCGCCCGCCCTGGTAAGTTTTTTTGAACCTGATAAAAGCATCGGGCGTTAAAGTTAGGTCCCATTTCTTGAGTTTGGGTTCTGCCAAGTTGTCAAATGATTGAAGCAAACATTTGCTGGCCCACAATAAAGCCTGTTGTTTATCGGCATACCAGGTAAAGCTATATGCAATAAGGCTTAAAGATAGTATAGCCATTAAAAGATACCTGGTGTTTAACATAACAAAACTTGATTTCAGCATGACAACAAAACTCACAATCCGAAGTTACAAATTTGATACCTTTGTATATGCAATTTTCTGAAAATTCAAGAGTGTGGATCTACCAGTCGAACAAAGAGTTAACGGCAAACCAAACCGCGCAGCTGCAAAACCAGCTTAGTGCCTTTGCCCAAAACTGGACGGCTCATAACAACCAGCTTAAAGCTACTGCAATAATGCAGTATAACCGTTTTATCCTATTAGTAGTTGATGAAAACCAGGCCGGTGCCAGCGGCTGCTCCATCGATAAATCGGTAAGGTTTATGAAAGACTTGGAAAATGAATATCAAATTAATTTGTTCGACAGGTTTAACCTGGCTTACCGCAATGGCGAACAGATCACGTCAGTATCGCGCAATGAGTTTGAAGATTTAATTAAAGCCGGTACTATTACCGAAAATACCATTGTATTTAACAACCTGGTACAAACCTTGGCCGAACTGCAAACCAAATGGGAAGTGCCTTTAAAAGATAGCTGGCACATACAGTTGTTCGGCAACTTGCTGGTGAACTAATTTGCAAACATTAGGTTGATATGAAATTTTATTTGAGCAGGCAGAAGACTTGTGCGCCATGCTAAATATTCGGCAGGCTACTGGTGACTTATTAATTTATTACTAATATTTTAAGGAGCTTGTAGGCTTAAACAAGCCCCTTAACATTATTAAGTAAACTCATCTTATTATAAGATAAAGGCTAATGGCATTAAAATATCAGAATTACTGCCTTAAATTGAATGTTTTTGCTTGTTTGAAAATGACATATTAAGCTTTAGGCAGCACTTGCCTTACCTCTTTGCTTGTACACTACCTCAATAGCGGGGTTAATTAGCATAAGGTGACTTATAAACGCGGCCTGGTCTTTCGGCGAAATCATTGCGTCATCAAACTTTCTGTAGCTAACATTCAGCCGGTTTAACGATGCTGCCGGTGAGCTTAAAGCATTGTTGGTTTGCCGGATTTTCTTAATCGTATCAATGTCGATTTTTAATATTAAACAAGTAACCCATTTAATAGTAAGTATTTGCTCATTTACAACATAATTGGTAGTTAATAGCGCATGAACCAAAAATGCAATTACAGGTAATAAAAAGATAACACCAAATCAGGCTTCACTAATAACCATGCTTACAGCCGCTCCACCAACAATAACACAAAGCGGTATAATTAAATCAAGCCCTATTTTAAACCGATAGCTTACCATTTGATTTCATTAGGCGATATAACTTTCCAATATTTTGAAACCGGTAGAGGTGCTCAACTCAACCTCGTTTACCACGTTAGGTACCAGCAGGCAATCTCCCATTTTAACCGGGTAGCTTTCTCCATTATATTTCAGTTCGTAACTACCCTCCAGGCAAACGTGTATCACAAACGAATCTAACCCCGAATAATCTTTGCTCAGGCTTTCCGTATAGTTGAGCAGGTTGGTGGTAAAGTAGGGGCAGCTTATCAAATGTACATCTTCGTTTTGCTGAAGAGTATAATGGGTGCGGTAATCAGGATATTTTTTATAATCTATAGCGGCTAAGGCTTCTTCAGTATGTAATTCGCGCTTGTGGCCTTTATCATCTACCCGGTCAAAATCGTAAATACGGTAGGTTATGTCTGATGTTTGCTGTATCTCGGCTATCAGCAAACCTTTACCAATAGTATGTACACGGCCGGCCGGTAAAAAAAACACATCACCCGCTTTTACATCCTCACGGTTCAGAATATCGGTAAGGTGACCGCTTTTCAATTTATCCACATAGATCTGCTCATTTACTTCTTCGCTAAAGCCGGCAATCAGGCTCGAATCCGGATCGGCTTCTATTACATACCACATTTCGGTTTTACCGAACGAGTTATGACGTTTCCTGGCCAGTTCATCATCAGGATGTACCTGTATCGATAGGTCTTCGTTGGCATCAATAAACTTTACAAGTAACGGAAAAATATTGCCAAAACGCTCGTAAACAGCTTTCCCCACCAACTCATCTTTATACTGCTCCAACAGATCGGCTAACGACTGACCTTCCAGCGTACCGCCATCAACTACCGATACATCCGACTTTACACCCGATATCTCCCAGGTTTCGCCACAATTAGGCAAATCGCCAAAATCTTTATGTAAGTACGTACTGATTTTTTGACCGCCCCAAATTTTATCTTTATAAATAGTTTTGAATTTTAGAGGATAGAGTGTTGACATGTTTGTTTATAGATTTTGATTGAGATAGTTATTAATTTAATATACAAGTATAGGTAGATAATCTTCTTTTACCGCCCATATAATTGCATAGTTAATACCTGAGTAATGATGAACGATCCGGTTTCTTAAGCCTCTTATTTTGTGCCAGTCAATCGTATTCATCTGCTCTTTATATTCTTCAGGCAACCGGTTTTTTGCTACTTCCCCTATGATTTCAAGATTGCGCATTACTGCATCCTTTGTTTTTCGGTCATTTAAAAAACTACTCGTAATCATAACTCGATATAGCTTTGGCACTGTCTATTATATCGTTGAGCAACAGTTCGGGCGCTCTTTCAGACATATAGCATCTGAGGTTCAATGTAATCCCAATAGCCGGGCTTTATTCCATTTCGTGATACGAAATCAACTTTTCTATTAAGCAAATCTTCCAATTCGTCTGCCAATGTTACAAACTCAATACCGATGGGTTTATCAAAACTCACCACAATATCAATATCGCTGTTATCAGTAAAATCATCGCGCACTTATAGAGCCGAACAGGCCCAGTGTACTAACGCCATACTTCAACATCAACTGAGGCTTCAGCTGTTTTAAAACCGATCGAACTTCGTTTAGGTAAGCCATATAACAAATATAGTTATTATACAACAAAGCCCGCTTATTGTTAAGCAGGCTTTGTTGTTTTTATAAAACATAATAGTAAAGACTTTACTATTATAGCAGGAAACAGCGACTTGAAATTGGCAGAATTATAACTTGTTCTTCAGCCTGTAATTCCTGTAGATCTTCACGGCCGACAAAATGATCATGGCGAAGGCTACCAGGCCGAGTAAACCGTAAATCCAGCTTACCGCGTTTTTGAGTACAGCCAAAAAAACGATGGCAAAGAGGAAAATAGTGGCCACCTCGTTCCACAGGCGTAGTTGAAAGGAGGTCCACTTGAAGATGCCGTTGCGCATATCGTCCATGATGCTTTGGCATTTTAAATGATAACCTATTAAACCAACTACAAAGCAAAGTTTGATAACAAGCCAACTTTGCTGCATTAAGCCGTTATCCAAACCAACCATCCAAATACCGGCTATCAGTGTCAGAATCATGGCAGGTGTAGCGATGATGTTCCATAGCTTACGCTCAATACGCTCGTACTCGGTGGTAAGAATGCGCTTATCGGGGTCGGGTTTGTCTTGCGCTTCGGTATGGTAAATAAATAAACGCACCGCATAAAATAGCCCCGCCATCCAACTGACAACAAAAATAATATGTATGGCTTTAATGTAAAAATACATACCCCCTAACCCCCTAAAGGGGGAATTTTTTGATTAAACTTTTTACTAATAATACTTTCATAATATACGTTAGGACGACTAACTCCCCCTTTAGGGGGCCGGGGGTTTAATATTTAAACTCCTTAATCACCTCCACCGCATACTTCACATTATCAAACGGAATATCGGGCATAATGCCATGACCCAGGTTAAAAATGAAGCCCGGCGTATCTTTCATCCGGTTAAACAAACGGTGGATACGTTCTTTAATCACATGCTTTTCGGCATATAATATATGCGGATCCAGGTTACCCTGTACGGCTATGTTTTGCGGTAAGCGTTGTTTAATATCCAGCAGGTCAACGTTCCAGTCTATCGAAATTATATCGGGTTTAGCCTCGGCCATCAACGGTGCAAAAACCGAACTCCCTTTACAGAAAGAGATCACCGGAATATTCTTACGGTTCAGGTTGCTAATGATCTCGGCAATGTAACGGTGCGAAAACTCTTTATAATCGTCCCATGCCAACGCTTGTGCCCAACTATCAAAAATCTGCACGGCATTTACACCGGCTTCAATTTGCAGATTCAGGTAATCGGCAGTTACTTTCGCAATTTTAGCTAATAGTTGATGAGCCATTTCGGGCTCGTTGTGCAGCATGAGCTTGGTCAGCTTAAAATCGCGTGAGGAACCTCCCTCTACCAAATAGCTCATTACAGTAAACGGGGCACCGGCAAAACCGATCAACGGAATTTTACAGTTTAAACGTTGCTGAATCACTTTAATGGCATCAGCTACATATTGCAACTTATCCAAACAATCGGTATTGAGGTTATCAATATCGACCTGGGTACGTACCGGGTTGGCAAACTTAGGACCTACACCCTGGGTAAAGCTTAAGTCACCGCCCATGGCTTCGCCAGTTACCAATATATCCGAAAATAAAATAGCGGCATCAATATCCAGTAAATCAACTGGCAGCATAGTTACATCCGCAGCAATTTCCGGGGTTTTGCACATTTCCAAAAAGGAGTACTTGTTTTTGATCTCCCAGTATTGCGGCATAAAACGACCAGCCTGCCGCATCATCCATACGGGTGGACGCTCAGTTTTTTGCGAAAATGCGGATTGTAGAAATAAATTGTTTTCCATATAAAAAAGGGAAGCTTCGCAGCCGGCCTGTATTAATTTTTGTGTGATTGTAATTCCTGCTCTAACTTGCTGATAACGGCGCGCATTTTAGCGTTGATCTGGTCGCCTTTGTTTTCGGCCAGTTGCAGGTAAGCTTGCGCTTTTTCATAATTGCCCTGCCTTATGTTCAGGTTAACAATGTGTACCAACGCCGCCACATGATCGTTAACCGAGCGCAACGGGAATTGGGTAGAGAGTTCGTAATGCTGTTCAGCAGCATCATAATCCTGCTTATGCAAACTTACGCCTCCCATCATAAACTCATAAAAGCCACGGCGTTTATTACTCAGCCATTGCGGCCTGTTAATTTGCAAAAGCAACTCCTCGGCCTTTTGGTAATTTTTAACGTGGAACTGTTTAGCCGCCAAAATAATGGTGCCCTCCTTAAAATATCCCCAAACCAGCATAGCCGTAAACACAAATGTAATGGCAGCCAACTCGTAAGTTTGCTTGTAGATGAAAAAAGCCATCAACAAGGTAAAAGCGGCTGCAACCAGCAAACGGGCTGTATTTGTAAACATTAATTAGTGCTGCGTATCGGTAAACTTGTAACCTACCCCACGTATGGAGTGAAAATATACCGGGTTTTTAGGATCGGGTTCAAAGTACTTACGGAACGTCAATATGAAGTTATCAATGGTACGGGTTGATGGATACACATCGTAGTTCCATACCGTTTCGAGGATCTGCTCGCGCGATACGGCCTCATTTCTACGCTCGATCAGCAATTTCAGCAGCATGGTTTCCTTTTTAGTTAACGGCGTAATAGAGCTATCCTCGTTAATTAACTCAAATGAGTTAAAGTGAATGGTTTTTTCCCCTATTTTATAACTGTTGAACTCTTTCAGGTCGTCGCCTTTTAAGCCGCGTTTAACCAGGTTGTTTACCCGCAAAATCAGCTCTTCCAGGTTGAAAGGCTTGGTTAGGTAATCATCGGCGCCTTTTTTAAGGCCCTGAATTTTATCTTCGTTAGTGTTTTTGGCCGTAAGGAACATGATAGGCACTTCCGAATTTTCCAAACGGATGGTCTCGGCTACTACAAAGCCATCTACCTCCGGCATCATCACATCCAGTATAACCAGGTTAAAGCGCTCTTCCTTAAACTTTTGAAGTGCTTTTTTACCGTTATTGGCGGTGGTAACCTTGTAGCCTTCCAGCTCCAGGTTTAATTTGATGGCTTCTAACAGATGTTCCTCATCCTCAGCCAGTAATATTCTTTTTTTTGATTGCATATAGCGGTTTTGTTGAATTGGATTAACCAAATATAACTTCGAAAACACTGCCCGCCGGACGATTATCTCTTACATTGATAATGGCCTGGTGTTTATCGAGCACGTGTTTCACAATATATAAACCTAAACCCGTACCTTTTGTGTTACGGGTTTCTTCGCTTCCTACGCGGTAAAACCGGTCAAAAATACGGCTTTTTTCTTCATCTGCTATACCAATGCCATGATCGGCTACTTCGAGGTGTATTTTGCCGGCCTTGGTATATAATTTTACCTCCACCGTATCGCACGGACTCGAGTACTTAATAGCATTTTCGAGCAGGTTGGTAACTACGGCAGTCAGCGCAAACTTATCGCCGGTTACTTCCACTTTCGATTCTATTTCGGCGTTGATGAGCTGCTGGGTGAGGTCGCATTTATTAATCTGCAAGCGGTTAACGATACCGTCCACCAGTATAGACAGGTCGAACTGTTGTTTGGGAAATGAGTACGACTGGTTCTCTATTTTAGCGGCCAACAGCATGTTCTCCACCATATCGTTCAAACGGTCCACATCCAGCAGGCACTTACCTACAAAATCGGTTACCTGCTCTTTAGTGAGGCTACGTTTTTGAATAGTTTCGAGGTATAGCTTAATAGCAGCCAGCGGCGATTTCAGCTCATGCGTGACCGATAGCAAGAAGTTCTTTTTTTGCTCCACCAAAAGGCGCTCCTTGTTTAACGATTTATGGAACAATACCGCCCCTACCACAATAATACCAATGAACATGGAACCTTCTCCCAAAATCATTCCCGTACGATCGGGCTGTAGCCTGATGAGCATGTAGCCCCACCATATTAACTCCGTTAAGGTGTAAATGATAAGCGCGTAAAATATGACAAATGGTCTTTTCATATACCCCTCCCAACCCTCCCCGGTAGGGAGGAGTTTTAAATATTTTTTATAAATGTAATCCTATTCCCTGTAATCTGTTTGCTCATTTAAAGCCCTCCCTCCCGGGGAGGGTTGGGAGGGGCCGAACACCACATCCAGGCTATCAAATATAGCTTGTTTTGCAGTATTTAGTATATCGGTGGTGTGAGCGGCCGATACGAAGCCAACTTCGTAGCCCGATGGGCCCATGTACACGCCGCGATTTAATAATTCCTGGTGCATGGTTTTAAAGCGGTCCATGCTGTGCGGGTCAATATCTTCGGCCTTGCGGATGGCAGCCTTGGTATCGAACGCGAACCAGAATATGGAACCTATCTGGGTTATATTAACCGGGTAGTTACGGTCTTTTACAAAATCCAGCATTTCATCAACAAATGTCGTTGTTTTTTCATCAAGGCTATTATAAAAACCGGGCTTATTTAATTCGGTGAGCTGTGCTATACCAGCCGCCATGGCTACCGGGTTGCCCGATAACGTACCAGCCTGGTAAACCGGCCCCTCGGGCGATACATTACTCATGATCTCTGCCGATGAGCCATAAGCGCCTACTGGTAATCCACCTCCAATAATCTTTCCATAGGTAATTATATCAGGCTTAATATTATATAAGCCAGCCGCGCCGGTAAAGCCAACACGGAAACCCGAAATCACTTCATCAAATATGAGCAGCGTACCATTAGCCGTACACACCTCGCGCAGGTATTGTAAAAATTCTTTACGTTGTAAAAGTAACCCATTATTGGCCGGGATAGGTTCAATAATTACGGCGGCTATCTGGTTTTTAAAATCGTTGAAAGCTTTAACTAACGCTTCTTTATCGTTCAGGGCTACCACAATGGTTTCATCAGCATAGGCCTTGGGCACACCTGCCGATGAAGTTTCGCCGAAGGTAACCAAGCCCGAACCGGCTTTTACCAGCAGGGCATCCAGGTGACCATGGTAGCAGCCTTCAAATTTCAGGATCTTATCGCGCTTGGTGTAACCGCGGGCTAACCTAATGGCCGACATTACGGCCTCGGTACCCGAACTGTTAAAACGGATTTTTTCGATGAACTTATTATTAGACAGGATCAGCTCTGCCAGTTCATTTTCCAGCGCGGTTGGCGCACCGAACGACATACCATTTTGCATTACTTCGATCACCTTTTCGCGGATGGCGGGGTGATTATGGCCCAAAATAAGCGGTCCCCATGAGCAGCAAAAATCAATGAACTGGTTATCGTCAGCATCCCATAGGTAAGCGCCATCACCCTTTTTAATGAACAACGGCGTACCGTAAACCGATTTAAACGCCCTAACCGGCGAGTTTACCCCACCCGGAAAATAGGTTTTGGCCTTGGCATATAATTCCGCCGATCTTTCGCGGCTGATGTTTTTTACTTTTAACATTTTTATTAGGTTTAAAGATAATAGCCGAACAATCAGAAACTTTAACCTTTTAACTTTACACTTTCAACTTAATTTATAGCCATTTATTCAACAACACTTCTTTAGCGTGGTAGGTTAATATGCTGGTTGCGCCTGCCCTGCGGATGCTGGTAAGTACCTCGGTAGTGGCGCGTTGTTCGTTCAGCCAGCCGTTTTGCACGGCGGCTTTGATCATGGCGTATTCGCCGCTTACATTGTAGGCTGCTATGGGCAGTTCTGTACTGTCCTTTAAAAGCTTAATTACGTCGAGGTATGGCAAGGCTGGTTTCACCATTAAAAAATCGGCACCTTCTATTTCATCCAAACGAGCCTCAATTAAGGCTTCGCGCTGGTTGGCAGGGTTCATCTGGTAACTTTTTTTATCACCGAATTTTGGGGCCGAATTTAAGGCATCTCTAAACGGACCATAAAACGCACTGGCATATTTGGCCGAGTACGACATAATGGAAACGCCGGTATAGCCATTTTCATCCAGCACTTTACGAATGTAGCCTACACGGCCATCCATCATATCCGATGGGGCAATAATATCTGCACCGGCACGGGCATGAGCCAAAGCCATTTTGCCTAAAATCTCTAAAGTTTCATCATTCAGGATCTCGCCGTTTTGTACCACCCCATCATGCCCATCGCTGCTGTAAGGATCCATAGCTACATCGGTTACTACACAGGCTTCCGGAAATTCTTTTTTAACCTGGCTTATGGCACGCAGGTATAAACTTCCTTCGCGGTGACTCTCGGTGGCGTACTGATCTTTCAGCGCATCATCTATATTAGGAAACAGGTCGAAGGCTTTCAACCCTAAGTTCATGCAGCTTTCCACCTCGCGCAATAAATTATCTACCGAATAGCGAAAAATGCCGGGCATCGAAGAAACGGCTGTCTTTTGATTTTCGCCATCTACAATAAATAGTGGGAAGATCAGGTTTGCCGCACTCACATGTGTTTCCTGCACCATTTGCCTAATCACTTCACTCTTTCTGTTTCTTCTTGGTCGTTGTAGCATTTATTCAGTCTTCAGTTTACAGTCTTCAGTCGGAATTATATAAACGCGTTTCATTGATATTGAAGAGTTTTAACTTCCGACTGAAGACTAAAAACTCTTGGACTGGCTTTACAGTCCAAACACCGCTTCTGCCAACCCTACTTCATCGGGCGAAAAAGGCAGTGTGCTGGTTATATTCATTTCGGCCAGCTTATTCCCGGTTGATTTGCCAATGGCAATAACGCGCTGGTTATTGTCTAATAAATTATCGTTAAAGTAAGCCTCGGCATTGCTGGGGCTGGTAAATACCAATATATCGGCATCCGTTCCGCTCGCACTTTCTTCCAGCATGGTTTCGTAAACCGGCAGGTCAATAATCTTGGTTTCGGCCGATAAGGCCTTATGAATGCTCCGCATCGGGCTTTCGGCACCAGGAAACAAAATGGTTTTGCCATTGGCTATTTGTGCAAAGTCGGCGGCCACCTCGGTAGTGTCTACACTTTCGCCTACAAACTCGGCAAAATGCCCGTTACGACGCAGCATATCTTCGCTGCCACTACCCATCACGCCAAACTTAACTGGTCCGCCAAATTTAGGTTTCAGTTGAAAAAAGTACTCTACCGCGTTTTTACTGGTGAAAAACACCCAATCAATATCTTGTAGTATATGCGGGTTCAATATGGTCATCACCGGTACGGTACGGATCAGTGAACGGGCCTCTATTTCTATATCGTGTTTTTCCAGCACCCGTCTGAAATAACTTGAAGCCGGTAAATCCCGGGAAATAAATACCTTATCGGCTATTTTACGATTCTTGTCGAACTTAGCTAAAATCTTATCTATTAAGTCATCGGTTGTGGGCGAAGTGATAAACATGCGGTCGGGCAGGTCGTCTTCGGTATCGGCCTTGGAGGTAAACACCTGGTAAACACCCTCGTGCTTGCGGCAATAGCAGCCTAAAGGCATGTGGCAGCCACCGCCAAATTGTTTAAGCACAGTACGTTCTATAGCCAGCGCCTCGGCTACATCGGCGTGGTGCAGTTGCTGTAGTATCTCAAAAAGGTCAGTATTGCTTTCGCGGATCTGGATAGCCAAAGCACCTTGCGCAGGGGCCGGTATAAATTCTGTGGGTGTTAATTCCTCTACATGAAATTCGCTCAAATCGATACCCAAACGCACTACACCAGCCTTGGCCAGCATAATGGCATCGTAGTTTTCGCTGCGGAGTTTACCTATACGGGTAGGCACGTTACCGCGCAGATCGTCCATTTCCAAATCGGGGCGCAGGGAGCGCAATTGCGCTTTACGCCGGTTGGATGAAGTACCCACCATACCGCCAAACTTAACCGACAGCTTTTGGTGTACATCCACGCAATCTTTCAGGATCAATAATAGTTCGGATGGGTCTTCCCGCTCAGATACTGCCGCTATTACTAAACCCGGCGGATGCTCTGTAGGCAGGTCTTTATGCGAGTGCACGGCTATATCAATGGTACCGCCCAGTAGTTCTTCTTCCAGCTCTTTGGTAAAAAACCCTTTGCCTTCAAGTTTATCCAAACTGAGGTTCAGGATGCGGTCGCCCTGCGTTTTAATGATCTTCAATGAAGCGGTAATGCCGATATTGGCCAAACTATCTTTAACAAAGTTGGCTTGCCATAAAGCTAATTCGCTGCCCCGGGTGCCTATAATAACTGTCCTATTCAATTGTAATTTTGATTTGCACAGCAAATTTAACCTTTACAGCGTTTTATAAGGAATTTTTATGAGAATGTGAGGATTAATTGACTATTAGCCCTTCCAAACCCTCCCCGGCGGGAAGGGCTTTAAGAAATTAAGTTAAACGTTAAACTTCCTGCACTTGTCTGAACCGGAATTTACTGAATTAAAGAATTAACAGAATTCCTGTCGAGTCTATTAACAGACCAATGCTTACTCAAAAGCTACGCCGGCCGGAGGCCGGATAATAGTTGCCACTCGGCTGGAGCCGAGTGGCGGCAGAGGGGGTAGCAGAGCGGTTTAATAAAATCCGTCATGCCGATGAATATCGGCATCCCATCATAAAGGTAAACAAGCTACTGGTAGTCAACAGGGCAATAGCACAAGCAGGTGGGATGCGATATCCATCGGCCTCGACAGGGGACATTATTTCCTTCTTTCAGCAGGAGCACCTTCGTCGCTTCCCAGTTTTTGGCGAAAATGGGGCAGCATAGGATGACGAAAAACGCTATTAAACAAAAAAAGACACCAAGTATGGTGTCTCTACAGATGGTATATTGTTACTGATCAGTTAGTGTTGATCATAATTTCTTTAGCCATAACCATAGGTACACTAATGTACTTTTTCTCCATGTAGTTAATTACCTTTTCGAGTATGAGGCGCGATTGCTCGTCCATGCCTTGAACTTCATCGGCAAAAACCGTATTAAGGGCGGCGTACTTAATTTCTTTAATTTTTTCGGGAACCTGGCGCATGGCTACTTCCACGCGACGCTGTTTTAGCAGAGGTAAAAACTCGTCCATGTTTTGTTCGATGATCTTTTCGGCATGAACCAGTTCCTGGTAACGTTCCTGTAAGTTTTTCTTAGCTACTTCATTTAACGAATTAACTTCAATATAGTTAAGCGAAAACTGTTCTAAAACCTCGGCGGCGGTATCGTTAGGCACGGCTAAATCTACAATGGTCTTTTTACCATCTTCGCCGTTTAATAAGGTCTTATAAATTTCGGCTGTAATAATAGGTTGCGTAGCCGATGTACAGGTAATGATGACATCGAAACCTTGATTGTATGTTTTCAAAGCTTCCAAATCGTAGGCTTGTCCGTTTAAATCGGCAGCAAGCTTTTCGGCATTAGCCAATGTGCGGTTAAACACGGCAAAGTTGGAAAACTTATGCTTTTGCAGATATTTAGCAATGTTGCGGTTGGTTTCGCCGGCTCCAATAATGATCACGCGTGAATTAGAGCATTGCTTTAAATCCTTCAACTTACGGTAAGCTAAAGACACTACCGATATAGGATGACGGGAAATATTGGTGTGGGTATAAACTTCCTTGGCCGTTTTAACTACGGTGTTCATTACCATGCGCAGGTAATCGCCGGTTAGGCCTGCCGCGCGGCAGCACTCGTAGGCTTTGCGTAACTGGGCTAAAATTTCCTTTTCGCCAACCACCAAACTTTCTAACGAACATGATGTACGCAATAGGTGATTCAGCGCTTCCTGATCTTCATAAATAGAGGCACCGTTAATAAAAGTATCCATGTGCACCGGGCACAAACCAATATTAAGTGCATTAATAAACTTTTGAGTAAAATCTTTGTTAACAGGTTCAGATGAAGCCATTACAAATTCCACGCGGTTACAGGTAGCTAAGTAAAATATTTCAGGGATTTGAAACTGTGCTTTTACCTGTTGCAGTTTATCAGTCAAATTTTCCTGACATATCACCAGCTTCCCGAGATCCTTCAGTTCAATCTGCTTGTGCGTAAAAGCTATAACCTTTAAATACTTCAAAGCCCTTTATAATTTTAGCAATATTTATCTCACAAAAGTACTATCTAAAAGCATCTTGCTATGTCAAGGCTTTGTCAAACACTTCAATTTAGAATGAATACAAATAAATAAAAAATGAGTGATTGTGTGGTGAACAATGGAATGGTTTGGGGAACAATACTACCGGCAAATCATTATAAAAGTTTATCTTTAATCTTAAAAATATTTTTCAATAACTCAACAATCCATGCTTAAAAAAATCAGCTTAATTATTTTGATAATAGGCTATATTAGTGCCGGCATCAATCATTTTGTGAACCCGCTTGGTTACATTAATATTATACCTAATTACCTGCCTTACCACCAAATACTGAATTACCTGGCCGGTATTTGCGAAATAGTTTTTGGGGCTATGCTCATTTTTCCGGCTACGCGTAACTGGGGGGCTATATTGCTCATTTTTTTACTGGCAGCATTTTTAATAGTGCATATTGAGATGCTGCAAATGGCACCCCTGCGCTTAGGAGGCTTATATGTTACGCCTCTTATAGCCTGGGTACGCCTGTTGTTGCAACCGTTTTTAATGCTGTGGCTGGCCTGGCATATACAAACAAAACGTTAAACCTGCAATTACTTTATTTTACTGCTCAAATGATCAATAATCAAACTTATACCCTGCCCGGCTCTAAAGGCCGCGAAATGTTAGCCGACATTACCTTTGATGATGCCCTGCCCTATGCGCCACTTTTAATATGGGTACACGGCTTTAAGGGATTTAAAGACTGGGGATCACATCATTTGGTGGCACGCTATTTCGCCGAAAACGGTTACCGCTTTCTGAAATTCAACTTCTCGCATAACGGCACTACGCCCGAGCAACCTAATGACCTTACCGACCTGATAGCCTTTAGTGAAAATACATTCACCATAGAACTAAACGATTTGCAATATGTAATTGATTTCGCCTGCAGCGGTTCGGTGATCCCAGCGGCTAAAACCGTAACGCTTATAGGGCATAGCATGGGCGGCGGCATCAGCATCATTAAAGCAGCAGAAGACAGGCGGGTTGAAAAACTAATTACCCTGGCATCGGTGGCTACCTTCCGCAACCTGTGGCCGGTTGAAATAGAAAAGCAATGGAAACTGGCAGGTGTGTTGTACTTTCCTAACAAACGTACCGGGCAGGATATGCCGGTGAAAGCTACCCTGCTGGATGATCTGGAGCGCCATGCCGGTCAACTCAATATACTGGCCCGCGCCGCCAGCGTAACCCAACCCTGGCTCATAATACATGGCACTACAGATACTGTTGTACCTGTTAGCCATGCCCACGATTTGAAAGCCATGCAACCCAACGCCCAACTGCTGATCGTCCCAAATACCGATCATGTTTTTGGAGCTGTACACCCCTGGCCCGGAAATGACCTGCCTGCCGACCTGCAACAGGTATGCAAACAGGCACTAAAGTTTTTACGTAGTAAGGCTTAACTCAGTGGCGGGATATTATCGTTTTTCACTTTTTTTAGGGGCGAGTAACACTCGTTTATGAAACAACAACGTAAAAATGAGGAAATTGAAGTTTGATGAAGAAATGATGATGTTTTGTAAACTTATTTACGGTTAAAAGCAGAAGCAGATTTCCAACGTATATTGGGCAACAATTTAGTACCTCACATGCAATTAAAAGGTTCCACCAAAATAGGTAATAAGTACCAAAACCCTATTCCTACCGATGAAGCCGGCTTCGACAAGATGCTGCCCATTATGTGGGAATACATGACTAAAAAGGCCGAAACTACACCGCTTAAACCATTAGGTCCTTTTACTACCGATGCCACTATTTATCAAACCCAGCCTCAAAGCGGCTTGCGCGTTACCTGGATGGGGCACTCGGGCCTGTTAATTGAAATTGACGGCAAACGTTTTCTGACCGATCCGGTTTGGAGTAAGCGTTGTTCATTTACCCAATATTTTGGACCCAAACGATTCTTTCCGGCTCCTTTAGCGTTAGGTGAGTTGCCACAGTTGGACGGCATCATCATTTCGCATGACCATTATGATCATTTTGATGAAGCCACCATTCGTACACTGGCACCTAAAAATATACCTTTTTACACCTCGCTGGGTGTAGGTCAATATCTTAAAACATGGGGTGTTAGGCCTGATCTCATTCACGAAATGGATTGGGGAGACACCGTTACCGTAGGCAACGATCTAACTATCACCACCGCTCCTACCCGCCACTTTTCGGGCCGGGGCATAACCCATCGTAACGAAACATTGTGGAGTGCTTTTGTGATTAAAGGACATACGCACAACATCTTTTTCGGTGCCGATTCGGGTTGGTTTAACGGCTTTGCAGATATTGGTGAAGCTTATGGTCCGTTTGATTTAACCATGCTGGAAATTGGCGCTTACGGCAAAAACTGGCCCGATATTCACATGGGTCCGCTAAGCGCGGTTAGTGCCCATTTAGCGCTTAAAGGCAAACAAATGATGCCCATCCATTGGGGAACTTTTAACCTGGCTTTGCATGCCTGGTATGAGCCTATTAATATTTTACTGGAATTAGCAGCTAAAGAAAACTTAACGCTTTTTGCGCCTGAGCCGGGGAAACCTACGGAAGTAACAGGTGAAAGTTATAGTTCGGGCTGGTGGGTAGCCCCTCCCAACCCTCCCCGGGAGGGAGGGCTTTAAAATATATTTTGCTATCGGTTCTTTAATGCCTCCTCCCTCTCGGGGAGGGCTGGGGAGGGGCTTATATCACCTCCTTTATATGTTTATAGTTTGATTTAATCGTATCCCAAACCTCACCCATTTGGCCGTTTAACATGAGTTTACTCATGGCTACGGTCATGCCTTTTACCTGTTCAAATTCTATTTTAGGTGGCATGGCCAGGGCGTTGGGGTCGGTCATTACATTAAGGAGAACCGGGCCGTTAAACATGAGCGCTTCCCGCAGTGCTTGTTCTACCATATCGGGTTCGCTTACGGTTACGCCTTTAATGCCCATAGCCTGGGCTACCATGGCAAAATCGGGGTTGTGCATTTCGGTTTGCCAGTCGGGCAGGCCGGCTACTTCCATTTCCAGTTTCACCATCCCTAACGAACGGTTGTTAAATACTACAATTTTTATAGGCAGTTTATATTGGGCTATAGTAGCCAAATCGCCCAGCAACATGGAGATACCGCCATCGCCAGCTAAAGCAATTACCTGCCTATCAGGACAAGCCAGCGCAGCACCAATGGCATGCGGCATAGCATTAGCCATAGATCCATGATTAAACGACCCTAACATACTGCGTTTACCTGTAGCACGAATATAACGTGCTCCCCAAACACAGCACATCCCGGTATCTACCGTAAATATGGCATCATGCGTAGCCAGTTTATCCAGCGTAGCGGCTACAAACTCAGGGTGGATCTGGTTTTTGGTGCCATGATCGTCTACATACGTTTGCAAATTATCCTTCACTTTATCGTATAGTTCCAACTGCTTCTTCAAAAAGCTATCGTCGGTTTTTTGCGGGATGAGCGGCAATAAGGCCTGCAGGGTATCTTCAATAGTACCGCATAAACCCATATCCACCTTAGCACGGCGGCCAATGCGCTCGGGTTTGGTATCCACCTGCATGATCTTACAATCCTGCGGGATAAATTGCGTGTAAGGAAAATCAGTACCCAGCAAAACGATCAGGTCCGAATCATGCATACTATGGTAGGCTGATGGTAAACCCAGCAAACCGGTCATGCCAATTTCGTTGGGATTATCATACTGAATACTCATTTTTCCGCGAAAAGAGTAGCCCACGGTAGCATGCAGGCGTTGCGCCAATTCCACCACTTCATCATGGGCATTGGCACAGCCTATACCGCAAAATATGGTGATCTTTTCGCTCTCGTTCAGTAACGCAGCCATGTTTTGCAGATCGCGGTCGGCAGGACGAATTATTGGGGTAGGCGCATAGTTAATAACAGACGTGGTGATTTCCTCGGCATCTAATTTGGTCACATCGCCCGGTAAACCAATTACCGCAACACCTTTTTTACTCAAGGCGTTTTGGATACCTGCCTGCAACATTTTAGGCAGCTGAGCGGCCGTAGTGGCTATTTGATTGTAATGGCTACAATCATCAAATAATTTAATAGTGTTGGTTTCTTGAAAATATTCGGAACCAAACTCCACGGTAGCACAAGTAGAAGCAATGGCTATAACCGGGGCACCCGCCCGGTGGGCATCGTACAAACCATTGATTAAATGCACATGGCCGGGTCCGCTGCTCCCTGCACAGCAAGCTAAACCGGTTAATTCAGCTTCCGCAGCGGCGGCATAAGCACCGGCTTCCTCATGGCGCACATGGATCCACTGAATTTTGCCGTTGGTGCGGCGCACGGCATCATTTACTTCATTTAAACTATCGCCGGTAACGGCATATATTCTTTTAACACCGGCTGCTATAAGCATTTCAACCAGTTGTTCTGCTACGTTTTGAGCCATAAGGAAAGTTGTTATAATTGCATAACCTTGTAAGTGATAAGTAGTTTTAAATTATAAGTAAAGCTTGTATCTTTATTGCAAATGAACAACAGAACAAAAAGAGTTTCCGTGATTGTTGCCGTACTGCTTTGCACCTTTACAAGGTTTGCAATGGCTCAAACCCAAACCACCAGAACTCAAGCTCCGGTATCGCCCGTGGTTACCCCACAAGCAGACAACGAGGTATTTGTTGCTGTTGAAAAGCTGCCCGAATTTCCGGGAGGTAATAGTAAATTCACCGAGTTTATAAAAAGCAAACTTAACCGTGGAAAAGCCGCACACACTGGCCGCATCATTGTAACTTTTGTGGTTGAAAAGGATGGTTCCTTAAGCGGAATAAAATCAATTGGCTCTATTTCCGACAAAGGTGCTGAGAAGGAAGCATTGCGTGTGGTTGGTTTATCGCCCAAGTGGGTACCGGGACAACAAAATGGAAATTTAGTTAAAGTACAATATACAGTAGCAGTTCCATTTGAATAAACACCTGTACCTATGTCCAACGAAATCAGCAACATTAAACTAAGATTTTCCTGCAATGAAAACTGGGATGCCATGACTGGTTCAGATGGCGGGAAATATTGCGACAAATGCCAAAAGAAGGTTTACGATTTTACTAATAGCAAGGCTGATGAGTTTATGAAGATTTTAGCCGAAAATAATTACAGTATTTGTGGTCGCTTTGCTAAACAACAAGTTTATGTAGAGCCTATGATAGCGCCCCTTTGGAAAAAGTGGCTATCGGCAGCCATGGTGTTAATTGGATTCAGCCTTTTTACCAATAATGCTGTAGCTCAAAAAGTCAAACATAAGCAAGCCAAGCACAAAGTTAATTCCCCTAAACCAACGGTAAGTATGGGCGACGTTGTTGTACCTGCTACCAATACAGACACAGCCAAAGTAGTTGCGAACCCAAACAGTAACGAAATATTTGGTGGTGTTGACGAGTTTCCTCCGGAGTTTCCAGGTGGAAACGAAAAACTGTACGCTTTCATCGCAAAAAATTTAGATCAAAGCAAGTCTTTTAAACCGGGCAGAGTTAACATAACCTTTATTGTAGAAAAAGATGGCTCCTTAAGTAATATTCAATCCGTTGGCCGTCATTTTGATGAAGGGGCCGAAAAGGAAGCGATGCGGGTAATAGCACTATCACCTAAATGGATTCCTGGAAACCAAATGGGAAAATCGGTTAGAGTACAGTACACCGTACCTATTATATTTAAATAACAGCAACCGGTTCCACCCAATTACCGTCTCCCTGTATAATACTAATCAGCTCGTTCAGCGCATTAACGGCATTCACATTTTTCTTCACCACTTCCTTACCCCGGTATAAAGTAATTTTACCCGGGCCAGAGCCTACATAACCATAATCGGCATCGGCCATTTCGCCGGGACCGTTCACAATGCAACCCATAATGCCGATTTTCAATCCTTTTAAATGACTGGTACGGCTACGGATCATTTGGGTAGTTTCCTGCAGATCGAACAAGGTACGGCCACAGCTTGGGCAGCTGATATATTCAGTTTTTGAAATACGCGAACGCGTAGCCTGCAGTATGCCGAACGCCGTTGATGTAATAACTGCGGCAGGCATATTCGGCGCGTCTATCCAAACCCCATCGCCAAAACCATCAACCAGCAGTGCGCCCGTATCGGTAGCAGCGTAAAGCTGTAAGTGAGTTGCGGGTTGCGAGTTGTCGGTTGCGGGTATAAGGATTTCTGAATTACCTAAGTTAACTATTGATTGAACATTCTCGGCCGCCACCTCATCTTGACTCTTGATTCTCGACTCTTGACTCTCTCCAAACAAGTAGCTTCTCTGAATGATAACAGGCGTAGTTATACCTGCTGCTTCCAATGCAAAAAAGAAAGAACGCTGCTCGGCCATGCCGTGTTCGGCATCAGTTTTTAAAACCCAAACCAGCCCTTTATCCTCATGAGCCAGTTGAATAAACTGGGCTGCGTCAAAGTCGGCCAAAGTTACGCTGACCAAATTCAGGTCTGATGAAAGATCTTCGGCAGCTAAGTATTCAGTAAGAGAAAATACCGGGTGACAGTTCTTTTTATTGGCCAAGGTTAGCCAGGTTGTATAATTATAAAGCTGTTTTAAGTTTCCAGGAAAAGTAAACGACGGCAGGTTACCGGCCAGGTAAACAAAGTCCACCGACTGATCGGCCATATTATATTTATCCAGCACAGGCGAATACAAGTAACCGGCATCATTCAATAGTGATGGGTCTTTAAGGTTGCGATTACTCAGATCCAGCACCACACGCGGCACCATGTGCCCGCCGATAAAGGCGTTGGCTTCATCGGTTACGCGTTTTTGATACTCGAAAGGGGACCTCATCCCAACCCTCTCCAAAGGAGAGGGAGTTGAAACTTCTTCCTGACTCTTGACTCTTGACTCTTCACTCCTTTTCGCGTACCTATTCACCAGTGCAATAGCCACCGGCGCTTCGGCTTCGGGTTCTTCGGTGAGGGAAACGCGTACGGTATCGCCCAGGCCATCTTCAAGCAGTGTACCAATACCCACGGCCGATTTAATACGACCATCCTCGCCGTCGCCGGCTTCGGTTACGCCTAGGTGCAACGGGTAATTCATGCCTTCGGCTACCATGGTTTGCACCAGTAAGCGGTAAGCCTGCACCATTACCTGCGGGTTACTGCTCTTCATGCTGATGCACAAATTATAATAATTCAGCGCCTCGCACATGCGGATGAACTCCATAGCCGATTCTACCATCCCCTGCGGAGTATCGCCGTAGCGGCTCATAATACGGTCGCTCAACGAACCATGATTAGTACCAATACGCATAGCGGTACCATATTCTTTACAAATGTTCACCAGCGGGGTGAACTTAGAAAATATGCGGTCGAGCTCGCCTTGGTATTGCAGGTCGGTATAGTCTATTTCGTCAAATTTCTTTTTATCGGCATAGTTGCCGGGGTTTACGCGCACCTTTTCTACAATACGGGCGGCCACCTCGGCAGCGTTTGGGGTAAAGTGAATATCGGCCACTAAAGGCACGGTGTAACCACGGGCACGGAGCTTTTTTTTAATTTCGGCTAAATTGTGTGCTTCCTTAATGCTGGGCGCGGTAATACGTACGTACTCGCAACCGGCATCAACCATACGTATGGTTTGCTCCACCGTACCCAGGGTGTCCATGGTATCGGTAGTGGTCATGCTTTGGATGCGGATGGGGTTATTGCCACCCATGGGCACATCACCAATGGTTACCTCACGGGTTACAAAACGCGAATATTGGGTTAACGAGTTACAATAACTTCCTTGCAGTGCTTTAACGGCTTCAGCATTCATCATATAGGCACAGAATAGCTTTCAAATATTTGAAACACAAAGTTAAGCATTATGCACTTATCCTTGTTTCAAGTGAATGTTAATTTATTGGTGAAGATTGAACGTATTTATTTTGTTCAGGATAAGGTCTATCCTTTGCTGAACTGTAGTATCGCCCCTTATTTCCAGTATCGGGCAGGCTACTTTGCTCAGCCATTCTTCATGTACCTGTAACGTACGCCCGGTTATGGCATTGGTATCATAAGCCGTAGCCCAGTTTAAAAACTTGTGATATGCTTGAATGCGGTTGGGCTTGGTATATATCACATCGCCATAACGTTCAAATTCCCTTCGCTTTAAACGCTCAATTCGTATTTGAGGCGGCACGTACAAGAAAATCACCAGGTCGAAAGCCAAAAACCATTCATCGCCCCAGCTCACTAAAGAGCCACCCACAATATAATTTTGATGAGAAGCAATTGCCTCCTTTAACATTTCAATGCGCTTCTCTCTATCGCGCTTTACAGTAAATGGAGGATCTGTTTGTTCCCAAAAGAAATGGTCGGTATCAAAGTAGAGGTAATTTAATTGTTCTGCTAACGCGTTGCCTAAGGTGGTAGAACCTGCGCAGGAAGCGCCCATGATATGGATTTTCATTTACATATCTAAGTCCAACAGGCGTGAACCATGCACCACACGAAGTACACTCACCGTTTTGTCCTTTAATTGGTAAATGATACGGTATTTATTAAACAATAGTTCTCTTATGAACGGATCGGGAATCTCGGGTACGAATTTTCCAGACTCTGGATATTTTTGTAGCTGGTCTATTCTATCGAAAATGCGGCTTATAAATTTTCGAGCTATAGCAGGCGAATCTATGGAAATGTAACTTTCAATTTCTTCTAAATCAGCAAATGCCGATTCGGTTACAACAATATTTACTTGGCCCACTTTTCAACAAAACGTGTCTTAACTTCATCCATACTCACTACTTTTCCTTCACTAACATCCTGCAACCCCTTTTCAACTTTTTCAATAAACAATAGTCTTTCTACCAATTGCTCAGTATCAAAATTATCGTCAAGTGTATTAAGCGCTTCTAATACTATTTGCTTTTTCATATCAGTAACAAGTTAGCTATAATAATTCATAAACGAAATATTGGTAGTTGGAATTGCTTACAACACGTCCTTTTTTATAACATAGGTCTTGGCGAATACATCATGAAAAGCTTGCTTATACTGGCTGAAAAATATCCCTATAAAACCTATTCCAAAAAATGCCAATGAAAGCAACTTGCCTACACTTCTTATTAAAGCATTTAAAAAAGTAAGTTTTTTGCCATCGGCATCTACCACAATTAATTTGCAGAGCGTTTGACCGAGCGTAGCACTTAAAGGGGTAAGATATAGCAGTAAATTATATAACACAAAAGATGCGGCCACAATGCCTTGCAAAACCTCCCTGTTTTGCTCCTGCTCTATATTTAGCTTTTGAAAATTGTAACCGCCAAAATTACCGGCTATTAAAAACCCGATTACAATAACCGACACCAGCACAATGTAATCTATAAAATAGGCCAGTAAACGGATGCCAAACCCGGCTAAGTTAGTTTCAGTAGGAAAGTAGAAACCTTCATACTGAAAGTACTCGGTAAAATCGGGCAGGTCGCTGGCTTTTTCCCAAACGTTAGAGTTATTACGCACCAGGTCATTGGGTTCCAACCGGCCATCGGTTAGTTCATCAAAGGTAAACGGGCCTTTTTCTTCTTCCCCGTCTTTAACAAAAAATTCTTCCATGTATATATTGCTGGTGTAAGCAGCGTAGCAAAAGTAGCTGTTTTAAGTTACCCGTTACGTACTCATGACATAAACCACAATATTTACGCCGAATTTGGTATTATCCTCCGCTAAAAAACGTTTGTTCCTAAAATCGTAGTCCCACTCGCAGCCGTAATCCTTATTACTATATAATACCGCAATGCGTCCGTTAATGGTAATGGCTTTCAGGTAATCGTGCACCAGGTCGTCGCCCCAGCCGTTGAGTTCAAAGGAGGTATTGGGCGGCCCTTTTTCAAAGGTGAAGAACGACCGATAAATTTCATGGTTGTTAGGAATCTTTTTTAATGCCTGCGAACCGAACAGCATAGCCATTTGCGCCTCGAACGACTTGGCGAACAAGCCGTCAATATCATGGTTGCAATCATCCACAAATACAAAACCGCCATTATGCACGTACTTTTTAAAGTTAGCGCGCTCCTGCGTATCAAACTGCACCAGCTTATGCCCGCTCAAATAACAAAACGGCGAATTAAACACATCGGGACTGCTCAGAGCTACTATCTTCTCCTTATTATCTATAGGAATGGTGGTGTACTCCAGCAAAGAATTTAAGATATTAACGGGCATGCGCTGATCGGTATCCCAATCGCCCGAATGGTAGCTTAAACGTGTGAAAGTAAACTTCGAATTTAATGACATTCTTATTAAAACTTTAAAAGTAGTACAAAATTTTGTTGTGATAGAAGAAAATCCTTGCTGGGTTTGTAATTTTTTGAATACCTGATTGAATATTTTGCAAAATATTAGCTCATTTAAATCAAATCGCAATATCTTGTGGAACTATTGATAAGTGCTTACGCTTTAAACATTATTTAAGCTTTGGAACTCACAGAAACACACGTTAAATCGCTGCTGGCTAAATTACCGCAGTTAAAAACCGAAATACAAAAGGTAATTGTAGGGCAGGAACATATTTTAGATGAACTGCTGGTGGCATTTTTGGCCGGTGGCCACTGTTTGCTGGAAGGCGTACCCGGACTGGCAAAAACCCTGCTGGTAAAAACCATGTCGCAGGCTTTGCACCTCTCCTTTCGCCGCATACAGTTTACGCCCGATTTAATGCCTACCGATATTGTGGGTACCGAAATTTTGGAAGAAGACCATGTAACCGGCAAGCGCTTTTTCAAATTCAACAAAGGCCCTTTGTTTGCCAATATTATACTGGCCGATGAAATTAACCGTACACCGCCCAAAACGCAATCGGCCTTATTAGAGGCTATGCAAGAATTTGAGGTAACTTACGGCGGACAAACGTACCCACTGGATAAGCCTTTCTTTATATTGGCTACCCAAAACCCTATTGAGCAGGCAGGTACCTACCCACTACCCGAGGCACAGTTAGACCGCTTTTTATTATTGGTACAAATAGGTTACCCCACTGCCGAAGAAGAATTTGCGATACTGAACCGCACCACCGGTACCGGCAAGGCTACCGTTAACCCGGTAATTACCGCCGAAGAGATACAACAAGCACAAGCCCTGGTACGCCAAGTGAGCATCAGCGAAGATTTGGTACGTTATGTAAGTGAACTCATCCGCGCTACCCGACCTGATACCACTACTCTAAGCTATGTAAAAGAATGGGTACGCTGGGGCGCTGGTCCGCGGGCAGGGCAGGCGTTAATACTAACCGCCAAAGCCCGTGCTTTACTTAAAGGCCGTTATGCAGTATTAATGGAAGACATCCATGCCATGGCTACCCCGGTATTACGTCACCGTGTGTTGATGAACTTTAAGGCAGAAGCCGAGGGTATCACATCGGACAAAGCAACTGCCGAATTGATTAAATTGATAGAAAGACCGAAAGTATAGTTGTCTGAACCGGAATTTTAAGAATTAAAAGATTAACAAAATTCTGGTTCACACTCAAAATTATTGATCAGACAAGAAATTCTGTCCATTACAAAATTCTTAAAATTCCGGTTCAGACAAATTGTAAACAGAACCCATATGCTCGACCCAAAAGTACTCATGTCCATTAAAACCCTACCATTACTGGCTAAAACGGTAATTGATGGTTTTATGAACGGCTTTAACAAAAGCACAGTTAAGGGCCCCGGTTTGGAATTTAGCCAATACCGCAGCTACCAGCCGGGTGATGACTTGCGGTGGATGGACTGGCGTATGTTTGCCCGCAGCGACAGGTATTATATCCGCGAATCGGAAATTGAGACCAGTATCTCCGTACGTTTTTTGGTGGATGCCAGTGCTTCCATGAATCATAAGGACGGTGACATTTCCAAGATAGACTATGCGCGGTTCCTGGCCGCGTCGCTGGCTTATTTAGCCAATTTACAAGGTGATGCGGTTGGCTTATATGTATTTAAAGAGGGTGGCTTGTTTTCGCTGGCTTCCCGGCCCGATCCGCAACATTTGCAGCGGTTATACCACCAGTTAGAGAATATTAAACCATCGGGCACTTTTACGCAAGAGGTTCATTACAAAGAGCTATTTGCCGGTAGTGGCCGTAAGGAACTGCTGGTTTTTATTACCGATATGTACCAGCCCGAGGGCGAGATCATGAATTTACTCGATTCGCTGGCGGCCTTAAGGCATGAGATCATTGTGTTTCAGTTAATGGGCCAAAACGAGCTGGACTTTGATTTTAAAGGTTATTCCTCGTTAGAAGATCTCGAAACCGGCGAAGTGGTACAGGTTGGACCGCAAGCCAAAAAACAATACCAGGAAGCTTTAAAAACGCATCAGGAAACTATCCGCATGCAATTACTGGGCAAACACATTGTTCACCGCATGCTCAGCACCAGCGAACCGCTGGACAAGGCGTTGAGGGACTTTTTGGTGCAGCGGAATAAATAGCCACTCCCCAGCCCTCCCCGGGAGAGAGTAAGAACAAGGATAAGATGATAAAAGAAACACTACTAAGTAAAAGGTTGCAAATCAAAAGCCCTCCCTCCCGGGGAGGGTTGGGAGGGGCTTGTTTATGTTATTTTTAAATCCCATATGGTTATTTGGTGCTGCCGCGATAGTTATTCCGGTGGTTATACACCTGTGGAATGTACGGTCGGGTAAGATATTAAAGGTAGGCAGTATCTCGCTTATTGCTGCAGCATCGCGCAAAAGCAGCCGGAGCTTTAAATTGCTGGATATTCCGTTATTTTTGTTGCGCTGCCTGCTGCTCCTGTTACTGGCTTTACTGCTGGCCTTACCCGTATGGCAAAAAAAGCTACAGGCTACTAAAGTTAAGGGTTGGGTACTAATCTCTAAGGAAAACTTTACGGCAACTTATCAAAAATTCAAGCCCCGTATAGATTCATTGACCAAGGCAGGTTACGAGTTCCATTACTTCAATAGCGGCTTCGCCAAATCTAACCTGCAACAGATTTTGCTTAACCCAAAAGACTCGCTGCAAACCCAACTCCCTACTCTTAACACTCCGCTCTTACATTATTGGAACCTCGCAAGGCAACTCAACAACAGCATAGCTTCTACCCTGCCTGTTTATGTATTCACGCCAAACCAGGCCAGCAATTTTACCGGAAGCAAACCACAGGTAGCTTTAAACCTGAACTGGCAAACCTATATTCCGGCCGATTCGGTGAGCAGCTACATACACGATGCCTGGTTTACCAACAACGGTGATATCCGCGTTGTGCAGGGCACCAGCAAACCATCGGGCACTACTTACAGCTATAATAATATAAAGGCTAACGACCGGTCGAATGCTTATTTTACATTAAGCGCCAGCAATGGCAAGGCTCAAGTTAGCTTGCCTAATAGCAAACAGGCGCCGATAACTATTGATACAGTTGCTCAAAGCATCCTCATATATGCCGATAAGAATGCCGTTGATGCCGGTTACCTAAAAGCTGCCCTACAGGCCGTGAGCCAATTTAGCCAGCGGAACATCAGTATTAAAAGTATAAGTAACCCAAACCAGATTCCGGCTCACACGGCGTGGCTGTTTTGGTTATCCAACAAAACTATAAACAACCAAGTCAAAAAAAATAGTCAAAACATTTTTACTTACGAAAAAGGCAACCCAGCTAACGTTAAAAGCTGGATAAGCAACCGCGGCAGGTTCAGTACAGCTTTGGCCAATGATGATAAGGTGGATTTGTTTAAGCTTATCAACTCCAATAATAACTATGAACCTGTTTGGCAGGATGGCTTTAGTCACCCGGTGTTGAGCATGCAGCAACAAGGTCAATCTAATATCTATCATTACTACAGTCGCTTTAACCCGGCTTGGAACAACCTGGTTTGGAGCGATGCATTCCCGGCATGGCTGTTAAAACTCATGTTAGTGCCCACAAAAACGGATGCATGGTTATATGACAGGCGCGTATTAAGTCAGCAGCAATACATGCCTGAAATTATTAACGAAAGCCATACTGTTGCCACCGAAAACCCGGTTGAGAACAAAAGCCTGACCCGCTATTTTTGGCTGGCGTTGATCATCATTTTTGCTGCCGAACGCTGGTTGGCACATCGCACCTTAAAAACCACTACTACCTAATGGAGCAGGCAGCAAACTATAAAATAGAACAATTCAGGCAACGCTACATAGGCTACCAGTTAATGGCCGATGCCTTGCTGGCAGGTGGCACCGCCCTTATTTTGGGCAGCCTGTTATATGAGTTACTCCCCGCGCAAGCAATCTGGTTAGCTATCCTCATCTTTTTATTGGTGATAGGCTTACTGGCTGCACTTCGCCGCCCGTGGAATACTACAGTGGCTACCGTTTGCAGTTTTTTGGATTTTTCATACCCTGAACTGGAAGAAAGCTCTGCCTTGGTTATTAAACCAACCGGCAACTTAAACCTGCTGGAGCGTTTACAAGTTAGCAAAGTAGAACAGGCATTAAACCACATTACTGCGCCGCCTCCGCAATTTACCCAGCGGTTAAAAAAAGCAGCCTGGTTATTTCTATTGGCACTTGCTTTAAGCGCTGCTGTTTTAAAAATTGGTGAGATGATGCATTTTGCAAACAACATCTTATCCGGTCCTTATGAAACTGGAACAAAATCTAATTTGCCTCCCGAAAAAATATTGCCGCAAATAGATGGCGTTAGTTTAAAAATCAGCCCTCCGGCCTACACCGGTAAAGCCACCCGTACACAAGATAAATTTACCATAGAAGCCGAGGAAGGTGCCGTAGTTACCTGGAACATCAGTACTAATATTGCGGTTAAAAATGTTTGGCTAATTTTTAATGAGCGCGAAAAGCTGCCTTTAAACGGCACCAATGCTACCGACTGGAAAGCCCAGCGCTTAATTAGCAGATCGGGCTTTTACCAGGTGAGTATTGATGGCAAGCTGTCTGATCTGTATCAAGTTCAGGTAGTAAAGGATGCCTTACCGGTTATCCGCATTAAAACACCTAAACAATACACCCATATAGATGCGGGAGAAGCTCCACGGGTTACCATCAGTTCTACCGTCACCGATGATTATGGTATTAACAATGCCCAAATCTTTGCCACTATTGCCAAAGGCAGCGGCGAATCGGTTAAGTTTAAGGACACCACCTTTTCTTTTAACGCCTCGTTTTCTCAGCATGGCAAGCAATACAACCTGCAACGGACCATTGACTTGCCTAAATTAAACATGGAACCGGGCGATGAATTGTATTTTTACATTCAGGCACAAGACACGCATCAGCAAAAAACCCGAACCGATGTGCTCATCGTTTCCATACAAGATACCGCCCAGCTATTAAGCATGGACGGCTTAGTGGCCGCGGCTAATATTAAGCCCGAATATTTCAGGAGTCAGCGCCAAATTATATTAGATACCGAACGACTCCTGAAAGAAAAAGATACGATTAGCGTAGCCAGCTTTAAAACGCGTAGCAATGATATTGGCACCGATCAAAAAATGCTGCGTTTACGTTACGGCAAGTTTTTGGGCGATGAAGATGAAAGCGGCACCGAAGGTGACGACAATGCAGAATTAGGAAAAGCCGAAAACTTTGGAGATGCCAAAATGGTGATGGATGCCTACACCGATAAGCACGACAACGCCGAAGATGCTACCTTTTTAGAACCCACCGTTAAAGCGCAACTGAAAGCCACCCTCAACGAAATGTGGAAAGCCGAACTGCGCCTGCGCCTGTACAAACCGCAGGAAGCTTTACCATTCGAATATAAAGCGCTGCGTTTACTGAAAGACCTCCAGCAAAAATCGCGGTCGTTTGTGGCTAAAACCAGTTATAACCCGCCGCCGCTTAAACCCGAAAAACGCTTGAGCGGCGATTTGACTAAAATTGGCAGTCCGGTTAACCAGCTAACCATGAAAGCAGCTACCGACAGGTTTGAAACGCTCAAAAAAGCAGCTGCTATTTTAGAACAATCCAAACACCAGGCACTAACCGCTGCCGATAAACGCACGTTGCAACTGGCGGGTCAGCAGCTGGCCGTTCAGGCGTCGGCACAACCGGGTGTCTACTTAAAAGCAGTTAGCGCCATCCGCAGAATTTTGGCAACAAACAAGCCGGTACAGGCTACCGATAGAATGACTGTAGAAAAGGCCATTCAAAAAAGTTTGCCAACCAGCAAGACCATACCTTCCTCTGCCGCAACCAATGCCGATATGGGTTTGGCTCAACGTTATTATAAAAACTTAAACCGATAAAGAGAATGAACTGGACACTATCGGTTATTATTATTTGTGTTGTACTCGCCCTCATGTTCAGCTGGCAGGAGTACGCCCGACCTGACCGCAGGCGTTTGCCCTGGCGCTTATTAGGTATTTGGCTGGCGCTTGCTGCTTTAGCCTGTATTGCACTGCCCATTGCATATACCGGGCAAGTGCCCCTGGCCAACCAAAGTGATGCCGTACTACTAACTGAAGGTTTTAATAAAGACAGTATTCCAAATAATGCACAGGTATTTACTACCGACAAAATTATTCAAAAGAGTTATGCAAAGGCTAAGTTAATAGGTAGTGCGGCAGAATTAGTTAACCGTAAACCTGCGCTTAAACAAGTCAAAATATTAGGATATGGGTTGTCTGATAATGAATTACAGCAGTTAAGCAATCTCTCGGTAAGCTATAATGCACCCGTTACACCAGCAGGCATCCAATCCATCAGCTGGCCGGGCAAACTTAAAACCGGCGACGCGCTCACCATACAAGCAACCTATAAAAACGACGAGGCAAAATCAATCAGACTACTACTGAAAGGATTAAACACACCTTTAGATTCGGTAATACTTCCGGCCAATAAAACAACTACTTTTCAACTTGGTACTTTACCTAAACCAACCGGACGTGTAGTTTATCAGTTATTGGCATTATCTGGCAATGATACTTTATCAGTCGAAAATATACCGGTGCAAATAGAAGCAACCAAGCCCGTAAAGGTATTAATGCTGAATACATCGCCCGATTTTGAAACCCGATTTTTAAAGAACTGGCTGGGCGAAAACAGTTATGCGGTGGCCGCCCGTGCGGTGATTAGTAAAGACAAAATCAGCGAAGAATACGTTAATATAGGCAAGATGAATCTGCAGCGCTTATCGGCCGGTGTACTTAATAAGTTCGATGTACTGGTAGGCGATCTGTCGGCACTTAAATCACTAAGCCCTGCCGAGGGAGCAACACTTCGGCTTCAGGTTACACAAAAAGGCTTAGGCGTCATCGTCAGAGCCGATAGTTCAGATAAAGCAGCGTCCTGGTTACAGCGCGATTTTCCGGTGAATACTGTAGCCGCCAAGGAACAGCTATCGGTACCGCTCATCCTCCAAAACCAAAAGAACAGGACTGCAAAATTAAACATCGATCCATCTTACATTAGCTATCGCAATAATACACAAAGTTTAGTGACCGATGCCCAAAATCACGAGTTCGCAGGTACAGCCCTGGCCGGTGCAGGCAAACTGGTTTTTACAACGCTGAACCATACTTACACCTGGCTTTTAAGCGGCAACAAGCAAGACTACGCCTCGCTGTGGTCATTATTAATTAGCCGGTCGGCACGTAAACTATTGCCTACACAAAGCTGGCAAGTAGCATCTGCCTTGCCAACGGTAAATCAACCAGTTAAATTAGTGTTGAAAAGTTCCAACTCACCTGCAAACATCAAGGTAAACGGCCAAAAACAAACACCGGTACAAAGCCCGGAAGTACCTTACGAGTGGAAAAGTACATTCTATCCTCAAAAACAAGGATGGCAAATAGCCGATTTTGGCAATAATGTAAATGAATGGTGGTATAATTACACAAAAGAGGACTGGAAAAGTCTTAAAATCATAAAAACCATTACCAACACTCAGAATTTCGTCGCCAATAAAGCCCAGAACTCATCTGTAACAAAACAAATACAGCAAACTATAAAAATTGAGGTGCCTAAAATCTGGTTTTATTTAATTTTATTGGCATCTTGTACTTTCTTATGGGTCGAGCGTAAGTTCGTCAGCTAAAAAAACTATTTAACTAACTATACTAATACTAAAGGAGGATTAAACCTTGAAACGTAGAAATTTTATTTATTTATCGGGTGTGGGTGCGGGTGCCATTATGCTACCCAACCTGCCGGCCTTTGGTACGCCCATTGATCCGTTGCAGTCGTTAGAGCAGGTGGATGCGCGCATTAAAAAAGAACTGGCCGATGTTGCCCTCAACACCGCCAAATCAAAAGGTGCATCCTACGCCGATGTACGTATTGGCCGTTACCTTAACCAGGCTGTGGTAACCCGCGAAACCCGCGTGTTAAACGTAGCCAATGCCGAATCGTACGGTGTGGGTATCCGTGTTTTAGTAAACGGTTGCTGGGGATTTGCAGCTACCAATAATGTAACTAAAGACGGTATTGCCAAAACAGCCGAACGTGCAGTAGCCGTAGCCAGAGCCAACTCTAAAATTGGCGGTACACCGGTACAACTTGCCCCTCAAAAAGGTTATGGCGAAGTAACCTGGAAAACCCCGATTGAAAAAAACGCATTCGAAATACCTATTAAAGAGAAAGTTGACCTGTTAATGTCGGTTAACGGTGCGGCTTTGGCTGGTGGAGCAAACTTTGTAAACTCTACTATATTAGCCATTAACGAGCAAAAATATTTTGCCTCAACCGATGGTTCTTACATCGATCAGGATATTCACCGTTTGTATCCTAACTTCAGCGTAACTAAAATTGACGCCGCTAAAGGCGCTTTTGAAACACGCGCTGCATTGAGCTCACCGGTGGGTATGGGTTATGAATATTTAACCCCTACCGAATCTGAAAAGATGCAGGGTATTGTTACCCGTTACCGCAACCGTTACGATATGTTGGAGGACGTAAAGAACGCCACCAGGAACGCTACCGAAAAAGTATCGGCTAAAACGGTTGAACCGGGCAAGTACGATTTGGTATTAGATCCCTCGCACCTGTGGTTAACCATTCACGAATCGGTTGCCCACCCTACCGAACTCGACCGTGTGTTAGGTTACGAAGCCAATTATGCAGGTACCAGTTTCCTTTCTTTAGAGAAGCTCAAATCGGGCACCTTCAAATTCGGCAGCAAAAACATGAACATTGTAGCCGATAAAAACCAAAAAGGTTCTTTAGGTGCTGTGGGTTATGATGATGAGGGTGTTAAACCCAAACAATGGGACCTGGTAAAAGAAGGCACATTGGTGAACTTCCAGGCCATTCGCGATCAGGCACACATGATAGGCTTAAAAGAATCGCAAGGCTGCTGCTACGCTCAAACCTGGAGCGATGTACAATTTCAGCGAATGCCTAATGTATCATTACAACCGGGAAAAACCCCGTTAAGTGTTGATGATATGATCAAAGGCGTAGAAAAAGGAATTTACATTGTAGGTAACGGCTCCTTCTCTATCGATCAGCAACGTTATAATTTCCAGTTTGGCGGTCAATTATTTTACGAGATCAAGAACGGAAAAATAGTGGGCATGCTGAACGATGTTGCTTACCAGGCCACTAATCAGGAGTTCTGGAATTCATGTGCAGCTGTTTGCGATGAGCGAGACTACCGTTTAGGCGGTGCGTTTAATGATGGTAAAGGTCAGCCCGGCCAGTCGAACGCCGTATCGCACGGATCGGCCACCACCAAGTTTACGGGAGTTAATGTAATTAATACTAAAAGAAGAATCGGATAATTACGATATGCCAATACTTAGCAAAGAAGAAGCACAGTCTTTATTAAAGAAGGTGCTCAGTTATTCAAAAGCCGACGCCTGCGAGATCAGCCTGGGTGGTACCGAAGGTGGTAATATTCGCTACGCGCTAAACGCGGTATCAACCGCCGGTGACATAGGTACGCTCGGGTTAGCTGTAAGCTCAACCTTTGGCCAAAAAACCGGCACAGCCACCATTAACGAGTTTGATGACGCATCGCTCGAAAAAGTGGTGCGTCGCTCGGAAGAACTGGCGCAACTGGCCCCGGCAAATTCGGAGTACATGCCACCGCTTGGCCCTCAAACCTTTAAAGAGTCGTTGACCTATAATGAAAAAACTGCCGCCATGACCCCCGAAAGCCGGGCAGAATTAGTGGCTAAAAGTTTGCAGGTTACCAAAGAAGCCAAACTAAGCGCAGCAGGATTTTTAGAGAATTCAACCGACTTCAGGGCGGTTATGAACTCTAAAGGCATGTTTGCTTATAACAAATCAACCGATGTTACCTTTTCGGTAACTACCCGTAATGCCGAAGGTACCGGATCGGGCTACGCTTCTCGCGGGTTTACCGATGTAAGCCAGTTAGATACGTATGCGGCTACTAAAATAGCTACGCAAAAAGCATTAAGTTCGGTAGGTGCCCGCGCCATTGAGCCGGGTAAATACACCGTTATACTGGAGCCTATCGCAGCTACTTATATGATGGAAAACATGCTTCGGTTTGATGCCCGTAGTGCCGATGAGGGTCGCAGTTATTTAAGTAAAAGAGGCGGCGGCACGCGCTTAGGTGAAAAATTACTGGATGAAAAAGTAACTATTTATTCTGATCCTTTTAACCCCGATTTACCCTCGGGCACCTGGAACGGTGACGGTTTACCGCTCGAAAAAACGTACTGGTTTGATAAAGGTGTGGTTAAAAACCTGAGCTATTCGCGCTACTGGGCCGAAAAAAAAGGTGTAAAACCACAACCCGGCCCCAGCAATATTATTATGGAAGGTGGCACCATGAGTTTGGATGAGATGATCAAAAGCACTGAGCGAGGCATTTTAATTACGCGCTTGTGGTACATACGTATGGTTGACCCGCAAGTGGTATCCTTAACCGGGCTTACCCGCGATGGCACATTCTACATTGAGAACGGCCAGATCAAGTTCCCTATCAAAAATATGCGTTTTAACGAAAGCCCGGTAATTATGCTAAACAATGTAGAAGCATTAGGCAAACCCGTACGTGCCCTTAGTGGCGAAAGCAGTCGCAGTTACCTGATACCGCCTATGAAAATACGCGACTTCACATTCTCGTCACTGTCGGACGCTGTGTAATTGATTTAAACACAAAACCCCCTCCAGTTTCGGAGGGGGTTTTGTGTTTAGCAAAAGATTATGATTATTGCGAAGCGAAACCACCACTGCGCAGCAAAATACCCTGCATCCTATGGTGCATAAACACTACAACATTTTCTAAACAAAGCAGTTTCCAATACATCTACTCTTGTAGATATATTATACTTTTGTCTTCAACATCCTATCAAACCTCAAACACAAAATATCGTGTCTCTACGAAGTCAGTTGCCAAATCATCTCCTTTACCTCGGCCTCCAAAAAGCACTTTCTAAACTCATCATTATCTTTAAATTGCAACTGTTCAACAATCCTTTTTTCAACTCTTACCTCAAACGTTTCAGTTTCAAAGGGCCAGGGCTTAACAGTGAGTTGGTTGCCCTTGCTTTGTAGATGATATGGTCTACTATCGGGTCCGTTGCTTATTTCAACCGTACGTTCCTCGGGTTGCACGCTATGCTGACATAGCAATAGCGAAAAGGCATCGCACCATTCCAGTAAATTATAAATGCGTTGAACCTCCTTCTCATCCATGTCCAGTTCCTTTAACCATTGCTTTTGCAGGCGGGCTTGTTCTTTTAAAAAAGGTTTCACCAGCGGGTTAGTCTTCTCCTCCTTTTGATACAAAAAAACCATGTGCATGGATGTCAGCAAGGCTATATAACGGCTTTTGGACAGTGCGTAATTATGTAGCAAACGACAATGTTCCGGGTCGAATAACTGCATATCAAAATTAAGCGGACCACCCTGCGGAGTTAGTAGTTGGGCCGATTCCAGTTCGGTACGGGCATCGTCGTGCTCGGCAATGGCCAGCAGGGTTTCGGTCCACCGTTGCGCACGTTCTTTTACCGCCCAATGCATAGCCACCTGCGCGGCCAATAAACCGTGTGCCCTTTGCGTAGTAATTTCCCAGCCCTGATTAGTATAGTTAACGATCATGTGTTAAGTTGTGTATAATGACAACTGTTGGGAAGGGCGGAATGTGTTAGGTAATAGCTATTTTTATTATGCTGGTGAAAACTACAGCATCTCGCTTTACGTGAGTGCGTACGCTCACCAACATGTTTGGTGGGGGGTGAACGACTGACCAGTCGGGAACACCGATAACAGCACTAAATATACTATTCTCCACTGCCTCTTACTTTGTATTTGTTACCTTAGCGGCCAGGCATGTCTGTATTAGTTATCACTTTAATAATTTTAGCCGGGTCGTATTTTGCGGGACTGTTGGGTTCTTTAACCGGTTTGGGCGGTGGTGTGGTCATCATCCCCCTGCTTACGCTACTGCTTAATGTTAATATACATTATGCCATTGGCGCGGCTTTAATATCGGTTATCGCTACTTCATCGGGATCGGCGGCGGCATACGTGAAGGAAGGTATTACCAACATCAGGTTGGGCATGTTCCTGGAAATTGCCACTACCATTGGCGCCATGACAGGGGCTATGCTGGCCCTGCACATTCAAACCAGTGTTATTGCAGTGGTATTTGGTGTAATTCTTATTTTTTCGGCGCTCATGTCGTTAAAACCAAAAAAAGAAATGGTAAGCCAGCGCAAAAGCATCTGGGCCGAAAAACTTAATTTGAACAGTACTTACCCTACCACCAACGGACTGGTTAGCTATAATGTACTGAATGTGGCAGGCGGTTTTTTCATGATGCTGTTTGCCGGCGTTATTTCGGGCTTGCTGGGTATTGGTTCGGGTGCTTTAAAAGTAGTGGCTATGGATGGCATTATGCGCATACCGTTCAAGGTATCAACCACCACCAGCAACTTTATGATAGGCGTTACCGCTGCCGCCAGCGCGGTGGTTTACTTGCAGCGTGGGTATATCGATCCGGGACTATCAATGCCGGTAGTAATCGGTGTTTTACTGGGTGCCTTAACAGGATCTAAAATATTGGTGCATATTCAATCGTCGCAATGGCTGCGCTGGGTATTTGCAGTTATTGTTACCTTTTTGGCTGTGCAAATGATCTATAACGGTTTAAATCATAAGATATAGCCCCACTCTAAATCTCCCCCGGGAGGGGAGACTTTTGTAATCAAATTATATTTTAAAGCCCTCCCTCCCGGGGAGGGTTGGGGGGGCTTTCATGAAAGATATAGAACATATAGACAATAAAGACATACAGCAAATCATAGGCTGGATATTGCGCCTGGGCGTTATCATATCTATGCTGGTGGTGCTTATTGGCGGTTGCCTGTACATCTATCGTCATAGTACCGAAACCGTGCATTACAGCCGGTTTGTGGGTGTGCCCGAGTTTGTGCATACCCCCGGTGGTATATGGCATGGCATACTAACCTTTAGAGGTAGGGCCATTATACAGGCAGGGATTATTTTGTTGATTGCTACGCCTATCGTCCGCATCATGTTTTCGGCTATTGGGTTTGTATTAGAAAAAGACTGGCTTTATACCGGTATCAGCTTGCTGGTTTTAGCTATTATTATTATCAGTGCCATAACAGGTAATGCTGGGTAAAGCCCCTCCCAATCCTCCCCAGGAATGAGGGCTTTAAATTATCATGGTCAATACAAGTGTTAGGTGGGTTTTTAGTTAGATATTTGCATTTGTAATATAATATAGATGATGAAAAAAGTACTCGTATTAATTTGTTTATTTATAAGCCTGCTGCCTGTTTTTGCACAAACCGAGCCTATGCCCTACCGTACGGTGCTGAACCGGTTTATGCTCTTTTACAACCGTAACCAGGCCGATAGCGTTTTTACCATGTTTGCGCCCGAGGTGAAAACCGATATGCCGCTGGAAAAAAACCGCCAGATGCTGGGGCAGTTGCAGGCGCAATCGGGAGGGTTACAAAGGGCTACTTTTTTAAGTATGGAAAACAACGTAGCCACTTACCGGGTCGATTTTCAAAAAGCCATACTGGCCATGAAAATAAGCCTGAACCCTACCGGGAAAATAGGCGGCTTGTTGTTCGATAATTATGCTCCTGCAAGTAAATCCACCCTTGCCGCTATTGTTGACGATGCCTATACCACCGAAACCCCTTTTGAACTTAAAACCCTGTCGGGTACTATACGCGGCACTTTGGCTACGCCTAAACAAGCTACTGGCAAGGTACCTGTGGTTTTAATTATCGCTTCAGCCGGGCAAACAGACCGCGACGGCAACAAGCCCAAACTTAATCAAAAACCTAACACCTACAGGCTGTTAGCGGCCGCATTGGCTAAAGAAGGTATCGCCTCTTTACGTTATGATAAGCGCTTGGTGGGCGAAACCATTTCTCCTACCCGCGAATCACAAATGCGTTTTGATGATTATGTTGACGATGCCGTTGCACTTATTACGCAACTGCATGATGATCCGCGTTTTTCTAAAGTTATTGTATTGGGTCATAGCGAAGGTTCCCTGGTGGGCATGCTATCGTCCAGCGGTCAGCCGGTAAACGGCTTTATATCGGTAGAAGGCGAAAGCTTGCAGGCCGATAAAATTATGTCTAATCAGATCAAAAATCAGCCCGAATTCATCACTAAAGGGTATAAAGATATTACCGATAGCCTGCGCCGTGGCAAGGTGAACGACAAGGTGGACCCTGCTTTATACAGCATAGCCCGTGTTAGCATACAACCTTATCTCATGACCTGGATGCGTTTCGACCCGGTGCGTGAGATCAAAAAGCTTAAAATTCCTGTTCTTATTCTACAAGGCTCTAATGACCTGCAGGTAAGCGTAGCAGATGCCGAAAGGTTGAAAAAAGGAAAATCAGATGCCAAACTGGTGGTTATACCTGGCATGAACTACGTACTTAAAGATGCTCCATCTGCCGCACCTGCTAATATGGCTACCTATAACCAACCCGAATTACCCGTTAAACCGGAGTTGACGGCTGCGGTGGTAGAATTTGTAAAAACTATTAAATAGAAAGATTTCTAAACCCCTCCTTGAGGAGGGGTGCGGCCGACTTGCGCGATGGAAGGGAGGGTCATGCGCTTAAACATTCGTCTGAACCCCTCCCTACCCTCCCCAAGGAGGGATAAAAACGTTATGGTTTCCATGCACCCAACAACCTTCTTAACACAATGATCTCTGCTACGTGGTAGGCCGTATGATCGGCCACTTGCAGGGCTTCGCGTAAAAGCGTTTGGCCGGTTCCGTGTGGAATAGGCGCATATAAGTCGCCGGTTTTTACCAGTTCAACCAACTCATTCAGGTCTTTTTTAATTTGTGATATAGATGCCGCCCATATTTCTTCACTGTCCGGTTCAGTTTCCTTAGGCCAATACTCATCGGGCCATTTGGGTGATTGGTGGTTACCGTCCTTACTAAACTCTAGCATATCCCATTGGGCAATACGAATGTGTTCTACTAATTGCCATATACTGTAAGGTAAACCATGAGGTTTTTCACCGCGAAGGTTAGCGGACAAATCGTTCAAAGCATCATCCAGTTTGGCGTGGGCTGTTCCGCCGTTAAGTAGTTGTAAAACTTCGGTTAAAAGAATTTGGCTATTATTGAGCATAGTAATACGTTTTAAAGTATAACAAATCAACCATCACTTGGTTGCAAGCATCCAAATAATTACGAGCCCGATGATTAGCATTTGCCAATTATCGCAGTAATTGCGTACGTTTATATCCAAAGCAAATTACACTGATTCGTGGTTGAAAAATTATTAACAGCAATAGTAGTACTGGCAGCAATGCTCATCGGCTGTAAAAAAGATGGCGGCAGCCCTGCCGAAATGAATAAAAACGATGCTGCCTTTGGAGGTTACAAAGAGCACTTCTTAGAATCGTTATGGAAAATGGATCCTGACCGGGCCACGCAAACCGGCTATCACCAATATGATAGTTTACTGCTGGTGCCCAGCGCATCCAACCGGGATAAGCTGATCACTTTTGCTAAAGTAGAAGCTGACTCACTGTTGCATTACGATCCTAATACGCTATCAGAATCCAATAAAATGGATTATCAGCTCATTCAAAACGAGGTGCAGGAGATACAGTTTAACCTGCAAAGTCTTAAAGCCTGGGAATGGAACCCTAATACTTACAACATCATCAGCACGTTCGCTTACATTTTAAACGAACATTATGCCCCGCTTGACAAGCGCTTGCGTAACTTTTATGAAAAAATGGAGAACATACCCTCGTATTTTAAAGAGGCGCAGAAACAGATCAAAAACCCGGTTCCTGAATTAACCAGCCTGACCATAGATCAGATCAATGGCGGCCTGAGCGTATTTGAAAAAGACTTTGCCGATTCGCTAAAAAAGACCAAGATACCTGAAGCACTCCAAAAACAAATGCTAACCCGCGCCAAGCTATCGGGCGTAGCCATTAAGGCTTTTGCCGACTGGCTTAGTAATCTTAAAAGCGCAAAGCCCCGCAGTTTCCGTTTAGGGCAGGATTTATACCAGGAAAAATTCAAGTACCAGATCCAGTCGGCCTTTACGGCACAGCAAATTTTCAATGCTGCCAACAACCGTAAAAAGCAATTACACCAGGAAATGGGCAAACTCAGCAGGCAGCTTTGGCCAAAATACTTTGGCAAGCAACCTATGCCTAAAGACTCTCTGGAATTAATTAGCCGCGTGATAGACACCTTATCTACCAAACATGTAAAACCCGATGATTTTCAAACCGCTATAGAAAAGCTGATCCCAAAACTGGTGGATTTTGTAAAAACCAAAAATCTGCTCAAGCAAGACCCCAGCAAACCGCTCATTGTGCGCAAAGAACCGGCCTATATGGCCGGTGTGGCGGGCGCGTCGGTAAGTTCGCCCGGGCCGTATGATAAAGGCGGTAACACTTACTTTAACGTAGGCAGCCTGGCTGGCTGGGCACCCGAACGTGCTGAAAGCTACTTGCGTGAATACAACCAGTATTTGTTGCAAATCCTTTGCATTCACGAAGCTATACCGGGGCACTATACGCAACTGGTATATTCCAATAAAACGCCAAGCTTAATTAAATCGGTATTGCAAAACGGTGCGATGATAGAAGGCTGGGCAGTGTATAGTGAAGAAATGATGCTGGATGCAGGTTATGGCAACAACGAACCCGAGATGCGCCTGATGTGGTATAAATGGAACCTCCGCTCGGTATGTAACGCCATATTAGATTACAGCGTGCATGTAAGCAACATGAGCAAAGAGCAAGCCATCAAACTGCTCAACCGCGAAGCATTTCAACAACAAGCAGAGGCCGAAGGCAAATGGAAACGGGTAAGCGTAAGCAGTGTGCAACTCACCAGTTATTATACCGGCTACAAAGAAATTATTGACCTACGCGATGCCTATAAAAAGAAAGCCGGCGAGACTTATTCCGTAAAGGAATTTAACGAGAAGTTCTTGAGCTACGGCAGTGCACCAGTTAAGTTAATTAAAGAACTAATGATGGGCAAAGCAGTGAAACCGGCTAAGTAAATTATATGAGGATTCCAACCATTACAGGTATTATTGAAAGGCGCATGCTTGTTAACTTTACAGTTGACCTCGATGTAGCCAAAACTATTATACCATTCCCATTCGCCCCTAAAGTATTCAAGGGTAAAGCCATCGCTGGTATATGCCTGATCAGGTTAAAACAAGAGCGCCCCAAAGGTTTCCCGGCGTTTGTTGGCATTGGTTCAGAGAATGGTGCTCATCGTATCGCGGTTGAATGGATGGAACACGGTGAAATAAAGGAAGGAGTTTATATCCCCAGAAGAGATACTTCTTCGGGCTTTAATGCGATGGTTGGTGGCAGGGCATTCCCTGGCAGGCATTATCATGCAAAATTTGATGTGAAGGAAACTGCGGATAACTATCACATTGCTTTTGCCAGTTCAGATGCCACTATAATTAGTGTGAAGGCAAAAATTGCCAACTCATTTGGATCCAACTCCATCTTTAATGATCTGGAGGAAGCTTCTGCATTTTTCCAGGCAGGTGCCATAGGTTACTCTCCTAACGGCAATAAATGTGATGGATTGCACCTTAACACATACCGATGGGAAATGAAGCCATTGGAAGTAAGCCATATACGGTCAAGCTATTTTGAGAATGAAAACGTATTTGCTAAAGGCTCTGTGAAGTTTGATAACGCTTTATTAATGACGAATATTGAACATGATTGGTCGTCAGTTCCAGACAAGCTTTGTTATTAGGGTATTTAATAATGATTACAACCGTTCATAATCCCAAACAGCTTTAAACCATAATCTGTCTTACATTTGGACAAAATGCTTTATGCTTTCGAGTTGGCCTTCAGCATTACTTTACCTTTTTTTGTTAAGCTGTAAACGGGAACTTTCTCGGATTCGTCGATATTAATCAAATTATACTTTTTTAATTCCTGTACGTCTTCTTTACTTACACCTTTGGCTGCCGTGGTTTCGGCAATAATTTTAAGGGCGGCAACTACTTCTTCATGTTTCATCGGGCAAAAATAAGCATTTCAATTGGGCTCGCCCAGTAGGCATAGTTAACTTACAAGGTTGCCGGTTGAACTTGCCGAAGATCTAACAGCGTAGAGTGCTTCGACAAGCTCAGCAAGACATGCAGATAAAAATCCTAATTGCTCAAATAGGCATGCAGATCGTTTAACGCCTTTTCCCAACCTTCCTGGTGTGGGTTAATCGATTCGTTGTCTAAAAAATTTTCTTGCGTTACTTTAAGCGTACTGCCATCGCCGTTGCCGGTAAATAATATGGTAAGTACATGTTCGCTGGGTTTAACAGCATTTGCAGGTACGCTCCAGTTCCAGCTGTAAACTAATTTTTCGTTCTCTTGTACTTCCTGGTACTCACCTGTAATTACTACAGATATTTCACCGTCGCGGCCTTCAAATTCGTACTTAAATTTACCACCTTCTATAACTTCCAATTCAACGGTTTTTAAATGGCTTTCAGATGGTTTCCACCACTGTTTCAAATCCTCCGGCGTTGTCCAGGCCTTGTATAATTCTAATACGGGTACGGCAAATTCCTTTTCGGCACCCAATTTCATCGCTGTACTTTCCATAATGTTAATTTATTTTCTTTACACTACACACAATACATGCCAAGATTTGACAAACAGGTGGATTAAGGGCACATAAAGTTTATTATTTTTGAACCATTACTAAACATACACCTTAAATGGGTTACCCAAGTTTACAAGCCTGCATTACCGATCTCGAAAAAAACGGTCACCTCATTCGCATTCAAGAAGAAGTTGATCCTTATTTGCAAATGTCCGCTATTCACCTGCGCGTATATGAGCACCAGGGACCAGCGATTTTATTCGAAAATATAAAGGGCAGCAAGTTTCCGGCAATAAGTAACTTGTTCGGTACTTTAGATCGCTCACGCTTTATTTTTAGAGATACACTGGATAAGATTAAAACGCTGGTCGACCTTAAAACCGACCCTATGAAAGCCTTTAAGCGACCGTTTAGCTATGCCAATGTAGCTTTGACTGCGCTATCGGCCCTGCCTATGAAAACCGGAAAAAGCGCCCCTGTCAATTTCGGCCGCACGCAAATTAGTGCCCTTCCACAGGTAATTAACTGGCCTATGGATGGTGGCCCATTTGTAACCATGCCGCAAGTTTATACCGAAGATGCCGACAAGCCGGGCATCATGAACGCTAACCTGGGTATGTACCGCATTCAGTTAGGAGGTAACGAGTACGTATTGGATAAAGAGATAGGTTTACATTACCAGTTACACAGGGGTATTGGTGTGCATCAAACCAAAGCAAATGCTAAAGGCCAGCCTTTAAAAGTGAGCATATTTGTAGGCGGACCGCCATCGCACCCGGTGGCGGCGGTAATGCCGCTACCCGAAGGTTTATCGGAAATGACCTTTGCCGGAGCATTGGGTAATCGTCGGTTCCGGTATTTTTATGATGCCGAAGGCTTTTGCATATCGGCCGATGCCGACTTTGTGATAACCGGCACGGTAATGCCGCACGAAAACAAGCCCGAAGGTCCGTTTGGTGATCATTTAGGTTATTACAGCTTACAACACCCTTTCCCGTTGATGAAGGTACATAATGTGTATCACCGTAAAGATGCTATCTGGTCCTTTACAGTAGTGGGTCGCCCACCGCAGGAAGATACCAGTTTTGGAGCACTGATCCACGAGATTACCGGATCGGCCCTGCCATCGGAAATACCCGGACTGCATGCGGTAAACGCCGTAGATGCGGCCGGGGTTCACCCGTTGTTATTTGCCATTGGCAGCGAGCGGTACACACCTTATTTAAAGGAACGCCGCCCGCAAGAGATTTTGACCATTGCCAATCACATCTTAGGCAAGAACCAGTTGAGCCTTGCTAAATACCTGTTTATAGCCGCTAAGGAAGATGATACTACTTTGGACATCAACAACATAGCCGCGTTCCTGAAACATGTTTTAGAGCGCATTGACCTCACCCGCGACCTACACTTTTACACCCGTACCACCATCGACACGCTGGATTACAGCGGCAGCGGTTTAAACAGCGGCAGTAAAGTAGCCATAGCGGTTGCAGGTGAAGTTAAACGAGAATTGTGGACTGAGTTGCCGTCGGGTTTTAGCCTGCCGCGCCCGTTCAATATTTTCAAAATGGCGATGCCGGGTGTGCTTTGTATTGAAATACCCAAATTTATTCATGAAGATGATATTGTTGATGCACTGGGCATTTTAGACGATCACCTGAAAGATGTAGACCTGAGCGGCATACCACTAATGGTATTATGCGACGATGCCGGCTTTACAGCCCAAACCATAAACAACCTAATTTGGGTAACCTTTACCCGCAGCAACCCATCGCACGATATTTATGGCATTCGCAGCTTTACCGAGCATAAACACTGGGGCTGCCACGGTCCGTTAATTATTAACGCCCGTATTAAACCGCACCATGCACCCGAACTAATTAAAGACCCAGAGGTAGAAAAATTAGTTGACAAGATGGGCGAAAAGGGTGGAAGTTTGTATGGCATAATTTAACATAGATAATTGTTCTATGTCGAATTAGCTATGTATATTTAGCTGCCTTATCATATCATGTATTAATGAAGAAATATGTTCTTGTTGTCCTATTTTTTTTAATTTCAACAACCCTTTACAGTCAGCGCTTTTACGCAACCATTGGTAGCCAAATTAAAAGGGTTACAGTAACCCCTACCGGTGCTAAAACCGAGGACATGACTAACTGCACCATTGCAACTTTCAACACTATTGCCGTATATAAAAATGTAATATATTACAGTAATGGTTCTCAATTGTATAGTGGAGACATCATTGGCAAAACAATAACAAATTGTAAGTTTGTTATGAGTATCCCATACTCAAATGGATTAACCGTTAATAGTGAGGGCATGTTGTATCTCGAATCAAACAGTCAACTCTACAAAATTGACCCTGTCGCCAAAAAATCAACAAATTTAGGTAACTGTCGTTTTCAAACATCGGGGGATGTCATTATTTATAAAGGCAACCTTTTTATGGCTTCAACCAGTGGCGGAATAGCTAAAATAGACTTAGCCGATCCTTCCAAAAACTCCCTGGTTATTCCAATGAGCGGTTCGGTGTTCGGCCTGGCAAGTTGCGCATTTAGCAGTACGCAAAATAAAATTTATGCTTTTGATAATGTTGGCTTTGGCTCAACTAACGTTATTGAATTAGATCTTGATAATTACAAAACCTTAGGAACATCATTTACTTTACCGTACAGTGTAGGCGACGCGGCCAGTGAAGTTGAAGACGGCAGTTTACCCGAAATGGTAATTAACAATTTAAAAGAGAGTGCTGAATGCCCGTTTGTGGGAAAGGGCACTATACAAATAATTTGTGATAACGCCTTAGTTGATTATAAGTATACCTTAAATGGCATTACCAACTCCACAGGTTTATTTAGCGGCTTAGACCCCGGCACCTTTCAAATCAGCGTATCAACCGATAAGCAAAAGAAAGACACAGTTCTAACTATTTCCAAATTTACTATTCAAAAGCCGGTAACCACCATTACCTCGCAAAACCCAACATGCACTACCCTTGGGTCTGTTACGGTATCGAGCGCTAACGACGATGGCACTTATAAGATCAGATACGGCTCAAGCAAATTTGCGCTCAACCACAAATTTGAATTTTTGAATAGCGGTTATCAACGCTTTGAGATTGTTGACAATTCCGACTGTGTGGTTGACACTATTGGGAAGTTATTGGTTCGTGAAAAATGTACCATACAATATGATCGTTTGCAGATAACTCAAGAATGTAATACTATAAGAAAAGGAAACATTCAGGTTTTAACCAAAACCCACTTCGACCTTTATACCTACATACTAAATGATAAGATTAGTAATACAACCGGTAAATTTGATCATTTAAAAGCCGGCACCTATAATATTAAAATTGTATCGAACGATGATAAGAAGGAAATTACAGCCATTATTCCAGATTACAGTTTGACTGATCCGGCGGTGTCATACATTAAAACCAATCATTACTGTGCCCAAAAAGGCGAAATAACATTTAGCTTGCCCATTAATAGTGCTAACTATAAAATTGACTACAAAGGCAGCTTTTACAATTTTGATAATAAGTTTAATAACCTAACCGAAGGAAATTATCAGTTTGTTATTTTAAAGCCGAATGGCTGTGTTCTTGATTCGGTAATGATTAATGTTGTGTACGAGCCCTGTATTGTAGAAATTGCTTCTTCCTCTGTAAACCAAGAATGCAATGTACTGGGCAAAGGTGTAATACAGGTTACTGGCATGCCTATACCCGAGCAGTACACTTATTATCTTAACAATGATATTAGTAATAGTACAGGTATTTTTAATATGCTTGAACCAGGCACCTATACGGTTAAAGTGGCAGCATCGGGGGGAAACAGCAAGCAAGTAACTATTGAGATACCCAATTACGATTTAATGCGGCCCAAGTTTTCAGTAACCACCAAAAAGCCGTTGTGCGATATACCGGGAAATATTCGCTTACAAGTTTTAACTGATCCAAGTCTTTATAGCATTGAATATAAATCTTCGGTTTACCCATATAATTTTACGTTTGAAGACTTAGCTCCGGGCGACTATAACTTCCGAATACTTAAAAAAGACGGCTGCATTGCCGAAAAAGTTACCGTGAAGCTGGAACGCGAAAGCTGCAATCCGGTTACTTTTCCAAATACATTCACACCCAACGGAGATGGAATAAATGATATATTCAGGCCTAATGAAGATAGCAGGGCTACAAACTACCAACTTCACATTTACAATCGCTATGGAAGCCTGCTATATGCATCTAAAGATCTTCATTGGGGTTGGGATGGCAAAATGAAAGGTTATATGATGCCGGTTGGCACTTATTACTGGTTAGTAAGTTATACTGATGAAATTGGAAAAGCTACTGTACAAAAAGGTTTTGTAACATTAATTCAATAAATTATTTTGAGCTTAACGTACGTATACAAGAAAGCCATTGCTTTTTCAAACAATGGCTTTCTTGTATATATAATTCTTATTCTTCCTTCTTCTTTTCTTTAACAATCACAAACACATCTTCGTTCGCTTTTTTCATGAGGTATTTCTCGCGGGCGAACTTTTCCAGTTTGGCTGGGTTGGAGGTTAACTCGTCGAGGTCTTTGCTTACCTGGGCGGTTTCCTTAGTATAAAAATCGCGCTCCTGCTCCAGTTTGATACGTTGCTGGCGTTGCTCGTATTGCGAGTACAGATCGTTCTTATCAAAAAACAGCATCCATACCACAAATACTACGGCTACCAGGAAAAACTTATTCTTCAACAGATCAACAGCGCGTTTCATATTCAATAATTTGAAATTCATTATAAATGTATGCGGAATAAATGAACCTTACAAATGCTTAATTAACTTTTTGCAGCCGGACGACGACCAGAACCTGATGGCTTGCGGTTACCACCGCCTCCACCAAAGCTGCGTTTGCCACCGCCGCCGTTAGGGTTGCCACCGCCTGAACGACCGCCACCCGAACGACCACCGCCACCCTGATTCTTCATTTCCTCACGTACCTTATCCAGATTGTTCATCTGTTTCATAGGGTAAGGATGTGCATCGTTTACCGGTATCACAATGGTAATCAGCTTTTGGATGTCTTTTAAAAATTCACGCTCTTCATGATCGCAAAACGACAGGGCTATACCACTGGCACCTGCACGGCCTGTACGGCCAATACGGTGTACATAGGTTTCGGGTACGTTAGGCAGCTCGTAATTGATTACGTGCGTCAGGTCGTCTACATCTATACCGCGTGCGGCAATATCGGTAGCTACCAATACGCGGGTAGTACGATTTTTAAAATTAGTTAACGCGCGCTGACGTGCGTTTTGCGATTTGTTGCCGTGTATGGCCTCGGCTATAATACCTTCACGGCTCAGGTCTTTTACCACCTTATCGGCACCGTGTTTGGTGCGGGTAAATACCAGTGCCGTTTTAATATTCTTATCCTTCAGGATGTGGGTGAGGAGGTTCCTCTTATCGCCTTTATCCACAAAGAACATTTCCTGTTGTATAGTTTCGGCGGTTGATGATATTGGTGTTACCTCTACCCTTTCCGGCTTGTTTAAAATAGTATCGGCCAGTTGCTTAATTTCGTTAGGCATCGTAGCCGAAAAGAACAGCGTTTGGCGTTTGGCAGGCACTTTGGCAATAATCTTTTTTACATCGTGCACAAAGCCCATATCCAGCATACGGTCGGCTTCATCCAAAACCAAAAACTTCACATGCTCCAGGTGAACAAAGCGCTGATTCATCAAGTCGAGCAAACGGCCTGGTGTTGCTACTAATATATCCACTCCGCGACGCAGGGCTTCGGTTTGCGAGTTTTGCGATACACCACCAAAAATAACCAGGTGCTTTAAACCAGTATGACGGCCGTAAGCTGCCAAACTTTCGTCAATTTGGATAGCCAGTTCGCGGGTTGGGGTTAAAATAAGGGCCTTAATGGTTTTTTGTTCTTTATGCTGAGCACGTTCGTTATAAAGTATTTGTAATAACGGTATAGAGAATGCCGCTGTTTTACCGGTACCGGTTTGGGCGCATCCTAACAGATCTTTACGGTCTAATATAATAGGGATAGATTGTTCCTGTATGGGGGTGGGTTGAGTATATCCTTCGGTTTTAAGGGCTTTAAGGATAGGCTCAATTAAATTTAAATCTTGAAATAACATGTAAAATGGATAACGTATATGTAAAAGCTGTACGGACAGTACAGTATTGTGATGAGTTTTAACGATCCGGGATTAATTATGTGGATCGATGCTGCAAATATACGTTTTTATTATATACAAAAAAAGCGGGCCAAATACGGCCCGCTTCACTATAATTAACATTACTTTTCAAACTTGTAAATGCTGTCCATTTGAGAACTATTGCTTGCGTTTGCTTTCAGATCGGTAATTAAGCCACTATCTAAAGCGTAAACCCAACCATGTACATGCAACTCTTGGTTACGTGCCCATGCACCTTGAACAATAGTTGTTTTGCACAAATTGTTAACACCTTCAATAACATTAAACTCAACCATACGGTCAAATTTCTTTTTCTCGTCGGTAATAGCGTTTAGCTCGTCGGTATGTTTTTGGTAAACATCTTTAATGGCGCGCAGCCAGTTATCAATTAAACCAAATTCTTTATTACCCATAGCTGCCTGTACACCGCCGCAACCGTAGTGTCCAACTACAATTACATGTTTTACTTTGAGTACGTTAACGGCATAATCGAGCACCGATAACAAGTTAAGATCGGTGTGTACTACCACATTGGCTATGTTACGATGTACAAATATTTCGCCCGGGTTGGTATGGGTAATTCTATCGGCGGGTACGCGGCTATCGGCACAACCTATCCACAATACAGGAGGCGTTTGCCCATTCGCCAGTTTTTTAAAAAATTCGGGGTCTTCTGCCAGTGTTTCTTCCACAAACTTCCGGTTTCCTTCCATTAAACTTTCGTAAGTGATGTGGCTGGTATCGTGTACGCTTAATTGATTTGAATTATTTTCCATGATTTTATTTAGTTACTAAATAGTTAGATATTGGTTATCTTGTAAATCTCTATAAATTAAACACTTATAAAACCTGTCTTGTTCCGGCTTTATAATATAATTCGGCAAGTGTTTTCTGATACCCGGATATCATACTTTCCAGCTTAATCCGCATGTCTATCAATTTGGTTTCACGGGTATTTATCAAAAATAAGGTACTCTCTCCAAGTTCAAATTTCTGATTCTCCCCTTGCAATAACAAGCTTTGGTTTTTAATAGTTTGCACCTGTACTTCCAGCTGCGATCTATACGCCTCCAAATCGTTGTATGACGTACGGATATTGTTATTGATCTCGCGCCCCGACTGCTGCAAATCGTAGCTAAGTTCTTGCTGCTTAATTTTTACTTCCCGCAACTTGCCGCGCTCCGCACGTAAAAACAATGGAAATGCAAAGTCGAGCCCTATTTTATGATTATTCCAGTTAAAGTCGTAATTATCGGGAACATAACTACCCAACGACCGGCGATTGGATATTAACGATCCGCTGATATTGATCTTGGGTTTAAGCATTTCCTGACGGTAAGCCCTTTCAATGGCAAGCTGCCCGCTTTTAAATTGCAGCTTTAATATTTCGGGGTGTTGTACAGCGGCTTGCCTAACCAAGGTATCCAGCACCAGCTTACCTACACGTTCTACATTGCCGTCTACCAATTGTGGAATGGCGTCTTCGGGAAGTTCAAGTGGGTTTCCCTCCCCGTTCCATAAATGGTTCGATAAAACCAGGCGCGCGTTCAGCAGTTCTATCTTGTTTTTTTCCAGCTGTATTAAACGTTCCTGTACCGTAACGTAGGCCTCTACCGAGTCGATAGATGCTTTGTCGCCAATTTGGGTTTGCGTACTTACTGCTTTAAAGCGGCGCTGGGCTAACTCTACACCTTCGTTGGTTAAAGTCAACTGCCGGTAGGCATAATACCAGCTCCAATAATCTTTAGCTATTTGGTACCAGGTATTGTTAATTTGTTTTACCCTTTCGGCTTCAGCATACTGAACCATAATTCGGGATTGCCTCAGTGTGTTACGCCGCGCATCAATAATTAAGCCCTGGCCAAGCGGCACCGTTAAACCTAAACCGGTTAAACCAGCCAGGCTGGTACGTGTTTCGGGGTTGGTGTAATACCCTACATTACGGTCGTAACCTACTTTCAGGTCGGCCCCGGCCAGCCAAAGCGGCACTTTAAGTTCACTCGACCAATGGTTGTAATAATCGGTACCACCAAATAGCTTTCTGCCAAAATTGGCTTTGAGGTTAGGGTCGAAATACCCTAACGATTGCAAAACAGTAGCACGTGCAGCTTCGGTAAACAGGGCGGCCTGTTTAATAATCGGGTGGTACCTGAAAACCATCAGCTGCAAATCATCTAATGCAAAAACTTTACTGGTATCGATGGTTTGCCTGTTTTGAGCACCTGCTGATGTTACACACCACAGCATAGAACATAACAGGGCTACGATATAAAATCTTACTTTTAGTATCTTCATATATTATTCCCGTTAGGTGCAACTAACTTTTCTTATCTTGTTCCTTATCGGTATCCGGTTCTTTTTCTAAACTTGGCGGAAAACCGTTGAGCTGCCGCCATATTTCATACCATACTGGTACCGATCTTAAAATTATACGGCCATAAACTCCTGAACCCTGGCGCAGTTGCTTTGGCCACGGTTCATCATTAGTTGGAACCGGATTATCCTGTTTTACCAGTAACCGGTATTTGCCTCCCGAACTGCTCACTTTATCAATGGCAAATACTTTACCGGCAAAGGTGCCCACCGCAACCGACGGCCAACCCGAAAACTGGATAGATGGCCAGCCTTCAAACTGAAGCCTTACATTACTGGTATCTAACACCAACGGAACATCCATGGCGCTGATGTAAATTTCGGCAGCCACCTGCGGAGATTTAGGCTGCAGCGTGGCAACCGATTCTCCTTCTTTAATATTTTCACCTATACCCGCCTTCATCGTTTTAACCACAAATCCAGCTTGAGGTGCCCGCACCACGTATAAACCACGCCTCACAGAAATATTGGCTATATCGTTACGCAGCTTGGCTATTTCTCCCTGTACGCCGGCCCGGCCCGAAATAGCCGACCCTAAATCCGACTGTGCCTTCGCTACAGTTTCCTGATATTTGGCGCGAATGTTATCTAATTCAATACGGGCATTAATCAACCCCTGTACCGAATTATTCAGCTTATTTTGCTGACTATTAACTTTAGCCATATCTTCCTGAAGCTTCAATCGCCTGGTTTCAATATCGGTAAGTGAAAACAAGCCGTTACGGTACCCGGATTCGTAACGTGCCAATCGCGATTTACTGATGTCGTAAAAGTTTTGAACCGCTACCAGGTCGGCGCTATCAATATCCACATAGTTTTTTGCCTGCCTTACTTTGTTCACGGCTGCACTAAGCTGAAAACGCAAGCCGTTGCTAAGCGCGTTAATTTGAGCATTAGTAGCCTTAATTTTCTGAACGGCAGCAACCTCACTACCACGCTTGGCCGTTAATTGCTCATTCAAACGTTCCGGCAGTTCAGGATCGAAATAAGATTGACTGGTTTCGGATATTATCAGTATAGTGTCTCCTTTTTTCACTTCCTGTCCCTCGCGTACGGCCCAGCGTTCAATACGCCCGCCAATTTGATTTTGAACCGTTTGCGAACGGTCCTCCGGGCGCAATGCGGTTACTGTACCACGGCCTGGTATGGTTTGCCGCCAGGGCAGCAATAATATAATTATGAAAACAAATAATACAAATAGCAATATCCGTCCCAACAAACGCGAACCTTTACTGGGTAATATTTTTTGCGCCGATTTTACAGAAAGCTGCTCCCAGTTAACCAGCTGCTCTAAAAATACAGGTCCCTTATTCATAATCAAGTACTCCTTCCTCCAATTCCAAATCGGTGACTACGGCCAGTTTCTCGCTTCCGGTGGCCATATCAAATACCGTATTCATATTGGTCATTAGTTTTTCAATTGCATAGGTAATTTGTACAATAATAACTTCGGCAGCCACAAACTGCCCAAACGACATTTGGCGTGTTACCACAAAATAGGAACCCAATAACAACAGCCCGCCCATTAGTAACGTACGAATGAATATGGCGCTGGCAAAAAAACGTTTCAAAATAGAAAAGTGATCGTTTCGGGCCTGAAGATATTTAGCAGTGATCTCATCTGTATTTTTTATTACCGCGTTGCGTTTAATGGTACTATGGCGGTATGGTTCCAGGTCGGCAGCTACTTCTTCCAGGTAAGCTACCACCTCGTATTTATATTCAGATTCTTCAATACTGGTATCAACGCCTGGTTTAAAGTATAAGGTTATCATTAATACAATAAAAATAATAACCAAAATACCAAAGGCAATAAAAAACGGATGATAAAAAGATAGCAGTATAGCACTGAAAAATATTTGAACCGCGGCGGCAACAATATCAACCAACAATTTGGTTAATCCCTTTTGAATAGTAAGTATATCGAAAAACCGGTTTACAAGTTCTGGTGGGTTTTCATCAGCCAGGGCCTGCTTTTTTATGCGTGGCAGCCTGTAAGCAAACTCCAGCGCGGTTTTTGCAAATATTTTTTGCTCCACCACCTCTACTAACGACAATTGCCCTATCAGCAGTAACCCTCCTATTATTATACCTAATAGTATAACCGCAATTAAAACATAGGTTGAGCTGTATAGAGCTCCATTTGATAATAAGTTAAATACGGCAGTAGTACCCAATGGCAGTGTGAGGCCAATTAAACCTATGAGTACGGCATAAATAAATATATAATTGATAGTTGAACGCTCGTAATGCAATATGCGTACAAGCCTTTGCCAGGGTGTGAGTGTTTCTTGGTGATGATTTTTTTTCATTTTTTACTTGATTAACATAAAATCCGTTAGATGATTGCCGTGTAGTTAGCATATTGATGATGCGGGCCAAAAAAATTATTATAATAATAACCCACCATGCCTTGCTAACCTTGCTATTGTATCTACAATTATGTTATTTTAATATGTTCGCGGATATGTATTGTATTAAAAAGCCTATAGGTTAGCTTAGCCAATTATTACATTGCTTTTAATTTTTCTGGTTTATGATTTTACCGGAGAAGAACTTTACAGCTTTTTGTAGTATATTTAGCATACTACACCCATTCTTAAACAGTTATACTCTTTAAGCTGTATTCATCAAAAATTGATTGGTTAACACTACAAAACAACCGGCATTAATCTACCTGATTATTTTCCTTGTATATCAATTCTTTAAAAGCGGGTACATCGTACCTGTCTTTAATTTGATATAGCTCTACAATGATGCCTTTTGTAAAGGCGTTATGCCTGTAATTATGGATAGTTTCCAGCACGTCCACATCAATATAGCGGGAGTTCGATCCATCTATAATTACATGCGATTCGGCCGGCAAACTGGTTAAAGTAACTTGTATTGCGGCTTTATTTAAAAACGAAACTTCTTCGGCCAGCTTTATGCGGATCACTTCCTTATCGCCCTTGCAGTCAATATGATAAAAATACGGATTGCGCAGGTTGGTACGCAGTATATAAAATATACCCACCATCATCCCTATACCCACGCCGATCAATAAATCGGTTAACAATACGGCTACTATGGTTACCACAAATGGGATAAACTGGTTTAAGCCTTTATGCCACATATGGGTAAATAACGATAACCTGGCCAATTTGTAACCAGTAACCAACAAGATAGCTGCCAAACAAGACAAAGGTATCAGGTTAATAATTCCAGGTATAAACAAAAAGGACAATAGCAGCCAAAAGCCATGCAGCACAGCACTGGTTTTAGTACGGGCACCGGCGTTTACATTAGCCGATGAACGTACAATTACCGCCGTCATGGGCAGGCCGCCCAGCATACCGCTTATAATGTTACCGGCGCCTTGTGCAACCAACTCACGGTTGGTAGGCGAAATTCGCTTAATGGGGTCTATCTTATCTACTGCTTCGAGGCTCAGCAGGGTTTCTAAACTTGCAATTACGGCAATTGTAAAGGCGGTTATCCAAACTTCCTTATTACCTATAGCCGAAAAGTTGGGCGATTTAAAAAGTCCTAAAACCGAGTTAAAACCGTCCACCACCGGAATTTGCACAAACTGCTTATCGCGTAGGGCTATATCGGTACCGGCAAATAAAAGGCTCAGTAAAACACCTGATAATACTACCAGCAACGGTGCGGGAACAATAGCTACCTTTTTAATTTTTGGCCAATAGATCATTAATGCCAATGATACCAGGCTAATGATAACCGCACCGTAATTAATTTTTGACAGGGCGGTTAAAATACCCGAAAAGGTATTGTCTTTATCTACCTGCATAAAGGTTTCATCGCCTTCAAAATCGGCATCGAAACCTACCGCGTGCGGAAACTGCTTTAAAATAAGGATTAAACCTATGGCGGCCAGCATACCCTCAATTACGGCCGACGGAAAGTAGTTGCCAATGGTGCCCGCTTTAATGAGCCCCAGTATGATTTGGAACACACCAGCAATAACAATGCTCAGCAAAAAGGTTTCGTAAGAGCCTAACTTGGTAATAGCTGTTAAAACTATAACTGTTAAACCCGCCGCCGGGCCGGCTACACTTAATTGCGAACCACTGGCCGAGCCGGCTATAATACCTCCTATAATACCGGTTAATAAACCTGCAAAAAGCGGAGCTCCCGAAGCCAAGGCAATGCCCAGGCATAAAGGTAATGCCACCAAGAAAACGACAATACTGGACGGAAGATCCTTTTTTAGGTTTTTGGATAAGAAGTATTTTTGCAGATGCAAACCACCTGCAAGCCCGTTTTTAGCCATGAAGTAAATTTTCTATTAAATAAAAACACTATAGAGTTACCAAGAGCCATAAATACGGCTTTAAGCTAAACTGGCATTAGGCGGTGGGGTAAGTACCGATGGATGGTGATTAGGCTGATAAAGGGAATGCTCGAAGCCGAGTTGCAAAACTGTTTTAATAACTAAAGGAACCACTACAGCATGATAGATGTAAAAACAATCCTCGTCAAAAAACTTTTTGTCTTTATTTCCCTCCTTATCAGGGTTTTCTTTTTCGTTCTTGTTTTCCTGTTCCAGCTGCATAATTACAGCGTTTACAGTTTTATTGTTAAGCGATAAAAATGCAGGTGCAACAGCTATGATCATCTTTGAAATAAAGATCATCATAAACAATAAACACAACAATATTTTATATGGCCTAATTTTCATCAACTGCAATAATAATCTTTTTTTCTTACATAAAATCGCAAAATTCCTATAATTACATAACCATAACATTGTTTAACAAATTTTAATTTGGAAGACCTGCACATAGAACAAATAAGGCCCGAGCTTACCTGGCGTTTGAGACGCGATGTTTTATACCCTCACGAACCATTATATGTCATAGCCACGGAAGAAGACAATTACGGAATACATTTCGGGTGCTTTTATAAAGATAGATTGATTGGGGTTGTTTCCCTGTTTCAACACGTAAACGAGTTTCAGTTCCGCAAGTTTGCTGTAGCCCAGCAAATGCAGTATAAAGGTGTGGGCAATACCTTGCTCCAATACATTATCAACTTCGCTACCTTACAGGGCGGTAAACGTATCTGGTGTAATGCCAGGCTATCAGCCATTGGTTTCTATTATAAGGCCGGCTTTAGTTCCGCCGGGCAAACTTTCTCCAAAAATAATTTCGATTATGAAATACTCGAAAAACTACTCCCATAAAAAAACCGGATTGCCTTAACAAACCGGTTTTTCTGAAACTATTAACTAATGATATTTTACTCGTCACAAAACAACATCATGGTTATTAACTTAATATTAATACATTAACAAATTATATACTATTGTACACTATTTAAAAGTGTTTCACATATCGGCAGCTTTATTATATTTGCTACCTGAGTAACACGTTTTTTACGAATAATTATGTCTGAGAATATTAATGACAATAAGCCGCAGCACATTTCTGTGGTTACCGATACCTCCCTTTCATTTCTGGAAAAATACATTAACAACCCCTCGCCTACCGGCTTTGAGTGGAAAGGCCAGGAGTTATGGCTCGATTATTTAAAGCCTTATATCGATACTTACTATGTAGATAATTATGGCACCGCTGTTGGCATCATTAACCCTCAGGCCGAGTATAAGGTGGTAATTGAGGCTCATGCCGATGAAATATCGTGGTTTGTGAACTACATTACCAGCGATGGCTTAATTTATGTGATTCGCAACGGTGGTTCCGATCATCAAATTGCCCCTTCAAAACGGGTAAACATCCATACCGATAATGGCATTGTGAAAGCAGTATTTGGCTGGCCAGCTATTCACACCCGCCAGGGTGGCGATAAGGAAGAAGCTCCAACCCTTAAAAACATCTTTTTAGATTGTGGCTGTACCACTAAGGACGAAGTGGAAGCCATGGGCATTCATGTAGGTTGTGTAATAACTTATGAGGATGAATTTTCGGTATTGAATAACCGTTATTACATGGGCCGCGCGCTCGATAACCGTGCCGGTGGTTTCATGATTGCCGAGGTTGCCCGTTTGCTGAAAGAGAACAACAAACAACTACCCTTCGGTTTATATATTGTGAATGCCGTGCAAGAAGAAATTGGCTTGCGTGGTGCCGAAATGATAGCCCACAAAATTAAACCGCATGTAGCCATTGTTACTGATGTTACGCACGATACCCAAACCCCTATGATCAACAAGATCACCCAGGGCGATCTGGCTTGCGGTCGTGGTCCGGTGGTATCATACGCCCCGGCAGTGCAAAACAACCTGAACAAACTTTTGATAGAAACGGCGCAAAAAGCACAGATTCCTTTTCAGCGCCAGGCTTCGTCGCGCTCCACCGGTACCGATACTGATGCCTTTGCCTACTCAAACGACGGTGTGCCATCGGCTTTAATATCATTACCGCTGCGTTATATGCATACTACGGTAGAACTTATTCACAAAGAAGACGTAGACAATGTAATTCGTCTCATTTATGAAACCCTGCTTAATATTGAGCCCGGACATGATTTCCGGTATATTAAATAACTATTATTTTTAATTAAAACTATTAATTTTATTAATTAGCTATTAAGCTTCAACGCTTATTTTTTTATATTTACCCAACTATGAAACCAACATTACTGATATTGGCCGCAGGTATGGCCAGCCGTTATGGCAGCATGAAACAGGTTGATGGCTTTGGCCCTAACGGCGAAACTATTATTGATTACTCTATTTATGATGCCATTAAAGCCGGCTTTGGTAAAGTAAGCTTTATTATCCGCGAGGAGTTTTTAGACTCTTTTAAAGCCATATTTGAACCTAAACTTGCTGGTCGTATCGAAACCGATTACGTTTTTCAAAGCTATGACCTTACCCAGTTTGGTATTGATAAAACGGTTGAACGCGCTAAGCCCTGGGGAACCGCTCACGCCGTGTTGGCCGCCCGTAACCAAATTAATGAGCCATTTTGCGTAATTAATGCCGATGACTTTTATGGCTATGAAGCCTTTGAAAAAATGGCCGAATTTTTAACCACAGAAGTTAAAGATGATTTTTACTCCTTAATGGGTTACCAGATAGACCGTACCCTTAGCGATTACGGTTCGGTATCGCGCGGTGTTTGTAAGGTAGAAGACGGTAAAATGGTGGAAGTGAACGAGCGTACCGAGGTGTACTTTAAAGACAGCGGTGTGTTTTATAAAGATGCCAGCGGCGAACACCAATTACCTAATGATACTCGCGTATCCATGAACTTCTGGGGCTTTACCCCTGCCGTTTTCAAACAAAGCGAAGAAATGTTCAAAAAGTTTGTTGATGCTAACGAAAACAATCCTAAAGCCGAATTCTTCATCCCTTTAGTGGCCGATGAACTGATTAAAACCGGCGTGGCCGAATTTAAAGTCATCCCAACCGGTAACAAATGGTTTGGTGTTACTTACAAAGAAGATAAGCCTATTGTACAGGCCAGCATTTCAGAGTTAGTAGAAAATGGTACTTACCCAAGTAATTTGTGGTCGTAACTTTTTGGATCTCATTATAAATACAATCCCGTTCAATATTGAGCGGGATTTTTTATTGAACGCAAGTTACTTCGTATGTATCCCAACCATTAGGAAGGTCGGGGTCAGTTAAAGCATTTAGCTTAGTGAGCTTTATGCGCTTAGTTTCCTTTTTATCTGTATCTTTTCCTAACTCCCCGTATGTACATTCGGCCTTACGGGTAGAAAAATTGTAATCGCAAACCTTAATTTTGCCACCCGATACCCCTCCCTCTGTAGCTCCTATTAAATAAAACCCATCATTTTGATAGCGATATTTATAATAAGCATGGCTTCGTACATACTCGTAATTAATGTGCAATACTTTATTGGTAATTTTAATATTATCTAAAGGATCATTTACCATGCCGCCCTCTCCTTCCCTCGAAATAATAGTGTTGTTCTGCAATGCAAGCTGGTATCCGTTTACTGTTTTAAACCAAATTAACAGCATCCGCGGGTGCCTGGTATTAGTGTAGCTGTCTGGCCTATGCTCTTTAATCTTGTCACTATATTCCAGTATCAAAGCTAAGTCGGCAAATTTATCGCCGTTTAAATCACCAATGGCTTGTAGCTTTATCTTCCAATTGGTTGGCACCATACTTTTTAAAGAAACCACAGTTGGCTTAAATACCGGGAAGTTAAATTGCTGACACAAAGCAGGAGTTGCAATTAATAAGAACAGTAAAGTGACTATTGGTTTCAAATCTTAGATATTGATATAATCAAATCTATGCAATTTTTTTACGCTTATAGCGCCATCAAATCTATTATAACCTAATAGAACTTATCAAACCACTTACCTAATACAACATTTACTCCATATACTGGTTTAAATAATCATGCGGATCTTTAAATTTCATAAAGCAGCTTTTGCAATATTACTCACAAGCGCTTGCAGCCAGGCATGGGCACAAGTTGATGGTTCGGCCGTTGACTCGCTTAAAGCCGACTCCTTGCGTGCCAAACGCGAACGCGTAGTTAAGGCCGACGATTACAGCAAACAATATGATGTGGGCGACCTGGTGAAAGACATATTTCATCCCAAACGCCAGCCCGATTCCATTCTCAAAAAACCATCGGGTATTACTATCATTCCTAATATTGCGTCTAACCCTACCATCGGTTTTCAGGTTGGTATAAAAGCCGTGGCTGGCCGTAAACTGGGTACCGATCCAACCACGTTAATGTCGGTTGCAGCAACTTCGGCATCTATTACCACCAAGGGCATTATTTATTTCTATCTCAATCACAACATATTCACCCCCGGCAACAAGTGGAACTTTCAGGGGAGCTTAGTGGTGGCAAAAACTGTTACCCCCGATTTTGGGCTGGGCATTGGCCAAACCGCTGGCAGCAGTGCCGAAGACATAATCTTAAATAACCCATCGCGCAAAGGTTTTGTACTAAATTCCTACTTTTATAACTTTAGGGAAAAGGCTTATAAAGAGGTAGCCAAAAACCTGTTTGTAGGTGCAGGGATATCGTTTGATGTCCGCCGAAAGATTGAAGACAGGATATCAACATCCGAAGCAACCCCATACAATGTTTATAGTGACCGTTACGGATTCGACCGTGGCGGCTATTCATCCAATGGCCTGCTCTTTAATATACAATACACCTCGCGCGATAACCAGAACCGTGCTTATAAAGGTATTTATGCCGATGCCGGTTTCCGGGTAAACCAAACCTGGATGGGCAGCAGCAGGGGAGCGCTGCAGTTTGTCACCGATTTTAGAAAATACTGGAGCTTATCCAGCCGTAACCCCGAACATGTGATCGCTTTTTGGAACTGGGGTTCTTACCTGGCCAGCGGCGCATTACCTTACATCGAACTACCCGGACCGGGTAAAGATCCAAGTTTGCGTAGCGGCAGGGGTTATACAGTTACCTATTTTAAAGGTACACAATACAACTATTCCGAAGCCGAATACCGCTTTCCTATCACCAAAAACAAGTTCATCAGCGGCGTTACCTTTTTTAATTTGCAAACCGCTAACGATGAGTTAGGCACTAAATTGTTTGAACACTGGCAGCCAGGCGGTGGAGCAGGTTTGCGCGTACTGTTCAATAAGGCCACACGTACTAATTTATGCCTCGACTACGCCTTCGGCAAGTATGGGTCTAAAGGATTCTTTTTAGGTTTAAATGAAGCTTTTTAAAAGAATAGCTTCATTTATTTACTAAAAACCAACAACAATTTATTGCTGTTCTCTTAGTGGTTAGCGTTATATTTACCCTAACACATTCAACCCAACCCATGGAGTTTAAAACATTAAGCAATACACAAAGCATAGTACAGCAAGGTAATAAACTTATTATTAAAACCGCCGAGGCTGAGGCGTACGTTACGGTTTATAGTCCGAGTATTATAAGGGTAAACGTTACCCGCCAGCCTAATAACACCGATGCTTCCTTTGCGGTTATACAGGAGCCGTTGCTGGCCTTTGATTATAACGAGACCGATACGGAGGTGATCGTTAAAACATCGGCATTAACTTTACGCATTAACAAATCCCCTTTGCGCTTTGCTTTTTATACACCCGAAGGTGAATTATTGAGTCGTGATGACGAGCGTTTTGGGATCAACTGGCAAAATAGCCAGGTTATCAACTATCGTGAGCTGCAACCCGATGAAAAGTTTATTGGCTTGGGCGAAAAAGTGGGAAACCTTAACCGCCGCGCCAGCTCTTTTGTGAACTGGAACACGGATGCCTCAGACCATACGCCGAAGACCGATCCGCTGTATGAAACGTTCCCTTTCTTTATAGGCATACACAACCAATTAACTTACGGGTACTTTTTAGATAATACATATAAAAGCTATTTTGATTTTGGCGCCTCGTGCGATGACCAGTTTATTTGGATGGGTGCCGATGATGGTGACCTGAACTACTATTTTTTTGGCGCGCAAACCGTAACCGGCATTATTGAAGATTACACCTGGCTAACCGGTCGTATGGAAATGCCGCCGCTTTGGAGTTTGGGCTACCAGCAATGCCGCTGGAGTTACATGAGCGCACAAGAGGTATTGGACGTAGCTGCTAAGTTTCGCAAGCACAACATACCCGCCGATGTAATGTATTGCGATATTGATTACATGGAAGGCTTTAAGATATTTACCTGGAACAACGAGACTTTCCCTGACCCTAAAGCATTTATAGACAAGCTAAAGGCTATGAACTTTAAGCTCATTACTATTGTAGACCCGGGCATTAAGGTTGAAGAAGGATATCAGCAATACGACGAGGGTGTACAAAAAGGCTACTTCGCCACCTATCCTAATGGCGAAAATTACGTTGGAGAAGTTTGGCCAGGCCGCTGCCATTTCCCCGATTTTTTCAGGGAAGATGTGCGCGAATGGTGGGGAGCTGCCTTTACAGCCCTTACCGAACCTGGTGTAGAAGGTTTTTGGAACGATATGAACGAACCCGCCGTTTGGAACCAGAACATACCCTGGATAGTAAAATTTGGCGATAAGTTTATGCCCGAAGTACGTAACGTGTACGGTATGATGATGGCCAAAGCCACTTATGAGGGTACCCGTAAGATTTTAGGCAACAAGCGTCCGTTTGTGTTAACCCGCGCGGCTTATTCTGGCACGCAGCGCTTTTCGGCGGTTTGGACAGGTGATAACACTGCAACCGACGAGCATTTGCTGTTAGGCGCACGTTTGGTTAATAGCTTAGGCGTAAGCGGTATGGCCAACGTAGGTGTTGACATTGGCGGCTTTAGTGGCAACCCTACCCCCGAAATGATGGTGCGCTGGATGTCTTTAGGTACTTACACCCCCATGTACCGCAACCACTCCATTAAAGATTCGGACTTTAGAGAACCCTGGCAATATGGCGATGACAATATGGCTTTAATCAAGAAATCTATTGAAGACCGTTATCGGTTGCTGCCATACATCTATTCGTCGTTTTACCAAACCACGCAAACCGGTTTACCTTTAAACCGCACGCTGGCTATTGACTATACACACGATGAACTGGTTTACGCCGAAGATTATCAAAACCAATTTTTGTTTGGTGATGGACTATTGGTAGCGCCTGTAGTAAGCACCAATTTTACCGCTAAAATTTACCTGCCTACTGGTACCTGGTATCGCTTTGGTAGTGATGAAAAACACGAAGGCGGACAAGAATATATAGTAAACGCCCCGTTGAATGACCTGCCGGTATTTGCAAAAGCTGGTGCCATTATACCACTTCAAAATGTTATACAAAGTACGCAGGATGAGGGAGATGGTATTTTGGAACTGCATTTTTGGAATAATTCGGAGAGCAGTAATTTCGTTTATTATGAGGATGATGGTAATACTTATGATAACGAGCGCGGCATTTACCATAAACGGTTGATCAGCTTCGATTCGACAGCACCAACGATAACCTTATCTGCAGTTGAGGGTAGCTATACTTCTAAATATACCCAGTTACAAGTTGTATTACATGGTTTTGATGTAATGAGTGAGGTGAAGCCGGTTAAGAACAGCAATGAAGAGATTGTAATTAAGTATTGATATACCAATCAACCTTGTTGTCATTTCGAACGATAGTGAGAAATCATGATACTATTAAAAGTACACTACCTGCATGCTTAAACAAGATCTCTCACTGTCGTTCGAGATGACAGTTTTTTTTCTCACGAACAAAAAAGCCCCCTTACATTACTGCAAGGGGGCTTTCTTATATAAGCTATATCTTATAAAACTGCAGATTTTACAGTTTTAATGATACGTGCGGCAACTTTGTATGGATCGGCAGCCGAATTAGGGCGACGATCTTCCAGGTAACCGTTCCAACCTTTTTGTACAGTGTACAATGGGATACGGATAGATGCACCACGGTCAGATACACCGTAGCTATAATCATGAATAGAAGCGGTTTCGTGTTTACCAGTTAAACGTAATTCGTTATCGGCACCATAAACTTCGATGTGTTCTTTAACCACCGGACGGAAAGCTTCTAATATTTTATTGTAAGTTTCCTCGCTGCCCGCGGTACGTAAAGTAGTATTTGAGAAATTAGCGTGCATGCCCGAACCATTCCAGTCTAACGTACCCAATGGTTTGCAATGCCAGTTGATAGCTACATCATAGCTTTCGCCAATTCTTTCCAATAAATAACGGGCCACCCAAATTTGATCACCGGCATCTTTAGCACCTTTTGAAAAGATCTGGAACTCCCATTGACCGGCAGCAACTTCAGCGTTAATACCTTCAACGTTTAAGCCAGCCTCTAAACATACGTCTAAATGTTCTTCAACAATATCACGACCGTATGCGTTTTTTGCACCTACCGAGCAATAGTAAGGACCTTGTGGACCTGGGTAACCACCAGCAGGGAAACCTAATGGTTTGTTAGTTTCAGGATCCCATAAAAAGTACTCCTGCTCAAAACCAAACCAAAAGTCGTTATCATCATCTTCGATCAAAGCTCGTCCGTTCGATTCATGAGGTGTACCGTCGGAAGTTAAAACTTCGCACATAACCAGGTAACCTTCTTTACGCTGAGGATCAGGGCAAATAAAAACCGGTTTCAAGATACAATCAGAAGAACCGCCTGGTGCCTGCTCGGTTGATGAACCGTCAAAGCTCCAGTTAGGGCAATCTTCCAGCTTGCCTGAAAAATCTGCTTCAATTTTGGTTTTGCTACGTAAACTTTGGGTTGGTTTATAACCATCCAACCAAATGTACTCTAATTTTGCTGCCATTTTTGTAGGGTTGTTAACTATTTTAGGGAATTACCTGTATATATTTTGTTATTTGTAATAATTAAAGGCTAATATAAATCTTTCCGCATCAAATTTTTAAAATTTTTGCGAAAAAACAAACTTTATTTTAATATAAACGTAAATACATTGCAAAAATTTGGGCTAAAATGTTCAATTATAACAAACTCAATTATTGCTACATTAATTATCATTTGCAGCTAATTAATTATCCTATAGGCAAAATCTGTTTATACACTTTTTTATCTGTGCTGTAGTATAACCATACCATTTTCTAAAGTTTAACGCATAAAAAAACCTCCCAATTTTCATCGGGAGGCTGTGTATTGTATAGCTGAATTACTTATTTAACTTCTTCAAAGTCTACATCAGTAACTGTATCGCCACCGGCTTGTGGGTTAGCACCTGCATCAGGACCAGGCTGACCACCTTGCTGGCCTTCGGCCGAAGCTTTGTACATATCTTCTGAAGCTGCAGCCCATGCAGTGTTCAACTCTTCCTGAGCCGAATCAATGCTGGTCAGATCTTTAGAAGAATAAGCTATTTTCAGTTTTTCTAAAGCCGATTCGATAGGTGCTTTTTTATCAGCAGGTACCTTATCGCCGTACTCTTTCAATTGTTTCTCGGTAGAGAAGATCAAGGCATCAGCACCGTTCAGTTTTTCAACTTCTTCTTTTGCTTTTTTGTCCGAATCTGCATTGGCTTCTGCTTCAGCTTTCATTTTCTTGATCTCTTCGTCGGTTAAGCCTGATGAAGCCTCAATACGGATCTTTTGCTCTTTACCGGTTGCTTTATCTTTAGCCGATACGTGCAATATACCATTAGCATCAATATCAAAGGTAACTTCTACCTGTGGTACGCCACGTGGCGCAGGTGGAATGCTATCTAAGTGAAAACGACCCAAGGTACGGTTTTGAGCAGCCATAGGGCGCTCACCCTGTAAAATATGGATCTCTACCGAAGGCTGATTATCAGATGCGGTTGAAAATGTTTCCGATTTTTTACTTGGGATAGTTGTATTAGATTCGATCAAACGGGTCATTACACCACCCATAGTTTCAATACCTAATGAAAGTGGCGTTACATCTAATAGTAATACGTCTTTCACCGAACCATCTAACACACCACCTTGAATAGCTGCACCAATAGCAACAACCTCATCGGGGTTAACACCTTTTGAAGGCGCTTTACCAAAGAATTTTTCAACAGCTTCCTGTATAGCAGGGATACGGGTTGAACCACCTACCAAAATAACCTCATCGATATCTGAAGTACTGTAACCTGCATTTTTCAACGCAGTACGGCAAGGCTCAATAGTACGTTTAATTAAACTATCGGCCAGTTGCTCAAATTTAGAACGGCTTAATTGTTTAACCAAGTGCTTAGGCATACCGTCAACAGCGGTAATGTATGGCAAGTTAATTTCGGTAGTTGCAGAACTCGATAGCTCAATTTTAGCTTTCTCAGCAGCTTCTTTTAAACGTTGCAAAGCCATAGGATCGCGACGCAAATCGAAACCTTCGTCACTCTTAAACTCATCGGCCATCCAGTCAATAATAACCTGGTCAAAATCGTCACCACCTAAGTGGGTATCACCATCGGTTGATTTTACTTCGAACACGCCATCACCTAAATCTAAGATGGATACGTCATGTGTACCGCCACCGCAATCAAATACGGCAATTTTCATATCCTTGTGTGCTTTATCCAAGCCGTAAGCCAGGGCGGCGGCAGTAGGTTCGTTAATAATACGACGTACTTTTAAACCGGCAATCTCACCAGCTTCTTTAGTAGCCTGACGCTGCGCATCATTAAAGTAAGCTGGTACGGTAATAACCGCTTCAGTAACTTCGGCACCTAAAAAGTCTTCTGCGGTTTTCTTCATTTTTTGAAGAATCATGGCAGAGATCTCTTGAGGAGTGTATTTGCGGTCGTCAATTTCTACACGGGGTGTATTATTGTCGCCTTTTACCACGGAGTAAGGTACGCGTCCGGCTTCTGTAGTAACCTCGTTAAATTGGTTACCCATAAAGCGCTTAACAGAATAAACGGTTTTTGTAGGGTTAGTAATTGATTGACGCTTAGCAGGATCACCCACTTTGCGTTCGCCATTATCAACAAAAGCAACTACTGACGGTGTAGTGCGTTTTCCTTCGCTGTTGGCAATAACTACCGGCTCGTTACCTTCCATTACTGCTACGCAGGAGTTTGTTGTTCCTAAGTCGATTCCAATGATTTTAGACATATGATTGTTTTTTCCTTTTTATTAATTGTATTAACAATCACTATTTAACAAGGGTTGTGCCAACGTTTTAATGGCAGTTAATATTGTGAAACTTTGATACTGACAGTAAATATTAGTCAGTGAAATCATCATTCTGGTGACAGGTTGGCAGAAAGTGATTTTATTAAGTTTTAGCATAAGCTTCAATTGCTTTTGACTGGCAATCAGCAATCAAACTTTTACCTGTAAATTCTGTTACAAAATAAGCAATCTTAAAAAACGAAAACTTATGAAAAATGTCCTTTATTACAGTATTGCCATACTGCTATCTGCAGCCATTGCATCTTGCTCATCGGGTTCAACTACATCTGCCGATAGCGACACTACAACCGCCCTCTCTACCAAACCGGCAGAACAGGCACCCGTTAATACTACTACACCAAAAGCTGATAGTTTGACCAAAACAGATTCGGGTAGTACTCAATAGTAATTAGTAATGCAATATATATGGATAAATAGTATATTTTTATAAACTATGCTTTCCTAAAATTTAAGTATTCGGTTAATCATATCGTAATTAGGCAGGCATTATTGTCTGGAATAGAATAAACGTTGCCTACCTGCAGGTAAATTACAACTTGCTTAATTGAAGTTGAAAACAATTTCTATAGTTTATTCTAAATTTATATCCATGTTCTTTATCGAATCGGAACGTTTAAAACTGATACCCTTAAATTATACACAACTATTATTATTAAGTACTAATAGGCCCACGCTCGAACGCTCCTTAAATTTGAATGTATCGGCCATGCATATTGACGATTACAACGAGGCTGAATTAAAGGCCGCTTTTAAAAATCATTGGCTCCCTAATACACAAATGCACCCCGATCTGTATCAATGGTACACCAGTTGGGAAATAGTCTTAAAATCATCTAACACTTCTATTGGCAGCATTTGCTTCGGTGGCTATCCCGATGATTTTGGCGAAACTACTATTGGCTACCTGATAGACCAGCACCAATGGGGACATGGCTACGCAACCGAAGAGGCTCTTACCTTAATAAACTGGGGATTTAAGTTCAGCATTTTGAAAACTTTGAAAGCCGATGCCCAGTTAAATAATCCCGCATCGCAACGGGTGTTACTCAAAGCTGGCTTTGTACCAATTCACAAAGACAATACCCACCAACATTTTAAATTGCGTAACGCATCGGCCAGCTATTAAGCTTAAATTATTATATTCGATTTAACTAAACGCTTGCACATGTTCACTCAGCTTATTACACATATTCAAAAGTTCGTTCCGCTTAATATTGAAGAACAGAAATTGGTAATCAGCTATTTTAAATGCGAAGATATACCTAAAAAGAAGTATTTGCTAAGCGAGGGTGATACCTGCAATGCGCAATACTTTGTGGCGGAGGGCTGCGTGAGAATGTATTTTATTAAAGAGAACGGCGTTGAGCAAATTGTGCAGTTTGGTATAGATAACTGGTGGATCAGCGACTACACCAGTTTCACCCTGCATCAACCTTCCCAATTTTACATACAAACGGTTCAACGCAGCAAGATCATCACCCTTACCCAAACCCGTCAAGACGAGTTGCTTGATAAGTTGCCTAAGCTCGAACGCTATTTCCGGCGCATTTATCAACGCGCTTATGCTGCGGCGCAAACCCGATTGATCTTTTTTACGGATCTATCGGGCGAAGAAAAGTATCACCATTTCGCCAGCCGTTTCCCCGATTTTGTGCAACGCATACCGCAGTACATGCTGGCTTCGTACCTCGGTTTTACACCAGAGTTTTTAAGTAAGGTAAGGGCCAAAAACCAATAATATATTTTTCGCTGATCCTGTTTTCTTAATCATGATTAAGTTTTATGCCTGTATGCTTGTGCACCTTTGTTATGTACGAACGATACACGGACTTAGCAACATTCACAAATTTTAAACATACAAATCATGGAAACCAGAATTAACATCAACGAAATTGAACCTGCGGCTTACAAAGCCATGTATGCTTTAGAAGGATACATTCAACAAAGTGGCTTAGACAAAAGACTTTACGAACTCATCAAAATCCGCGCCTCTCAAATAAATGGTTGTGCTTATTGCCTTAGCATACATACCAAAGATGCCCGCAAATTAGGCGAAACAGAACAACGCATCTACGTACTCCCTGCTTGGCGAGAAACCAACTTTTTCAGCGAAGAAGAACAAGCTGCACTGGCCCTTACAGAAGAAGTAACCAACATACAAAGCCATGTAAGCACATCAACCTATAAAAAAGCTATTGAGGTTTTAGGTGACCGAAGAACCGCACAAGTTATAATGGCAGCTGTTACTATTAATGCCTGGAACAGAATTGCTATCACCACGCATTTGATGCCGGAGTTAACTAAATAAAAGTTAAACTTCTACTTATTGTTGAAACCCAGTTTATTAGCTGGGTTTTATTTTTGATAGTAAATATTTATATTGCCAGTGATGGCAAAGCTTAATAAAGAAGATACAGTACAATGGTATGCACAGAACAGAGGATTATATAAAAAGCTATCTACAAAAATTCATAACATACTTTTAGAGCTTTTAGAAAAGGAGAATATCACCGTTCATGCGATCAACAATCGAACTAAGGACGTCGACAGCTTCAAAAACAAAATAGACGGCCTAAAGTATGATGATCCTCTCAATCAAATAACTGATTTAGCAGGAATACGAATTATTGCCTATGTTGAAGATGATTTGAAGCCTATTTGCAAATAATAGAAGAAGCATTTTATATTGATTCTGATAATAGCTTAGACAAGTCAGAAGAATTAGGAACAGATAAAGTTGGATATCGTTCAATACACTATATTGCAAGAATTAAAGAGGATAGATTAATTTTAACCGAATACAAAAAGTTTGAAAGTTTAAGATTTGAAATTCAAGTTAGAACAATATTGCAACATGCTTGGGCTGAAATTGAACATGATAAAAATTATAAGTTCAACGGTGTATTACCACCTGAAATAAAGAGAAGATTCAAAATTTTAGCAGGAACCTTGGAATTAGCTGATAGAGAGTTTAATCAACTATCGCAAGAAATTGATAAAATATCAAATAATGTAAGCATTGCTGAAGCAGACAATAAATTGGAAACAATTACGCTAAATTCTACAACCCTAAGACGCTATTTAAGTGATAAATTTAATGATTGGATAGATCAAGGTATAATTGAACCGAACTTCAACGGGAAAGATGATTTAATATTAAAAGAATTAAATGATTTTGATATAAGGAATTTGGAAGATTTAAATAAATTAGTTCCATCCGATTATATAGAAAAAGCAAGACCATTTTATACTGAATTCCCTTCTACACCAAACAATTTTCTTGGCTTATTGAGAGACTTAATGATCATTGCTAATTCTAATAAATATTTTGAATTCGTTTGGAAAAAAGGCTGGAGTTATATCGAAGAGAAAACTAAAAATCTATATGAAAACCATAATATCGATGTAGATGAACTATCGTTAAAGTATAAATTTCGTTGTGATTAAAACAAAAGCGGCCTGCTCAAATGAGCAGGCCGCTTTCAGTAATATCGTAATTTAAATTACTCGCCTTTTTCAGCGTTGTCTTCGTTTTTTGCAGGAGCTTCTTCAACCGCAGGAGCAGCAGTTGCTTCTGGTTCGGCAACTACTGCATCATCAGCAGGAGTTACTTCAGCAGTTGCAGCCGGAGCAGCATCAGTAGTAGCAGCTTTAGAACCACCACCACGACGACGGGTAGCTTTCTTAACAGGAGCAGCAGTATCAGCAACACCATAAACAGTGTTATAATCTACTAACTCAATAATTGCCATCTCGGCGTTATCACCCAAACGATTTTCTAACTTGATGATACGAGTATAACCGCCCGGACGGGTAGCCACCTTTTCAGCAATTTCGCGGAACAGGATAGTAACTGCTTCTTTGTTTTGCAGGTAGCTAAATACTGTACGACGCGAGTGTGTGGTGTCGTTTTTTGATTTGGTGATCATTGGCTCAACATAAACACGCAGTGCTTTTGCTTTTGCTAATGTAGTTTGAATGCGCTTGTGCAGGATAAGCGATGAAGCCATATTACCTAACATTGCCACGCGGTGGCTTTTAGTACGGCCTAAGTGATTGTGTTTTTTTCCGTGTCTCATTGATTGTTAATTTTTGCACGTGCATACCGTTGGGCGGCTGTTTAAGTCAAGCCCGCGGAATTATGCCCTCGCTTATTGTATATTTATGAAGGCCTGGGATGCAGTGTTAAAGTGGAAGCTTAACACCTTATCCCAAACCTATTATTGGAGGATTACTCCTCGTCTAATTTGTATTTGGCCAGGTTCATACCAAAAGATAATCCTTTTGATTTAACCAGGTCCTGAATTTCAGTCAAAGATTTTTTACCGAAGTTTCTAAATTTTAACATATCAGCTACGTCATACGATACCAGGTCAGCTAAACTGCGGATATCAGCTGCTTTTAAGCAGTTTAATGCACGTACCGAAAGGTCAAGGTCAACCAGTTCAGTTTTAAGGATTTTACGCATGTGTAAAATTTCCTCATCAACTTCTTTAGTTTCTTCTTTAGCCTGAGCCTCTAACATCATGTTCTCATCAGAAAACAGCATAAAGTGTTGGATCAGGATCTTGGCAGCTTCTTTAAGCGCGTCTTCAGGGTGAATAGAACCGTCGGTAGCAATATCCAATACTAATTTTTCATAGTCGGTTTTTTGCTCAACACGGTAATTTTCAATAGTATATTTAACGTTTTTAATTGGCGTATAGATCGAGTCTATAGCAATTACGCCGATGTTGGCATCAGGATTTTTGTTTTCTTCACTTGGAACATAACCACGGCCTTTACCAATAGTTAATTCCACTTCTAATGTAACTGATGAATCCATGTTGCAAAGCAGCAAATCAGGGTTCAAAACAGTATAATTATTAGAAAACTGTGTGATGTCTCCAGCTTTAAAGCTATCCTGTCCATTAATTATGACAAAGACTTTTTCAGAATCACCCGAATCGCCGGTTTTTTTCAACCTTACTTGTTTCAGGTTTAAAATTATCTCTGTAACGTCTTCAACAACACCTTTAATGGTTGAAAACTCATGCGTTACACCCGAGAAACGTACCGATGTAATAGCAAAACCTTCCAATGACGAAAGTAGAATACGACGTAAAGCATTACCAATGGTTATACCGAAGCCTGGTTCTAACGGACGAAATTCAAACGTGCCTTCAAAGTCGGTAGACTTCTGCATGATAACCTTATCAGGTTTTTGAAATGCTAAAATTGCCATTTATATGCTTTGTTTATTGTTTACTGATGGATGATTTGTAACCACGAAAATGACTGACAGAATATGCCAATCATTTCGCAGTACGATATCATTATTTATTTTGAATATAACTCAACGATTAAGTTCTCTTTGATGTTTTCTGGGATCTCATCGCGGTTAGGGTAGTTTAAAAGGCGACCGCTCATATTAGCAGCATCCCATTCAAACCAGCTATATTTATTAACTCTGTGACCGGCTATCGAGGTTGTGATAGTTTCCAATGATTTTGATTTTTCACGAACTGCAATCACATCACCAATTCTGATAGTGTAAGAAGCGATGTTCACTACTTCACCATTTACAGTGATATGTTTGTGACCCACTAACTGACGAGCACCTGAACGGGTTGGAGCAATACCTAAACGATAAACTACGTTATCTAAACGTGCCTCTAATAATTGAAGCAAATTAGTACCGGTAATTCCTTCACGGGCAGAAGCACGGTGAAACAAGTTTTCGAAATAACGCTCTAATACACCGTAAGTATATTTAACTTTTTGTTTCTCCATCAGCTGTACGGCGTACTCTGATTGTTTTCCTCTACGTTTCGACACGCCGTGCATGCCAGGAGGATAATTTTTTCTTTCTAACACTTTATCAGGACCAAAAATTGGTTCTCTGAATCTACGTGCGATTTTGGACTTTGGTCCGGTATATCTTGCCATTTTGTTTGTTTTTAAAGTATCATACAGCCTGTAGCTGTAGAATCTTAGCTTTAAAATCTGTTAATTAAACTCTTCTTCTTTTTGCAGGACGACAGCCGTTGTGCGGCAGCGGAGTAATATCCTTAATAGTAGTAACCTCGATACCTGAAGTTTGCAGGGTACGGATAGCCGACTCACGACCAGAACCCGGTCCTTTTACAAATACTTCAACTTTACGCAAACCTAAATCGTAAGCTACTTTACCGCAATCGGCAGCAGCTTGTGAGGCAGCATAAGGAGTGTTCTTTTTAGAACCTTTAAAACCCATTTTACCGGCAGATGACCAAGAAATAGCTTGACCGCTGTTATTGGTAAGAGTGATAATGATATTGTTAAAAGTAGCATTAACGTGAGCCTGACCTATTGCCTCCACAATTACAATGCGCTTTTTGGTTACTTTTTTAGCTTTAGCCATTTTATTTTATTATTTAGTTAAATGGATTACTGAGTTAGCGAATAACCGGACCCATTAACCGTTTGATAATTTTATGTTCCTAATAAATAAAGGGTGTGAAGCCAGGCTGCAGTCTTTATTTATTAATCAGTTATTATTTAGTAGCTTTCTTTTTGTTAGCAACTGTTTTACGTTTTCCTTTACGGGTACGTGAGTTGTTCTTAGTACGTTGACCACGCAAAGGCAAACCTTTACGGTGACGGGTACCACGGTAGCAACCAATATCCATTAAACGTTTAATATTAAGCTGAACTTCAGAGCGTAAAGAACCTTCAACTTTAATTTCATCGTTGATAATACCACGTATAGCGGCTAACTGATCATCGGTCCATTCCTGTACCTTAACATCAAAGCTTATACCAGCCTGGGTTAAAATGCGTTGTGCGGTTGAACGGCCTACACCATAAATGTAAGTAAGTCCGATCTCACCTCTTTTATTTCTTGGTAAATCAATACCTGATATTCTTGCCATATTTATTTATTGCTTTTTAAGTGAATAACCGAACGGCGGGCCACCGTTGTACGATCATTCCAATTTTTTTGATTAACCCTGACGTTGTTTGTACTTAGGGTTCTTTTTGTTAATTACAAAAAGTTTTCCCTTACGGCGGATGATCTTGCAATCAGCGCTACGCTTTTTGATGGATGCTCTAACTTTCATGTTCTTATTTATATCTGTAGGTTATTCTGCCTTTGGTTAAATCATACGGGCTCATTTCCAATTTCACTCTGTCGCCAGGTAAAATTTTAATGTAGTGCATACGCATTTTGCCCGATATGTGTGCAATAATCTCATGACCATTTTCAAGTTCTACTCTAAACATCGCGTTAGATAATGCTTCCCTGATAGTACCGTCTTGCTCAATCGAAGATTGTTTGGCCATATTTTACTGATTATTACTTAATTATCCCGTCTTAATTCGGGATGCAAAAATAAAAATAATTTTTGTATTATTTAATTATTTTTTGCTAAAACTTCTTCTATGTATAAAAATGTGGAAAGAACATCTGGATGACCCTTTTTTATAGCTACGGTATGCTCGTAATGAGCCGATGGTTTACCATCTACAGTAGATACGGTCCATCCGTCTTTCCAAAACTTAACACCGGCTTTACCGGCGTTAATCATAGGCTCAATAGCTATCACCATTCCATCCTCCAGCTTAGCCCCCGATCCACGCTTGCCGTAGTTAGGTACTTCAGGTTTTTCGTGTAGCTTAACGCCCACACCATGGCCTACCAGTTCTTTAACTACACCAAAACCATGTTTCTCGGCATGCTCCTGAACCGCATAACCTATATCACCTACACGCATACCGGTAACAGCTTTCTCTATTCCTTTAATCAAGCATTCCTGAGTAACCTGCATCAACTTCTTAGTTGTTTCACTCACTTCACCAATGGCGAAGGTATAAGCGGAGTCACCATAAAAATCATTCAGGATCACCCCACAGTCAACCGAAATCAGGTCTCCTTCAACCAAAACATGTTGTCCTGGAAAACCATGAACTACCTGGTCGTTAAGAGAAATACAAAGGGAGTTAGGGAAACCATGAAAATTAAGAAAAGCTGGCACTCCCCCGTTATCACGGATGTAAGTTTCTGCCAGCTTATCTAATTCTATGGTTTTTACACCGGGCTTTACTATCTTGGCTACTTCACCTAAGGTTTTAGAAACCAGTAAAGCGCTTTGGCGTATCAGCTCTATCTCGTCGGCCGTCTTAAAAATAATCTTCGACATGCGTTTGGTTAGATAGCCGGTGGTACAGTACCTGCAGCTGTTGGTACAGCTGTACGTCCTTTAACTCTACCGGTTTTCATTAAGCCATCATAATGACGCATCAATAAGTGACTTTCAATTTGCTGCAAGGTATCTAAAACAACACCTACCAGGATGATCAATGAAGTACCACCGAAAAAACGTGCAAACTGGCTGTTGATATGAAATATGTTGGCCAGAGCCGGGAATATGGCGATGATGGCTAAAAAGATAGATCCAGGTAAAGTGATGCGTGAAATAACACCATCAATAAACTCAGAGGTAGCATTACCTGGTGCAACACCCGGTATAAAGCCGCCATTCTTCTTCATATCATCCGACATTTGTTTCGGGTTAACCGTAATGGCTGTGTAAAAGTAAGTGAACAATATGATCAGGATACCAAATACCAGGTTATGTAACCATGAAGTATAGCTTGATAAGGCTATTAATACACTGTTCGACTGTATATCTGGAAAAAAGGAAGATATAGTAGCCGGGATAAACATTAATGCCTGGGCAAAAATGATTGGCATAACACCTGCCGCATTTACTTTCAAAGGTATGTACTGCCTTACACCACCGTATTGTTTATTTCCAACTATACGTTTAGCATATTGTACAGCAATTTTACGAGTGCCTTGTACTACCAATATGGTAAACATAATTACACCAATTAAAGCCAATATCTCAATTACAAACACCAACGGACCACCAGATGCGTTAGCACCGCTTACACGGGCGCTAAACTCATCAATAATAGCTGCTGGCAATTGGGCGATAATACCCACCATAATAATTAATGAGATACCGTTACCAATACCTTTATCTGTAATTTTTTCACCCAACCACATTACAAACAGGGTACCCGCAGTTAATACGAATACAGAGCTTATAGTAAACCAGGCTGTACCTAAAACCGGGCTAATGGCGTTTGGCGTAATCTGTGAACGCACGTAACCTACCGCTTGCGCAGCAGTAATAATAATCGTTAAATAACGGGTCCACTGGTTAATCTTGCTACGGCCGCTTTCACCCTCCTTTTGCAGTTTAGCAAAGTAAGGAACTGCAATACCCAATAACTGCACCACAATAGAGGCAGAGATGTAAGGCATTACACCTAATGCAAATATAGATGCGCGAGAAAAAGATCCGCCGGCAAACATATTAAGCAAGCCCAGCAAACCTTCCTTAGCTGCCTGGTTGTTTAATACGTTGGCATCAACACCTGGCAAAGCCACGTACGAGCCTACACGGTATATTAAAAGAAATAAGAGTGTGTTTATGATACGCACTCTTAAATCCTCAATTTTCCAGATATTGGATAATGTGGTGAAAAATTTCTTCATCTAAAATTACAGCTTTACAATTGAACCGCCGGCAGCTTCAATAGCTTTTTGTGCCGTTACAGAAAATGCATGTGCCTGGATATCTAACTTTGCAGTTAGTTTACCACGACCTAAAATTTTAACAAGGTCATTTCTTGATGCTAAACCATGTTCTTTCAATGTATCGAAGTTGATGGTTGATACCGAATGCGTATCAGCTAATTGCTGCAATGCATCCAGGTTAATACCATTGTACTCTACGCGGTTAGGATTTTTAAAACCTACCTTGGGCACACGGCGTTGCAATGGCATTTGTCCACCTTCAAAACCAACTTTGCTTGATGTACCTGAACGTGAACCGGCACCTTTGTGACCACGTGTCGACGTTCCGCCACGGCCAGAACCTGTACCACGGCCAATTCTCTTTCTATTTTTAGTAGAACCTTCTGCAGGCTTAAGATTACTTAAATTCATAACATTAAATGTTTTCTACTGCTACCAAATGATTAACTTTTCTAATCATGCCAATGATTGCAGGATTAGCTTCAACTTCAACGCTATGGTTAATTTTCTTTAAACCTAAAGCCTCTACCGTTCTTTTCTGGCGCTCACTTCTATCGATCACGCTCTTAATCTGAGTTATTTTGATTGTTGCCATGACTGATTATCCGTTAAATACTTTGTTTAAGTTAACACCACGATGCTGGGCTACTGTGTAAGCATCGCGCAGTTGCGCTAACGCCGATACAGTGGCTTTAACCACGTTGTGAGGGTTTGATGAACCCTTAGATTTTGCAAGTACGTTATGCACACCAGCACTCTCTAATACAGCACGCATCGCACCACCGGCAATTACACCGGTACCATTTGCAGCTGGTTTTAAGAAAACGAAACCACCTGAAAACTTACCAATTTGCTCGTGAGGTATAGTGTTATTAATAATAGGTACTTTTACCAGGTTTTTTTTAGCATCGTCAATACCTTTGGCAATTGCCTCTGTTACTTCTTTCGCTTTACCTAAACCGTAACCAACAACACCGTTTTCATCGCCTACTACCACAATGGCAGAAAAGCTGAACGTACGGCCACCTTTGGTTACTTTGGCAACACGTTGTATGCTAACCAAGCGGTCTTTCAACTCAATCTCGGTTGTTTTTACTCTTTTAATATTTATAGTTGACATTACTCGTTCGGTTAAAAGTTTAATCCACCTTCACGTGCACCTTCAGCCAGTTGTTTAATACGGCCATGGTACAAGTATCCATTTCTATCGAAAACTACGGCTTCGATACCAGCAGCTTTAGCTTTTTCAGCGATCAGTTTACCAACGGCAACTGATTGTTCGCCTTTAGTACCTGTTGAAGAAAAATCTTTTGACAAAGATGATGCTGATACTAAGGTTTTGCCGGCTACATCGTCAATAATCTGTGCATAGATACCTTTATTGCTTCTGAACACTGACAAGCGCGGACGTTCTGCAGAACCTGAAAGACGCTTTCTGATTCCTTTTTTAATTCTGTCTCTTCTTGATAATTTACCTGTCATGACGATTATTTCTTAGATGCTGATTTACCTGCTTTTCTTCTTAATATCTCGCCAACAAACTTAATACCTTTACCTTTATAAGGCTCTGGAGTACGTAATGAGCGAATTTTGGCGGCTACCTGGCCAATTAACTGTTTGTCGATAGACTCCAGGATAATGGTTGGGTTTTTACCTTTTTCAGCAGTAGTGGATACTTTAATTTCTTTCGGCAATTCAAATACATAGTGGTGAGAGAAACCCAACACTAAATCTAATGTATTACCGGTATTGGTGGCACGATAACCTACACCTACTAACTCTTGTTGCAAAGTATAACCGGTTGTTACACCTGTTACCATGTTGTTAATAAGCGCACGGTATAAACCATGTAATGCTTTGTGACGTTTTTGATCAGTTGGGCGTACTACTGAAAGTACACCATCTTCTTGTGATACAGTAATATCACTGTCTATCGGCTGCTCAAGCTGACCTTTAGGGCCTTTAACTGTTACAATACCTTCATTGATGATAATGGTAACGCCTGATGGGATAGTAATTGGGGCTTTTCCTACTCTTGACATTTCTTAGTTTCTCCTTACAATTAATAAACGAAACATAAAACTTCGCCACCAATGTTTTGCACACGGGCTTCTTTATCAGTCATAACTCCTTTTGAGGTAGACAGGATAGCGATACCTAAACCATTTAATACTCTTGGCAAGGTAGCTGTACCTGCATATTTTCTCAAACCAGGTTTGCTGATACGGGTAATGCTGCGGATGGCAGAAACCTTTGTCACGGGGTGGTACTTTAACGCTACTTTGATGTTTCCTTGAGGACCGTTGTCTTCAAACTTGTAGTTAGCGATGTAACCTTTGTCGAAAAGCACTTTAGTGATTTCCTTCTTCAGATTTGATGCAGGAATTTCAACAACCCTTTGGTTGGCTTTAATAGCATTCCTTACTCTGGTAAGATAATCTGCGATTGGATCTGTATTCATTTGATGAAATTATGATAGTGGTTTCCTTCGCCTCCCGGCGACGACCTTCCATCGGTTAAAAATTCTTTTTGTAAAGCAAATGCAGGTATATGTTGCAAATTGCCGGCCGCAAAGGTAAGAATTAAATTCTTATCCTGCAACCGGCAACTTTTATACCTGTAACGCTGTTTACCAGCTTGCTTTTTTGATGCCTGGGATTTTACCGGCCAATGCCATTTCACGGAATGTTACACGTGAAATACCAAACTGGCGCATATAACCACGAGGACGGCCAGTAAGCTTGCAACGATTGTGCAATTTTACTGGTGATGATGCTTTAGGCAATTTGTCTAAACCTTCGAAATCACCAGCAGCTTTTAGGGCAGCTCTTTTTTCAGCATATCTTGCTACTAATTTAGCACGTTTTACTTCGCGTGCTTTTACACCTTCTTTAGCCATTGTTTACTGGAGTTTGATTTTTAAATGGTAAACCAAATTGTTTAAGCAATTCTAATGCTTCCACATCATTTGATGCTGAGGTTACAAAGGTAATATCCATACCTTGTATTTTATTGATTTTGTCAATATTGATCTCAGGGAAAATGATTTGCTCGGTAATACCTAAAGTATAATTTCCTTTTCCGTCAAAACCTTTATCATTAATACCTTTAAAATCACGGATACGTGGCAATGCTACGGCAATTAAACGATCCAGAAACTCGTACATGTTATTATCGCGTAAAGTTACACGTACACCAACCGGCATACCTTTACGTAATTTAAAGTTCGAAATATCTTTCTTTGATTTTGAAGCTACTGGTTTCTGACCGGTAATAGTTGCCAGTTCAGTAATGGTAGTATCAATCAGTTTTTTATCAGTTGTAGCTGCACCAACACCTTGGTTAATGGCAATCTTCTCCAACTTAGGAACCTGCATTACACTTTTGTACTGAAATTTATCTTTCAGTGCGGTACGGATTTCCTCTTTATATTTGGATTTTAATCTTGGAACGTAAGACATTATTTAATTTCCTCCCCTGATTTTTTTGATACTCTAACTAATTTACCGGCATCATTCTTTTTACGACCAACACGTGTGGTTTCGCCCGATTTAGGATCAACCAGTGCCAGGTTAGAGATGTGGATAGCGGCTTCCTTTTTTACAATACCACCGTTAGGGTTGGCTGCATTTGGCTTAGTGTGTTTCGATATCATGTTGACACCTTCAATCACTGCACGGTTTTTATCAATAATGATTTCGGTAATTTTACCCTGCTGGCCTTTTGAGTCGCCGGCAATAACCTTAACCGTATCACCTTTACGGATCTTTAATTTAATTTTCTTTTCCATTGTTACAATACCTCCGGTGCTAATGAAACGATCTTCATGAATTGTTTTTCACGTAGCTCTCTTGCAACCGGACCAAAGATACGTGTACCTCTTGGCTCATCCTGGTTATTTAACAATACAGCTGCGTTATCGTCGAAACGAATGTAAGAGCCATCTTTACGACGGATCTCTTTTTTGGTTCTTACTACTACGGCTTTTGAAACAGTACCTTTTTTTACGTTACCCGATGGGATAGCGCTTTTTACAGTTACTACAACTTTATCGCCAACTGATGCATAGCGTTTAGCAGTACCGCCTAATACGCGTATTACTAAAACCTCTTTTGCACCGCTGTTATCGGCTACATTTAATCTTGATTCCTGTTGTACCATCTTATTTAGCCCTTTCTAAAATTTGAACTAATCTCCAGTTTTTATTTTTACTCAGCGGACGGGTTTCCATAATCAATACGGTATCGCCAACACCACAGGTGTTAGTTTCGTCATGAGCCATGAACTTGGCAGTTTTGTTTACGAACTTACCATAGATCGGGTGTTTTACTTTCCGCTCTACTGCTACAACAATAGATTTATCCATCTTATTGCTAACTACCAGTCCGGTACGCGTTTTTCTTAAATTTCTTTCTTCCATTGTGTGTCGACGCTTAATTATTGCTGTTCAGAAGCTGACGCCGCTTTACGCTTTGTTAATTCAGTATTTAAGCGAGCAACCTCCTTACGTACATTTTTAATACGGATAGGATTCTCAATAGCCGAAACTGCATGGGCAAATTTCAGTTTGGTAAGATTACTTTTTTCCTCGCCAATTCTTGCATTCAACTCTTCAGTTGACAGCGCTGATATTTCTGAGCTTTTCATTTTTTTTGTGAGTTTTGAGCGGTGAGAGGTAAGTTGGAGGCTTACGTCACTCATCTTCTTTATTATTAATAATTATTGAGGTTACAGGTTGTAAGCATTAAAAGCAACTCACAACTTACAACCTGCAAATCCACTATGCTTCTACGTAATCTCTACGTACTACAAATTTTGTTTGTACCGGCAGCTTTTGTGCGGCTAAGCGAAGTGCTTCTTTAGCAACTTCCATTGGCACACCTTCTGCCTCAAAAATGATCCTTCCGGGGCGTACAACCGCTACCCAGTATTCTGGAGCACCTTTACCTTTACCCATACGTACCTCTGCAGGTTTTTTGGTAACGGGTTTGTCAGGAAATATCCTGATCCACACCTGGCCTTCACGTTTCATGAAACGTGTTACAGCAATACGTGCGGCCTCGATTTGACGGCTGGTGATCCAGGCCGCTTCAAGGGATTTTACGCCGAAAGATCCGAATGAAAGCTCAGCTCCGCGAGAAGCTACTCCTTTCATCCTGCCTTTTTGCATCTTTCTGAACTTCGTTCTTTTTGGCTGTAGCATTTTATTAGCTTTTAATATCTAAACGATGTCTGTCTCGACTTTGATTAATTATCTGTTTCCGCCTGGGCGCTGACCACCTTGGCCACCCGGACGCTGACCACCCTGGCCGCCTGGACGTTGACCACCTTGACCGCCCGGACGTTGACCGCCCTGACCACCACGGTTAGCACCACCACCCTGGCCACCCGGACCACGTTGGTTGGTTCCGCCTCTGCGATCACCGCCGCCACCGCTATTTCTGCGGTCGCCGCCACCACGTTGGTTATCACCATACGCTGCTGCACCTTCTGGGCGTCCACCTCTGCCGCTTGCGCTGCTGGTTGAGCCAATGTTAGGGCTCAGGTCACGTTTACCGTAAACCTCACCTTTGCAAATCCATACTTTAACACCTATTTTACCATAAGTAGTTAAGGCTTCGGCCAGTGCATAATCAATATCGGCACGAAAAGTATGCAAAGGAATTCTTCCTTCTTTATATTGCTCGGTACGTGCCATTTCAGCGCCACCTAAACGGCCTGATGTCATCACCTTAATACCTTCAGCACCCATACGCATGGTTGAAGCTATAGTGGTTTTCATCGCACGACGGAAAGAGATACGAGCTTCCAGTTGCTTAGCAATACCTTCGGCTACTAACTGAGCATCAAGTTCAGGACGTTTGATCTCGAAAATGTTGATCTGTACGTCTTTCTTGGTCAGTTTCTTTAACTCTTCTTTGATCTTATCTACTTCCTGACCGCCTTTACCGATAACGATACCCGGACGGGCAGTGTGAATAGTTACAGTGATGCGCTTTAAAGTACGCTCAATTACAACTTTTGATACGCCGCCTTTAGCAATACGTACAGAAAGATATTTACGGATTTTTTCGTCCTCAACTAATTTATCGGAGTAGTTGTTGCCACCGAACCAGTTAGAATCCCAACCACGGATGATTCCTAAACGGTTACCTATTGGATGTGCTTTTTGTCCCATTGTTAATTAGTTGATTTCGGTTTTACTATCCACAATTAAAGTAACGTGGTTAGAGCGTTTACGGATACGGTATCCGCGGCCCTGAGGAGCCGGACGCAGTCTTTTTAACTGACGGCCACCACCCACTGAAACTTCTTTTACATATAATGCGCTATTATCAATGCTCTTGCCTTCATTTTTGGCTTCCCAATTTTTAATGGCAGACAGCAATAATTTTTCAACACGGATAGCAGCTTCTTTATTAGTAAACTTTAATATACTAAGTGCTTTCACTACGTGCTCGCCGCGAATAAGATCTACCACTAAGCGCATTTTACGCGGTGAAGTGGGGCAGTTCTGTAATTTGGCAACCGAAGCTCCTCCCTGCTGAGCTTTCTCTTGCTCTTTGCGCTGTCTGATTAAGACAGACTTTTTCATTTTTGTTGTTGCTTCCATTGCCTTATTTTTTCTTTTCTGCGTGACCACGGAATGTACGGGTTGGGGCAAACTCGCCCAGCTTATGACCAACCATGTTTTCTGTTACGTACACAGGGATAAACTTGTTACCGTTGTGTACTGCAAATGTATGACCAACGAAATCTGGAGAGATCATGGAACGTCTTGACCATGTTTTTACAACCGATTTCTTACTTGATTCATTCAAAACCATAACCTTACGGTCTAAGTTGTGATCAATATAAGGTCCTTTTTTAATCGAACGTGCCATTATTTCTTCCTTCTTTCTATGATATAACGATCAGATGTTTTCTTTTTGTCGCGGGTTTTATAGCCTTTAGCTAATAAACCTTTACGTGAGCGTGGATGACCACCTGATGAACGGCCTTCACCACCACCCATAGGGTGATCCACAGGGTTCATAGCTACACCACGTACTCTCGGACGACGGCCTAACCAACGTTTACGACCAGCCTTACCTAATACTTCATTAGCTTTTTCGGCATTTGAAACGGTACCTATGGTTGCTAAACAGGTTGACAGGATCATACGGGTTTCACTTGAGGGCAATTTAATGATGGCATATTTGCCATCACGTGCCGAAAGCTGTGCGTATGTACCTGCAGAACGGGCAATTGTACCGCCCTGACCTGGGTTAAGTTCGATGTTATGGATGATAGAACCCAAAGGGATATTCTTTAAAGGCAATGTGTTACCCACCTCTGGAGGTGAGCCGGCACCCGAAAGAACGGTTTGACCAACGGTCAGGCCTTCTGGAGCTATCATATATCTTTTCTCGCCATCTACAAAATGTAAAAGGGCGATACGAGCAGAACGGTTTGGATCATACTCAATGGTTGCTACCGTTGCAGGTATATCGAACTTATCGCGTTTAAAGTCAATTAAACGGTATGATTGTTTGTGACCACCACCTAAATAACGCATGGTCATTTTACCGGTGTTGTTACGGCCACCTGATCTTTTATGAGATACTACTAATGATTTTTCAGGAACATTAGTGGTAATATCAGAGTTATCAGCACCTACCCTAAAACGGGTACCCGGAGTTACCGGTTTAAATCTTTTAACTGCCATCTCTATATTGTGCTATAAAAATCAATTGTTTCACCATCCTTCAAAGTGATGATCGCTTTTTTGAAAGTGGCGGCCCTTCCAGACACAACACCAGCTTTAGTAGAACGACTTTTCAATTTTCCGGCATATTTCATAGTGTTTACTGCAGTAACAGTAACACCATACATTGCTTCAACTGCTGCCTTGATCTGAATTTTGTTAGCTCTTGGATCAACCTTAAAAGCATAACGGTTCAATTTCTCTGTAAGCAGAGAAATTTTTTCAGTAAGTAGAGGTTTTTTTAAAATTTCCATAATTACTTAGCGAACGCTTCCTCCAGAGTTTTAACAGAACCTGTAGTTAATAACAACTTACCGGCGTTTAACACATCATAAGTGCTTAACTGATCGGCAGTGATAACCTTAGCTTTTTTCAGGTTTCTGCTTGATAAATAAATATTGTTGTTAGCAGCTGGCAGCACCAATAAAGTTTTTTCGTTGGTGAGCTTTAAATCAGCAACCAGTTTAATGAAGCTTTTAGTTTTTACAGATTCAAAAGTGAAATCTTCTAATACTACTATACTGTTGTCTTGAGCTTTATAGCTAAGGGCCGATTTACGTGCTAATTGTTTAAGCTTTTTGTTCAGCTTAAAACCATAATCGCGTGGTTGCGGACCGAATACACGGCCACCACCGTTAAACAAAGGTGATTTGATACTACCCGCACGGGCGCCACCTGTACCTTTTTGTTTATGTAATTTACGGGTTGAACCGGAAATTTCGTTACGTTGTTTCGATTTATGTGTACCCTGACGTTGGTTAGCTAAATACTGTTTAACATCAAGATAGATAGCGTGATCGTTAGGTTCGATTGCGAAAACCGTATCAGACAGTTGCACCTTGGCACCTGTTTCTTGTCCTGATACATTTATTACGTTGATTTCCATCTTATTTATCCACAATTACAAATGAACCCTTAGCTCCAGGGATGGAACCTTTAACAACAATAAGGTTTTGCTCTGCAAATACCTTCACTACCTCAAGGTTTTGAACCTTTACACGTACGTTACCAGTTTGACCCGCCATGCGCATACCTTTAAATACGCGTGATGGCCATGATGAAGCACCCAGTGAACCCGGCGCACGTAAACGGTTATGCTGACCGTGAGTTTGCATACCCACACCCGCAAAGCCGTGACGCTTTACCACACCCTGAAAACCTTTACCCTTAGAGGTACCAACCACATCCACATAATCGCCGGCTGCGAAAATATCTACAGTGATCGTATCACCCAGATTTTTTTCATCTTCAAAACCTTTGAATTCTACCAGTTTACGCTTTGGCGTAGTACCGGCTTTCTGGAAATGGCCTTTTAAAGGAGCAGAGGTATTTTTCTCTTTCTTCTCATCATATGCCAGCTGAACAGCTGCATATCCGTCTGTATCAACAGATTTAACGTGGGTTACCACGCAAGGGCCAGCTTCGATTACTGTACAAGGAATATTCTTCCCTGCTTCATCGAAAATGCTGGTCATTCCTACTTTTTTACCAATAATTCCTGACATTTTCTTAATTAATTTTGTTTTGCCCATCGAAGCAGTAGGGCTTCGTTCAAGGCATTTTCCCGGTTTAAGGGAGGGCAAAGATAGGAATTTTTAATTAGGTGTCAAATAGTTACGAAATTATTTTTCAAAGTTTTTGCAATTGATAATCAGATAGAACCGATGTTGATTTGGGGCTTTAAATTTCACTATATATCTTTGAAGACTAAATCATATTGACATGCGATTATTTTTTGCTTTTATTGCTGCTTTTTTAGCCGGTTCAATTGCTTACGCTCAAACACAAGAGAATAAGAGTGAGGTTAAAAAAACAACTGAAAACCAAGAACCTTTAGCCATACAAAAGATTCCATCTTATCCGGGTGGCATTAACGCATTTAATAAAATGATCCTCAGCAACTTGAAGTATCCAGAATTGGCACAATTAATAGGTATTAGTGGCCGGGTTGTAGTCAGTTTTGTTGTGGATACCACCGGACACTTAAGTAACATTACTCCTCTTAATTGTATTGGTGCAGGTTGCGAATCGGAGGCGGTAAAAGCTATATCTATGTCAAAAGTTTGGCTGCCCGGAATGCAGGATGATAAATTAGTTAGAGTACAATATTCAGTCCCTATAGCCTTTAACGCTAATAAATCTAAAGTATCTTTCAAAGAACTACGGAAATCCAAGTATGGTTTTATGTTTGAAATTAACGGAACCGAATATGCTATTGATGATGCCGAAAAGCAATTAGGTAAAACATTCCCAAGCTCTCAAATAGAAATTTCGATGCCCTATCTTGAAGCAGATAAATTTCCGGAGTTTTCGGGTAAAGAGGTTATCTTATCAAGATGAAGAAAAGCTGATCATCCCCTCATCAATCGTCTGATCATATCCCCGCTTTGTTTTTGCCCCTCGGCTAATCTATCACCGAAAAAAGCCTGAACCTGGCTAAAGTGCTTTTTGTAGCCTTCCATATCACCATAATTGATAATAGACGACCATTCGCGCACGGCCGAATGAAATTCCAGGTCATCGCCCCTAATGGATTTATCGTATAAAGCCGTTTGGATGGATTCTTCCAGCAGGTCTTCGTTCTTAAACAAATATTCGGCAATGCCTAAACGCAAGCGGAACGGCGGGGTTTGCCCTATCAGGTTATCGTACGGATTTACGCTTAAATGGTGCCAGGCATCAACCATGCTCAATATACTTAGGTGAGAGTTTGGCCGGCGTTCGGATTGATTACCATGAAAAGCAAATTCTTCCATTACGGTATCATTCAGCATTATGGGGGTACGGCTTTCGTGAAAAACAAAATCGCGGGCTTTGTACAAGCGTTCCCGAAAGGCTTTTTCCTCCTCCTGAATCATGAGTTTGAAAAGTTCCGATTCGGATTGCGCATAACGTTTTACCTGCTCACGGGCATAGGGATTTAAAATAGCTAACCCGGCATACACGTGTGCTTTGTAACTGAATATACGCAGTGTAATCAGTATCTTCACGTTATCTATTCCTCCCAAATAAGATGCATTTTCCCAGGGAAAAAATCCCGCAGCAGCCCAGGCGGTACCCATACTCTCGAAACCTACATGGGTAACAGCCTGTGTATCAGCTACTATCTGGTCGTGCTCGTGGTAATCGGCCAGCTCCACAATATCTGACCCAATGGCGATAAACAGATCCAGCATGCGTTGGTAAGCGGCGTCATCGGCCCGGTAACGTATCAGGATCAGTTTCTGTCCTACCGGCTCGAAACCACCGCCATGCATAGCGTGAAAGGTCACTATTTGAGCATCGGCTGGCAGATATTTATCGAATACAGCAATTTCGGGGTGCTTAACCGAGGTTTGTCCGGCAATAATAGCCCCGTACTTTGCCGATCCGCAGCTTTCGGCTACCACTTGCTCCATGCGGTCGGCTTCTACAGAATAGATTAACAGATCGCTAATGCGGGCTACCTGCTTACCATTATCCATTAATTGAATGCCCGATGGATACAATTCATTCTCCAGTGCTTCGCGGTTTTGAGGCAGATCGCAACCGTAAACAGCATATCCGGCCTTGGCAAATGCTTTGGCATACACCTTACCCATATCACCCAAACCTATAATTCCAATGTTCATGCGGCTAATATAAATATGGTTTGGTAATTTACACGATGTTATCCTATATTCGTTATTGGGGCTTCAACTAAACAACTATGCTTTTTGTTCCTGAAGATCAGGAGTTTAAGCAATTAAAACTTGCCAACTTTTTTTTACTATAACTGAAAACTGATTTTGAGCTTATGAATAACCGGTATATAACCAGCATTGTGGCAATGCTATTTTTAATTACTGTAAGCGTGCAAACCACCTTTGCACAAGACAGCGTAAAAAAAAGTAAACCTACTGCTTATAAGCCATGGGCTAAACCAGCGGCCCCTGCGTATGGCGCACAACCGGGAGTTGCAGCCCCCATCAATACCGATAAAAGCCTGAACGGCCAGTACCAGTACCTTTCTGGAAAATTTTACAACTATCAGAAACCTCAGTTGGCTGCATTTTACAAAAATGTAACCGATACCTTGCGTACCGAGAGAAAGAAAACCAAAGAATTACAAGTTAAGCTTTCAGCACAAGTGAAAACTGTGCAGGGTTTACAGTCGGACGCGACCATTAAGGAGCAACGTTTAAATGAATTGACCTCTAAGGTAGATGCGATAAGCTTTTTAGGAATACCAGTAACTAAAGCCATGTATAATACTATTATGTGGGGAATGGTTATTGTGTTTGGAGCCGTAGCCGCTATTGTAATTATGCAATCGGGTAGTGCGCGCCGCGAGGCCAAATATCGTATTAAACTGTACGAGGAACTGGACGAGGAGTATAAAGCCTACAAAGTAAAAGCCAACGACAAAGAAAAGAAACTGGCCCGCGAATTGCAAACTGAGCGCAATAAGCTGGATGAACTTTTAGGCCGGGGATAGCTTTTAGTTCTTAGTTCTTAGTTCTTAGTTCTTAGTTCTTAGTTCTTAGTGTGAATTGATGTAGCAGACCGGATGTTTTGACACGATGAAAACTACATAAGCATCAAAGGCCGTCTTTTTTGTGGTGTGACCCCAAAAAGTTAGACAGTTTACAAAATTAAGTTTTTTGTATCAGAGCTCGGTATACCACC
>NZ_JBHTMJ010000015.1:0-58248 GCF_042679325.1 Mucilaginibacter terrae
CCTTTTTAGACTTACTAAAATCTATGCCTAAGCTTTCGTTCCCCCAACTTTTCGGACTGATCCCTTTTTTGGTAAAAGCGGGTTTATGCTATTAAAATATCAGATCCTTATTTAAAAATGTATTTTAAACCCAGGCCAGGTGCAAGGTCGAAAAATGGTCCGCGGGCAAGTTCCAAACGGGGGTTAAGGTCGAGGCTAATAGCTATCGGGCTTTCGGGTATGAGGTACTCTAACCCTACCACGCCATCGGCACCTAACAGGATGCTGCCGCTGTTATAAAACTCATCATCACCGCCATAACGTCTGTAATTGCCTTTTCCAACCGCACCTAAGTGAGCACCTGCGCCGTAATAAAACTTTAGTTCGGGTACGTTAAAGGCGGTTTGATGCAGTTCGTACAAACCGGTTAGCACCAGGCCATGGTTGCGGATGCCCAATACGCCTTCAAGGGCTGCACTTTCGTTTAAAAAGTACTTACCTGAGATGCCGTTTTCGTATCCGCCAAACTTTAAACCGAGAGCAGATTTATATAATTGTGCGTTAGCTTTTTGCTGAAACAGCATTAAAAATACGGTTGTAACGAGGAGTAGAGCTGTTTTTTTCATCATGTAGTTTTTTTGTAAATAACGGCAGTTTTAACATTTTATGCCGTTGTTAAGGTTAAAAATAAAGGTCGAACACTTTATACAACTGATTATCAATTGATAAATTTTAGGCTTTGACTGTGGTAAATCTCTGTAGTTTAACCGCTTTAAACTATTTTAGTAAATTATTACCGCTATATCCATGAACCATATCTTACTTAAAATGCTTATACCGGTTGCTGCGTTGGTAGCAGTTACCAATAACTCGTTTGCACAAAACACACACCAAAAATATTCAAAAGGCATGGTGGTATGTGCTTACCCCGATGCGGCACAAGCAGGTTTGTTTATCTTAAAAAAAGGCGGTAACGCCGTTGATGCCGCGGTTGCCGTGCAGTTTGCTTTGGCGGTTACCCTACCGCAGGCGGGTAACATTGGCGGTGGTGGCTTTATGGTGTACCGCACGGCGGGCGGCTTAACTAATACATTGGATTACAGGGAAAAAGCACCAGCCGCAGCTAGCGCCAATATGTATTTAGATGCCGGCGGAAATGTTATAACCGATAAAAGTTTATACACCCACCAGGCCGCCGGTGTGCCTGGTTCGGTTGATGGTATGGTACAGGCGCATCAAAAATACGGTAAACTGAAATGGGCCGATGTGTTGCAACCGGCCATTAACCTGGCCCGCAATGGATTTAAGGTAACCGAACGCCTGGCTAACGACCTGAACCGCAATATGGCTAAGTTTGATACCCTGAACGCGGGTGGTAAAAATTACTTTGCCAAACCCGCTGCTTGGAAGGCGGGTGATATACTGATACAGCAAGATATGGCCAAAACGCTTACCCTGATACGTGATAAAGGCCGTGCCGGGTTTTACTCAGGTATGATTGCTAATTATATTGTATCCGAAATGAAGCGAGGCAAGGGGATGATCACCCAGGCTGACCTCAACAATTATCACTCGGTATGGCGTAAGGCGGTTACCGGTAAATATAAGCAGTATAAGGTTATTACTATGCCGCCGCCGTCAAGCGGAGGTATAGCCTTGCTGCAGTTGCTTAAAAACGTGGAAAGTTACCCGTTAAGCCGCTGGGGCCATAACCAGGATTCAACGGTGCAGTTAATTACGGAGGCGGAGCGCAGGGTGTATGCTGATCGTTCCAAGTACCTGGGAGACCCTGACTTTTTTAAAGTACCGGTAGATAGTCTGCTTAAACCGGCATACATTACCGGGCGTATGAAAAGCTTTAACTGGAATGCCGCCACGCCCAGCAGCAGTATAAACCCCGGCAATTTTGTAGGTTACGAAAGCGACCAAACCACGCATTTTTCTATTGTTGATGCGCAGGGGAACGCGGTATCCATCACTACTACCTTAAATGGATCGTTTGGCGCTAAAATATTTGTGAAAGGTGCCGGCTTCTTGCTCAACAATGAAATGGACGATTTTAGCTCGAAACCGGGCGTACCCAACATGTACGGATTAGTTGGCGGTAAGGCCAACAGCATACAACCGGGTAAACGGATGCTTTCTTCTATGACGCCCAGTATCCTCGAAAAAGATGGCAAGCTGTTTATGGTGGTAGGTACGCCGGGCGGTTCCACTATTATAACCTCGGTATTTCAAACTATATTAAATGTAATAGAGTTTGGGCAGGATGCACAACAGGCAGTAACCTCTAAACGTTTCCATCATCAGTGGCTGCCCGATGAGGTTTATATAGAGGATAATAGTACGTTTAGCACCGCTACTATTAATAAATTACAGGCGAAAGGGTACAAGATTATTTCAAAAGGGGCTATAGGTAGGGTTGATGCTATAATAAGAACTCCCCAGGGATATTACATAGGCGGTGCCGATCCGAGAGGGGATGATACGAAGGCAGGTTGGTAAATGAGTGGTTAGAAATGCCATTATACATTTATTACTATCAACTTTTAATTTTAACTACCTTTGATAGGCATGCATAGCAATGTGAAAAATAAACACCACCAACACGAAACTATAGATTACCTGTTAAAGATAGTTTGGCAGAATATGGCTAACCGTTATAACCAGCTGGTGGCTAATTTTGGTATCACGCAATCCATTGGGTATGTGCTCATCAATATCGACGAAACTGATGGGACCACAGTTTCGCAGGTGGCTGCCCTGCTGGGGCTGAAATCTACGAGCTTATCGCGCATGTTAAGCCAGCTCGAAAAAATGGACCTCATTTACCGGCAAAGTAATGAGGGCGATAAACGATCGGTGAAAATATACTTAACCGAATTGGGTAAGGAAAAACGGCGTATGGCCAGGGTAATTGTAAAACAGTTTAATGCTTACCTTAACGAGCATATAAGTGATAAGGAGAAATTACTACTGACCGGCGCGCTCAAAAAAATTAATCAGCTTACAGTAGATTATAAGCCCGAATAATACGTTTAAGGTAAAATATGTATGTTTTACTTAAATCAAGCTTCACTTTAAGCAGTAATAGATGTTAAAAAATGTTAACCTGCCTTTTTTATTCTTTAAAAAGGTAAATTTGCCAATTACTAATAGGGTGATGAACAGGTTATTATTATTATGTTGGTGTGTACTGCTTTTTACGGCTTGTAATAAAGTGGAAGATCCGGCTATAATTAATACCGACCAAAACGTTATTGATAATGAAATTATAACAAAGTATTTGGCCGATAATAACTTAACTGCGCAAAAAGTAAAAAATGTTGCCGGCCGGCCCGATACTATTGATGTATATTATATAATTGAAAAGCCGGGGACCGTAAGTTCGTTATACAGCTTATCGAGCCGGGTTACGTTGGCTTATACCGGCAGGGCTTTAAGCTCGGCAACGCCATTTGCTCAAACAGGAGATATTCCTCCATCTTTTGTTTTAGGCGATGTATTCCGCGGGTGGCAGTTGGGTATCCCTCAGGTAAATAAGGGTGGAATTATCAGGCTTATCTTTGCCTCAAGATATGGCTACGGGCCTTATGCCCAACCCGTTTTGGGCTTATCACCCAACTCGATTTTAGATTTTAGGATAGAGGTTTTTGATGTAACGAACTAATTTAAATGAAACAAATTTATTTTGCACTTATTTTACTGTTAACCATGGGTATTGTTTCCTGTCGTAAAAGTGGGAACGACGTAGATATTAAAACCTACGACCAGCAACAGATAGACGCTTATATTAAGGCTAACAACCTTGCCAATATGAAGCGTGACGTAACCGACGGAGATACCAGCGGTATTTATTATGAAATCTTATCGCAAGGTTATGGTGCCGGTAACGAGCTTAATTACGAAACTCCGGCATCCTTAGTTTACAGTATAAAATCGTTAGATGGCAATTATGTGGTATCTGACACCATCTTGAATCACAGCTATAACTACGTGGGTACCACTACCCCCAAAGGGTTAATGATCGCCTTACATAACTTGGCTAAGTTTAAAGGTACCCGTGCTAAGTTCATAATACCTTCTCGTTTGGCTTACGGGCCAAGTGGAAGTGGTACCGGTCCTGGTCGCTTAACGGGAAACCAGAGTTTAGAATATTATGTTAATGTAATTAACAATCAAAATTTGTATGATGACCAGGTAATTACTAAATATTTAGCTGCAAATAATTTAGCGGGTTATACCAGGATTCCATCGGGAGAATATGAAGGGTTATATTATAAAGTTACCCAGCAAGGCACAGGTACAGATATTATAAAACCTACTTCTACAATAACCGTTCAATATACCGGTCGCCATTTAAATGGGCCTTATTTAAACCAAACTATTTTTGATCAGGCCAATACCGAAACAGGTGCTTCGTTCATATTAGAGGGTACCATACAAGGGTGGGTAGGTGGCTTACAGAAAGTTACTGCCGGTGGTAAGTTATCATTATTTATACCATCAAAGTTGGGATACGGCACTAATGCTCAAACCGATCAAAATACTGGATTAGTTAGCATACCTGCAAATAGTGTTTTACATTTTGAGCTTAATATTTTAACGGTAACTAACTAAAATTACTTCGCTACCGCTGCACGATACACTTTTAAAGCACGTTCTTTACCTGCTTTATTATCAATAATGGGTTCTGGATATTGGTCTGTACCATATTCCGGGACCCATTTTTTTACGTACTCTAATTTAGGATCGAACTTCGTTAACTGTGATTCCGGGTTAAAAATGCGAAAGTAGGGCATTACATCGGTACCCGAACCTGCCACCCATTGCCAGCTGCCCACGTTGGTAGATGCTTCATAATCTAAAAGTTTGCGCGCAAAGTAGCGCTCGCCCCAACGCCAGTCAATTAATAAGTGCTTAATTAACAAACTGGCCGTTACCATACGCACCCGGTTATGCATAAAACCGGTGGCGTTGAGTTCGCGCATGCCAGCATCAACCAGGGGGTGACCAGTTTTGCCTTGGCACCAGGCTTCAAATTCCTTTTCGTTGTTGCGCCATTTTATACGGTCATAAGCAGGGCGGTAAGCATGTTTTTCGGTTTCCGGAAAATGATCTAACGACATCATATAAAACTCGCGCCATATCAATTCGCCCAGCCAGGTTTGTTCCCGTTCGAATGAGTTTCGTGCCGCATCACGAATGCTGATGGTTCCAAAACGCAAATGCAACCCAATATGTGAAGTGCCTTTTTTAGCCGGGAAGTTGCGGTTCGCGGCATAATCGTCAATAATATGCTCGTACTCTGTTTCGGGGAACTGTATTTGACTTTCGGTAAAACCCATTTCGCCTAGTTCGATCCATTTTAGCGGATCGGTTTTGTACAGGTTTTTAAAATACTTTTCAGTAGGGTAGGCCTTCAGGTAAAAGTCGTTGACTTTTTTCATCCACTTCTTTTTATAGGGCGTAAAAACGGTGTAGGGTTTACCATCGTCTTTCACTACCTCATCGCGCTCAAATATGATCTGGTCTTTAAAGGTCTTGAATTCGATTCCTTTACTTTTCAGCATGTTGCCAATTTCACCGTCACGCTTTTTAGCGTAAGGTTCATAATCGTGGTTGGTGTAAACGGCGGCCACCTCATAGCCGGCTAAAATTTCTTTCCAGGCTTGTTCAGGCTTGTCATATTTAATCAGCAAACTGCTGTTATGCTTTTCTAACTCATCTTTCAGCTTATGCAGGGTGTTGTAAATGAAAGTTACCCGGGCATCGTCTTTATCTTCTAACCCGTTGAGTATATCCCGATCGAATATAAAGAGGCACAGTACGGGGTTAGGGCCTTTGAGGGCATGATAAAAACCGGCGTTGTCATGCAGCCGCAAATCGCGGCGGAACCAGAATAGGGTGATAGATGTTTTGTTAGCCATATATGTTTTTCAGGGCATCTGTAATGTTATCGTATTTAAAAATGTACCCGGCATCCTGTATTTTTTGTGCCGATACCCGTGTACTGCCTAAAACCACCAGGCTCATTTCGCCCAAAACTAATTTCAGGGCAAAGGCAGGTACGCTGGGTAACCATAAAGGTTTGTGTAATTGGCGCGCTACGGCTTGTGTAAGCTGTTTATTGGTAACCGGGCTGGGGGCAACCATGTTGTAAACATCGGGGGGTAACTGGCCATCGACAGCGTGCATGTACATATCTACCGCATCATCAATATGAATCCACGGAATGTATTGTTTGCCATTACCTAAGGTAGTTCCTACATAAAATTTTACGGGTAACGAGAGTGGAGGCAAGGCCCCACCTTTGGTAGTAAGTATTACACCCGTTCTGAATTTAGTGATGCGGAGATTAAATTGCAGCCCTTCATCAACCGCCTTTTCCCATTCTATGCAGCAGGTGCCTAAAAAGTCGTTTAGCGGTGTACTGTATTCATTCAGCCATTCATCGCCCCGGTTGCTGTAATAGCCCGTGGCCGATGCCGATATAACGTTTTTTACCTGGTGATTGGGCTGTTGCCGGAGCAGATCATATACTAATTTGATAGATTGTGTACGGCTATCAATCAATAGCTTTTTACGTTTTTTGGTCCAGCGTTTATCGGCAATGCCTGCGCCGGCCAGGTGAATAATGGTATCAACGCCGCTAATGCAACCGGCGTCTATCTCGCCCTTAGCTACATTCCATAAAAAGGTTTTTACCTTCGCATTTTTCCCCGCACTGCGGCTCAGGTGACTAACCGTAAACCCTTTGGCCAGTAAAGCTTGTGTTAACGGCCTGCCAATTAAGCCTGTACCGCCTGTAATTAAAACGTGATGATTTTGCTGCATTAACCAATAAACTAACGGTGACAAAATTAGTTTTTATATACCATTTACCGGCATAGTTTGCAGTAATGCTTCTTTTAAAGGTTGTAACTGCACAGGCACGATGCTTTGTATGGCATCATCGCGCGAAACCAGGTCGAACTTCAGGTTTTCGACCAGTGTTTTAGCATGTGAATAGCTGATTGGGGTAAGATAATTTAGCCAGTAAGATGATAACGCTGAAGACACCTGTGGAACGGTGACTATTTTTACTTTGCGCTGGCGGCATACCTCGCCATACATCAGCAGCATTTGTTTAAAGGTAAGCACATCGGGGCCGCTAATGTGGAACTCGCTGTTAAAGGTATTCTCGTTAAATAAGCAGCCAACTAAGTATTTTACCACATTGTCGGTAGAAATTGGTTGCTCCTGCGCTTTAGACCAGTTGGTGGCAATTATGATAGGCGATTTTTTAGTAAGCCCTTCCATGAGTTCGAGTGCAATACTGCCCGGACCAATAATCATGGTTGATTTTAAGATAGTAAGTGCCGCATTGGCCTTACGTAAAACGTCTTCTACATGTTGTCGCGATAAACCCGCCCGACCTAAATGATCATCAATTTCACTTAAAGATATAATTTGCTTGCAGTGGGTTTGATTAATTGCTTCAATAAAATTTTCTGCCGAAAGTGCTTCTAAACCTGCAAATCCTGATGTTTGCGGCAAGGCATTAACGAGATAATAAGCAGCGTCAATATCGGTTGGCAAAGGTTCCATGCTGCGACTGCGCAACAGGTCGCCGGCAATAGTAGTTACCTGGCTGGCGTAAACGCTTTGTTTTTCAAAAAGCTTTTTATCGCGTACTAAACAAACTACCTCATGGCCTTGCTTCAGCAGGGCCGGAATAAGCCTTGCTCCAATATAACCATTTGCGCCTGTTAGCAGTACCTTCATATACTCAAGAGCAACAATGGAAAGGGCGCGGGGTTTTTAAAAATTGAGGTATTTGTTAATATAAGCTTAAAATAAGTGGATGTTACGACATTAAATATTCTAAAGCCATATACGACATAAGTATTCATTTTTACTTTGACCTTGAGATAACCTGTGACTCAATTAACTGATAAACCGTTCTTACGTCGTCGATCATTTCAAATGCCGGAATTTGTTTATCGGGCGTATTCCAAGTACTCCTGAACACTATTCTACCAAATTCTGACGGGCCGAAAATGATAGTGCCGCGTTTATTATTTGCCTCCTTAATACTGGTGTCATACAGAGATTTGATATGAATAGAATTGGTTGTTTTGCTAAACACACCAGATCGGATAAGTATTCGATCATTGGTTACACCATAAGTGGTATTTACTCGCTGAACTATATCAACTATAAATCGACCAACGGTCATATAAAAGCCAACAACCAAGAACGGAAGCATAAAAAAATCAATGGAAAAATGATTTTTATCTAATATGTTGAAATTTGGAAATGATAACACTCCACCAAACCAAATGAATGAAAATGGTATGATCAGCCAGTCAGCTGATCTGAATAATAATCCTTTTCCCGGTTTTCCGGTCCATATTAATTTTTCACCGGCAAGTAGTTCCGGCTCTAATTCAGCAACTAAGGAATAGTTATTAATGAACATTATTGTGACTTGATTAAATGCACAACAATATATATACAATAATTATATAACCGAAATCTATAACTCCACTAATACTCCAACACCACATGTGGCTTATAAGTATCCGTTTTTACCTCGGATTTTAATTCATGTAGTATATTATACAAACCAAAATTGGTGCGGTTCACATAAATAAAATGCTTTACCCCGCGGGCTTGTTTAAACTCCGGCATTTTAGCAATCTGTTCGCCAAAGCCGTACAGTTCGTCAAAAAAAGCAGATTCGCCAAAGTTGAAAGTGCTGCTCATATAAGGCTTGGCAAACAGGCTGATCATTTGGTGATACATGCGGTAGTAAAACTCAATTTGCTGCGCACTGTCATTGGGCAATATCATTTCCAGCTTACGGAAAGCTTTAATGGTTTCCTCTTTATTATCTAAAAGGTTGGTGGAGGTAAGCGAGAAGAATGGATAGTAAAAATCTTCGGGCATTTCTTTAATGCAGCCAAAATCAATAACGCCTAATTTGCCATTGGGCAATATTAAAAAGTTACCCGGGTGCGGATCGGCATGTACGGCACGCAGTTCGTGTTGTTGAAAATTATAAAAATCCCACAGGGCCTGGCCTAACTGGTTGCGCAGCTCCTGCGAAGGATTGGTCAGTAAAAACTCTTTGAGGTGCATGCCCTCCAGCCAGCTCATAGTGATGATGCGTTTGCTGGATAGCTCGGGATAGTAAGTTGGAAAAACTACGTTATTGAGCAAGGCGCAAGCGTTAGAAAACTCAATAGACCGGCGTACTTCCAGTTCATAGTCGGTTTCTTCAACCAGGCGTTCTTCCACCTCGCGCATGTACACATCCAGTTCTTTTTCGCTCATGCCCAATAATCTGAATGCAAAGGGTTTAATGAGTTTCAGGTCGGATGAAATAGAATCGCCCACACCCGGGTACTGGATCTTTACCGCCAGTTTTTGACCGTTAAGCTCGGCCTGGTGTACCTGGCCTATTGATGCCGCGTTGGTAGAACGCACATTAAATTTATCGTAGATGAGTTCGGGTGTTTTGCCAAAGTATTTACGAAATGTTTGCACAATAAGCGGACCTGAAAGCGGGGGGGCGTTGTATTGCGATTGCGAGAATTTATCTACATAAGCGGTAGGCAAAATATTTTTGTCCATGCTTAACATTTGGGCAACCTTTAGGGCACTTCCTTTCAACTCGCTAAGCGATTCGTAAATGTCGGAGGCATTGTCCTCATTCAGTTTGCTGCGGTCCATATCGGGGTTAAACAACTTCTTAGAGTAGTGCTTAATGTAATTGCCACCTACCTTAAACCCGGTTTTAACAAACCTGGCCGACCGCTCCACCTTACTGGTTGGAATACTGTTTTGCTCTCTCGCTTTATCTTCGCTCATGTTTAATTTTTAGTAAATAGTGCAGCCAGTTTTTGTACTGTCAGTTCCGTATAATCAGGAATGACCAAATCAACCGGGTGCAATTCCTGTGCGGTGTGCGTAGTGGTAATACCAATCACTTTCATACCCGCAGCATTGGCTGCTTTTACTCCCGAAAGTGAGTCTTCAAATACTACGCAAGCTTCCGGTTTAACGCCTAAATCAAATGCTGCTTTCAAAAATATTTGCGGATGTGGTTTAGGTTTACTCACCCTGGGCCCATCAATAATAACGTCAAAGTATTGCCTCACAGGCAACAGGCTCATCATATAATCAATATTAATAACCGCTGCCGATGTGGCCACCGCCATTTTAACGCCACTGTCTTTTAATTCATTAAGCAAGCGTTCCAAGCCGTTAATAGGTGCTGCAAAGGGTGCAAACGCTTCCCGGTAATTGCGGCTCTTTTCTTCAAACATCTGCTGCATCTCCTCTTCGCTGAACTCACTGAAAAACTCACGCATAATAGGCATACCGGCTACGCCGCTCAGTTTTTCATAAAAAAGTTCAGGTGTCACTTCCAGCCGGCTATATTTCTCAAACAAATTTTTCCAGGCCTTAAAATGGTACTTGTTATTATCAACCAAAGTGCCGTCCATATCAAAAATTGCAGCGTAGCCTTTGATTGATTTCGAATTTCGAATGTTCAATTTCGAATTTTTATGTTGAAATAAGGAAAATTAAAAACAAGCAGGTTATAATAAACTTCCCCCACTCACCTAAAAACCCATCTTCTGTTTTAAACCGCCGTTTTTAGCTAAAAATTTACCGTAATCAAGCAGGTTATCAATAGGGGAACGTTCAAAAAGGTCGAAGGTTACATTAACCCCCTTTTCAATAGCCTCGTCGGTTTTTTCAAACCCGGCCGAATTATCGTTGATCCAGAATTTAAGCACAAAGCCCAACTGCATCCACAAAGCATCTTTGTATTTATTGGAGAAAAACTTACGGTCTGTTAGCTCGCCGGTTTCCAGTCCATCGCGCAAAATTTCTTCGGCAAAGCTTTCAAAAATGGTGTGCATATGGTGTAACACACGGGGAGACGACATACTGCGTGGCTGTTTCTTCAAACTGTAAATAGCAAAGCTGCGGCTGCCTTTTAATAATTCAAAAAAGCTGTAAAAGAAAGATAAAGCCCTTTCGCGCGCCGAATACTGTCCCCAAATATCCTGTACCTTAATTTCGGTAATGGTTCTGGTAGCAAACCCGGCCCAAATGTTCTGCTCTACAGCCTCAAACGATCCAAAGAAACGGTAGAACTCTTCCTCGGTCATTTCGTTATGCTTGGCAAACAAATAAACCGATTTGGGCTCGTGCCCTTCGGTCAATACATAATCTATATACGCGCTTTGAATACTCTCGGTAGTAGCCATGGTGTTACATTTATATTTGAGATAAAATTACGGTTAATTTGAACATCAAATGTCAACCGTAAGCAAGAAATTGGTGTTGAGAGTCAAGAGTACAAAGTTCAAGAGTACAGAGTCAGGAGTCAAAAATCCAGATTGAAAAGAACTAATTCAATGTTGTTCTTTTTCTATATTTTAAAGGTTCAGGACTCAAAAATTCAGACTTGCTATTCTGTATTCTTGATTCTATACTCTTGACTCTATCCCATCTATTTCAAACTCGACATTCCCCCATCTACCGAAATAATTTGTCCGGTTATCCAACTGCTTTCATCAGAGAGAAGGAATTTAGTGGCCGATGCAATATCATCCGGCTGACCGTACCTGCCCATAGGATGACGTTTATTAGAGGCCTCGCGTTTATCATCACTGCCCAGCAAACTGGCCGCCAGTGGCGTATCGGTTAACGACGGCGCCACGGCATTAACCCGGATATGTTGTGTGGCGAATTCGGCAGCTAATGCCAAGGTTAAACCGCTTACAGCTCCTTTGGCAGCGGCCACGCTGGCATGAAAGCTCAGGCCAACTTTAGCGGCTACCGTACTGAATAGTACTACCGACCCACTACCCGATGCCCGCAAAGCTTTTAAAGCTTGATGAATTACAGCCACGGCCCCCAAAACATTAATACGGTAATCATTTAAAAAGTCATCGGCTGTAAGGCGGGTAAAAGGTTTGAGGTTGATGCTTCCGGCTGCATAAACCAGGCCATGCAGTTTCTCTGGAAGTTTTATAGCCAGACTGCTAACGTCACCTAATACATCCAGTTCAATATGCTCAACTCCATCTGGCCATTCGTTGGATGATGTTCTGGAAATATTAATTACGTGGGCACCATCATTTACTAATTGTTTAACCAGCGCTAAGCCAATACCCGAACTGCCGCCAACAATTAAAATTTTCTTATCTTTAAAACTCATATTTTTGAACATTAATTACCACAGCTGCATTAACATGCACAACATAGGTTTGTTTAACCAATTATGCCTGCGCCTAAAAGAATATTAAAACAAAACTTGCCGCAAAAAATATGTGAAGTTTGCAAGCGACCCTTCAGCTGGCGTAAAAAGTGGGAAAAGTGTTGGGATGATGTCAAATATTGCAGCGACAAGTGTAGAAGAGATAAATAATTCACATTTTTGTTTATTAATTTGGATCAGTTATAAAGAATGAGCGATAGAACAATATTGGTTTGGTTTAGAAATGATTTGCGGATTCATGATAATGAAATATTGTTTGAAGCTACCCGTAAAGCTGATAAAGTACTGCCTGTATATTGCTTCGATCCTCATTATTTTTCATTGGATGCTGAAAAGCATATTTTAAAAACAGGCAATGTGCGCGCGCAGTTTTTGCTGGAAAGCATTGCCGATTTGCGTCAGAATCTCCGCAAATTAGGCGGAGAATTGCTGATTGTTCATGGTAATCCGGCAGAAATGATTCCTCAATTAGCCGAACTGTACCAGGTAAACGAAGTTTATCATCACCGGGAAGTAGCCATCGAAGAAACGACAATATCCGAAGAGGTGGAGTCGGCTTTATGGAAAATGAAGCTCAATTTAAAACACTTTATTGGTCATACCCTGTACCATAAAGAAGATCTGCCTTTTCCTATTAAAGATATACCCGATAGTTTTAATACATTTAAAAAGAAGGTGGAGCGCGACAGCAATGTGCGCCCTTGTATTGCCACACCCGAAAATATTGTAACTCCCCTAATTGCCGATCCCGGTGAGCTGCCTTCATTACAACAATTGGGATTAAGCCTGCCCATACCCGATACTCGTGCCGCCAATACGTTTAAAGGTGGCGAAACTGCTGCCTGGCAACAATTGGAGCAGTTTTTAATTAGTTATGGCTTATCTCATAATGGTAAAAATAACCGTAACAACGTATCGTCGAGGCTTTCGCCCTGGCTATCTTTTGGTTGTGTATCGCCCAGGCAGGTGTATTGGGAGGTGATGAACCATGATCAGGAAAGCAATAATCATCCATTGATGCTGGAATTGTTATGGCGCGATTATTTCCGCTTCATGTTTAAAAAGTATAGCCGTAAGTTTTTTGATCCTGAAGGTTTTAAAGATTCGGCACCCGAACTGGCCGATAACCAGGATGAGCTTTTTGACCAATGGAAAACCGGTACTACAGGTGAACCTTTTATAGATGCCAGTATGCACGAACTGAATGCTACCGGCTTTATTAATAATGTGAGCAGGCAGGCACTATCTTATTACCTTGTAAAAAACCTTAAAGTAGACTGGACACGTGGGGCCAAATGGTTCGAAGAAAAACTGATCGATTACTCGCCGGCCAGTAACTGGGGTAATTGGGCTTACATAGCCGGTGTAGGTAACGATTCGCGTGATAACCGCTATTTTAACCCTAAAACCCCCGCCGAACTTGACCCTAAAGGCGAGTATGTAAAGCTGTGGCTAACAGGGGAGAAGGTGGCTTAAAGTTGGTGTATGGTTAAATTGTTGATGGAGTTGAATAGTTGCAATGCCAGCAAACAATATCCAAATTTGTGATGCTGCCTTATTTCAGCACCTTATTTGCTTAGTTGTATTCAAAAATTGTAATAGCTTACCATTATAATAATATGCTGATATTTATTTGCTTCAAGGGTTAAAATAATAAGGCAATGAGCAGTATCAAAAAATTAGAGTTTATAGCAGTAGCATTTTAAAACCGCATGCGCGTAGCCTTGTTTAATTTATATGGCCAAAACCCTCCGTTTAATTCTGGGCGATCAGTTGAACAGTAACCATAGCTGGTACACAAAAACCAATGCCGACATTACTTATATTTTACTTGAGGTAATGCAGGAGCAGCAGTATGTAATGCATCACGTGCAAAAAATAATGGCTTTTTTCGCCGCTATGCGAAACTTTGCCCACCAGTTAGAAAAAAGAGGGCACCAGGTTATTTATGTTAAACTCAATGATAAGGATAATCAGCAGGATTTTGAACAGAATTTAAAACGCCTTATAGATCAACAGGAGATTGACCGGTTTGAATACCAACTGCCCGATGAGTACCGGCTGGATGAACAACTGAAGAGTATTTGCCTAAGCCTCAGCATAGAAACCGGTTTTGCCGACACTGAACACTTTTTAACAGGCCGCTCCGACGTGCAAAACTTTTTCGGTGATAAAAAGCGCTTCCTAATGGAAACCTTTTACCGTAATATGCGAAACAAGCTGCACATATTGATGAACGGCGAGGACCCTACAGGCAACCGCTGGAACTTTGATGCCGATAACCGTAAAAAGTACGATAATAAAGTGCCCTTGCAGGATGCCATAACTTTTGATCATGATGTATCGGTACTGAAAGGCATGATCGACAAAATGGGTGTGAAGTATTTCGGGAATATAGACGAAAAGCATTTGGAATGGCCGCTTTCCAGGCAAGAAGCCCTGAAATCCTTAGACTATTTTTGCCATCACTTGCTTCCCCATTTTGGTACTTATGAAGATGCCATGCTGCAAAACCATATCAGCTTGTTTCATTCGCGCCTGTCGTTTGTGCTGAATGTGAAAATGTTATCTCCGGTGGAGGTAATAACCAAGGTGTTGAACCACTATGAGCAAAACCAGGAGACGATCACTTTGGCGCAGGTGGAAGGCTACATTAGGCAGGTGATTGGCTGGCGCGAATTTATGAGGGGAATATACTGGGCGCACATGCCGGGTTACGAGGAGAAAAACTTTTTTAACCATACCACCGAAATGCCGCATTGGTTTTGGGGTGGCAATACCAAAATGAACTGTTTGAATAAGTGTATAGGCCAGTCACTCGACCATGCCTGGGCGCATCACATACAGCGCCTGATGGTGATAGGTAACTTTGCCCTGCTGGCCGGCATTAACCCCGATGAGGTGGATGCCTGGTACCTGGGTGTGTATATTGATGCCATACAATGGGTAGAAATTACCAATACCCGAGGCATGAGCCAGTTTGCCGATGGCGGCATTATTAGTTCCAAGCCCTATGTGGCTTCGGCCGCCTACATTAACAAAATGAGCGATTACTGTAAGCACTGTTACTACGATTATAAAAAAAAGGTAGGGGATAGGGCTTGCCCGTATAACAGCCTGTACTGGAACTTTTTTGACCGTAATGCCGATCAGTTAAAGAAAAACCCACGTATTGGGATGGCATATATGACTTTAAAAAAAATGAAGCCGGAAGAAAAGGCGTTACTCATGGAACAGGCAGAGAAGTATTTAGGTGATTTGAATGGGTTATAAAAACGTAGCATACGAGACAGGACTGTGGCGGGAAAATGGTTTGTTTATTTAAGTGTTGTCATTACAACAATGCACTATTGTTAATTAATTAAAAAAAAATCTCATACCTATATTTTCAAATTGTAAGAGAAGTGTAAATGTCCCGGGAAGATATCATCAAACTATCACTATCGCCACAATATCCAAACCTATATTTGTTAACACGGTTATTGCTCATACATTTGAAATATGATGAGCCACTTATTTTCGCCCTTAATTATAAAAAGTATTGAATTAAAGAACCGTATCACCGTTTCGCCCATGTGCGAGTACAGCAGTGAAGATGGTTTTGCCAACGATTGGCACCTGGTACACCTGGGCGCTTTTGCTACGGGTGGCGCTGCTTTAATTTTATCAGAAGCTGCGGCCGTATCGCCCGAGGGCCGGATCACTTATGCCGATCTGGGTATTTGGAAAGATGAACACATAGCCAGGTTAAAACAGATTACCACTTTTATAGAACAGCAAGGAGCCGTAGCCGGTATTCAGTTAGCGCATGCGGGCCGCAAGGCCAGTCATGATAAGCCCTGGCTGGGCGGTAAACAATTTCCGGCCCACCATGGTAATGGCTGGGTAACAGTTGGGCCGAGCGCTTTGCCGTTTGCCGATGGCGAAGAAGCACCTGTGGAATTAAATAAGGCTGGCATTGAAAATATAAAGGCCGATTTTAAAGCCGCCACCTTGCGTGCTATTGAAGCAGGTTTTAAAGTGGCCGAAATACATGCGGCACACGGTTATTTGCTACACCAGTTTTATTCTCCTTTAAGTAATCAACGCACCGATGAGTATGGAGGCTCGTTTGATAACCGGATCAGACTATTAATTGAAGTTATCGAAACCGTGCAGGAAGTGTGGCCAAAATACTACCCGCTGTTGGTGCGCATATCGGCAACCGACTGGACCCAAGGCGGCTGGACCATACAGGATTCGGTTAGGCTGTCTGCCATATTGAAAGAAAAAGGTATAGATTTGATAGACTGCTCATCGGGCGGTAATGTACCCAAAGCGGTAATCCCTAATAATCCGGGATACCAGGTGCCATTTGCCGAACAAGTAAAAAAAGAAACCGGTATATTAACCGGAGCTGTGGGACTAATAACCACTCCAGCGCAAGCCAACGAAATAATTGTAACCGGACAGGCCGATTTGGTGCTATTAGCCCGGGAGATGCTACGCGATCCGCATTTTGCTTTACGGGCGGCATCCCAGTTGGGCCATAACATTAGCTGGCCTGCACAATATGAACGTGCCCAATGGCGTTAAGCAATCAGCAATTCATTTATAAGCTTAAATAATCAACCCCCAAAAACATGAAACGTACAGCAACTGCACACTGGAACGGAACTTTAAAAGATGGTAGCGGCGAATTAACCACGCAAAGCACTACCTTAAACAAAACGCAATACTCTTTCAAAACCCGTTTTGAGTCGGGTGTAGGTACCAATCCCGAAGAATTACTGGCTGCCGCGCATGCAGGCTGTTTTACCATGGCTGTAGGTGCTGCCTTAACCCAGCAAGGTTTTGTGCCAGGTAATTTGGACACCGCGGCTATTTTAGACCTGGATATGGCCGCCCTGAGCGTTACCGGTATTCATTTAGAGTTAAAAGCCGGCACTATTGAAGGTGTAACCGAAGAGCAATTTAAAGCCGTTGCTGAAGACGCCAAAAAGAATTGCATCATTTCTAAGGCCTTGAGCGTACCATTTACCTTAAATGTAACTTACGGCGTAAAGGCGTAATCAAAATAGTTAAATCTGTCATTTCGATAGTCGGAAAGTTTTTTTGAGCCGGGTAATTACAAAACCTGTTATATATTACAACTAAATCCATATTTCGAAATGACAGTGCCAATTTAATAAGCGTAAAGAGCAGGTAAATAACACCTGCTCTTTTGTATTTTTAAACCAAACTCAATTATCATTATTATGTTCCGTTCGCGCGCTTCTTTAACATTGGTTATATCGTTAGTTACCGTGGCTTTTCTGGTGTTCCTTTTCTTTTATATGAAGCACCAGTTCAACTCCGTACGTACTGAGGTAAGCGAGGATGTAATGGTAGAAAAGATCACGAGTATGGGTAAACTTGAACTGGTAAAATACAGTATGAAAGATGTGCTGGAAAAAAAACAGGTACATACCATACTACCCGATGAGCGTGTGCTTTTTGTAGCAGTAGGGGAGGTAACAGCCTGTATAGACCTTACTCAGGTGCGTAAGCAGGATATCACCGGCGATAGTTCGGGCAATACGGTTACGGTACTGTTACCTCAGCCCGAAATTTGCTATACCAAACTGGACCATCAACGCTCCAAAGTTTATGATGTAAGTGGGGTAATATTACCCAGCACTACCCAGGCCATGATAGAGGATATTTATAAACTGGCCGAAAAGCGTTTGCTGGATAATGCCCGTGAAATGAAAATTATAGACAAAGCCCGCGAAAACGCTCAAACCATTTTTAAACCCCTGTTAGAAGGTGTATCGGGCAAAACAGTGGTGTTGAAGTTTAGAAACCCCTCCTAAATCCTCCTCAGGAGGGCAAATTTATAAGAAAGATTGCGTTACAATTAATATAGAATAATGAACTTCGAATGTCCAATATCGAATTTAACACTCAGTATTCTTAATTAAATATTGAGTATATATCGTTTGAAGACTTTATTTCTTGGCTCCCTCCCTCCCGAGGAGGGTTGGGGGAGAGGCTCTATCCTTGTTCGGCCGCCCGCTCTCGCTTGCGCAACCATATATGCCCAATGTTTCGAGTAGGTACGGTATCGCCCAATAATTTACCCCAGGGTTTCAGGTCTTCTATACGGTCGAAAACGATTTTAAGGACGGCTATAAACGGGATGGATAAAAACATACCCGATAACCCCCACAACGCATTACCCAATAAAACAGCAATAATGGATATTAATGCATTGATTTGCACTTTGGATGATACAATGCGTGGCACCAATATGTTATTATCTATAAACTGGATAAACATGTATGCCGCAATAACGCCTAACTGTGTGCTGTAACCATCGTGCGTAACAGTTGCCATTAAAACCGGCAATGCTATGGCTATTAAACCGCCGATGTAAGGCAGCATATTTAGCAGGGCACCTATTACACCTATTAATATGGCGTAGGGCACGCCTAAAATTAACAAGGCTGTAGAATTAAGTATGGCCACAATTAGGGTTTCGGTTAGTAAGCCTACAATGTAGCTTTGTATTGCCGATTTGGTTTCCTGTAATATTTCGGCAACCTGTAAAGAGTTCTCTTCAGAAAATACTTCGAATAGGAAATTTAAGATCAATGTCTTATAAAGCAGCATTAAAAACACGTAAACCGGAATTAGGAATACGATACTTAATGTGCCCAATACGGTGTTTATAGTTTGCCCAACCAATCCTTTGCTGTTGTTAACGGTGTCTTTAATAAATTTTCCCTGACGGTTGACATCCACTCCGAATTTGGTATTGATCAGGTTTTGCAGGTCGGTTACTATATGGCTGAACTTTGCTTTCAGAGTGGGTATAGTATCGCCAAAAGAGGCTATTTGCGAAGATAGGAAGTAAAATATACCAGCCACCACAATAGTAGCTATTAACATAGATACGATAATGGCAGCAACCTTAGGCAGTTTAGCCCTGATAAGCCTATTGCATAAACGATTTAATAACACCGCTATAAATGCCGCGAAGGCAAGCGGTACCAGTATATCGGCCAGGCTGCTCATTAGGTAAACAACTAATATTAGCCCAAATAATACAATGGTGGCTTGAAGGTAAAAAGGGTATTGCTTGGTATGCATATTTTAAAATTACATTTACATAAGCAATAAGTAAAATTAATGTTTTAAGAAACCCCTCCAAAATCTTCCCCGGGAGGGACTTAAAAAAAGCAAAGCCTGAATTTTGAGTGTGATTAAAGTTCAAGCTTTGTTATGTGTTTATCTCCCTCCCAGGGAGGGGCGGTGTGGGGCTTACTTCAGCACATTCTTCCAGCTCACCAGGTCTCCAATGATCTTATCTAACTGGTCGGCGGCTACACGTTCCTGTGCCATGGTATCGCGGTGACGGATGGTTACGGTATTATCTTCCAGTGTTTGATGATCTACCGTAATACAAAAAGGTGTACCAATGGCATCCTGGCGGCGGTAGCGCTTACCTATAGCATCTTTCTCCTCGTATTGCAGGTTGAAGTCCAATTTAAGGGTATCCATAATAGTCTGGGCTTTCTCGGGCAAGCCATCTTTCTTAGTCAATGGAAAAATGGCTGCTTTAATAGGGGCCAGGCAGGGGTGCAACCTTAATACGGTACGGCTATCTTGCTTATCTTCGGTACTTAGGTCTTCCTCCTCATAAGCGTTCATTAGCGTAAGCAAAAACATACGGTCGAGGCCTATAGAGGTTTCTATGACATAAGGAATATAGTTACCATAAGGCTTGTTGGTATCAGGATCAACTTCCGGGTCGAAGTATTGCATTTTTTTACCTGAGAACTGCTGGTGCTGGCTCAAATCAAAATCTGTACGGCTATGGATGCCTTCTACTTCTTTAAAGCCAAAAGGGAACTCAAATTCTATATCAACTGCTGCATTGGCGTAATGGGCCAGCTTGGTATGGTCATGATAGCGGTATTTGGCGGCATCGGTACCCAGGGTCAGGTGCCATCTTAAACGGGCTTGTTTCCAGTGCTCATACCATTGCATTTCGGTACCGGGGCGAACAAAAAACTGCATCTCCATTTGCTCAAACTCACGCATGCGTATAATAAACTGACGGGCAATTACCTCGTTACGGAAAGCTTTACCAATTTGCGCTATACCAAACGGAATTTTCATCCTGCCAGATTTTTGCACGTTGAGGTAGTTTACAAAGATACCCTGGGCGGTTTCGGGGCGCAGGTACACCTTGTCGGCATCATCGGCAATGGCACCCATTTGCGTGCTAAACATCAGGTTAAACTGACGCACTTCGGTCCAATTACGGGTACCGCTTACCGGGCAGGCAATTTCATGTTCTATAATCAGTTCACGTAATGCGTTCAGGTCATCGGCCTTTAAGGCATTGTCTAAGGCTAATTGTAATTGCTCGGCCTTGTCGGTTTTGCCGTCTTTATCGTAACGGTCTATCTTATCTTCCAGTAACTGGTCGGCACGGTAGCGTTTTTTCGAATCTTTATTGTCGATCATCGGGTCGCTGAAACCACCTACGTGGCCGCTGGCTTCCCAAATTTTAGGGTGCATAAATATGGCCGAGTCAATACCCACAATGTTCTCATTCAACTGCACCATACTTTTCCACCAGTAGGTTTTGATGTTATTTTTTAACTCGGCACCTTGCTGGCCATAATCATAAACGGCGCTCAGTCCGTCGTATATCTCACTGGATGGAAACACAAAGCCATACTCTTTGGCATGGGCAATCACATTTTTAAACAGTTCGTCGGTATTTTTACTCATAGCGGGTCAAAGATAAAATTTTTTTGATGTGCAGATGTGAAATGATGTGCAGATGTGCAAATGCGTAGATGTACCAATTAAGAATGAATGCCATGCCTTAATATTTGCACATCTGCACATCCTCGCATCTGCACATTAATATTATCTTTACCCCCATGATTGAGCAGAGAATCAAGAGCGCCATTCGCGATATCCCCGATTTCCCTAAACAGGGGATTACCTTTAAAGATATAACACCTATACTAAAAGATCCAATTTTGTGCGAAGCCATTGTTGATATTTTTGCGGCCAGGATGCAAGAATGGAAAATTGATGCCGTAGCTGGAGTGGAGAGCCGTGGGTTCTTGTTCGGGCTGCAACTGGCCGGTAAGTTAGGCGTACCCTTTGTGCCGGTGCGCAAAGCCGGTAAACTGCCTTTTACGGTTAAGCAGAAAGAGTACGATCTGGAATATGGATCAGCCACTATAGAAATACATACCGATGCCTTTGAACCCGGTCAGCATATATTAATACACGATGATCTGTTAGCTACCGGCGGTACAGTTACTGCTACCAGTAATTTAATTAAAGAAATGGGTGGCGTAATTGCCGGCTTTAGTTTTATAGTAGGACTTGGGTTTTTAAATGGCAAAGAGAAGATCACGCCATTTGCCGACAAGGTAGTGGTGCTGGCGGAGTATTAAAGAAGCCCCTCCCAAACCCTCCCCGGGAAGGAGAGATTAAAAGAATCCGGCATATTGAATAATTAAGCTCACTGCAAAATAGCAGTCTTAGTAACCCTTTAAATCCCTGATACATAATAATGAAAAAAGAAATTAAAAATTAAATCTTTTGTCTTACCTTTGCTCTCCCTGAAAGGAGGTATTTAGAAGGATATGATTATTATTAATGTAAAAGACGGCGAATCATTAGATAAAGCGCTGAAACGTTTCAAGAAGAAATTTGAAAAAACAGGTGTTTTACGCGAACTACGCAGTCGCCAGGCTTACGAAAAGAAGTCTGTTGCTCGTCGCCACGAAATCAAACATGCCATCTATATTCAAAACATGAATAAAGAAGAAACTGTATAATTATACAGTTCTTGTATTGATATATTAAAACTATTTGTACTTTGCCTTTTTGGCGTTGTGCAAATAGTTTTTATGTTTTTAGAGCAGTTTATAGCTTACATTAAATACGAAAAGCGGTATTCGCCGCATACCGTTACTGCTTATGAGTCTGATCTGGCTCAATTCTATACTTTCCTTAATTATCCCGAAGTAGTAATAGCCCATCCGGCCGAAATCACACATCACCACATTCGTAATTGGATGGTGGAACTCATGAACGCGAAGCTTACCAGCCGTTCCATTAACCGTAAGGTGGCTACATTGCGCAAGTACTTCAAATTTTTACTTCAAGGCGATATTATAAAGGCTACGCCGACCGCGCGCATACAAACTCCCAAAATATCCAAACAGCTGCCGGTTGTGGTAGAGGAGGAGAAGCTATCGCGCATGCTGGATAGCAATGAGATCTTCACACCAGATTTTAATGGCCGGCGCGATAAGCTTATTATAGAACTGCTGTTTGGTACGGGTATGCGTTTATCAGAGCTTTTGGGCATTACCGAAGCCGATATTAATACCTATGAAGGTACTGTTAAAGTACTGGGTAAGCGCAATAAAGAGCGCATAATTCCGCTTAATAAAGAGCTGAAGCTTTTACTGCAGGAATACCTGGTGTTAAAGAAAAGTGAAATTTTTGCTAACAAATCGTTAAAACTAATCGTTACAAGTAAAGGATCCGAAGCTTATGCCAAGATGATTTATTTGATTGTGCAGAAATATTTAAACTATATATCAACCCAGGATAAGAAAAGTCCGCATGTGCTTCGGCATACATTTGCAACCAGTTTATTAAACAAAGGGGCCAACCTTAATGCCATTAAAGACCTTTTAGGCCACGCCAGTTTGAGCGCCACGCAAGTGTACACCCACAACTCCGTTGAACGACTTAAATCTATTTATAAACAAGCCCATCCAAAGGCTAATTAACACAGGAGGAACAAATGAAAATTACTGTTCAAGCAATTCACTTTAGTGCAGACCAAAAATTAGTGGACTTTATACAGAAAAAGGCCGACAAGCTGGAACAATTCAGCGACAATATTATTAGCGGCGAAGTATATTTGAAGTTAGAGAACACCGGCGAGGAAGCCAACAAAATAACCGAAATTAAATTGATTGTACCCGGTAACCAGCTTTTTGCAAGCCACCAGTGCAAAACTTTTGAGGAAGGAACCGACCTGGCCATTGAAAGCTTACGCAAACAAATTCAAAAGCATAAGCAGAAACAAAACGCTATTACCGAACAAGCGCGTAAAGTGGATACCCTTGGTGTGCAAGAGGAAGATTATTGATAATCAACACAATAGAATAAACAAAATCAGCAGGTAAAAGACCTGCTGATTTTTTTTTTAGAATTATTTTGCACGGGAGTAAATTTTTGTACATTTGCATTCCCTTTTGGAAAGGTATTTAACACAAGGGGAATGGTTCTTTAACACATTAAAAAAATAAACCTCCTTAGCTCAGTTGGTACAGTCCCGAGACATCGGGATAATCAACAGGAATAAAGAAAGTTTAAAAAAATACGCCTCCTTAGCTCAGCTGGTAGAGTCCCGAGACATCGGGATAATCAGCAGGAATAAAGAAAGTTTAAAAAAATACGCCTCCTTAGCTCAGCTGGTAGAGCAACTGACTTGTAATCAGTAGGTCATTGGTTCGATCCCGATAGGAGGCTCAGTAGATTTTGAAATTCGAAATCCACTAATATGGGGGGATACCAGAGCGGTCAAATGGGACGGACTGTAAATCCGTTGCTTCGGCTACGAAGGTTCGAATCCTTCTCCCCCCACAATTTTAGTTGGCAGTTTTTAGTTATCAGTTTGCAGTTACTGCTAACAGGTAATTCAAAACTGTCATCTTTTATGCGGAAGTAGCTCAGTTGGTAGAGCGATAGCCTTCCAAGCTATAGGTCGCGAGTTCGAACCTCGTCTTCCGCTCAGGGTGGTTGTTAGGTAATTAAGTTATTGAGTATTTAGGTTGTATAACAACAATTACGAACTTAATAACAAAATAACTCAATAACCAGGAAAAGATTAAGCCGACGTAGCTCAGGGGTAGAGCACTTCCTTGGTAAGGAAGAGGCCAAGGGTTCAAATCCCTTCGTTGGCTCAGTGTAGTTAGAAGGTTTTTAGGTTGTTGGTTATTAATTACTAAATAACATATTAAAACATTAACTATATTTAAATAAGTAAATTAACCTACAAATATTTATAAATCATGGCAAAAGAAAAGTTTGACCGCAGCAAGCCGCACTTAAACATCGGTACTATCGGTCACGTTGACCACGGTAAAACAACCCTTACCGCAGCTATTACGAAAGTATTGGCTGACAAAGGTTTCTCAGAAGCTCGTTCATTTGATTCAATTGACTCGGCTCCTGAAGAAAAAGAACGTGGTATTACTATTAATACCGCTCACGTTGAGTACTCAACTGCTAACCGTCACTATGCTCACGTTGACTGTCCAGGTCACGCGGATTATGTGAAAAACATGGTTACAGGTGCGGCTCAAATGGATGGTGCGATCATTGTGGTTGCAGCAACAGACGGCCCGATGCCACAAACTCGTGAACACATTTTGTTAGCCCGCCAGGTAGGTGTGCCTTCATTAGTTGTGTTCATGAACAAAGTTGACATGGTTGATGACCCGGAATTGTTGGAATTAGTTGAAATGGAAGTTCGTGAATTATTATCATTCTACGATTTCCCTGGTGATGATATCCCTGTTATCCAAGGTTCTGCTTTGGGTGGTTTGAACAACGATCCAAAATGGGTTGAAAAAATTATGGAATTAATGGATGCTGTAGATAGCTACATTCCAATTCCACCACGTTTAACTGATCTTCCTTTCTTGATGCCTGTTGAGGATGTATTCTCGATTACTGGTCGTGGTACTGTTGCTACTGGTCGTATCGAGCGTGGTATCATCAACTCTGGTGAGCAAGTTGATATCTTAGGTATGGGTGCAGAAAACTTAAAATCAGTTGTTACTGGTGTTGAGATGTTCCGTAAAATCCTTGATAGAGGTGAAGCTGGTGATAACGTAGGTTTATTGTTACGTGGTATTGAAAAAGAAGCCATCCGTCGTGGTATGGTTATCTGCAAACCAGGTTCAGTAACTCCACACACTGATTTTAAAGCTGAGGTTTACGTATTGTCAAAAGCAGAAGGTGGTCGTCACACTCCGTTCTTTAACAAATACCGCCCACAGTTTTACTTCCGTACCACTGACGTAACCGGTGAAATTTCATTAGCAGAAGGCGTAGAAATGGTTATGCCAGGTGATAACGTTACTATTCAAGTAGCTTTAATCAACGCTATTGCAATGGAAAAAGGTTTACGTTTCGCTATCCGTGAGGGTGGTCGTACAGTAGGTGCCGGTCAGGTAACTGAAATCTTAAAATAATAACCATCTGCAAATCTGTATAAAAGCAGAAAAAAAGATAGGTTAATTTTATAAACAAAGTACTTAGCGCAATGCTAAGTACTTTGTTTTAAATGTTAAATACACACGGGAATAGTTCAACGGTAGAATAGAGGTCTCCAAAACCTTTGATCAGGGTTCGAATCCTTGTTCCCGTGCCTTTAAGAAATTTAAACACATGTCTGCAGTAGCCGAATATATTAAAGAATCATACATCGAATTAACCGAAAAGGTAACCTGGCCAACCTGGCGCGAATTGCAAAGCAGTGCGGTGCTGGTATTAGTTGCGGCCCTTATTATTGCTATGGTTATATTTGGTATGGATCAGATCATTGGCTTCGTACTCAGACAGTTCTACAGTTCACTTACCTAATTATACTATATACATGAGCGATCAGTTAAAATGGTATGTGGTAAGAGCCGTTAGTGGTAAAGAAAAAAAGGTAAAGCAATATCTTGATGCTGAAATTAGCCGCTTGGGAATAGCGCACCTTTTACCACAAGTACTCATTCCTACCGAAAAATATTACCAAATGCGCGACGGCAAAAAAATTGCCAAAGAGCGTAATTACTTCCCCGGATATGTAATGATCGAAGCTCAGCTTGATGGCGAGTTAGAACACGTAATTAAAGGTATCAACAGCGTAATTGGTTTCCTGGGTGATAAAGCCGGTAATGCAATTCCTTTGCGTCAATCAGAAGTTAACCGCATTTTAGGTAAGGTTGATGAAATGGCCGCTCAAGGCGAAACCGTAAACGTTCCTTATTATGTAGGCGAAAACGTTAAAGTTATGGACGGACCGTTCAACGGCTTTAGCGGTGTGATTGAAGAAGTGAACGAGGAAAAGAAGAAATTGAAGGTCATGGTAAAGATATTCGGACGCCGAACGCCGCTTGAATTGAACTACATGCAAGTAGAAAAAGAATAATAAAATTATATTAGGATCAGCCCGCAAAGTTCTTATCTTTGCGGGCTGAATTTTTTATATATACAGCTCTTAAATGTTACTTTGCTTCCAAAACTTACTAACATTAAGTACAATAAATTAAATTAAAAATGGCAAAAGAAGTCGGTGCGTTAGTAAAACTACAAGTTAAGGGTGGCGCTGCAAATCCATCACCTCCAATCGGGCCTGCGTTAGGTGCGAAAGGTGTGAACATCATGGAATTTTGCAAGCAATTCAATGCACGTACTCAGGACAAACCTGGTAAAGTGTTGCCGGTAGTAATTACTGTTTATGTCGACAAGTCATTTGATTTTATCATTAAAACTCCTCCCGTTGCCATCCAATTACTGGAAGCTGCAGGTTTAAAAGGTGGTTCGGCCGAGCCTAACCGTAAAAAAGTTGCCAACGTAAGTTGGGAACAGGTTGCTGGTATTGCTAAAGATAAAATGCCTGACTTAAACGCGTTTACAGAAGAATCAGCCATGAAAATGGTGGCTGGTACCGCTCGCAGCATGGGTATCACCGTTTCCGGTACAGCACCCTGGAACTAATTAAATTTCGAATAACGAATAAATAATTTCGAATTAAAAATTCGGAGTTCGGAATCAACAAAATTAACACACAAATCAGTTTAAGACAGTGGCTAGATTAACAAAAAATCAAAAAGCAGTACTCTCCAAAATTGAGGCCAACAAAACGTACACGTTACAAGACGCGACTAATTTAGTAAAGGACATTACCACTACTAAGTTTGATGCATCTGTTGATATTGATGTACGTTTAGGTGTTGACCCGCGTAAAGCCAATCAAATGGTACGTGGTATAGCAACTTTACCTCATGGAACCGGTAAAACTGTACGTGTTTTGGTGCTTTGTACTCCAGATAAGGAGCAAGAAGCTAAAGACGCAGGTGCAGATTACGTAGGTTTGGACGATTACATCGCTAAAATAGAAAGCGGATGGACTGACGTTGACATTATTATCACTATGCCGAGCGTTATGGCTAAGGTAGGTCGTTTGGGTCGTATTTTAGGCCCGCGTAACCTTATGCCTAACCCTAAATCGGGTACTGTAACTCCAGAAGTGGGTAAAGCAGTAACTGAGGTTAAAGCCGGTAAGATCGATTTTAAGGTTGACAAAACAGGTATCATTCACGCTTCAATAGGAAAAGTATCTTTCCCTGCTGATAAGATTTATGAAAATGCTTTGGAAGTATTACAAATCATTTCTAAATTAAAACCATCAGCAGCCAAAGGAACATACTTCAAGAGCATTCACGTCTCTTCAACTATGTCGCAAGGAATCCAGGTTGAAACTAAATCAGTAGCGGGGATCTAATCATGAATAAAGAAGAAAAATACGAATTGGTTGCGGCTCTAACCGAGCAAATTAATGAGTATGGTAATTTTTATATTACTGATACCGCTGATTTAACTGTTGCTAAAGTAAACAATATCCGCCGCAAGTGCTTTGAAAGCGACATCGTAATGCAAGTTGCTAAAAACAGCTTAATCGAGAAAGCTTTAGAAGCTGCAGAAGGTGATTTTTCACCGCTGTATGATGTACTGAAAGGTACTTCAACTATTTTATTCTCTAAATCGGCAAAAGCTCCGGCTAAGCTGATCAAGGAACTAAGAAGACAAGGTGACAAACCGGTGCTGAAAGCAGCATACGTTTACTCATCTGCATTTGTTGGAGACAATCAGCTCGATGCGTTAATGACGCTAAAATCGAAAGAAGAGTTGGTTGGCGAAATCATCGGATTATTGCAATCACCTGCTAAAAATGTACTTTCTGCCCTGCAATCAGGCGGAACTACTATCGCAGGCCTGGTAAAAACATTACAAGAAAGAGAAGGTTAATCGAACGCCTGTAAGGTTCGAATAAAACACAAAGTATTTAAAAGCTAAAATTAAAATAAAATGGCAGATTTAAAAGCGTTTGCTGAACAGTTGGTAAACTTAACAGTAAAAGAAGTTAACGAATTAGCTCAGATCCTGAAAGATGAGTATGGTATTGAGCCTGCTGCTGCAGCTGTAGCTGTTGCTGCACCTGCTGCTGGTGGCGATGCCCCTGCTGCTGCTGCAGAACAAACTGCTTTCGATGTAATATTGAAAGAAGCTGGTGGTGCTAAATTAGCAGTAGTTAAATTGGTGAAAGACTTAACTGGTTTAGGCTTGAAAGAAGCTAAAGACTTAGTTGATGGTGCACCAAAAGAAGTAAAAACTGGTGTAACTAAAGAAGAAGCTGAATCTTTAAAGAAAGCTTTAGAAGAAGCCGGAGCAGTAGTTGAAGTTAAGTAATTTAACTCAATAACGCCCTTTGCAACAAGACTCCGACCTGTATTTGGTCGGGGTCTATTGTTGTTTATAATGTTTTCATTTTTGTTTGAAGTTCAGGAACAACTTTAAATAAACCGGTAAGAGTTTAATTCATATTAAAATTATAAATCCCTTGGCAAACAAAAATAACCAAAGAGTTAACTTTGCAACCAGCAGGCATGTCTTAGACTATCCTGACTTTCTGGATGTACAGTTGAAATCTTTTCAGGAATTTTTCCAGCTGGAAACCACTTCAGACAACCGTCATAAAGAAGGCTTGTATAAAGTATTTGCCGAAAATTTTCCAATTTCCGATTCCCGTAACATTTTCGTGTTAGAGTTTCAGGATTATTTTATTGATCCACCACGTTACGATATTCAAGAATGTATTGATCGTGGTTTAACTTACAGTGTGCCTTTAAAAGCAAAGCTTCGCCTTTCATGTAACGATGAAGAGCACGAAGACTTTGAAACCATTGTTCAGGATGTGTACTTAGGTACTATCCCTTACATGACACCTAAAGGAACTTTCGTAATTAACGGTGCCGAGCGTGTAATCGTTTCGCAGCTGCACCGTTCACCTGGTGTGTTCTTTGGCCAAAGCCGCCACACCAACGGTACCAAATTATACTCTGCCCGTGTTATTCCTTTTAAAGGATCATGGATTGAGTTCGCTACAGACGTTAATAACGTAATGTATGCTTACATTGACCGTAAAAAGAAATTCCCGGTTACCACGTTGCTTCGTGCTATAGGTTACGATTCGGATAAAGACATTCTGGAATTATTTGAACTGGCCGACGAAGTAAAGGTAAGCAAATCGGGTCTCAAGAAATTTGTTGGCCGTAAGCTTGCTGCAAGAGTGCTTAAAAAATGGGTTGAAGATTTTGTGGACGAGGATACCGGTGAAGTGGTATCTATCGACCGTAATGAGATCATCCTGGAGCGCGAAACGGTACTGGATGATGATAATATTGATCAGATCATTGATGCTGGTGTTAAAACCGTTATCCTGAACAAGGAAGATGCGGCCACCAGCGGTGATTATACCATTATATACAATACCCTACAAAAAGATACTTCAAATTCTGAGAAAGAAGCGGTGGAGCACATATATCGCCAATTGCGTAACGCCGAACCACCTGATGAGGAAACTGCTCGTGGTATCATCGACCGTTTGTTCTTCTCAGATAAAAGATATGATTTGGGTGATGTGGGCCGCTACCGCATCAACCGTAAACTGAAACTGGATACATCAGATGAGATTAAAGTTTTAACCAAGCAAGATATTATTGCCATCGTTAAGTACCTGATCAAACTGATCAACTCTAAAGCTGAAGTGGATGATATTGACCACTTGTCTAACCGTCGTGTACGTACGGTGGGTGAGCAGTTGTACGCACAATTCGGTGTTGGTTTGGCCCGTATGGCCCGTACCATCCGCGAGCGTATGAACATCAGGGATAATGAGGTGTTTACACCAACCGACCTGATCAACGCGCGTACATTATCATCAGTTATTAACTCGTTCTTTGGTACCAACCAGTTATCCCAGTTCATGGATCAAACTAATCCATTGGCCGAGATCACACACAAACGCCGTCTTTCGGCGCTTGGCCCCGGTGGTTTATCTCGTGAGCGTGCCGGTTTCGAGGTACGTGACGTGCATTATACCCACTACGGTCGCTTGTGTACCATTGAAACACCAGAAGGACCGAACATTGGTTTGATCTCTTCGCTTTGTGTTCACGCCAAAATCAATAGCTTAGGCTTTATCGAAACTCCATACAAACGTGTGGATAACGGTACCGTGGTAATGGACGAGCCGGTTATTTACTTATCGGCAGAAGACGAAGATGGTAAAACTATTGGTCAGGCTAATGCCGTGTATGACGATAAAGGTGTGTTTGCTACGCCGCGTGTGAAAGCTCGTTTTGAGGGTGACTTCCCTATTATTGAGCCGGAGCGTTTGGATTACATGGACATTGCGCCTAACCAAATCACTTCGATTGCAGCTTCATTGATTCCGTTTTTGGAGCATGATGATGCTAACCGTGCGTTGATGGGTTCGAACATGCAACGCCAGGCCGTGCCGCTTTTACGCCCTGAGGCGCCAATTGTAGGTACTGGTTTGGAAGGCCGTGTAGCGAAAGACAGCCGTACCCTGGTTAACGCAGAAGGTAATGGTGTGGTTGAGTATGTTGACGCTAACGAAATTAAGATTAGATATGACCGTACAGAAGATGATCGTTTAGTATCATTTGATGAAGATACCAAATCTTACCGCCTGATTAAGTTTCAGAAAACTAACCAGAGTACAACCATGAACCTGAAGCCTATTGTAATTAAGGGCCAAAGAGTTGAAAAAGGACAAGTGCTTTGCGAAGGTTATGCAACGCAGAACGGTGAGTTAGCTTTAGGTCGTAACATGAAGGTTGCGTTCATGCCTTGGCAAGGATACAACTTTGAGGATGCAATCGTTATTTCGGAGCGTGTGGTATCGCAGGATATCTTTACCTCTTTACACGTTGAAGAATTCGAACTTGAAGTTCGTGATACTAAACGTGGTGAGGAAGAGTTAACACCGGATATCCCTAACGTATCGGAAGAAGCTACTAAAGATTTGGACGAAGATGGTATTATCCGTGTTGGTGCCGAGGTTAAAGAAGGCGACATCCTGATTGGTAAGATCACCCCTAAAGGTGAATCGGACCCTTCACCGGAAGAGAAATTATTACGTGCCATATTTGGTGACAAAGCTGGTGACGTAAAAGATGCTTCTTTGAAAACTCCACCATCAATTGCCGGTGTGGTTATCGATACCAAGTTGTTCTCACGTGCTAAAAAGACCACTAAGGCCGAAGAAAAAGCACAGTTAGAAAAACTGGAAAACAAGCATGATAAGGCCGTTAAAGACCTGAAGACTCGTTTGGTTGATAAGTTATTCGAGATTGTAAACGGTAAAACATCGCAAGGTGTACATAATGTTTACAAGGAGCTGCTGGTAGCTAAAGGTGTTAAGTTCACCCAAAAAATATTGGCTGAGTTACCTTACGAAAACATTAACCCAACCAAGTGGACAACTGACGATGATAAAAACGATCAGATTAAGTTGTTGCTGCATAACTATAACATCAAGATCAACGAGGAACTTGGCGCTTACCGTCGCGATAAATTTGCGATCAGTGTAGGTGATGAGCTTCCATCGGGTATTGTTCAGATGGCTAAAGTTTACATCGCTAAAAAGCGTAAGCTTAAAGTGGGTGATAAAATGGCCGGTCGTCACGGTAATAAAGGTATTGTTGCACGTATTGTACGTGATGAAGACATGCCTTTCCTGGAAGACGGAACACCGGTTGATATTGTGTTGAACCCGCTGGGTGTACCTTCGCGTATGAACTTAGGACAGATTTACGAAACTGTTTTGGGTTGGGCAGGTAAAGAACTTGGTGTAAAATTCGCTACTCCTATTTTTGATGGGGCAACCTATGCGGAAGTAGAAGGATGGATTGAGAAAGCAAACTTGCCGCCAACCGGACGTACTTACCTGTACAACGGCTTAACCGGCGACCGTTTTGACCAACCAACCACTGTAGGTATTATCTACATGTTGAAACTTGGTCACATGGTTGACGATAAGATGCACGCGCGTTCAATAGGACCATACTCATTAATTACACAACAACCATTGGGTGGTAAAGCCCAGTTTGGTGGTCAGCGTTTTGGTGAGATGGAGGTTTGGGCACTGGAGGCATTTGGTGCAGCTAACATATTACAAGAGATCCTTACTGTGAAATCTGATGATGTGATAGGCCGTGCTAAAACTTATGAAGCTATTGTTAAAGGTGAAAACTTACCTACACCATCTGTACCAGAATCATTCAACGTATTGGTTCATGAGTTAAGAGGTTTAGGTTTAGATATCACATTAGAATAATATATTGATTAGTGAGGGATTGGATGTTTGATCATCCAATCCTTTGTTAACTTTTACGTGCAAGAAGAGGAGCTGTGTTTAACGGTTAATCTCCACTAAATCATTTAAAAAACAAATATGTCTTATAAAAAAGATAATAAAATAAAAAGTAATTTCACTACCATCACCATCAGCTTAGCCTCTCCCGAGTCTATTTTAGAGCGTTCAAGTGGCGAAGTTTTAAAACCGGAAACCATTAACTACCGTACCTACAAACCCGAACGTGATGGTTTGTTTTGTGAGCGTATTTTTGGTCCGGTAAAAGATTACGAATGCCATTGCGGTAAATACAAACGTATCCGTTACAAGGGTATCGTATGCGACCGTTGCGGTGTGGAAGTAACCGAAAAGAAAGTACGTCGTGAACGTATGGGTCACATCAACCTGGTTGTTCCTGTCGCACATATTTGGTATTTCCGTTCGTTGCCAAACAAAATTGGCTACTTATTGGGCTTACCTACCAAAAAATTAGATTTAATTATTTACTACGAACGTTACGTAGTAATACAAGCCGGTATCAAAGAATCTGATGGTATTTCCAAAATGGATTTTCTTACAGAAGAAGAATACCTGGATGTTTTAGATACCCTTCCAAAGGAGAACCAGTATCTGGACGACAAAGATCCTCAGAAATTTTTGGCTAAAATGGGTGCAGAGGCTTTGGAAGAGTTGTTAAAACGTATAGATTTAGATCAGTTATCATACGATTTACGTCACCAGGCTGCTAACGAAACTTCTCAACAACGTAAAAACGAAGCTTTAAAACGCCTTCAGGTGGTTGAAGCTTTCCGCGATGCCAAAAACCGTATAGATAACAACCCGGAATGGATGATCGTTAAGATCGTTCCGGTTATACCACCGGAATTACGTCCATTAGTACCACTGGAAGGTGGTCGTTTCGCTACTTCCGATTTAAATGACCTTTACCGTCGTGTAATTATCCGTAACAACCGTTTAAAACGTTTGATCGAAATCAAAGCACCGGAAGTGATTCTACGTAATGAAAAACGCATGTTACAGGAAGCTGTAGATTCGTTATTTGATAATTCACGTAAAGTTAACGCGGTAAAAACCGAAGGTAATCGTGCCTTAAAATCTCTTTCGGATATCCTGAAAGGTAAACAAGGTCGTTTCCGTCAAAACTTATTAGGTAAACGTGTGGATTATTCAGCACGTTCGGTAATTGTTGTCGGTCCTAACCTTAAATTACACGAATGCGGTTTACCTAAAGATATGGCTGCCGAGCTGTTTAAACCATTTATCATTCGCAAGATGATTGAGCGTGGTGTGGTTAAAACAGTAAAATCTGCCAAAAAGATAGTTGATCGTAAGGATCCATTAGTTTGGGACATTTTAGAAAACGTATTGAAAGGGCACCCTGTGTTATTAAACCGTGCGCCAACGCTGCACAGGTTGGGTATCCAGGCTTTCCAGCCAAAATTAGTTGAAGGTAAAGCGATCCAATTGCACCCTTTGACCTGTACGGCTTTCAACGCGGATTTTGACGGTGACCAGATGGCTGTGCACGTACCTCTTGGTAACGCAGCAATTTTGGAAGCCCAGATATTGATGTTAGCATCACACAACATTTTGAATCCTGCCAACGGTACGCCAATTACTGTACCATCGCAGGATATGGTTTTGGGTCTTTATTATATTACTAAAGGCCGTAAAACAGATGAAGGCCGTGTGGTTAAAGGACAAGGTTTATCTTTCTATTCTGCCGAAGAGGTGATTATCGCTTACAACGAAAAGAAAATTGACCTGCATGCCTTTATTAAAGTAAAAGCAAATGTTAAAGAACGCGAAGGCGTTATTGTAAATAAACTGATTGATACTACGGTCGGTCGTGTGTTGTTTAATCAGCATGTACCCGAAGAAGTAGGTTATATCAACGAACTGTTAACCAAAAAATCACTGCGTGATATTATTGGTGAAGTAGTTAAAAATACTGGTATGGCACGTGCGGCCCAGTTCCTTGATGATATTAAGGAGTTAGGTTTCCGTATGGCATTTCAGGGTGGGTTATCGTTTAACTTGCAGGATGTTAACATCCCGGCACAAAAGGTTGACCTGATAGCACAGGCTTCGCGCGAAGTTGAAGAAGTAATGAGTAACTATAACATGGGTTTCATTACCAACAACGAGCGTTACAATCAAATTATTGATATTTGGACCCGTATTAACAACCGCTTAACCGCAAACGTTATGGAGATCCTATCGAACGATAACCAGGGCTTCAACTCAGTTTATATGATGTTGGATTCTGGTGCACGTGGTTCCAAAGAGCAGATCCGTCAGCTTGCAGGTATGCGTGGTTTAATGGCTAAACCTCAGAAATCAGGTTCAGGTGGCGAGATCATCGAAAACCCGATCTTATCGAACTTTAAAGAAGGCCTGTCGGTATTAGAGTACTTTATCTCTACCCACGGTGCCCGTAAAGGTTTGGCGGATACGGCATTGAAAACGGCTGATGCGGGTTACTTAACTCGTCGTTTACATGATGTTGCCCAGGATATGATTGTTGGTGAAACAGATTGCGGAACGTTAAGAGGTATTTACACCACTGCGTTGAAAGACAACGAAGATGTTGTTGAGCCATTATATGATCGTATTTTAGGTCGTACCTCACTGCATGATGTATTTGACCCGTTAACCAGCGAATTGTTGGTAAACGCCGGACATGATATTACTGAAGATATTGCCAAAAACATTGAAAACTCACCATTGGAAGGTATCGAAATTCGTTCGGTATTAACCTGCGAGAGCAAACGTGGTGTTTGTGCATTATGCTACGGACGTAACTTAGCCAGCGGTAAACGCGTGCAAAGGGGTGAGGCTGTGGGTGTAATTGCAGCACAATCAATTGGTGAGCCGGGTACACAGTTAACCCTGCGTACATTCCACGTGGGTGGTACCGCATCTAACATCGCGGCAGAGTCACAAATTAATGCCCGTTACGATGGTATCATCGAGTTTGAAAACGTACGTACCGTACCTTTCGAAACTGCGGAAGACGGTTCTGTTGAAGTAGTATTAGGCCGTTCTGGTGAATTCCGCATTGTGGAAGAAGGCAGTAACAAGGTTATTGTAACTAATAACATCCCATACGGTTCTTACCTGTATATTAAAGACGGCAGTAAGATCACTAAAGGCGATCGTATTTGTTCATGGGATCCATACAATGCCGTTATTATCTCTGAGTTTGCAGGTTCTGCCAAGTTTGATGCCGTATTAGAAGGTATTACCTTCCGTGAAGAATCAGATGAGCAAACCGGTCACCGTGAGAAAGTAATTATTGATACCCGTGATAAAACTAAGAATCCGGTTATACAGATAGCTGAAAAAGGCGGAGATATTATTAAAGGTTATAATATACCGGTAGGTGCCCACATCGCTATTGAAGAAGACGATAAGATACAAACTGGTCAGGTAATTGCTAAAATTCCTCGTTCAACCGGTAAAACACGGGATATTACGGGAGGTTTACCACGTGTAACTGAATTATTTGAGGCCCGTAACCCTTCTAATCCGGCCGTGGTAACTGAGATTGATGGCGTGGTAACCTTAGGCGGTGTAAAACGTGGTAATCGCGAGATCACTATTGAATCGAGAGATGGTCAAGTGAAAAAATACCTGGTCCCGTTGTCTAAACATATCCTGGTACAGGATAATGACTTTGTTAAAGCCGGTATGCCACTATCTGACGGTTCTATATCGCCAGCCGATATATTAGCAATTAAAGGTCCAGCCGCAGTACAGGAATACTTAGTAAATGGTATTCAAGAGGTATATCGTTTACAAGGTGTGAAGATCAATGATAAGCACTTTGAGGTTATTGTTCACCAGATGATGCAAAAAGTATCTATCGAAGATCCGGGAGATACCCGTTTCTTAGAGAAAGAAGCTGTTGACAGCTGGGATTTCATGATCGAGAATGATGACATCTTTGATAAGAAAGTGGTTATCGAGCCCGGCGACAGTGCTACATTGAAACCAGGTCAAATCGTATCACTGCGTCGTTTAAGAGATGAAAATTCAATCTTAAAACGTAAAGATGCCCGTTTGGTTGAAGTTAGAGATGCCATTGCTGCAACATCGAGCCCAATACTGCAAGGTATTACCCGTGCATCATTAGGTACTAAGTCGTTCATCTCGGCTGCATCGTTCCAGGAAACTACCAAGGTACTGAACGAAGCTGCCATTGCAGGTAAACGCGATTTAATGTTAGGTTTGAAAGAGAACGTTATTGTAGGTCACTTAATACCTTCTGGAACCGGTTTACGCGCTTATGATAACATCCGCGTAGGTTCTCAAGAAGAATTTGACCGCCTGATGGCTTCAAAAACTGAAGATGTAGAAGCATAAGTAATTAAAATAATTACATAAGGCCATCCTTTTAAAGGGTGGCCTTTTTTGTTGTATAGTACTTGTATATATATGATATATACTTATTTTTGAGAAAAATGTTTACATGTCACTAAAGCGTAGGATATACCTGGTTGCCAATAAAAAAAGCGAACAGCTGTGTGAAAATCTGATTTATTCCATTCGTCAATCTGGCTGTAAGCTTCCTATTAAGGTTATTCATTTTGGTGGAGATCAACTTCAATCAATATATATTCTTGAAAACGCTACATTGGCATTGGCCAGTGACTTTCCTGCTGACGGACAAAAATTGATTGATGAATTACGAAGCGTGTTAAGTGATTGCCCGCTTGGGTTTTTGTACCGTTTTTTAGCATGGTATGGGGAGTGGGACGAATTTATATATTCAGATAACGATGTAGTAGCCTTATGTAACTGGGAGTTGATGTTTGAGCATTTAAAAGAATATGAGTTTGTACACGCGGATGAAGAGTATAAAACCAAGGGTAAATATAATTTTATACAACCCGATGGTGTTGAGCATGCCTTTGGCCCCGAAGCATTAAACAGGGCGATAACTGCAGGGCATTTTGCCATTAAAAGAAACAATAAGCAAGTAAAAGATTTTTTTAGTGCCGTAGAATGGTTTTTGAAAAATCCCGGTATTCCTAAAAAGCATGACCAGGCATTGATGCATGTAGCCATAATATTGGGTAATTGGAAAACACTAAACCTTTGCACTCCACCGCAAAATTGGCTGAGTTCCTGGGCTGGAGACTATAAAAACCCCCTTCAAATTATACATGAGGTACAGAAAGGACGAACGATCAGTCATTTGCACTACTCGGATGGCCAGGTTACTGGTACCAAATCTATCGAAGATCTGATATATTCCTTTGATGATACAGAAACAAGGTTGAGAAAAATAGTTTATAACGGATTAAACAAAATTTCAGGATTATCATATATCAGAATAAAAAAGAATAAGATATTAAAGCGCCTGAAAAGTAAATAATTCTTTAAATAGGATTTACCCTTTGTAATTTAGCCACATGGAAGAAATAAATGAAAACCAATTAAATATAGAACTCACTGAAGATATTGCCGAAGGGATTTATACCAACTTAGCTGTAATTACACATTCTAATGCCGAATTTGTGATAGATTTTATTAGGGTGATGCCTGGTGTGCCAAAAGCAAAGGTTAAATCAAGGCTCATACTAACCCCGGAGCATGCCAAGCGATTATTATCGGCACTGGAAGATAATGTTGAAAAGTATGAAGCTGTAAATGGCCGTATTAAGATACAGCCGGAAAATGCCGGCTTTCCGTTAAATTTTGGTGGTACAATGGGGCAAGCCTAATTATTTTATTAATAATTCAATAAAAATAAATTATATTTAAAAATTCGTTAATTTTATGCACAAATAAATTCAATTTAAAAATTTGTTCTTTTAAGATATAGTTTTAAAATTTTACGAATGCATAGTTGAAATTTTAAAAAGATACAATACAGCAATGAATGCGGACGTAATTATTGTAGTTTTTATACAATAGATATATACAAATTTTCTCCTTTACATGAAAAAAAAAGATTTCCATATTTTTATACTTTTATTAAGCTGCTTATATCTATTCTCATCGTGCAGAAGCGTTAAACAATTAACACTATTTCAAAAAGTATCTGTAAACGAACCCGACACTATTGCAATCCCTAAAGCTAATTTTACAATAATTCAGCCCGGAGACATATTGTCTATTAACGTTACTTCATTAAGTTCGGCAGCAAGTACTTTTTTTAATCCTTACGGCAGCAGCGGATCCTCTGGGAGTTCAGTAAATGCAGCAGGTGCTATTAATACGCAGGAAGCCCCCGGCTATCTAGTAGACGAAAATGGAAATATAGAGCTACCCTTAATTGGAAGTTTGAAACTCTCAGGTTTATCAACTTTAAAGGCAAAGGCTGTAATCAGAGATAGTCTTACCAAATATTTAAAGGAGCCTACTCTTACTTTACGAGTTATAAATTATAAAATAACACTTTTGGGTGAAGTAAGTAAACCGGCCGTTTACACTATACCTAATGAGCGTGTAACCCTGCCCGAAGTTATAAGTTTAGGCGGAGATCTTACGGCATTTGGCAGGCGTGATAATGTTTTAATCATTCGCGATAATAATGGAAAAAAAGAGTTCGGGCATGTAAATCTTAATACACGCGAATTATATAAATCGCCATATTATTATTTGCGTTCAAACGATTTGGTATATGTAGAGCCATCTGCTGGAAAAGCGATACAGAACAATTCTTTTTTTAAAATATTTCCTCTTGTGGCAAGTATAATAACTTTATCATTAGCGCTGTTTACCCGAGTATTGTAATGGCGTGAGCCCGAAACCTATTGTAAATAATGAATACTGACGACGAATTATACGACTCATCTATCCAGGAAACTATCAGTGATAGTGAGGGTAATATTGGAGAAATAATTTTTGGCTATCTAAAGTACTGGAAATGGTTTTTGCTATCTCTGATGGTTTTTTCAATTATCGGGTACTTTTATGTAAAATCGCAGGTACCACAATACCGTAGCCAAACACAAATTTTAATTAAGGATACCAAGCAATCTACAGATAAGATCATATTAGATGAATTAGGCGTTACACCTCCTAATATCGTAGTAGAAAATGAGATCCTCATCATGAGGTCGAACACTTTAGTTGAAAAAGTAATTAAAGAGCTTGGTTTACAAACAGGGTATTACAGTAAAGGTCGTTTAAGTAAAAGAATACTTTACAAAAATGAACCTGCAAGTATTGATCTTCTTGTTGCATCCTCCAAAACATACACCAAAGACTGGTCTGTACAGGTGCTTGATAATCAAGGCGTTTTGTTTGAAGGAAAAAAAGTGCCTTTTAATAAACCTACGAGCACACCCGCCGGCGTAATTGTGGTTAAACCTGTTGATCTCAATTTTAAAGAACCTTATTTTGTAACATTTAATTCAATACCAAGCATTGCGCAACAATATATAAATAAATTAATAATTACCCCTACAAGTAAGCAAAGCAATATGCTGGTGCTTGCTGTTGAAGATGCCGTACCTGCACGGGCCGAAGATTTTTTAAATAAAGTTGTAGATGAATATATTGACGAAGCAATTAGCGATAAAAACAAGAATATAGCCAATACAATTGCATTTATTGATGAGCGTTTAAGAGTTCTTCAGGGTGAATTAGGGGCAGAAGAAAAAAATGTCCAGGAATTTAAGTCGAATAATAACATTACCGATCTTGGAAGCGAAGCTTCGATGATATTTGGAAAGGTTACTGGAAACGATACAAAAGTTACGGATATAGATCTGCAGCTTACCATGCTTAAACAAATAGAAGGTTATTTGGCTACACCAGATAATTTAGATATTGTGCAGCCGTCGATGTTAGGTATGACAGATAATACAGTTACCGCAATGGTAAACCAATTGGGCACCTTAAAGCTTCAAAAGCAAAGCTTATTAAGAACAATACCTGAAACTAACCCTATAGTAGGTGCTATTAATGATCAAATTGTATCACTTAAAAGTTCGTTAAGGCAGGCTATAAAAACCTTACGGAGTAGTTTGGTACTTAACCGTAGAGAGGTAGAAAAAGTTAACAGCAGGTTTGAGGCTGATTTAAAGCAGGTACCTGTAAGAGAGCGTCAGCTGATGGATGTTATGAGAAACAAGAACATCAAAGATGCCTTATTTAATTTTTTATTGCAAAAACGTGAAGAGACAGGTTTGTCACTTGCATCAAATACAGCCGATAGTAGGGTAATTAATCCGGCCCGAAGTTCTGGTACACCTATAAAACCGGTAGTATCTACACTTTATTTAATATTTATTTCCATTGGTTTGGGCTTGCCAGTAGGGGTAATCTTTATTAAAGATATGCTGAATAATAAAATACGACGTAAATCAGACATCAGCAAAAATACCCGGGTACCTATTATTGCGCAAATTTCACAATCTGATGATAATGGTGCTTTAACAATTATAACCAGGCCCCGCTCAATTGTTGCCGAGCAAATAAGGGCACTGCGTACAAACCTCGATTTTTTAGTTCCGGGTAATGGTTGTAAGGTTATTTTATTTACCTCAACGGTAAGTGGGGAAGGTAAGTCGTTTATTTCCTTAAACCTTGGCGCCAGTTTAGCCAGTACAGGTAAAAAGGTAATAATTTTAGAACTTGATTTAAGAAAGCCTAAACTACTGTCAACAATTGGTTTAGAGAAAAAAATAGGCTTATCTGATTATTTGATTGGTAAAGTTGATTACAAAGATGTTATACGGGAAATACCACAGCAGGAAAACTTTTACATGATTGAGAGTGGTACCATTCCGCCTAACCCTGCCGAAATTCTAATGAACTCGTACCTGTCAGCATTAATTACAGCATTAAAAGTAGATTACGATTATGTTTTAATTGATGCACCGCCAATAGGACTGGTAACAGATGCTCAAATATTAGGTAAGTATGCCGATGTAACCTTCTTTTTGGTAAGGCATAACTTTAGCCGTAAAGATCATATCAGCTTGCTGAACGAGATCTATATCAAAAGAATATTTAAGAACCTTAACGTAATTTTTAACTCAATAGATACTTCCGGACTTTCTTACGGTTACCGTTACGATTATAGTTATTACGGCGAACAAGAAACTAAAAACAAATCGTTGATTGATTCTATAGTGAATAAATTTAACAAGAAATAATTTTTACATTTTTTTGCAACCTTCCTTTATCGATCAGTAACCCTTATGTTTTTGTCAAAAGATCAAATCAAGCACATCTCCAGAAATGTACAACAAAGATTGTTTCCCATTCCGGTTGGTGTAATAGGAGGCTATCATGGTGGTAACCTTGGTGATATGGCTTTGGGTAAATCAGTAATAGACAGGTTAACAGCTAACCATATACGTTCTGGCTTGCAAACTATTTATAACTTGGAGAAATGGCCTTTAGCTAAAAAGGCTATCGTAGGAGGAGGAGCGGTAGGTTATGCCGATTCTTTGAGCCGGGTAGCTAAACGCTATAAAGGTAATTACCAGAACGTAGCATTGCTGGGTGTGGATTTTAATGAAACCTCCTATCCGCAAGATTGCCTTGATCTGATCAGGAATGCAGCTTTTGTAAGCGGCCGAAGCAAGGTGCAGGCTGATAAATTAAAAGAAATTACCGGTCGGGAAGTGGTATATAACCACCCGGATATTGCCTTTTCACTCATTAATGATTATTGTGAAATGCAGCGCAAAGCACAATCACCGACTAAAAAGAAAATGCTAGTAAATGTAGTGCCTTTGTATGCCGATATAAAAGATGGTGTAATAAGCAGCGTAGAGCGTTATCGTGCCGAACGGCCCGAACTGTACCAGAACTTCGACCTGATGCATCAATCGTACAAGCAGATAATACGCGACCTGGTAAACGAAGCTTTGCAGCAAGGACATGTGGTGGAGAGCATTGCTTTTACTCCGGCCGATAGAGATTATGCCATGCACATTTTAGAAGGCTTGCCTGTTAAGCACCATGCTTATCATTCGGAAGTTGATAAAATGATCAAGTATATGGCTACTGCCGACTGGATTGTAGCTACCCGTTTTCATGCTACCATATTTGCTTTAAAGTTGGGTGTTAAATTATCTCCCATTGCTTATGCCAGTAAAAACGAGCGAATGCTTGAAGAACTTGGGGTAGACCGCTCAACCTTCCTTTCAACCGGCGATTTGGCTGGTGGAAATACTAAAGCGCTTAGGCCCGTAAAGGTTGAAAGTGAAAAAATAAATTCGTGGGAAAAAAATACGGTGGAATTAATTGATCTGTGTATCAAACAGCTCTATCAAAAGTAAGATCATAAACTAAGTGCTGCTGCCCGGGGAAAATAGCGGTTGATAATAGTAATATTCATAAAAATGGCATCTGTTATTTGTACGCTTTTTGAAGGTCATTACCATTACGGTGTTGCTGCTATTGTAAACTCGTTATATAAGCAGGGATTCCGTGGCGATGTTTACGCCGGTTACAGGGGTAGTTTACCACACTGGGCAGGCAATGCAAAAAGCGCCAATTTTACCGATTGGCCGGGCAGTCATAGCTTTGCCGTTGTTGGCGATTTAACACTGCATTTTCTTCCAATAGTTGATACCGATTACCATTTAACCAACTATAAGCCCGATTTTATGCTGAAGCTTTGGGCTGGTGTAGCCAGTAATGCCGAAGGTATTGTGTACTTTGATCCGGATATTATAGTTACTTCAAAATGGGCTTTTTTTGAGGATTGGATTAGAAGCGGCGTGGCTTTGTGCGAGGATGTTAATTCGCCTTTGCCCAAGTTTCATCCGCGCAGGGTTGCCTGGCGTAACTACTTTCAACGGCATCATATTACACTGAACTTTAAGGAGCCTGTGTATGCTAATGGTGGCTTTGCAGGTGTTCATAAAAATGATATTTCGTTTTTAGAAATCTGGAGAAAAGTTCAGGAAGCAATGGCACATAGCATTGGTGGTTTAAGCAGGTCGGCTTTTAACAGTAAGGCTGATTTTATAAAACAACTGGAGCAGGGCATAACACCGTTTTCTAAAACAGATCAGGATGCCTTAAATGCAGCAGTAGAGGCCTGGGATGGTAATGTCAGTTTTATAGGACAGGAGAGCATGGCCTTTAAACCGGGGCCTCGTCAAATGTCGCATGCGTTAGGGTCGCCAAAGCCGTGGAAAGCCACACCCTTAAAAAGTATGTTTAAGGGTAAATCTCCACGTTTAACCGATCGCGATTATTGGACACATGCCAGCAGCCCTATAGCATCACAATCAAATAGCATAGTATATTGGCGTAAGCTGAGTATGGATATTGCTAATTTTATAGGTAAATTTTACAGTTCAAGATAGGTAATACACTAAAAACAACATGCTAAAAACGTTTCAGCATACATTATTTGTTTTACGGTTGCGCTATGCAAAGCGTCCGGTAAACTGGTTGCGTAAAGCATGGTATAAGCTGGGAGGTATGCAGGTTGGCCAATTAACAGTGTTGCCAAGAATATTTGTTACCTGGCCGCATCAGGTTGCTTTGGGCTACCATTGCAGATTAGAGAGTGGTATTATCTTTAAGTTCGACGGTATCTGGAAACCGGGACCGTCTATTCAAATAGCCGATGAAGTATTTATTGGTTTGGGCTGCGAGTTCAATATCCGCAAGGGAATCCAAATCGGTAGTCATGCCTTAATAGCTTCGGGCTGCCGTTTTATTGATCATGACCACGGCACGGCTTTAGGTACCTTAATGCTAAAACAGCATGGTGCCGAAAAAGAAATAAAATTAGGTAACGATGTGTGGTTAGGCTGTAATGTGGTGGTGCTTAAAGGTGTAGAAATTAGTGATGGTGCAATTGTAGCAGCCGGAGCCGTGGTAACCAAAAATGTACCGGCTAACGAAATATGGGCGGGTATACCGGCAAAAAAGATAGGACAAAGAACATAATATGAAAATTGCTATCATCTGCGGATCTTTACAGCCAGGACACGACGGTGTAGGAGATTACACGCGGAGGCTGGCAGGCGAACTAATTAGATTAGGGAATGAGGTAATAGCTATAGCCCTTAATGACCGGCATTTAAAAGCTATCACCAATGAAACGCAGAATGCCGATGGTAATAATTTACCGGTGCTACGCATTCCAGCCGCTGTTGCAGAACAAAAACGATATAGTTTGTTAGAAACACATTTACTGAATTTTAAACCTGAGTGGATAAGTTTGCAGTTTGTGCCTTATTCTTTTCATATTAAAGGGGTTCCGTTTAAGTTATTTAGTAAGCTTGCGGCTCTAAAAATTGAAGCGAAATGGCATGTGCTTTTTCATGAGGTCTGGCTCGATAAAACAGAACGCTTTAGCCAAAAAATAGTAAAGCTGTTGCAAAAGGCAGCTATATATGGAGGCCTTAAAATTTTAAAACCAAATGTGGTGAACACCACTATTAACTATAACCAACAACGCTTAAATGCAATTGGCGCATCATCTTCTGTATTAGGTTTGTTTGGTAATATAAGTCCGGGAACGGGTGCAAGCGCAGTGCCAAATGGTATTGTACATGGCGCTGCAAACATGTTATACTTTGGTGGCCCGCCACGCAGCGAATATTTAAACCAGGTAATTACCGGGTTGGTGGCTTTTTGCGAAAGCTCGGTTAAGCCAGTGAACGTGATATTGGTAAGCGGTAATTCGCCAGCTAAGGATGTATTTAAAAATATATTGATCGAGAAACTTTCACTTTATGGTGGACAGGTTAGAGATATGGGTTTTTTAGAAACTCCCGAACTAAGCAACTTACTCAACAATTGCTCGGTAGGCATTGTAAGATCGGAAGCATACTTTTTAGGTAAGAGCGGGTCGGCGGTTGCTATGCTGGAACATGGTTTACCTATTTGGTTACCCAAGTGGACAGACCAGTCACCGGTTGATTATGGTTTTAGAAAGCACCTGATACATGCCAGTTTAAAAGAAGCCGGAAATCAGGATCATGAAAATTATAGTGGATTGCTGCCATCAATAGCGCAACAATTTATAATACAATTAGTAAATAATTAGTAGCATGCAGCAACCTGTTTATACCTTACTATGCAAGCGTGATATACCTATGGCGCAAGCCACGTTACCTGGTATATTAAAAGCGCTCCAGCCTAAGCAGCAGCTCAATATATTTGATGATGGAACATTTACCCCCGATGATGTCGCGTTGCTGAGTGACCTATCGGCCAGTATTAGAATTGTGACCCTGGCGCAGCGTAATGAGGAGATTTTGGGTAAACTGGCTAATTACAAAAACTGCCTTAAATACCGCGGTGAATTTCCGCTGGCATTTAAAATGCTGGATATACCTCTGCTGGCCGCTAAAGACGCTACCCGCATCACCTTTACCGATTCGGATATTATATACCTGAAAGATTGTGAAGGATACTTTAACAGGGATGTAAATACCTATTTACGAACAGATGCCATTAAGCTATCGGTTAAGCTTAGTCAAGGCTTATTAAAATACCACTGGAAAATGCCACTCCGGTTCAATTCGGGTTACTTTTCTTTTGATTTGAAAGACTACGATCTGGATTTTGTGGATCACTACCTCGGCTTGCCCGATGTACGCCACATGCCCTGGTTGAGCGAGCAGACTTGCTGGTCTTTACTTTTTGGCAAGGCAGGTAAATCGTATTCGCCTAAAGAAAATGAGTTTGCATGCCGTGAAAACTTTACCGGGCCCAAGCCCGATACTTTAGCCATTCATTTAATAGGCAAGCTAAAAAGTAAAGTGAATGAGTGGAGCATAGAACTGGATGCTAACAAAACCGCACCCATAAAACCGGAATTTGAGCTATCGAGAAATATAAATATGTTGGATTGGGTGCAGAAAACGGCCCGGAGATTTTCGCCATTCAAATAATGAAGATACTTTTTATAACCCACAAATTTTACCCGGATATTGGTGGTATAGAAGTTAACTCCGAAGTTTTGGCGTTGGGTTTTCACAAGGCCGGGCACGAAGTTAGGATGATCACCTGGACAGCGAGCAGCGGCGAAAGGGAATTTCCTTTTACGGTGATCAGGCAGCCTAAAACCGCTGTTTTGTTTAAAGAGCACCGTTATGCCGATATCGTATTTGAAAATAATCCGTCTTTGCGTTTATCGTGGCCGGCTATGTTTTTTAATAAGCCTATTGTAGTTGCCTTGCGTACCTGGGTAAACCGAAACGAAGGCAGCATGGCCTGGCAGGATAAAATGAAGATGTACTGGCTTAAACGTTCATCAGCTGTAATTGCTATCAGCGAAGCGGTTAGAGAGCGTTGCTGGCCGCAGGCTACCGTTATTGGTAACCCGTACCGCGAAAACTTATTCAGGATACTGAGCAACGAGCCGCGTGAGAGCGATTTTGTGTTTATGGGACGCCTGGTACCCGATAAGGGAGCCGATATAGCCCTTAAAGCTTTACAGCAGCTATCGGCCAATAATAGTAAACCCTATAACCTTACTATTATAGGCAATGGCCCGGAGGAGGCAAATTTGAAAACCCTTGTGGAAACGTTGAAGCTACAGGATCAGGTAATATTTACCGGATCGCTTCGTGGAGAAGAGTTAGTAGAATGCCTGAATAAGCACAAATACCTGTTGGTACCATCAACCTGGGAAGAACCCTTTGGTAATGTTGCCCTGGAAGGTATGGCTTGCGGTTGCCTGCCTATTGTATCGGAGGGCGGAGGACTTCCCGACGCGGTTGGAAATGCAGGGTTAATTGTTGAACGTGGAAGTGTAAACGCGCTGGTTGAAGGTGCGCAAAAATTGTTTTCAGATCCCGATCTCGAACAGCAATTACGCCAGGCAGCAGCTAACCATTTGGCCAATCATCACCCCAATATTGTGTCACGAAGATATTTAGATATAGTTGAAAAAGCAGCTAAGGGATCAAAATAAAGTATGAAAGTAGTTATATCACAACTTACCGGTAATGCTAATGTAAAGGCTGCAGCCTATGGGTTTGCCCGTGCCCATCTGCTTGCTTATTACTATGTATCACTGGCAGTATTCCCGGGCAATGTATTAGATATCATCAGTAAGTTTGGTCCGTTATCAGAAATAAGGCGTCGTAAACACGATACTATTTTGCAACCTTACACCAAAATGTGGCCATGGGTAGAACTGGGGCGTATGATAGCTACTAAATCAGGAATATCATCATTAACGGTTCCGCCAACAGCACCTTTTTATATTAATACTATTGTAAATAAGTTTGATAGGTATGTGGCCTCGCAGCTTAAAACTGCGGTAAAAAAGGGCGCTACAGCAGTTTACGGTTACGAAGATACTGTTTTGTCTACCTTTTTAGAAGCTAAGAAATTGGGGATACCATGTTTGTACGACCTGCCTATAGGATACTGGCGCTCTGCCCACCGCTTGCTGGATGAAGAACGTGAGCGCTGGCCTGAATGGATCCCCACACTTACCGGCCTTAAAGATTCGGAAGAAAAGCTTGCACGGAAAGATGAAGAACTGCAATTAGCCGATCAGATCTTTGTTGCCAGTAATTTTACTGCCACAACCCTTAAAGAATATCCGGGTAAACTGGCTCCCATTAAAGTGATTCCTTACGGTTTCCCCGAAGTGGCCGTAAACCGGGAATATTCATCCCCCACAGCTAATAAACCGCTTAAACTGTTGTTTGTAGGTGGCTTATCGCAGCGCAAGGGAATAGCAGACCTGTTTGCCGCGGTTGATGCCATTGGGCCGCATGTGGAATTGACGGTAGTGGGCAGCAAAAAGAACGATGAATGTGTTCCGCTAAACCTTGCCTTAACTAAGCACCGCTGGATTCCAAGCTTATCGCACGATGGTATATTGAAGTTGATGCAGGAACATGATGTGTTGATCTTTGCTTCGCTTTTTGAAGGCTTTGGGCTGGTAATTACCGAAGCTATGTCTCAAGGCACGCCCGTTATTACCACCGACAGAACTATAGGCCCTAACTTTATTGAACATGGGAAAAATGGCTGGCTTGTTAAAGCCGGTTCTACAAGAGCCTTGCAGGATGCTATTCAGAACCTGCTCGACCATCGCAATACCATAGCCGATGTTGGCCGTGCCGCTATGGAAACAGCAAGTAAAAGATCGTGGGATGATTACGGAAACGAACTGGCGCAAGCCGTTATGCAAATAAGATAATAATAGAAAATATTTAAGATACATGAACCCTCACAACAGAAGCTTTGGCCTTGATTTTATGCGGGCATTTGCCATTTGCCTGGTATTAATAGCCCACTTTGCAAAAACGAATGAATTTTTTGGCTTTTGGGGAGTAGAGATTTTTTTTGGATTGAGCGGATTTTTGATAGGTCAAATTTTGTGGCGCAACTTTGCAGGTACTTCACAATGGACCACCTCGCATGTATTTAATTTTTGGTCGCGCAGATGGTGGCGCACCCTCCCTAACTACTATTTGTTTATCATCGTAAGTTTGGCATTCAGCTATTTTTATTATCATACTTTACCAGGCATAGGCAGTTTCAGCAAATACTTATGGTTCGGCCAAAATTTGTTAACCCGTAACCGGGATTTTTATGGTGTATCGTGGAGCTTATGTATCGAAGAATGGCTTTACCTGTTGTTTCCGGTGGTGTTGTTTACCTACAGCAGCCTTATTAAAAATAAGGCTGCATCTTTCATATTAACACTAATCACATTCTTTGTTGGCTGTGCAGCTATCCGTTATTATCTGATATCCATAGGTGATGGCGACTCTATACGTACAGTAACGTTAACACGGGTAGATGCCATTGCGTGCGGTATTGCCGTAGCTTACTTTTTTGTAATTAAGCCTTCGAGCCTTGTTAAAAAGCAAATTACCTTTGCCATTGGAGTTATATTTACGTTAATGCCTGTGATTATTGCATACGGTTTTCATTTAACTTTGGAAGAGCTGCGCCAGGATCCTATTTTGCTATTAGTAGTGCCTTTAGGAGCATCGTTAACCTTGCCGTTAATAAGTATATGGCAACCTCCTGTTCAAACACCGGCCTTCATTTTAAAAGGTATCGAAAACTTAAGCCTATGGTCTTATTCCATATATCTTAGCCACATCCCTATTCTTTTTACCGTTTACAGGATAATGGATCCGGTTCGTCATCATCTGTTCGGCAATCTGATGTCAAAAGTTCTTGGCCTCTTCATTACCATTATTGTATCGGCCTTATTGTTTAAATATTTTGAATGGCCTTTAACATTAAAGCGACCTAAAGAAATGAAGTCGTAAGTGCATATTCATCACGATTTATGAAAGAGATCATATTTATTAATTCGCATCCTATACAGTACTTTGCCCCCTTATATAAGTACCTGAACGAGCATGGTGTTAAAACCAAGGCCTGGTATGGTTCCGATGAATCTATTAAAGGTGGTATGGATAAACAATTTGGGGCCGAAGTAAAGTGGGATATTCCTCTGTTACAAGGCTATGAATATGAGTTTTTTAAAAATTACTCCTGGAAACCATCGCACTTTAACGGTTTTTTTGGGCTCATAAGTTTAGGGATGATCAAGCGACTTTTCAGCATGCCTAAATCGGTCATCATTGTACATGGCTGGCATTATTTTTCGCATTTAATAGTATTGCTTACAGGCAGTGCTTTAGGCCATACCATTTGTTTACGTTGTGAGATGCCGCAAAACCAAGAAATGCTCAAAACTGGCTGGAAACAATCGCTTAAAAAGCTTGGTTTAAAATACCTGCTGTTTCCACGTATAAATTACTTTTTAAACATTGGTACTCAAAATCGCTTGTTTTATAAAAGCTATGGTATTGATGATAAAAAGATAATTTTTTGTCCGTACTCCGTAGATAACGACCGCTTCGGGGCCGAACGGGCGAGTTACGCCCCGAAGTTGCAAGAGATCAGAACATCAATGGGAATTGCCGAAATAGATAAAGTGATTTTATATTCGGGTAAATATATTACCAAAAAAAGGCCATTAGATCTGCTGAAAGCTTATATAAAATTAAACAAACCCAATTGCTGGTTACTGATGGTTGGCGAGGGCGAACTCAGGGCCGATATGGAAGTACTGATTAAAGAACATGGATTAAATAAGGTAATACTGACGGGTTTTATAAACCAGTCTAAAATTTCGGAATTTTACGCCATTAGTGATGTATTTGTAATGTGCTCAACCATTGGCGAAACCTGGGGCTTATCAATAAATGAAGCTATGAATTTCGATTTACCGCTGGTAGTATCTGATCAAACGGGAAGTGCCGGTGATTTAGTTAAAGAGGGTGTTAATGGATATACATTTGAAACAGCAAACGTTGATGAATTGGCTGTTAAACTAAATAAACTGTTATACCAGCAGCAGTTAAGCTGGAGCATTACTTCGCAACAAATTGTAAATGAATACAGTTATGCTACCATAGCACGTAATATGGCACAAATAACCGGCTAATAACTAAAATGGTTATCTTTATAAAGTTATTGAGTACGTCTGGGTTAAGTAAGCATGGATATATATATTAAGAACAAATGTCTGCCTCAGAAATAAGTATAGATACAAGGGAAGCCCCCAGGTCTAAACAGCCTCAGTTTGTAGCTGCGAAAAAGGATCCTAATCTGCGCATGAAGCAGGTGATATGGGCTTACTTTTTATTGTTAATATTTGAAGGTGCGCTACGGAAATGGATTTTACCTTTTGCATCTGGCCCCATACTAATTATTCGTGACCCGGTAGCTATATACCTTATTGTACTGGCTAATCAACGGGGTTTAATAAAAGACATGTATGCCAAATTTATGATCATAATAGGCATTTTGAGCTTTTTTACAGCCATGACACTCGGCCACGGAAATTTTGGAGTTGCCTTATACGGCGCGCGTATCCTGGTTATTCATTTTCCGCTTATATTTATTATAGGCCGTGTTTTTACTATAGAAGACGTTATAAAGATTGGTAAGGTAACCGTATGGATATCACTGCCTATGATCGTATTGGTAGGACTACAGTTTTTTAGCCCGCAATCGGCCTTTGTAAACCGTGGTGTTGGCGGCGACGAAGGCGGTGCTGGTTTTAGCGGGGCTATGGGTTTCTTCCGTCCTCCTGGTACTTTCTCTTTTACTAATGGTAATACTTTATTTTTTAGCTTTTTAGCTCCATTTATAATGTATTTTTGGTTGTATCCCAAAAACATAAACCGTCTGCTCTTATTAGCATCTACATTCGCCTTGCTGGCATCTATTCCTACCTCTATCAGCCGCGCCTTGTTTTTTTCTATCATTGTAACAGCGGCATTTACAGTAATAGCGGTATCGCGAAAACCTGCTTATATTAAACGCGTACTTGGCGCAGGGGTGGGTATCGTGTTCGTATTTATGATATTAAGTCAAACCAGTATGTTTCAAACGGCAACCGGGGCTTTTATGGCTCGATTTGATGGTGCGAATGCTACAGAGGGTGGTGTAGAATCTGTATTGCTGGACAGGTATCTGGGGGGATTGTTAGGCGCGATAATTGGGGCTGCCGATCAGCCGTTTTTTGGTAATGGAATAGGTTTAGGTACCAACTTAGGTTCACAAGTATTTGGCTACACGTATGCTCCGGAAGGAGAGTGGGCTAAAATTGCCTGGGAACAGGGTTTAATACTGGGGTTTGGCGTAATCATTATACGGCTTGGCTTTTCTATACAAATGCTTAAGGAAAGTTATAACAAATTAGCCGCAGGGAATTTGCTGCCCTGGATTTTGTTGAGTGTGTTTCTGTTAAATATTCCACAGGCACAATGGAAACAACCTACATCACTTGGTTTTACTGTTATGATAGGTGGTTTACAATTGGCGGCGCTTCGTTTGCCGAGGCGGCCTAAAAAGGCTGCTGCTAAACCTATGGCCATATCTCAAACATAATTGGTAATGCGTATTGTATTTTTCACCCACCCACCTTTTTTAGGTTCGCAAAGTATGCCGCGTTTTGCAACAATGTTAAAACAAGGTATGCAGCAACGTGGTCATATTACCGAGGTTTTTACGCCGCAGGCATTCTTTTATAAATTACCATTACCTGCCAGCATTAAAAAATGGATGGGGTATATAGATCAGTATATTAGGTTTCCGGCACAGGTAGCCAAGCGTTTAAAAACCTATCCTGCCGATACACTTTTTGTATTTACCGATCAGGCTCTTGGGCCTTGGATACCGCTGGTTGCTAACCGGCCGCATGTAATTCATTGTCATGATTTTTTGGCACAGCGTTCGGGATTAGGACAAATACCCGAAAACCCTACGAGTGCTTCGGGTAAAAAATATCAGGAATACATTCGTAAAGGATACCAGCAAGGTAAAAATTTTATCTCCGTATCTAATAAAACGCGTCAGGATCTGCACGTGCTGATGGGTTATACACCGGTTTTTTCTAAAATGGTGTATAATGGGTTAAACCAAAGTTTTAACGTGGCCGATATTCAAATAGCGCGAAATGAGGTAAATAAAGATACTGGCATAGATGTATTACAAGGCTATTTATTGCATATAGGCGGTAACCAATGGTATAAAAACAGATCCGGGATTATACAAATTTACAACGAATGGCGCAACATGTCGCAAAGCGTATTGCCACTATTAATGATTGGAGCTAATCCTAATGCTAATTTGATGGAAGAGTTTGAGAGATCGCCATATAAAAATAATATACACTTCCTGATTGGCAAAAGCGATGCTTTTATAAAACAGGCTTATAATGGTGCCAGCGTTTTTTTGTTTCCCTCATTGGCCGAGGGTTTTGGATGGCCTATTGCCGAAGCCATGGCCTCGGGTTGCCCGGTTATTACAACTGATGATGCACCTATGACGGAGGTTGGTGCAAGTGCGGCTTTTTACATACCGCGTAAAGCGGCCGGTGCCGATGCCACAAAATGGGCAAAGAACGCCGCTCTCATTGTAAACAAAGTTATGAAATTATCACCTGCAGAGCGAAGGGAAGTGATCGAGAACGGTCTTAATAACGCAAGCAGGTTTGATGCATCAAAAGCGCTTACGCAAATTGAAGCTATTTACCTAAGTATTTTAAGTTCATTAAATTAGGAAATTCAAAAAATACATGAAAATTCTGCACATCGTACCTTCCTACAAACCGGCTTACGTATATGGCGGCCCTATTGAGTCGGTAGCGCGGTTGTGCGAAGGCTTGGTTGCAGCCGGCCATACGGTACATGTATATACCACTACTGCTAACGGACCGACTGAACTGGATGTAGTGCCAGGCAAAACCGTTGATGTTGATGGGGTACAGGTTACTTATTTTAAGCGTATTACCAAAGATCCTACCCATATATCGCCTGCCTTATGGACGCATTTGTATAAGGCAGCTAATGATTATGATGTGATCCACATCCATTCGTGGTGGAATATTTTAGTAATGGTGGCCGCTAAAATTTGCTTGTTAAAAGGAACTAAAGTAATTATTGCCCCACGCGGAATGCTAAGTCATTACATTTTTAATTCGGGCAGTAGTAAGGCTAAAAAGCTGATGCATAATTTTTTTGGGCGTAGTTTATTGAAAAAATGTTATTTTCATGCTACCGCTGAAGCAGAGTACAGGGAGTGTCGTGAGTTGATTCCGGCATGGGAGGGATTTATTCAGCCTAATATTATCTCTCTGCCCGATATACCTGTTCAACATCATCCTAACGAGGTTTTTACACTCATATTTCTATCGCGTGTGCATCCTAAAAAGGGGTTGGACCTTTTATTTAGAGCAATTAGTCGGCTTAACTTTAACGTGCTGCTCAAAATAGCTGGCGATGGCGATGAAACTTACATGACCAGCTTAAAACAGTTGGCATCCGATTTATCTATTGCAGACAAGATAGAATGGCTGGGCTGGAAAAAGCGTGAAGAGAAGTTTACAGAATTAATGCAGGCCGATCTATTTGTATTGGTATCGCTTAACGAAAACTTTGCCAATGTAGTTATCGAATCTTTACATGTGGGAACGGCTGTGCTGATATCTGAAGACGTGGCCCTGGCCGATTTTGTAACCAAGCAAAACGCGGGTTGGATAAGCACACTTGATGTAAACAACATAGCAGAGCTTTTAACCGACGCAAAGGCTCAAACCGGCAAACTTGCTCAGATCCGTGCAAATGGCAGGCAAATAATAGAAGATAATTTTTCAGAAAAAATCCTGATCGATAGTTATGTAGCAAGCTATGAGCATATAATTGGTAAATAATTATCCACGTTTTAATATATCAATAAAGTTACAATAGTAAATCTGTTATATTTGGGACAACATATATGGAAAGCATGAATGCCAGCCTGCTGCAGGCGGTTATTTTAACCAAAAACGAAGAGCCTAATTTAAACAGGGTTTTAGACCGGTTAAAATGGATAGGTAAAATAGTAATTATTGACAGCTACAGTACTGATGCTACGTTGGCTATAGCCAATTCTTATCCGAATGTATTGTTGAAGCAACGTGTTTTTGATACTCATGCCAACCAGTGGAATTACGGTTTATCGCTGGCCGATGCCCAATGGATACTAAGCCTTGATGCCGATTATGTGCTTACTGATGCGTTTTGTGAAGAAATTAAGCAGTTTATACAAGCCGACGATCAATCAGCTTACGAATGTGACTTTACATTTTTAGTATTCGGCAAACCTCTTCGTAAAGATAATACCACGCCTCGCCCTGTGCTGTTTAAAAAAGCCGACTGCATTTATTATGATGACGGCCATACACAACGCTTAAAAGTGAACGGTACCACGGGAAAATTTAAGCAGCCCATTTTACATGATGACCGTAAATCGTTAAGTCGCTGGTTAAGTAACCAGGATAATTATTCGATAAAGGAGTGTAATAAGCTACTCACAGCAGATGAAAGTAAAATTGGTTTCAGTGCTAAAATTCGTAAAAACAAGGTTTTAGCACCATTCATGGTGTTCTTTTATTCATTATTTGTAAAGGGTTTAATATTTGATGGTTGGATTGGCTGGCACTATACCTTGCAGCGTACTATGGTTGAAATGCTATTGGCCTTACGCCTTATAGAAGAGGAGAAATTAAAAGATAAGATTAATTAAATGAGCGTAGATACTACTCCGGTTTCGCGGGTTAAATTAGGTGATTTTAAAGCGGCCGGCTTTGATAGGGGGGCAGGAAGTTTAAAAGAAATTTTATGGTACCTAACAAAAGTGGTGTTTTTTTTAAGCGCGTTACCTTATCCTAACCTTTTGAAGATAAAGCTATTAAATTTGTTTGGTGCCAGGGTGGGTAAAGGTGTTGTTATTAAACCACGCGTAAATATTCACTTTCCATGGAAACTGGAAATAGGTAATGATGTATGGATAGGTGAGGAAGCTTATATTTTAAATTTCGAGAAAGTTATTTTGGGAAATAATGTATGTATTTCACAAAGAGCATTTTTATGTGGCGGCAATCATGATTATAAAGATCCGGCAATGTCATACCGCAATGAACCAATTACTGTACAAGATGGAGCTTGGGTAGGAGCGTGCTCTTTTATAGGGCCAGGAGTAACTATAGGATATGATACTGTAATTTCAGCATCAAGTGTAGTAACAGGAAATTTGGATAGTAATATTATAGTTAAAGGTAACCCTGCTATATTTGTTAAAAACAGATGGAAGATTTAGAACAATTATTTTAATTTTAAATTAAAATAATTGTATCATTATGGGTTAATTTTTATTGAAGTTGCAAATAATGGTTTGTAATTTTAATTTTGTTTTAAAATTTATATATATTCACATCTATTCTATAAAAGTGTCATCAATTAAGTATTAACCTTAATGAAAACCCAAGATATTCTATTAATAAGCCATAATTTTTCGCCAGAGCCAACCGGCATTGGTAAATATAACGGTGAAATGATGGAATGGTTAGCAAAGAAAGGTTGTAATTGCACTGTTGTAACAACATTTCCTTACTACCCTCATTGGAAGGTGCAACAACCATATAATAATAGATGGTATAAGAAAGAGGTAATTGAATACGCAGAGGCAGGCTCTGCAATCACCATATATAGGTGTCCTTCTTACATTCCTGCTAAGCCAACTGGTAAAAGGCGTATGGTGCAAGATGTATCGTTTTGGTTTTTTAAATCCTGGATAATTTTTAAGCTGTTGCTATCATCTAAAAAGTTTGATTTGATAATTACAGTTGCACCACCATTTCATTTAGCTTATTTAGGTTTAATGATTAAAAATTACAGTGGTGGTAAGCTTTTATACCATATTCAAGATCTGCAAATTGAAGCTGCTCAAGACCTGAATATGCTGTCCAGTAATAAATTACTGGATAAGTTATATAATATCGAGCGTAATATTCTATCAAAAGCCGATTATATTAGTACCATCTCAGAAGGTATGATGGAAAAGGTTAGGGCTAAAGTGGATAAAAATGTTTTGTTTTTCCCCAATTGGGCAGATACTTCTTATTTTTTTCCAATTCCTAACAGGGAAATTATAAAATCCAGGTGGGGTTACAAGGCCGAGGATCTGATCATATTATATTCAGGTGCTATCGGCGAAAAACAAGGTTTAGAAAATATTATTTACGCGGCAGATCTACTACGTAATCAAATAAATATTAAATTTATTATTTGTGGATCTGGTCCGTACAAAGAAAAGCTTATTACAATGGCCCAGGAACATGGCTTAAGTAATATTAGCTTTTTACCAGTACAGGACAAGGATAAATTTAATGAATTTTTAAATTTGGCCGACCTGCATTTGGTTTTGCAAAAAGCTAATGCCAGTGATTTGGTAATGCCATCAAAATTAACTACGATATTAGCTGTTGGCGGAGCATGTATTATAACATGTTCGCCGGGTACATCTTTATATAACGTAGTTAACAAGCATGATGTGGGATATATTATAGAGCCTGATAATTATAGGATTTTATCAGAAACTATCCTAAATATTCAGGCAAACCATGGTACTACAGAAATAAAAAAAGGTAATGCACGTGAGTATGCATTAAAATACCTTAATATTGATAATGTAATGGAGGCTTTTATTGGTAACGTGTTAAAAGAGCCAGCATCACCAATTCAATTAATTAATTAAAGTTTACTAAAAGCGAAAGTTGACGTATAATATGAAGAAAGCACTAATAACAGGAATTACGGGTCAGGATGGGGCCTACTTAACCGAATTACTACTTGAAAAAGGTTACGAAGTACATGGTATTAAACGCCGTAGCTCCTTGTTCAATACCGACAGGATAGACCACCTGTACCAGGATCCGCATGAGGATCAGCCTAAATTAGTGCTTCATTACGGCGACCTAAGCGATTCGACTAATCTGATCCGTATTATCCAACAAGTACAGCCCGATGAGATTTATAACTTGGGTGCCATGAGCCATGTTAAAGTGAGCTTTGATACCCCGGAGTACACGGCCAATGCCGATGGTATAGGCACGCTGCGTTTGCTGGAAGCTATCCGTATTTTGGGTATGGAGAAAAAAACCCGTATTTACCAGGCC
>NZ_JBHTMJ010000016.1:0-88008 GCF_042679325.1 Mucilaginibacter terrae
CGCTGCCGTTCCCTTCTTCGTTTCAGCTTTTTTAGCCTCGTCCGTTTCGGGAGTGCAAAGGTATGATTTAATATTGTTTCTCCAAATTTTATTTGAAAGAATTTTATTTCGTTGTTTTAAGATTTTGATGCTTTAAACAACTCTCCTACCTTCACTATTTATAAGAACTTAAATCCTTCAGACTCGTTTGTCTTGGGGATGCAAAGATGCACTATTTACACTATACGTGTCAAGTACTATTTTTACTTTTTTTATCGCTCTTAAAACTTCAAATAACAACCCGCTGTCAATTGCAGGGCATCAAATATAAGTACATAACTATCCGCAAAGCAAATAAAATTTACAATTTACAATAACTGCAATTTCCTGCTACATATAGCTGTAAAATTTGTTAATTTCACAAACACATTATACTAATTTAACCTACCTGCATAATATGTATCTTTGAACTGCATGATCAACGATACTCATTTTCCTAAAGGTTTTATCTCTTCCTTAGTGCAAGTACCCGGTTTTAATACCGAAAGCTTTATAGCAACACATCAAAATGCCGATGCGCTTACTTCGGTAAGGATCAATCCGTACAAAACAATTACCTTAAACTATACCCAGCCGGTGCCTTGGTGCACTAACGGATTTTATTTGGATAGCCGCCCGTCCTTTACATTCGACCCGCTTTTTCATGCAGGTTGCTATTATGTGCAGGAAGCATCGTCCATGTTTATCGATCATATTTTACACCATATATATAATAAGGATAACGGGCCGGTGAAAGTGCTCGACTTGTGCGCTGCCCCGGGAGGAAAAAGTACGCTCATTAGTTCGGCCATTGGCGATGAAGATCTGCTGGTGGCTAACGAGATCATTAAAACCCGCGTGCCCGTACTGACCGATAATTTAAACCGCTGGGGAAGAACCAATGTGGTGGTCACCAACAACGATCCTAAAGCTTTTGCCCGGCTCAAGGGTTTCTTTGATATTATTGTGGTGGATGCGCCATGTTCGGGATCGGGAATGTTCAGGAAAGATCCGGCAGCGATGGACGAATGGTCGGGAGGAAGTGTGACCATGTGCCAGCAAAGGCAGGAACGCATACTGGCCGATGTTTACCCCGCGCTTGCCGAAGATGGGTACTTCATCTACTCTACCTGTTCGTACTCCTATGAAGAAAACGAGGCGGTGCTGGATTGGCTATGCGAAAAGTTTGAACTGGAAACCGTGCAGATACCTCTGCAAACCGAATGGGGGGTAGTGGAAAGCCAGTCGGAACAACATAAAGCCTGGGGTTATCGCTTTTATCCCGACCAGGTAAAAGGTGAAGGGTTTTTTGTAGCCTGCCTGCGCAAGCGTGAAGATACCGGCAGGTTGCAAAACTTCCGTTCTAAAAACTCGCCTAAGCCTAATTATAAGGAGATAGATTTATTGAAGCCTTATGTGAACAACCCGGCTGATCTTTACTTTTTTAAACTGAACGACGATTGGCTGGCGATCAACAAACATCACCGCGATAGCCTGGAAACTTTGCAGTACTTTTTATATCTCAAAAAATCGGGCATACGTTTAGGAAAATTGGCCGGAAATGAATTGATCCCCGACCACGAACTGGCTTTAAGTTTAATCTTGAATAAGGATGCCTTTTTACAAACCGAACTTACCTACGAGCAAGCCATAGCTTACCTGCGTAAGGACAATATGGATAATTTTGAAATTTACGGCAAAGGCTGGAGTTTAATGACCTACCAGGGCCATGCTTTGGGCTGGGCTAAGTTGCTGCCGAATAGGGTTAACAATTATTATCCGAAAGAATTGAGAATAATGACACAGTTAGATACAAGAGACAAGACTTTAACTTCGGTTGACGACTGCTTAGGAAGCGTAGGAAATCCTGTTTCTTGTCTCTTATTTCTTGCTTCTATTAATACTCTCCCGTACTCAACATTACCAACGTGCAGGCCGAAAGCGTTTCTATTCCACGTTCCCGGGCAAGGTTGCGCAGTTCTGGGTTTTCGGTACCCGGGTTAAAAATTATACGCTTGGGATTAGTAGACAGAATATAATCGTACAGCGGCGGTTGATTTTGGGTACCTATATATAAGGTAATGGTATCAATATCGCTGTGTACTTTTTCAGCGGGTTCAATAGCCACACCTGCTACTTCTCCTTTTTTAATGCCTACATTAACTATAGGGTGACCTGTGCGCACTAAACGATTGGCGGCCAGGTAAGCATAACGGCTACTATCGGGTGTAGCTCCTAATATGAGTGTCTTTTTTTCTTTAACTAACATGGTTCATTCGGTTTAATAAGGCAATTTGCCCTGCATGATAAATCTGGTGCTGAATAAAACCGTAAACCAATTCTTTGTAGGTGGTTACCGGTTCGCCCATTTCGCGCTGGTCGTTAATCAGTTCATCCCATCTATCATTGGGTAAAGCCTGCATTGCTTTAATGAGGTTACTATTGGCCTCATCTAAATTAATAACCAACTGGTGCCAGTTTTGTTCCGAAGGTTCAGCGGGCTCGGGCCAGTCGCCCCGGGCGGGTTCGGCAGCCGGGTTACCCTGAAAACGACTGATCACTTCTTCGGTCCAGCCGGTCATGTGTAGTATAAGATGTGCAACGCTGTGTACCGAACCGGCCGGTTTGTTAAATGCAGCCTTCCAGTCCCCCTCGGTTATAATTTCGCTGATGGGTTTGCCATACCAGGGCTTACCCAAAAATGCGGTTTCTAATTCGTGCTGAAATTGACCTGCTGTTGTCATATTATACATACCACAATATTAGTTCCATTTTTCGGGAATGCCCATTGTAACATATTAAAAGCAAGGTAATCTATTTATAGATGAGCGATAACGGAACTTTTTCTGTTTGCTTTAAAATGTTTTTAATGCCCAGCCGTCTGCACTTGTAAATACATTATACATTGGTTACCGCCTTAATACCCGAAAACAAGAACAGCTTTACCTTAAAAGCCATTAAAGATTATGGTAAGGGCTTGCTTGCGTTTATACGGCGCAGGGTAAAGAACGATGCCGATGCGGAAGACATACTGCAGGATGTTTGGTATCAGCTGAGTTCGGTGGTTAACGCAGCCCCTATTGAGCAAACGGGAGCCTGGCTATACCGGGTGGCCCGCAATAAAATTACTGATAAACACCGCAAGCATACCGAAGTTTTGCTGGATGATATGCTATTTAATAATAGCGACGATGACGGCGACGACTCGCCCGGCTTTTTGGATATTATGCTGAGCGAAACCAAGACGCCCGAAACCGAATACCTGCGCAACCTTTTTTGGGAGGAGCTTTTTGCCGCGCTGGATGAATTACCGGCAGAACAAAAACAGGTATTTATATGGCAGGAACTCGAAAGTAAAAGCTTTGACGAAATAGCAAAACATACGGGTGTAAATGTGCAAACGCTCACCTCGCGTAAACGCTATGCGGTGCTGCACCTGCGCAAGCGGTTGAAACAATTATATGATGATATGAAAGACTTTTAACATTAAAAATCATGAAAAAAATATTTTTTGCCCGCCCTTACCGGTTTATATTCTTCCCTTTAGCTGCAGCGGCGTTTTTATCGCTCATTAGCTTTATAGTGATGCACTTGTGGAACTACCTGCTGCCTGGCCTGCTGCACGTAGATATGATTACCTTTTGGCAGGCCATGGCTCTGTTTGTTTTATGTAAGATCCTGTTCGGTTTTGGCGGGCGAGGTAAGTTTGGCGGCGGCGCTCCCTGTATGCGCCAAAAAATGGAAGAACGGTTAAAGCACATGAGCCCCGAAGAACAGCAACGTTTTAAAGAACAGTTCAGTAACCGTATGTGCCACAAAAGTGGGCATTGGGGAAGACGTGATTGGTTTGGGGAGGAGGCCAAGCAGGAAGATAAAAAGGCAGATTAAGAAAAATCCCCTCCTGGGAGAGGGTGCGGCTGGATTGAGCGCGAAGGCAGGGGTGGGGTTATTGCCGAGCGATTGGTAACCAAGTCGCTTCATTAACCCAACCCCTACCCCTCCGAGGAGGGGATTAAAAAAACTATCCATTGATCTGCTTTACCGCCGCCAAAGCGCAATTCATTCCATCAATAGCGGCCGAAATTATGCCGCCTGCATAACCGGCACCTTCACCGCAAGGATATAGGCCATGTATTTGCGGGTGCTGCATGGTTTCGCGGTCGCGGGGTATTTTGATTGGTGATGACGTGCGGGATTCTACCCCTACCAGCAAAGCCTCGTTGGTATAATATCCCTTCATTTTACGCCCGAAAGCAGGTAATGCTTTTTGTAACCGCTGGTGGATCCATAGCGGCAATACTTCTTGCAAGTTTGCACTTACCACACCTGGGAGATATGAGTTCTTAGGAATATCTGTTGAAATCCGGCCTTCCACAAAATCCACCATGCGCTGGCCGGGAGCTACCAGGTTACCGCCACCTGCCGTAAAAGCAGCTTGTTCTACCTGTTGCTGAAAGCGCAAAAGTTTAAACGGATCGTTATCATCACCAGGTACGTCTTCCAGGTTAATTTGTACTACGGTACCCGAGTTGGCAAAGGGGTTGTTCCGTTTAGATGGGCTCCAACCGTTCACTACAATTTCGCCCGGCTCGGTGGAGCATGGCGCTATAATACCACCCGGACACATACAAAAAGAGAACACGCCCCTATCATCTATCTGCTCTACCAGGCTGTAATAAGATGGTGGCAGGTATTCGCCACGCACCTCGCAATGGTATTGGGCCTTGTCTATAATTTCTTGCGGATGCTCTATGCGGACACCTAAAGCAAAAGGCTTGGCCTCTATTAAAATATGCTGCCGGTGCAGCATTTCAAATACATCGCGGGCCGAATGACCTGTGGCTAAAATCACTGCATCGGCTTTTAAATTATCGCCAGCAGCAGTTTTTACACCGGCTATTTTACCAAATTGAATATCCAGCGCGGTTACTTTGGTATCGAACAAGAACTCACCGCCGGCATTCAAAATGGTTTCGCGCATGGTGGTAATAATTTGCGGCAGTTTATTTGTACCTATATGCGGACGGGCATCCACCAAAATATCTTCGGTGGCACCATGCGCTACAAACATTTGCAGCACCTGGTTCACATCGCCACGCTTGGTAGACCGGGTGTACAGCTTACCATCCGAATAGGTACCCGCCCCACCCTCGCCAAAGCAATAGTTCGATTCGGGGTTAACCAATCCTTGTTTGTTAATATTGGCCAAATCGCGGCGGCGTTGTTTTACATCCTTACCGCGTTCTATGATGATAGGTTTTACTCCCGACAGTATGCATTGCAGCGCAGCAAATATACCGGCCGGGCCAGCACCAACTATGATAACCGCCTTTTTATCTTTTACAGTTAGATAATTGATGTTGAAATTGGTTGGCGGTGCCGGCTCATCTAAATATATCTGTACCTGCATACGGTAAACCACCTTGCGGCCACGGGCATCAATAGAACGTTTGCGGATTTTTAGTTCCTTTATTTTTTGAGGTGATAGTTTAAGCTTGTCAGCCGCAATGGCTTTCAGGGCTTCTTCGTTTTCGTGTTCCTCGGGCAGGCACACTATTTCAATCTCTTTCATCATAACGCTATGCCGGGTTTTTATCGCGGATGGTGCAAAGATACAGAATGTTCGGCGGGGGGTAAAAAGTGTTCGGGCATGTACGGAGAGTGTTCGTTAACGAACACTATAGTTGATTTTTAAATCCACAAAAACCTAATAACCAATAACTTAATTATTTGGTGCCAAAGTTGGCATAGGTGTATCAAATAAAGCAAGCAAAGCCATGATTACCGAACACAGCTTAGACCGCATTTGGAAAGGTTGCCTTCAGCAAGAAAGCAAACAACAAGAAATGCTATATAAAGTATTGGCCCCTAAAATGTTAGCAGCTTGCAACCGTTACGCTACCGACCGCGACGAAGCGCAGGATATAATGCAGGAGGGCTTTATTAAAGTTTTCGGCGGCATGCATAAATACCGTGGCGAAGGTAGCCTGGAAGGTTGGATTCGTCGGATAATGGTGCATACAGCCATATCCCGCTACCGCAAATTGAAGCCATTGGTATTAACCAACGAATTGCCCGAATGCGTAACCATAAACATGAGCTACAATGAAAGTGGCCTGGAAACTAAAGAATTGCTTTACATGATAGCGCAATTGCCTACCAACTACCGCAACGTTTTTAACCTATATGCTATTGAAGGCTATTCGCACCAGGAAATTGGTGAAACTTTGGGCATTACCGAACTGGTATCGCGCACAACCTTGTGCCGTGCCCGTGGTGTATTAAAAGATAAACTTAGCCGCTTAAACATTCGTGAGCAACACTGTTTGGCGAGTTAAAGAGATGTATTACGGTATTATAAATAAAAAAAGCTTTAAAATCACTTCCAGTTTTTGGTCGGTGTTACCACTGCACCAATGATCAGATACAATTGATTATTGATAAACAACCAAAGGCTAAAATTGGACCTTGTATTTCAATAAGCATATAATAGATATACATCACAAAATATTAAACTGTAATTGACCTGATAAGCGACACGACATTTAATTTAATTTAAAAAACGCTCACTCCGGCAAGCGTCCCGCTTTTAGTTGAATATTTCTAAGTTGCATTGTTGCTCCCTTTATACCTGTCTTTTTATCACAAGTAAGACGCGTACGCCCAATGTTAGCCAGGCTATAAATGTCTTCAAAATTTAATAGAAAGAACCATACAGGCAAAATTGTAGTGTTTATGAAAACATTTTAGTTGTTGAGTATATTATATAATTCAGTTTTAAAAAGATAACTCATAGCTGAACAACAGCAATAATTGAGTTTTGGTATTACTAAATTATAAGATTTGTTTTATGAAAAGGTCATCCATTTTTATTACAGGTGCGCTGCTTGGTTCTTGGTTAGTAACTGGAATTAATTATGCCATGGCGCAAGACGCTCCTATTATGGCACTCGACCCTACGCTCATGGCAGGCTGGTCGGGAAATTTGGCCTATACCGACACTTGGGGTTCTAAATCGGCGTCTACCATTAAAAAAAACTATTCATACCAATCCACACCTGCCTTACGCCAGTCGGTAGTTGCCGGTTTTACCAAGCGGCTGCAAAGCCAAAGCCTGAAGGGCGCCCAGGCGGTGGCAGCTACTTTTGGACGAGGCAAGGCTGATTATGGGACCTATTATACCCAAATGCTGAAAACATCGGGCTTGCATGATAACGACGCCGCCGATGCATTGGCAGGTTTGATTGTGGTGGGATACCAGATTGTAAACAACGTACCCGATGAGCAGGTAACCGCAACTATGGAACGCGCGGCGCGGACCCAGTTGCAGGAATAATTGCTAAGAACGAAAAACTCAATTCATCGGCTACAAGGGCGCAGTTTGGTGAAGAACTGAAGCTGCAAACCGTAGTACTGGTATTAGGCTTACAGGAAACGATGAAGAACAATACCGTAGATGCTTATCGAAAAAGCATCTCATCCATGTTTCAAAGCCAGTATCACATGAATTTGCTTCAATTTAAGCTGACTAACCAAGGCTTTGCCAAAAAATAAGTTTTTTGCTGAGCTGGCTGCCGCAAGCGTCTCGCTTGTGGTTGAACTTTTTTAATTTGCATTATTCTTTACTTTTCTCATTTTACCACAAGCGGGACGCTTGCGGTAGCAGGGAGGGATGCTTGCGTGAGCAGCGGGGAGATGAACTTTTTGAGTTATAATCAAAAATAATATTTGCATTTTAGTCTAACATTACTCAGCTAACTTTTACCATATCAATTATATATGAATATTACAGGTTCTGGCATAGGCAGTCTGATTGCGTCTACCTTCTTTATAATTGGCTTTATTCCACTGATCAGCATTTTAGTTTTTAATAACATTGGTCTATACAAAGATTGGACACGCGGCCTTAGAATATTTGGCTACCTATTTTCCTACGGATTTATTTTTGCATTAGAATATCTTCTCATCTACTCGCTAAAACAGAGCGCAATTTCTCCTTTATTTTACTTCTTTATCTACCTGGTTATATTACTTTTTTTAACCTCCATCTTTAAAAGTAATTTCCGGCGCAACTCCAGAAGATCTTCCCTTACAATATCAATCCTTACCTTGTTGGTATTAACAGCGATTAGCATCAAAGTAAAGCCCAAGGTGGTTCTTTATAATCCTGCGTTTGAAAATGAGTTTGTTAAGGCATTAGGCTTAAAATTTATTGCAGCCGATTCTCTGTATGCATCGCATACCCTGTGTATTGAAAATGACACCTTAGCCGGTTTTTATAATAATGTTTTAAAACATGTATCGGAAGGTGAGGCTAGACCCAAATGCTTCTTTGTTCAAAGCATTAATGATTTGCATTATCGTAAAATAATAAATGAGACCGGCTGGATTGGATCGGCTTACCATATTGATTATGCTAATGGTGCCATTTATACTGACGGAACGGGCTATGGGCATTTAGCTAAAATGATATATCCTGACGCTACCTCAGCGGAAGGATATATTAATTCCTCCAACAGCATGGCCTTGGTTTATAAACGTCTTATCTATAGACACAAGCTGATTGTTATTGCTAATGAGGGGTTCGCTGTGTTTGATATCGATAGCGAAAAGCTGCTTTACTTCAGCTCCACCAGACCTTATCCCCAATTGATAGACAATAAACTGATTTATGTGAACTGGGAAGATAAAAAGGCGACCGTGAACTGGTTTGATATAGACAAGCTAAAAACAATACGGAGTACGGAGATTTCCGGAGGTAAACTTTTGGGAAACAGTCCTTTCAATGACGAAGTATATAGCCCACCTATTTTTAACAAAACAGCGCTTTTTATCCTTACAAATAAAGGACTGCAAGTTCTAAGCTTATCCGATTATAAAAACGTTAGGACCATTGGCTTACCAACGACTAAATCCCCCTGGACATATCATCAAGTAGATAACAGCAAGGCCTATATATCTACAGACAGCATTCTTGTTGCCCTCAACTTAGCAGACGGCAAGACCTGTTGGAAGCTTAATGGCATGCGTTTGTATGGATTATACCATGATTTAGTGATTGCATTATCTTCCGACAGGGCGACGTACTATATAATTGACAAGACTACTGGCAAAATAATACATGTCGTCAAGTCTTCAGACGAAGACAGGGTCAGAGTTTTCGATAAGTACGTAATTATTAGTTCAGGTTTAAACGGCAAGCTGTATAGATAACGCCTACAAAAAAAATACAAATTCCTAATAAGATAATGATTATACCAGCAATCCTAATTTTTGTCATTAGCTTATAAACTATCTCATTTGTGCTCTCTCCGCATCCCCCGCTACCGCAAGGGTCTCCCTTGTGGGCTTTGGGACCCTTGCGGCAGCGGGGAGTGGAATGAATTAAAACACCTAAAATCTGTACTTAAAATAAAAAATGAAAGCAGTAAAAACAAATTGGGTTAACTTGTTAGGAATATTCCTTACAGTAACTTCGTGCATGACAATTTATAATTATATAGATCCACAAGCCTCAAGAACAATATTCCAAGCTTTTATAGCGTCTTTATTTTTAGTATTGGGTTACGGTATGTTGTTTTGGTTGTACTTAATAATCACTTTAATAATATTGGACTATTTACTTATTCATAAAAAAAATCAAAGTCTTAAATTTAATCTTATACTTGAGTGGATTCTTATAAGTTCTCCATTGATTTATGGTATTGTAAAATATTATGAATGGATATTTTTGATTGCAATAGCAAGTTTCCTTATTACTCAGTTAATTAGAGAAAGGTTATTAAAAGCTTTGTTATAATATTTACCAGTACATTTACGGCCCCGCTACCGCAAGGGTCTCCCTTGTGGGCTTTGGATAAATTGGTATCAAGATTTGAAATTACTGCTATAGTACACTACCTAACAATATCCACAAGGGAGACCCTTGCGGCAGCGGGGGGATGTGACTTTCATTAATACTTTATTAGTTATAAGTCTTTTAATTCCAAGTAACCTTTGATCTGCAGGCATTTCTATTTCAAGGTCAAGTAAACCTGTTATGATTTGCTGTTCCATTTTATCGCCTGATGCCAAACGATCTTCAACATGCATTTTTGTAGTTAATTCTAGTCCTCTGATTATATAGCCGTAATTGATGTAAAAAGTGTTACTAAAATTAGATTTTTGCAAATTGATTATTTTAGTTAGTTCATTACCATTGAACAACCAATTATTACCTTTCCTTTTAAAAGCAAAAGGGATCAATATGTCGTCTAAAATTCTTGCTAAATCATCTTTCTTCATATTAAGCACTCCTATGGTGGTCGGTATTATCACCGTATTACTAATGTAATATATTTCTCCCACAAAAAAGGACAAAGGATTTTCATCCCTTGTCCTTAATATATTAGTGATTATCTAAAAGCTTACTGACTCAAGTACATCGATTTCTCTTTGTACAGGTGGCGGAAATAAGGATCTTCCAGGTTAGGGATAAAGCGGATAGCTTCGCCGGTCGATTTCATTTCGGGGCCTAATTCCTTGCTTACTTCCGGGAATTTATCGAACGAGAATACGGGTTCTTTAATGGCATAACCTACCAGTTTACGTTCTATGGTAAAGTCGGTAAGCTTGTTTACGCCCATCATTACCTTGGCGGCGATGTTAATATATGGCACATCGTACGCTTTGGCAATAAATGGTACTGTACGCGATGCACGTGGGTTAGCCTCTATCACGTAAACTTTATCGTTTTTAATAGCGAACTGGATGTTCAGCAGACCTTTTACATTTAAAGCTTTGGCAATTTTAATGGAATATGCTTCCATAGATTGCAGCACGGTCTCGCTCAAATCGAACGGTGGCAGCACGGCAAACGAATCGCCCGAGTGAATCCCGGCCGGCTCAATGTGCTCCATCATACCAATAATGTGTACGTTCTCGCCATCGCAAATAGAATCCGACTCGGCTTCGGCAGCACGGTCAAGGAAGTGATCGATGAGTACGCGGTTGCCCGGCAACGCCTTTAACAGGTTAACCACCGCGCGTTCCAGGTCTTCATCGTTGATGACAATGCTCATGCCCTGTCCGCCTAATACATAGCTTGGGCGCACCAGTACCGGGTAACCTACTTTATGTGCTACTTCGATAGCTTCTTCGGCATTTTCAGCCACACCGTAAAGCGGGTAAGGAATATCGAGGTCTTTCAGCAAGTCGGAGAAACGGCCGCGGTCTTCGGCAATATCCATATCGTTGTAAGAGGTGCCGATAATTTTGATACCATGCTCATGCAGCTTTTCGGCCATTTTTAATGCAGTTTGACCGCCTAATTGCACAATTACACCTTCCGGTTTTTCCAGGTCGATAATCTCACGTACATGCTCCCAAAATACCGGCTCAAAGTACAGCTTATCGGCCATGTTAAAGTCGGTAGATACGGTTTCGGGGTTACAGTTGATCATGATGGCTTCATAACCCGACTCTTTAGCCGCAATCAATCCGTGTACACAACTGTAGTCGAACTCAATACCCTGGCCAATACGGTTAGGGCCCGAGCCTAATACAATAATCTTTTTCTTATCGGACGGGATACTTTCGTTCTCACCCTCGTAAGTAGAGTAGTAGTATGGGGTTTGCGCCTGGAACTCAGCCGCGCAGGTATCCACCATTTTATAAACCCGGTTAATGCCTAAGGCTTTGCGGCGTTGGTACACCTCTTCTTCGGTAGTGTTGGCACCTAATATCCAGGCTATCTGTACATCCGAAAAGCCTTTTTGCTTCACGGTCACAAATATATCTTCGGGAATATTGTTTACCGAGTAGCGGCGCAGTTCGGCCTCCAGGTTCACAATTTCCTGGATCTGGTTTAAAAACCAGCGGTCTATTTTGGTTGCTTTCCGTACCGATTCGATAGGTACGCCCAGGCTCAGCGCATCATAAACATGGAACAACCTGTCCCAGCTCGGATGCTCCAGGCTGTGCATAATTTCTTCCAAATTGCGGCTTTGGCGGCCATCGGCACCTAAACCGGCGCGACCTATCTCTAAACTCTGACAAGCTTTTTGTAATGCCTCAATAAAGCTGCGGCCTATACCCATTACCTCGCCCACAGATTTCATTTGCAGGCCCAGTTCCTTGTTGGCGCCTTTAAATTTATCGAAGTTCCAGCGGGGGATTTTTACAATTACGTAATCGAGCGTTGGCTCAAAGTAAGCAGATGTGGTTTTGGTGATCTGGTTTTCTACCTCATCCAAATTATAACCTATGGCCAGCTTGGCCGCAATTTTAGCAATTGGGTAACCGGTTGCCTTAGAGGCCAGGGCCGATGAACGCGATACCCGCGGATTGATCTCAATAGCGATAATGTCTTCGTTGGCCGGGTTAACCGAAAACTGCACATTACAGCCACCTGCAAAGTTACCAATGGCGCGCATCATTTTAATAGCCTGGTTACGCATATCCTGGTAGCAGCGGTCGCTCAGGGTCATGGCCGGGGCTACGGTAATACTGTCGCCGGTATGGATACCCATCGGGTCGAAGTTCTCGATAGAGCAAATGATAATCACGTTATCGCGGTTATCGCGCAGTAATTCCAGCTCATATTCTTTCCAACCTAAAACGGCTTGCTCAACCAAAACTTCGTGCGTTGGCGACGCTTGCAAACCGCGACTTAAAGCCGCATCAAATTCTTCTTTTTTATGTACAAAGCCGGCACCTTTACCACCCAGGGTATAGCTCGGGCGTATTACCAGTGGAAAACCGATTTCCTGTGCGGCTTCTTTACCTTCTAAAAAGGAGTTGGCAATTTTCGATTTAGCCACACCAATACCAATATCCACCATTAACTGGCGAAAAGCTTCGCGGTTTTCGGTCTTTTCTATAGCGGCAATATCAACGCCCACTATTTTAACCCCAAATTTTTTCCAGATGCCGCGCTCGTCGGCTTCAATGCACAGGTTTAAAGCAGTTTGGCCACCCATGGTAGGCAATACGGCATCAATCTGGCGCTCAGTTAAAATTTGCTCTAAACTTTCGCAGGTGAGGGGCAGCAGGTACACATGATCTGCAATAACCTTATCCGTCATAATAGTAGCTGGGTTACTGTTGATAATAGAAACGCTGATGCCTTCGTCTTTTAGCGAAAGGGCGGCTTGTGAACCGGCGTAGTCAAACTCGCAGGCCTGACCGATAATGATAGGGCCTGAACCGATGATCAGTACCGATTTGATGGAGGTATCTTTGGGCATAGTTTTTTGTAGTCTAAAGTCTTTAGTGCTCAGTCTAAAGTCTATTGTCAATGCCAGAACTGTAAGGTGTAATTCATATACAGCTACAGACTAATCGACTATGGACTATCGACTATAATTTCTATGCGCTGAAAAGGAAATAAAACCCGACTTCAGCGTCGGGATGCAAAGATAGAAGAATAGAGGTTATTTGTTTGAAAAATTTGATAATTAATCAATAGTGTTTGGCATAAGATAAAGGGGAAGCGTAAGCTATCCCCTTATATTTATACTTTAGAGTTACCACATTTTCAAGTATGAACGAATCTGCAAACTTTAGCGGACAGCCTGTCATCAGCCAGGTGTTAAAGTATATGTTTGGTTCATTAGTTAAGCCGACAGCCAAAACCCCACAAGGCAACCAGTATTACAAACGCTTTAAAACGTATCACCATTTTGGTGACAATGATTTTTACAACACTGAACGGATGCAGTTCACTGCAGTAAGTAAGCAGTATTATGCTGGCCTGAAAGGGCAAGATCAATCATTTAGATTTAACCTGTTTCCCCAAACACAGTAAGCTCTCAGATGCCAATAAAAACCGTCCGAATGTCATCTTCGCTGCCCTATATGGTCAGTTATACGACAGTTACAAGGAATTTTTTACCAGGCAGCAGTCCGCTCAAACTTACGCTCAATAATGCCATCGGCCAACAATTAATCAACGCCTTGCATCTTTTGGCAAAACAAAGGCATGGCCAATGAGCCAGCAAAGTGAGTATTGATAGCGGCAATTTAAGGGGTTGATTACGACAATACTTTAACATAGATTTGAAACATGAAGCACATATCAATTTTAGTCCCCAAGGGAGCTATTTTAGGTAGTTTAGAGGGTTCGAGGCAGTTACTTACACAGGTAAACCATTTTTTTGCAGCCCGCGGCATGGCCCCGGTGTTCAAAGTGCAGCTGGTGGGTTTAAGTAAAGAAACGCCTATTAGCGGCGGCTCGTTTACCGTAAATGCCGATTTATTGATTAATGAGGTTGAAAACACCGACCTTATAATTATCCCTGCTCTGGATGGCGAAATTACTTGTGCTATACAAAATAATAAAGAATTTATACCCTGGATTATTCAGCAACACCAAAGCGGCGCCGAGGTAGCCAGCCTTTGTATGGGTGCCTTTTTACTGGCCTCTACCGGTTTGCTAAAAGGCAAAAAATGTGCTACCCACTGGATGGCCGCCAATGATTTTAAACGTATGTTCCCGGATGTGGAACTGGTGACCGAAAAGATTATTACCGATGAGCAGGGCATTTACTCGAGCGGTGGAGCGTTCTCGTACCTCAACCTTATTTTGTACCTGATAGAAAAATTTACCGGCCGCGAAATGGCCGTATTAAGCTCCAAGGTGTTTGCTATAGAAATGGAGCGTACCAGCCAGTCGCCGTTCATTATTTTCCAGGGACAAAAAGACCATACCGACGATTCTATCAAAAAAGCGCAGGATTTTATCGAGCAAAATTACCAGGAAAAGATTTCGGTAGAGCAGCTGGCTTCGTTATTTGCCTTAGGCCGCCGCAATTTGGAACGGCGCTTTAAAAAGGCTACTGCCAATACCGTGGTAGAATATATACAACGGGTAAAAATTGAAGCCGCTAAAATGAGCCTGGAAAGTTCGCGGGAGAGTGTGAACGAGGTAATGTATAACGTAGGTTACAACGATACCAAGGCTTTCCGCAGTACCTTTAAACGGATCACCGGGTTATCGCCCATGGAATATCGCAATAAGTATCAGCGGGAGAGTGTGAGTTAGCGTATGTTAAATAAGCTATTAAAAGAATATGTCATTGCGAGCGATAGCGTGGCAATCCCCGCCAGACTGTTCTAAACGGGATTGCCACGTCGCTATCGCTCCTCGCAATGACATAATGGATGGTTACTTTAGCCCCTTATTGGGTAACATTCGCTTTAAAGCCGTACTTTTCGCTATAGCGTTTGTAAAGCTGTTTGTGCAGGTTATCCAGGCTAATGGTTTTGCCTTGTATAAAGGCGCTCTCCACATTCAAGGTCAGCATATCTAACGCGTCGCCTGTAGAAATGAACAGGTTGGCATCTTTGCCGGTTTCTAAAGTTCCGGTAGTTTTATCGATACCTAAGATCTTAGCGTTGTTCATGGTAATCATAGATAGGGCCTGCTCTTTAGTTAAGCCGTAACCTACCGCCTGGCCAGCCTCAAAAGGCAAGTTGCGCTGACGCCAGAAACCTATACCAGTTAAGCCGTACATTACACCGGCTTCCTGCAACAAGTGTGGTAATTTGTAAGGCAGGTACACATCATCTTCATCCTTATCGGGCAGGGTTTGGGTTTCCTTAATTATTACCGGTACGTTATTGTCCTTCAACACGTCGGTTACCAGGTACGAATCTTTGCCCCCCACAATAACGGCTTGTACGCCATACTGCTTGGCAAAATTTACCGCCTGAATAATCTCTTTAGCGCCATCGGCATTAATAAACAGCTTTTTAGTGCCGTTAAATAAACCGGCCATAGCAGCTAAACGGGTATTGGTAATACTTTGCTTAACCTCGGCATAGCTTTTGGCTTGTGAGAACAAACTGGCTATTCCATCAATAGCTTTTTGCGCCCTTTCGGCAGGCGACTCTTGCGGGCCGGCACCCGGCGTAGCAAAAGCCCTGCGACGGCCACCTGCGGCACGGGCAACAGGCCAGGTTAAGTGAATGCCAATATCCTTTTTATAAGCGGCATCTTCCCAGTTCCAGCCGTCGAGCATCATTACCGATGACTGACCCTGTACGGTGCCACCCTGTGGGGTAGGCTGTGCCAGCAATATCCCGTTAGAACGTACGGTTGGTATCACTTTCGAATCGGTGTTGTAAGCAATAAGGGAACGTACATGCGGGTTGAGTTCGCCGGTCTCGGTTTCGTCGTCAGTAGCTTTTATCGATTCAAATTCTACCAAACCCAACGAGGTAATAGGGCAAATAAAGCCCGGGTAAACTTGCTTACCGCTGGCATTAATTACCGTAGCGCCGGTAGTAGATGGCGCAGCGCCTTCGCCAATAGCGGTGATCTTTCCTTTATCGAAAGCGATGTAACCGTTGTTAATTACCTTGCCGTTACCTACGTGTATGGTGGCCCCGGTAATAACCATGGGGCCTGCTTGTGGCTTGGCCGGCATAATGTTAGCCTGGCCAAACGCGAGGACTGCCGTAAGCATCAATCCTCCAAAACTTAAGAGCGGTTTAAAAATATTATTTGTCATCTCGAACGATAGTGAGGGATCTTGTTTGGATCTGTATGTAGCACATTTAGTGTGAGTAACAAGATTTCTCGTTAACACTCGAAATGACATGAATTTTGATGTGAAGTTATTTTTCATTTCTGTTAACTTTTGGTGGATTTAGTTCTGCGCTTTTTGAACAGTGGTTTGATTTTGGTTCATGCGGTTGTACTCATCAGCTATAACGAATGCCGCATCTTCCACATCCTCGCACTCGTACAAACGCGGACGTTGAAACGCCGGGCGTTGCGTAGCTGCACCACGGCCTTTCGACTCAATCATTTTTTGAATGATGCGGCCTTCATCGGCTTTTAAAGCTTTTTGCTGTTCGGCGTCTTTCGAATAATCCCAGTATGCAATACCGTCGACATAAGTTTTTTCGGCTACAGCGTAAATAGACAGCGGGTTGGCCGACCATAAAACCAAATCGGCATCTTTACCTGCTTTTAAGCTGCCAATGCGGTTATCCACATGCAGCATTTTGGCCGGGTTAAGGGTAACCAGTTTTAAGGCGTCTTCCTGGCTCAGCATGCCGTAAGTAACTGCTTTGGCAGCTTCCTGGTTAAGGCGACGGGCCATTTCGGCATCATCAGAGTTAAAGCCGGTTAATACACCTACCTCGTGCATTAGCTTACCGTTGTAGGGGATAGCCTCGGCCACCTCATATTTGTAAGCCCACCAGTCGCTAAAGGTCGAACCTGCGATGTTGCGTTTTTTCATACCATCGGCCACTTTATAACCTTCTAATATGTGGGTAAAGGTGTTTATCTTGAAGCCCATAGAATCGGCCACGTGCATCAGCATGTTAATTTCCGATTGTACGTAAGAGTGGCAGGTAATAAAACGCTTGCCATCTAAAATTTCAACTAAGGCATCCAGCTCCAGGTCGCGGCGGGTAGTGCTACCTTTTACGGCACGTGCAGCTTTGTATTCTTTAGCGCGGGTAAAGGCGTCAATATAAACCTGCTCCACACCCATACGGGTTTGCGGGAAACGTACGTTAGCATCACCAATTGCAGCAGGGCGGTTGCTTTGTTTAACGTTTTCGCCCAGGGCAAACTTAATGAAACCATCGCTGCCTTCAAATTTTAACTGCTCGGGCATTACTCCCCAGCGTAGTTTAATTAATTGGGTTTGGCCGCCAATGGCGTTAGCCGAACCATGCAGAATGTGAGACGTAGTAACTCCACCTGCCAATTGGCGGTAGATATTAATGTCTTCGGCATCAATTACATCGGCAATACGAACTTCGGAGGTTACCGATTGGGTGCCCTCGTTTATACCTGCAGTGGCTGCAATATGTGAGTGTTCATCCACAATACCGGCCGAAATATGCTTGCCGGTAGCATCGATAACCTTAGCGCCACCTGCCGACAGGTTTTTACCTACCGCTTTAATTTTGCCGCCCTCTATCAGTACATCAGCATTTTGCAGGATGCCTTCTTTTTCGTTGGTCCAAACAGTAGCGTTTTTAAACAGTGTAGTTTCTGCTTTAGGTACCATGGTATTGCCAAATGCAACAAAAGGATAAACCGTAGAGCCAACTACAGGCGCTTTGGCCGTTTGATCGGCGCCCGGTGCACCAGCACCACCACCACGGCCTCCACGGCCACCTGCCGGGGCAGTACCGGTATAAGTAGCGGTCCATTTAACCGAACCACCATCCGGCAGTAAACCATCGCCACGCAGGGTAACGGGCGACATAGAGGTGATGTAACCATTTAAACGGATGTTGCCCGAGGGTTTGTTTTTTAAATCGAAGTAAAGGCTCACCAAATCGCCGGTGCGAACAATGGTGCCCGTAGTTTTGGTGCTATCGGCACCATTGCGGTTAATATTAGCCGTGTAAGCGCCGGGTGTACCGCCTATAATAAGGGTTGTGTTGGCAAAGCCGCTTCCGCTCAAATTATAGGTACCACGCAAATCGCTTACGTCCATTTTGCTTACCACAAATTTTTCGCCCTGTACCCAGTTTTCGTAAATTACGTTATCGGCCTTAAATAAGTTAGCCGATGTAATGATGAAGTTGGCCATTTTGCCTTTAGCCAACGTACCTATCTTATCGCTCACGCCCAACATAGTGGCCGGTATTTCGGTTAAGGACATTAAGGCTTGCTTTTCAGTCAACCCGTTGGTAATGGCGGTACGCAGGTTAGTCCAAAAATCGCGCGCGTTGGTTAAGCCGTTAGTGGTAAGCGCAAAGCGGATCCCGGCCTTTTCTAAAGCGGCAGGATTGGTTGGCGCCAGTTCCCAGCTTTTCATTTGCGCATAGCTAATGTTGCGGGCATCTAAAGCATCTTCCACATCAAAAGCAGCTGGAAAATTCAAGGGTACAATTAAGCTGGCGTTTAATGCTTTAACAGCATCAATACGCTGGTACTCCATACCATCGGTTTTATAAATGTATTGTTTACCAAATTCCTTGGCTATTTTATCGGCCCGGAGAATGCTTTGCACGTCGCCTACCTCAAAAAATTGCGGCAGGGCCTGGGTGCGGTTAAATTCGGCTAAAGAAATATTGTATTCTTTGCTTTGGCCTTTATACCATTGCGCATCCAGGTAAGTTTGACGTAACAAAGCTATACTACCCATTAACGACGATGGATAGTTTGTGGCGGCAGTACCCTTGCTAAAAGAGTAATGTGCGGCAACCTCGTCTTTAATAATTACTTCGTTATCGCGGGCATCGGCCAAACTAAATACGGCCGATGTGCCACGGGCAATACCGTCTTGAACCAAAGTTTGCACAGCACCAAAGCCATTTCGCTTCATTTCTTCGGCACGGGTGTTATTCACATGAAACATTTTAAGGGCGGAAACATCGGGACGGATAGCCTCGTTCCAGCCGTAAGGACCGGGCTTGGTTGATACTGGTACAGATGCGCGGCCAAAACCGCCAAAACCGCCTCCGGCCTGACGCGGAGCCTCGGGGATACCATAAGTAGTGTATGCATCAATTAAGCCCGGATAAATAAATTTCCCTTTTAGGTCAACAGTAACATAACCTTTTGGTATGGTTGTACCGGTACCAACCGATTCAATTTTGCCATCTTTAATAACCAGCGTTCCATTAGTAATAGTTTGAGCCGCGCTCACCACAATGGTGGCATTAGTGAACGCATACTGCCCCGATCTTACATCCCAGGAGCCATTTACCGGGAAAGTTTCCTGCGAATAGCTTAAATGGGTGACAAGAAGGGCAAAACACGCGAGTAATAGTTTCTTCATTTTGCAGTTTTTGAGTTAATCGGTTTAAATATATTTATTTATGAGGCTAAAATGTAGCGGATTTTAAATATTAGCTTTATTGTTACATCAAATTTGTAAATAGTTTGTAGTTAACGGCCATAGTTATGGTATATGTTGTTGCTGTTAACCTATTTTGAGGAAATTATTTTACATAACTATCTAAATAAATAATCATTAACATTCCTACCAGTCTGTCAAAAGCAAAAATACAGAACAAATTTTAGCAGGTAAACTTTAACCGTGTACCATCAGTTATGAACTATTCACAAGCTGTTTCTTATATTTGTTAAAAAATTATATCATGTCTTCATACGAAATTTTTAAATACCTGCACTCGGGTCTCCGTTTTGTGGTACTGCTGCTTATGGTGGTTGCTATTTTACAAGCATTAATAGGATGGCTGGGTAGTAAAACCTACAGCAAAGGCAACCGCAAGCTTTACCTGTTTGCCATGATTGGGGCGCATACCCAGTTATTAATTGGATTAGTATTGTACTTTATAAGTCCGCTGGTGCAATTCGCCAAAACTACAATGAAAGACCCACAGGCTCGCTACTGGACGGTAGAACACATTACCATGATGCTGTTTGCCATTGTTTTAATTACCATAGGCCATAGCAAATCGAAAAAAGCAACCCTGCCCGAGGCTAAACATCGTGCCATAGCTATTTTTTATGGATTAGCAGTAATCATCATCGTGGTTGCCATTATACAGAGTAAAAGGCCGTTTTTAGCTATAACAGGTTTATAGCTAACCATATATTGTTCGGCACAACAGCGCTGCAGCCAAATTATTGTTTGAAAATCAAAAAATATTTTTCGCAAAAAATTTGCAGGTTCATAAATTGTCATATATTTGCCATTGTAAATGACAACAAAAGAACATAAACTAATCTGGTGGCACTTTAGTAATAAGGCAGCCCGGTAAGTTTATTAGTTTACAAAAAAGATTAAGCAATTATAAACCTGATTTGAGACCCGGCGCCAACCACGCCGGGTTTTTTCGTTTAGTTGATTTTTTTATACTGATGCAAAAATTTAAATTAAATACCACTTACAAAAAGCTGCTGGCCGATACCACTACCCCGGTGAGTATTTACCTGCGCCTGCGCGATATATTTCCTAACTCGCTGCTGCTGGAAAGTTCGGACTACCATAGCCGCGATAATAGCCTGAGTTATATATGCTGCGAACCCATTGCCGGCTTGGTGTTGAGCAAAGGCGTATTAACTCAAAAATACCCTGATGGCAGCCAGGAACAACTGCAAGAAGGCCGGTTTAACTTAGTTGAGCAGATAGCTGTTTTTTTAAAGCGCTTTGAAACCGATACCCTGCCGCTCAAAATCATCTCTAACGGTTTGTTCGGTTATTTTACCCATGAGGCGGTGGAGCATTACGAAACCATCAAGCTTAAAAAAGCGACGGATGATGTAAGGCAGATCCCCGAAATGCAGTACCATATATACAAGTACATAATTGCGATCGATCATTTTAAGAACGAACTGTACATTTTTCAAAATCAGTACGGCGAACAAGCCGATGATAAAGGACTGGAAAAAATGCAGTACCTGCTCAAAAACAAGGATTTCCCCGAATATTATTTTCAAAGTAAGGATAGCGAGCAATCAAACCTGACCGACGAGGGTTTTATATCCATAGTAGAGAAAATGAAGCAGCACATTTACCGTGGCGATGTTTTCCAAATTGTACCATCGCGTGCCTTTTCGCAAAGTTTTTCGGGCGATGAGTTTAACGTGTACCGGGCTTTGCGTTCCATTAACCCGTCGCCATACCTGTTTTATTTCGATTATGGCGATTTTCGCATCTTCGGGTCATCACCCGAGGCACAAATCACCATTAAAAACCGGGTAGCCAGTATTTTTCCTATTGCCGGAACGTTTAAACGTACAGGTGATGATGAAAAAGACGCCGAAGCCGCCCGTGCTTTAGAAAACGACCCCAAGGAATCGGCCGAGCACGTGATGCTGGTTGACCTGGCCCGTAACGATCTGAGCCGCCACTGCCAGCAGGTAGAGGTGAAAGCTTTTAAGCAGGTGCAGTATTATTCGCACCTGATTCACCTGGTATCGCATGTGAGTGGTAATTTACGTCCTGGTGTATCGTCGTTTAAAATTGTGGCCGATACTTTTCCGGCGGGTACGCTGAGCGGCGCACCTAAATTCAGAGCCATGGAAATTATTGACGAAAACGAAAATATCAAGCGCAGCTTTTACAGTGGCGCCATTGGTTACTTGGGTTTTAATGGTGATTTCAACCACGCCATTATGATTCGTTCGTTGTTGAGCAAAAACAACGTACTGCACTACCAGGCGGGTGCCGGCATTGTGGCCGACTCCATTGCCGAAAGCGAACTGAACGAAGTAAACAATAAAGTAGCCGCCCTGAGAAAAGCCATTGAAATGGCGGAAGAAATTTAGGTGCGGGGAACGGGGTTTTGGGTTGCGAGGTGTGGGAAAAAAAGGAGCGGGGAGCGAGTTTTGAGGAGTGCGAAAGCGCCGAAGTGAAAAAAAGAAGTTTTTTAAAGAGATTTTAAGGAAAAATGAATAATTCTGAAGATATATCAAGTTCAAACTCCCCCTTTAGGGGGCTGGGGGGCGGCAAAATCCTGATCATAGATAACTATGATTCGTTTACCTATAACTTAGTGCATTTGGTAAATGAACTGGGTTTGGAGTGCGAAGTATGGCGTAACGACCAGTTTAAACTGGAGGATGTGGATCAGTTCGATAAGATCATTTTATCACCCGGTCCGGGCGTGCCTTCGGAGGCTGGCTTGCTGCTGGATGTGATTAAAACGTATGCACCAACCAAAAGTATTTTTGGAGTTTGTTTAGGTCAACAAGCTATTGCAGAGGCTTTTGGAGGCTCGTTGTATAACCTGAGCCGCCCCATGCATGGTATTTCAACACCCATTAAGGTTACCGATGCCGGTGAACAATTGTTCCTTAATTTGCCTGGCAATATCAGTGTAGGCCGTTATCACTCCTGGGTGGTATCTAAACAGGATTTGCCCGATGTATTAACCATTACCGCTATCGATGAAAGGGACGATTCGATAATGGCACTGCGCCATAAAACGCTGGATGTAAGAGGTGTACAGTTTCACCCCGAGTCGGTTTTAACCGAGTATGGTAAAGAAATGATGGGAAATTGGTTAGCCCTCCAGCCCCCTAAAGGGGGAGTTAAAGTGGGGGCGGAAAACTAAAAAACTAAAATTAATAGAAGTATATAACTATTTATAATACTCCCCCTTTAGGGGGCTGGGGGGCTTCATGACGATATTAGATCAAATAGTACAAAAAAAGAGGAAAGAAGTAGCCGCGGCTAAAATGATTACCTCGTATATTCATTTAGAGGAGCGTGAGATGTTCGAGCGTGAGCCGCTGTCGTTCAAGGAGTTCCTGCTCGATCCGGCGCGTACAGGCATTATAGCCGAATACAAGCGAAAATCACCATCCAAAGGCATTATAAACGACCAGGTTAGGGTAAAGGATGTAACCCAGGCCTATGCGGCGGCGGGTGCTTCGGCCTTATCGGTACTAACCGACAGGTACTTTTTTGGAGGTGCCAAGCGCGATGTGTTAGAGGCGCGGAAATTTAATAACATCCCCATTTTGCGTAAGGATTTTATGATAGATGAGTACCAGGTTATAGAAGCTAAAACGTTGGGTGCCGATATTATTTTGCTGATAGCCGCCATATTAACCCCTGCCGAAATCAAACAGTTTGCTGCCCTTGCCAAAAGCATTGGACTGAACACCCTGCTGGAGGTACATAACCTGAAAGAACTGGAACGCAGCCTGGACGATAACCTGGATGCCATAGGTGTAAACAATCGCAATCTGGCCGATTTCAGCGTATCGGTCGATACCTCGTTTCAATTAGCCGAGCATATCCCCGAAGGGGTAATGAAGATCTCTGAAAGTGCTATTAGTAACACACACGTAATTAATTTATTAAAAGAAGCCGGTTATAATGGTTTCCTGATTGGTGAAAACTTTATGCGCCAGCCTGATCCGGGAGCAGCGATGGAAGAGTTTGTAAAGGAGTTAAGGGGGTAATTTGAACTCGCCTGCCATTACTTCAATTTAAACATTAACTGCTATTTTGGCACTTATTGCGCTTTACTTCTGCTAAATACCATACGGCACGCAACTTGGCATTTTGATTGATATATAATTGTTAATGAAGCAAAAATTTTATGATACTGCTCTTAAGCAGGAAACTGCTGTATTGGTAGGTATTATTACGCCCGGCCAAACCGACGAGCAAACTAAAGAATATTTAGAGGAGCTAAAGTTTTTAGTGGATACAGCCGGTGGTAAAACAGTTAAGAACTTTACCCAGCGTATGCAACGCCCCGAGCGCGCTACCTTTGTAGGTACTGGTAAATTAGAAGAAATACAGGCTTATGTAAAAGCCGAAGAAATAGATATGGTGGTATTCGATGATGAGTTATCACCCTCGCAACTACGTAATATTGAAGCTGAACTGGGTGTAAAGATTCTGGATAGAAGTAATTTGATCCTGGATATTTTTGCAGGCCGGGCGCAAACTTCACAGGCCAAAACACAGGTAGAACTGGCCCAGTTGCAATACCTGTTGCCACGCCTTACCCGTTTATGGACCCACCTGGAGCGCCAAAAGGGTGGTATTGGTATGCGCGGACCGGGTGAATCGCAAATTGAAACGGACAGGCGTTTGATCTTAAACAAGATTTCGTTGTTAAAAGAAAGGCTTAAAGAAATTGATAAGCAGAACGAAACGCAACGCAAAAACCGCAATCAGTTAGTGCGCGTGGCTTTAGTGGGTTACACCAACGTGGGTAAATCCACCATTATGAACATGATCTCCAAATCGGAAGTGTTTGCCGAGAACAAGCTGTTTGCCACGCTGGATACTACGGTACGTAAAGTGGTGATTGAAAACCTGCCTTTCCTCCTGTCAGACACAGTTGGGTTTATCCGCAAATTACCTCACCATTTGGTAGAGTGTTTTAAATCTACACTGGATGAAGTACGTGAGGCCGATATATTGGTACACGTAGTTGATGTATCACATCCTCACTTTGAAGACCAGATACATACTGTAAACGAAACGCTGAAGGATATCGGTGCTATTGATAAACCGGTAATAACAGTATTCAATAAAATAGATGCCTACCAGCCAACGCAAATTAACCCGGATGAACCGGAGCAAATGCTGAGTTTAGAAGAATTTAAACACACGTGGATGGCCAGTAATAACAGCCCGGCCATATTTATTTCGGCCCTGAAAAAAGAGAATGTGGATGAGTTCAGGAAGCTTTTGTATGATAAGGTAATTGCAGTACATACCGTGAGGTACCCTTATGATCATTTGCTGTATTAAAGTATATATATTTTTATAAATTTTGCATCTCATCAATAGTAAGATATGTTTTAACTTAATTAGCTGAAAGTTCACCAATTTTTTGGGTAATAATTTGTTTGTTAAAGCTTTACATTACCGTTACATTAATTAATGTCTAAACACATATTTTTGATTATTAACAAAAAAATTATGTCATTATTACAATCATTAGAGTGGCGTTACGCTACCAAGAAATTTGACGATAGCAAAAAGATAAGTGCCGAACAGTTAGATACACTTTTGAAAACGGTACAACTTACACCTTCATCATACGGCTTACAACACTATAAAATATTAGTGGTAGAAGATGCCGCCATACGTGAGCAATTGAAAGAAGCCTCATACGGCCAATCGCAATTAACTGATGCATCGCAGGTAATTGTATTTGCCGCCGAAACGGAGATTAATGAGGCGTATGTAAAGCGTTACATTGACTATACAGCAGAAGTACGCCAGATTGAACGTGCCCAATTGGAGCAGTTTGAAAACGTTATATTAGGGACGGTTTCTCACAAAACTGAAGACGAAAAAATAGCCTGGGCACATAAACAAGCGTACATTGCCTTGGGCGTATTGGTGAGTGCGGCATCAGAGTTAGAAATTGACACCTGCCCTATGGAAGGGTTTGATACCAGTAAGTTCGATGAGATACTGGGTTTAAAAGAAAAAGGTTTAACATCATCGGTTATTGTAACCATTGGCTACAGATCACCTGACGATCATTACAGTCACCTTGCCAAGGTACGCAAGACTGCAGAAGATCTGTTCATTAAAATATAATTCTTTTATAGCATAACAATTGGAATTGTTGAAAGGGCTGTCTTAATAAGGCGGTCCTTTTTTTGTTGATGCCTATCAGTTTATAACCAATACAATTACCTGCAATAACACATTGGCATACACCCCCGCCAGTACATCATCCATCATTACCCCGGTACCTGCTGGCAACTTCTCCATCTTTTTAACCCCCAAAGGCTTTAAAATATCAAAAAAACGAAACAGGATCAACCCTATCAGTAAGTTGGTATTGCTTAGTGGAATAAACAAAAGCGTTACCATTTGCCCCGCCACTTCATCAATAACTACCCGGTAACTGTCTTTTCCCCAATCGGCTTCCACCTGGTTACCCACGTATATGCCAATCAGGGTAATTAAAATAGTAGTAGCCGGAAGTACCCAAGCGCTTTGCAGCAGGCCGTAATGTTGTGCCGCATAGAGCAGCAAACAGGTAACCATAGCGGCAACTGTGCCGCCGCCTTTAATGTATCCTATCCCAAACCAGGAAGCTACGATCTTATTAATGTTCATTTAGTTTATTAACAAAAACGAAGGTAGCAAAAAGCACCAGCACTATTAAATGGCTAAACATTACTTCACCAAAATTGTAGTTATAACATTTATTATAAAAAATTTGCCAGCCAACCTATTTTTAGCCTATTTGCATACATGATACATACCCCCCAAGCACTGATATTCGACATGAACGGCACCATGATTAACGATATGGAATACCATACCAAGGCCTGGATGCGCATATTTAACGAAGAGTTAGGCGGTGATTTCAATTGGGATGAAGTAAAGAGCCACATGTACGGCAAAAATGCCGAAGTGCTGGAACGGGTGTTTGGGCCGCAACGTTTTACTGATGCCGAAAAAGACGAGCTGTCATTTGCTAAAGAAAAAAGGTACCAGGAAGAATACCTGCCACAACTGGCCCTGCTGCCCGGCTTGGCTCTGTTTTTAGAGGAAGCTTATCAAAAACAAATTCCTATGGCCATAGCATCGGCAGCTATTCCTTTCAATATAAATTTTGTGCTGGATAACCTCAAAATCCGTCGTTACTTTAAGGCCATAGTAAGTGCCGACGATGTACTGCTAAGTAAACCCCACCCCGAAACGTTTTTAAAGGCTGCCCGGCAGTTAAATGTTGATCCTGTTAATTGCATAGTATTTGAAGACGTACCCAAAGGAGCAGAAGCTGCTTTAAACGCCGGTATGCCAGCCGTGGTATTAACAACTACTCACTATAAAAACGAGTTTGCGCATTTAGATCATATCCTGCATTTCAGCGATGATTTTACCGATACCTTTTTTTGCTGAACTCTTAAAATAAGTAATACCAACCACATCTCATGGAATCATTAAAAGGAAGAACCGCTTTAATAACCGGTGCCGGCAAAGGCATAGGCAAAGCGCTTGCCATAGCCCTGGCAGCCGAGGGTGTAAACGTAGGCTTACTGGCTCGTAGCACTACCGATCTGCAAGATCTGGCTACCGAACTACAGCCATATCAAGTTAAAATAGCTATCTCTACGGCCAACGTAGCCGATATAGAAGCCGTTAACAACGCTGTAACCAAAATACAAACCGAGCTGGGCTTTATAGATATTTTAATAAATAATGCAGGCGTGGCGTTTTTCGGTGGGTTTTTAGAAATGGAACCGGCCAAGTTTGAGCAAACTATACAAATAAACTTAATGGGCGTATATTATGTGACCCGTGCGGTGCTACCCGGCATGATAGAACGCAAAACAGGCGACATCATCAATATATCGTCTACCGCGAAATTACGCGGCGCGGCGGTAACCAGCGCTTATAGCGCCTCCAAATTCGGGCTTATCGGTTTGTCAGATTCGCTCATGCAGGAGGTGCGCAAGCATAACATCAGGGTAAGTACTTTAACGCCAAGCACGGTGGCTACCGGTTTGGCCATAGACCTGAAACTAACCGACGGCAACCCGGATAAAGTGATGCAGCCCGAAGATTTGGCCGAATTTATAGTGCATAACCTTAAATTAAACCGTCGTGTGTTTGTGAAAGATGCCGGCTTGTGGTCAACAAATCCGTAAAGGTCAATAACACTATAACAAGCAAAAGGCCTCACCGTAAACAGGAGAAGCCTTTTGCTTGTTATTTGTAAGCTGCTAATCCGGCAGCGGCAACGGCATGATCTTGCTCTACGCTACCTCCCGATACGCCAATGGCGCCAACAATGTTGCCCGCGGTATTCATAGGAATACCACCCGGAAAAGTGATCAATCCGCCGTTAGAAACCTCGATGTTATAAAGCGGTCCGCCTGGTTGCGACAGGCCGCCGATAGCCCCTGTTTCCATATCGAAAAAGCGTGCGGTCTTAGCTTTTTTAATCGCTATATCAACCGATCCTAACCAGGCATTATCCATCCTTACAAAGGCTTTTAAATTTGCCCCGGCATCTACCACGGCAACATTCATGGGTACGCCAATTTCCTGTGCTTTTAATTGGGCCGCAGCTATAACGGCCTCGGCTTGTTCTAAAGTAATATTCATTTTGAGTTATTATAAAGGTACAGGGTAAATACAAGCAGGTAGGCTTACTGTTTTAATAAACACATTCTATAAACGAATATAAAAGTACCTGGTTTTAACACCATATACTTACTATTGTGAAAAGTGCTATGCGGTTAATGGTAACGGAAAGGTTGTATATTGGGGCATTATTTCTTATAATATTTATGGATTTCATTTCTGAACTGGCCGAGCTGGCTATGGCTACACGTTTAAAACGCCTGAGTGAACGCCTCTCTGGCGATGTAAATAAAGTATATAAAGAACTTAACCTTAATTTTGAAGCTAAATGGTACCTGGTACTCGAACTGCTTACCCGTCATAAAACACTTTCTATAGTAGATATTGCCGATGAACTGAAGCTTACCCACCCTGCTATTGTTCAGTTTGTTGATCAGATGCTGAAAGCCAAACTCATTACAGCCAGCAAAGACAGCAAAGATGGGCGTAAAAGACTGGTATCGTTATCGGCCAATGGTAAAAAACTGTTAATACAACTGGCGCCTGTACTGGTCATATTAAAAGCTGAGAACCAACGCTGGTTGAGTGAGGCCGATGCTAACCTGTTGACCATAATGGGCCAATTAGAAAAAGCACTTGATGAACGGAGTTTATATCAACGCCTGAAAGAGCAACTGTAACCGGGGGCCAATAAGCACTAAAAATTCTTTGTAGAAGGCATGGCCTAACCATGTGTAATTGCAGGGTATAACAGCCGAGCACAAAAGCCAAAGCGATACTGTGTTATGCTCACAAAGAGTTGAATTAAAATTACATCAACAAAAACGCCATTGCTATTTTTAAAAGCAAATGGCGCAATATAATTAGGGGAAAGAGATTCTTAATTACAGTATTTTTTAATTGCCTCATAGGCTTCTTTCAGGCCAAGTTCGCCGGCCTTGCTAAGATCCAGGCAGCCGTTATTCTTTTCGGCCGATACCTGTATGCGGATAAGTCCGCGCTCGTAAAAGGCCATACGTAAGCGTCCATCTAAAGTTATTGCAGTGGTAAAATCGTCAATAGCGCCTTTGTTATCCCGTTGTACAGCTTTTAACTCACCCCTACGCAAGAACGCCAGTTTATTGGCGGCATTCATTTGTATGGCAGTGGTATAATCTTGCAGGGCACCACGGTAATCTTGTAATTTAAATTTGGCCACACCCCGGTAAAGGTAAGCATCGGAGTTGGTGGGGTTCATATCAATAGCCGTGTTGTATTCCTGTATGGCATTAATGGAATCCTGCAAATTTAATTTAGCCAGTCCCCGGTACACAAATACATCCTCATCCTGCGGGTCGTTATCGTAAGCTTTTTTAAAATCGTCCATAGCACCTAACGAATCGGGTAAATTGCTCTTAGCTAATCCTCTGAAATATAAAGCCTTGGCACTGTTGGTATTGATTTCCAATGCACGGTTATAGGCCTCAATGGCACCTAAGTAATCGTTTAACCCCGCTTTGGCGCTACCCAAAAACAAGTATGCTTCTTCGTTGGCCTGCTGCGATATGGCTTTATTAATATCGGCCATGGCACCTTCAAAATCACCATAGCCAGCCTTTAAGTTACCCCGGTTTTGGTAAGCCTCAGCCGATCCGGTATCCAAACGCAGTACCTGGTTAAAATCCCGCGCAGCACCTTGGGTATCCCCCAGTTTGCTTTTAGCCACACCGCGTTTAATAAAGAAGGCCGTATTTTTAGGATTGATCTTGATCCCTAAGTTATACGTATCAATAGCGCCCTGGTAATCGCGGAACAAAGCACGAGAATTACCTAATTTTAAATAAGCCTCCTCGCTACGTGGCGAATTATCCAGCACACGCTGATAATCCTGCGCCGCACCTGCAAAATTGCGCATCCTTGCACGGGCATTACCACGCTCCAGATAGGCATCCATATAATCGGGACGCAGCTCAATAGCTTTAGTGTAATCTTCAATAGCACCACGTACATCTTTCAGGTCGCGTTTTACGTTACCGCGTGAATAGTAGGTGTAGCTGTTGCGGCCATTCAGTTCAATAGCGGTATTGAAGTCAACAAGCGCGCTAACAGTATCCTTTTTTTCGGCTTTGGCATTACCGCGTATAGCGTAAGCACCGTCATCTTTATTGTTGTTCTTAATAACAAAATCGGCATCATCAATAGCGCCTTCATAATCCTTATTGTCAAAACGGATACCGGCACGGGCGCGGTAAGCCTCCGGGTAAGCATCGGGCTGTAATTCAATGGCTTTATTCAAATCGGGCAGGGCTTTGGCCTTATCGCCAATGTTAACGCGAGCCACTCCACGGCGCAGGTATAACTCGCCATTGGTTGGGTTTTGTGCAATTGCTTTGGTATATTCGGCAATAGCACCTCGGTTATCGGCTACGTTAATTTTGGCATTGGCCAGGTAATGGTTTAATTCCTCCAGCTTAGGATTTAACCGCATGGCCTGGTTGTAATCAACAATGGCGCCCTGGTTATTGCCCATATTTGCTTTGGCATTACCACGGTAATAGTAGGCTTCGGCATTGCGGGGGTTAAGTTCCAGGGATTTGTTAAAATCCAATATGGCTCCGTTATAGTTTTTTAACGCCGATTTAGAGTTAGCGCGATAATAATACAACTCGGCACTTTTAGAATTTGAGGCCAGTGCACGGTCATAATCGGCTATGGCCGAAGGATTATCGCCCAGGTTGCTATAAGCCACACCACGATAAGTGTAAAGGTTAGCACTGGGTTTAATTTGAATGGCCTTGGTATAATCGTCAATAGCGCCTACAAAATCTTTAAGGTTGGTTTTAGCGCTGCCCCGGTATTGATAGATGTCGGCATTTTTAGGTAAAAATCGCAGGGCGGTGGTGTAATCTTTTACTGCTTCCGCAAAATTCTCCAGGTTAGTATTGGCATTGGCGCGGTAGTAGTAAGCCTCGGCGCGGTCGGGCTTCAACATTATGGTTTTGGTATAATCTGCAATGGCACCGGTAAAGTCTTTAGAATTACTGCGGGAATTGCCTCTAAAAAAGTAGGCATTTATATTTGCGGTATCTATATGTATGGCCCTTGTATAATCTACTATGGCGCCGTTGTAATTTTTAACCTTGTCTTTTGCATTACCAGCCTGTATATAAGTATCGGCAGTTTGGGCAAATACCCAAATGGGTAAAAATAGCGTTAGAATAAGTAATAATTTCCCCATATAAATAAAGCAGTTTTTGCTGTTGCCAATAATTTAACCCCGGTACCACAAACAGAGCACCTATTAATTTTATTATGCCTTTTGAGCTTATAAACACCGTACTAACATACACATTTTGCTTAGGTTTAAATAAATAAGCCTTTAGGCCGCTGTGTTATTCCTGTTTTAGTAGCTATTATGGCAATATATTTTTTATTTTTTTATAATTTAAACAAGTTTTTACTTCAAAAAATAAATTGTTAGCAAATTTAACTGACTAACCAAATTTAAAAAATCAAAACCAAAAGTTAATTTTTTAATCTTTAAACCGATCATTAAGGCCGGCAAATGATTTTTCGTTAATAAGATATGCAACTATCATGCAAAACAAAGTAACAAGCTTATTAAACAAGTTTAGTTGCGGGCATATACCCTATGCCATAATTTTTTGCGCCGTTCCTTTAGTTGATTGCGCCGCCTTTTTTAATAAGCGTTTGTTTTATGCCTTCCATTTGCTAAGCAGTATGTTTTGAGTTACACCGCGCTTTTTTGTGTTATGTTTTTTGAGATTTTTATATGAAATATTGCAGAAAAAATGAAATAATCCGGCAGTATTTAAATACAATACGGGCTCCGCTTAAATGCTCAGCCTTCAGTAAAATCAAGTTCTACATTATTGCTCAGGGCAAATCCTGTGCAGGTAAGTACCCATCCCCGTAGTATCTCGGCATCGGTTAGCACTTCGTTTTTCACCATTATAACTTTGCCGCTTTTGCATTTAACAGCACAAGCCGCGCATACCCCACCACCACAACTGTACGGAATAGGCAACTGGTTTTGCAGGGCAGCCTGTAGTATGGTTTGGTTGCTCCCCGCCTGGAGGTTGTGCCACTTGTTAAGGTAATAAATGCGAAGATTTTGAGGTGCAAAGTTGCTTACTGTACTGCTAACGGGCACTGTCTCCAGTACATAGTTCTCCTTATGGATATTAACATCATCAATACCCATAAAAAGCAGGGTTAACCTAACCATGCGCATATAGGTAAACGGTCCGCACAGGTAGTATTGAGCATTTTCAAAGCTTTGTGGCAGATATGTACGCACCAATTGCTCGGCAACAATGTTGTTAAGCCGCTTCCCTTTATTACTTATTAAATGCACAACGGTGAACCGGCCGGTGTGTTTCAAAGCCAGTTGTTCCAACTCGCTTTTGAAGATGACAGAACTTTCGCTCACATTACTGTAAAACAACAAGATGCGGGAATTATCTGCTTTGTTTAACAGGTACTTAAAATGAGCATAAGCCGGGGTAATACCGCTGCCAGCTATAAAGTACACCCGTGTTGTATCATGCTTATTAGTTGGCACCGTAAACCTACCTGCTGGTTCTACAATATTCCAAACATCGCCTACTTGGGCATAAGTATGTAAATAGCGGGTTATTTCGCCGTTGGGGATGCGTTTAATGGTTACCGCCAGCAAATCTTCGTGAGGCGATGAACTCAACGAATATGACCGCCTGATCTCCTCGCCATGGTTATTAATAATCAATGTAATAAACTGACCGGCTTTATAAGCTACCGGCATCCCCGATATTTCTTTTAAATAAAAAGTAGTAGTATCGGCTGTTTCTGGTTTTATAGCTTCAACACTCAGCTGCAACATGTGTATTATATACTGATGACCAGCTTACCAAACTGCGATGAAATCCCCATTTTATCCACCGCCTTTTGCGTATCGGCCAGCGAAAATACCTCATCTACCACGGGTATTATTTGGTGGTTGCTCACTAATTGTAGCATCGCCTTAAAATCATCGGGCGAACCCATCATAGTGCCTAATAGCTGTATTTGTTTAGCAAACAGCGTACGCGGATTCAACTCGGGAATAGCACCCGCGGTAGCCCCAAAAAATATTATACGTGCGCCTGGGTTGCACAAATCGGGGAGCTTTGCAAAATCCTTACCCAGGGCACTATCTATAATTACATCGAAGCCTACGGCCATGTGCTGTAATTCTTCGGCCCAATCCTGCGCTTTATAATTTACACCTGCCGCAGCACCTAAATGCCTGGCCCGTTCTATTTTTTCGCCACTACCCGAGGTAACAAATACCTGGCAGCCTGCTGCTACCGCAAACTGCACGGCAAACGTACCAGTACCCGCTCCGGCACCAACAATCAGTACCTTATCGCCTGCTTTGGCCCTGCCTTTAACAAATAAGGCACGGTAAGCGGTTAACCCGGCTAAAGGTAAGGCAGCGGCCTGTTCAAAGGTTAAATGTGACGGTTTTATATGTAAGTATTCAGTTTTTACTTTGACGTATTCGGCCAGGGTACCGTCTTCGGGTAAGCCCAATATGTTAAATTCTTTACCTTGAAAATTCGGGTTGTTTCCCCATTCGTGACCAGGATTGATCGGCACTTCTTTGCCCACCCAGCTTTGGTCAGCATCATCGGCTACTTCCGCAACCACACCGGCACCATCCGAACCTAAAATGGTTGGGTATTTTATACCGGCGTACTTGCCTATGCTGATCCAGTAATCGCGGCGGTTAAGGGCGGCAGCTTTAATTTGAACTAATGCCTCTCCTGGTTCCAAAGATGGTTTGTTTACTTCATGTATGCCCAAAGGTTCGTTAAGGCCGGTTAATACAACTGCTTTCATACATTAATAGATTAACGGTTGCTTCCGCCCCTGAATTTGATAATGAGATAAATAATAAGTGCTACTACAATGAGCACACCAATAATGCCCGCATAAAAGCCGGCTTTAAAAATGCCGCCAATAACCTCGCAACTGCTCATGAACAGCAGTACAGAAATTATGGTTGGAAAAATAAGTTTTTTCATACCTCATAAATAACAAAAACGGCAGGATTGTTTAACCCTGCCGTTTTTGTTATTAAATTAAAGAGAGTCTTGTTTCTTGACTCTAAGTTCTTGATTCTATTTTTTACTTCGCTTTAGTGTAAAGCTCAGCAACGTGGTTCCAGTTAATTACGTTCCAAATAGCGGCTAAGTAATCAGGACGTTTGTTTTGGTACTTTAAGTAGTACGCGTGTTCCCAAACATCAATACCTAAAATAGGCGTGCCTTTAACCGCAATTTCAGGAAGGTCCATTAAAGGGTTATCCTGGTTTGGAGTGGAAGTAACCGCTAATTTTTTATCGGCAGTAACTACTAACCAAGCCCAGCCCGAACCAAAGCGGGTTGCACCTGCTTCGTTAATTTTGGTTTTCAACTCGTCGAACGAACCGAAAGTGCTTTTTATAGCATCGGCCAGTTCGCCGGTTGGCTCACCACCACCGTTAGGTGAAAGTAAGGTCCAAAACATGGTATGGTTAAAATGACCACCACCGTTGTTACGTACAGCTGGCGGAAATTTTGAAATGTGTTTAACAATTTCTTCGATGCTGCTGGTAGCCTCAGGTTTGCCCTCCAGTGCCTTGTTAAGGTTGGTTACATAAGCCTGGTGATGCTTGCCATGGTGAATTTCCATAGTCGCTTTATCAATATGCGGTTCCAGTGCGTCGGTAGCGTATGGTAACGCCGGTAATTCAAATGCCATATAATTATTTTTTAAAGTTAATTAAGATGTATCAACGCAAATATAAAGCGTTCAAACTCATATTTGTTCAGTTTAATGTTAACTTTTCGTTCGTTTGCTCCTGAAAAACTCCTTAACCAACTCGGCGCACTCATTTTCGCGGATGCCGCCCGTAATTAAAGTTTTAGGATGAGTGATCTTTTGGTTCAGGCGGCCAAAGCCTAAACGTGTATCATAAGCACCAAATACGATTTTACCGATCTGGAACCAGTATGAAGCACCGGCACACATTACGCAGGGCTCCATGGTTACATACAGGGTACAGTCTTTTAAATACTTGCCACCCAAAAAGTTGGTAGCTGCCGTCATGGCTTGCATTTCGGCGTGGGCGCTTACATCGTTCAGCCGCTCGGTAAGGTTATGCCCTTTGCCAATAATGCGGCCCTGGCAGGTTACAATAGCGCCAATAGGGATCTCATCTTCAGCGTAAGCCAAACGGGCTTCGCGCAAGGCTTCATTCATGAAAAGGTCATCGGGCGATACCGATGTTTCGTTGTCAAAACTTATAAAACGCATTAAATGAGTTTGCTTCCGTTAGGCACAGGCCTTTCTACGGTGGTTAATACTATATCGCCATTCTCGTCGGCCAGGCCGGTAACTAAAAATTGCGACATAAAGTTGGCTATCTGCTTTTCAGGGAAATTGACCACGCCTACTATTTGCCGGCCAATTAGTTCCTCTTTAGTATAATGTTTAGTGATCTGCGCGCTCGACCATTTAATGCCCAGCTCGCCAAAATCAACCTTTAACTGGTATGCCGGTTTGCGTGCCTTTGGAAAATCCTGCGCCTCTAAAATGGTACCGGCCCGCAGTTCCACTTTTTCAAAATCGGCCCAAGTGATGGTTTGCATGGCGGCAAAGATACACCTCACCCAACCCTCTCCAAAGGAGAGGGCTTTTTTATTTTTATACTAATGCTTCCTGTTGTTTGGCTTGATACAGGTCGAACTCCATTTGCAGGCCTAACCAGTAGTGTGAGCTAATACCTAATAACTTTTCGAGTTTTACAGCTAAACGTGCAGAAATATGCCTTTTACCTGCAAAAATTTCGCTTAAATGATGTGGTAAGATGCCAAGCGCGAGAGCTACATCTTTTTTCAACAGATTTCTTTCCTCGATCTCTTCCTGCAAAAATTCGCCGGGATGAAAGGCCTCTATTGCTATCTCATTACCATTATGATCAAAAACTTGATTGTTCATAAGCGTATAAACGCCTCCTTGGCGTGTAAGTATTAAGAGTAGTGGTTGTTGATCTCTTCTATACAGATGATTTCTAACCTACTGATCTCGTTGTTTTCGATACGAAATATCATGCGGTAAGCTTTGTTCAATCTAATTGAATACTTACCCTCATATCTCGCTTCTTTCAGTTTCTCAAAATGCAAGCTTCCTATTTGGCGTAAATCAGCCGTGGTTTTTGCCTGGCTAATTTGATAGATGCGTTTTTTAAATGCTTGCAGAACTTCAAGCGGATAAGGCAATTTACCTTTTAATTGCTTGAGTTTTTTACCGGCCACTTCAATAAGGAAATGGTCTTCAATTTTTAGTTGCATCTTTATTTATTTTTTGACATCAATGTTTGCAGAGTTTATAGAGCTGCACCGCTCTCCAAGTGTGTATGTAAAAATTGTTCAAAACAAATATCAGACAAATAATATACATAACCAAATTTTGGTAATATTAATTATTAATCTCTTTCAACTTCCCCTTAATCACCCGCGCCGCTTGCGTGTACCCACCGTCGCTCCCATCCACAAAATGAATGTGCCCGTCTTTCATATCGCGTACATAGCACGACATTACCGAGGCATTGCTTACATGCAGTCCGTAAATAATTTCGCCCGAGGCTTCCAGTTCATCTAAATATTGCTGCAATGCTTCCCGCTGTTTGATGTTGCCTGAAATCACCGTGTTGATCTTGCCGTCAATTACCAGCGTGTCCGACATCTCTACCAAACTTTTCAGGTAAGCCCGGCCTCTTCTGGTCAGGAAAAAAACATGCCCGAAAAGGTTGACCGCCCAGGTTTGCACCAGATGGAGCCATTTAAACTGGCCTAACCGGGTACGCATTTCCAAGCCTATCCGGTTAAATGTAGTCACCAGTTTTAACCGCGATACCGATATGGGTTGTCTTTTTCGGTGCGGGCCGTAAATCGCTTCTATTTTCTTCATTATTTTACTGAATGCAGCGGCTTGTCCTTTATGATGAAGTGCCGCAACCAGTAAAGTAACCACTTCTTCTTTATTTTCGGGCGGAAGGATCTTATCCCAGCGGCATTGCATCCCGGTGAGGTTTAACTCGTCTACAGTAGTATCATGCCCCGATAATAGGTAATCATCCCCCTTAATGATCTTTTCTGCATAATTTAATCCGTTGCCTAATATAATAGGGATATAGAAAGATTTAGAACTCCTGTACTTGGCAATATGTAAATGAAAGCCCTGCTCGTAAATGGTTTTTACCGGTACGGTGCCCGTGCGTAATTCGAGGTTAAAATTAGTAAGCGTGCTGGCTTTGTATAAAGACAGCACCTGCATGGCCTTATTAATTAAACAAGGGGGAACTATAAAAGTAGCACCGTCTCCACCAAAAAAGAAAGGTATGGTAATGTTCATATCAAAGGCCAGGTTAAGTACCGAAACAATACTGCCTGTAGCTATCAGGTTCACGTTTTCGTGACTGCCACTTAAAACCGCCTCGGTAGAGCTTTTAATATCGGTTATAATAACATGCCAGCTGTTAGGTACGGTGCTAAAAAGCTTTTCATTCAGCAGCAGGTCGCCCAGCGGTAACGGACTAATGGGTAACTGGGAGTAAAAATCCTGATCGGGTGGTAACATTTGTTAGTGTGAATGCTTAATAACCATCAACGTTCCAACATACGAAAATCCTGAACATTACGATGTGAAAAGTTGTGCTTTTGCTTCGAAGTTAGGTAACAATACCTGTAACCTATTGTTGCCTGCTGTATATTTGTATAATGCCAGCTAACACTATTCATCGCAAAATTATCCATATAGATATGGATGCTTTTTATGCGTCGGTAGAGCAGCGCGATAACCCCGAACTCAGGGGCAAGCCGCTGGCAGTAGGCGGATTGCCCGAAGGGCGTGGAGGTGTAGTGGCTACAGCCAGTTACGAAGCACGTAAATTTGGCATCCGCTCGGCCATGTCATCTAAACAAGCATTGCAGTTATGCCCGCATGCTATATTTGTACGGCCGAGGTTTGCGGTGTACAAAGAGGTATCGAAACACATTAGAGAAATTTTTAGCCGTTATACCGATCTCATAGAGCCGCTATCGCTTGATGAGGCTTATTTAGATGTAACGGAGGATAAGCTGGGCATTGGGTCGGCCATTGAGGTGGCACTGCAAATTAAGCAGGCCATACAGGATGAGTTGCAATTAACGGCTTCGGCAGGTGTATCTATCAATAAATTTGTAGCCAAAATTGCTTCGGATATTAATAAGCCTAACGGGTTGAAGTTCATCGGCCCGTCGGCCATCGAAGCGTTTATGGAGCAATTGCCGGTAGAAAAGTTTCATGGCGTGGGCAAGGTTACAGCCGAAAAGATGAAGAAGATGGGACTGCATACCGGCGCCGACCTGAAGCAGCTGACTGAAGAAAAACTGGTGAAACACTTTGGTAAAGCCGGTCGTTTTTACTACCAGATAGTACGCGGTGTTGATAACCGACCGGTTCAGCCTCACCGCGAAACGAAATCAATGGGAGCAGAAGATACATTTGCCTACGATTTGACCGAGCCCGAAGAAATGCATACCGAACTGGATAAGATAGCCCAAATTGTAGCCGACCGCTTAGCACGTTATAACCTGAAAGGCCGCACTATTACCCTCAAAGTAAAATACAGCGATTTTAAGCAAATTACCCGTAACCAGTCTTTTGTTAAACCCGTGGGCGATGCCGCTACATTAAGTGATACCGCTAAAAGCTTATTGGCAGCCACCAACCCGGAAGAAGTAAAGATCCGTTTATTAGGCATTTCGGTCTCTAATTTTGGCGAGTTGCAGCCTAAGGCCAAAAAAGAAGAAGCAAGCGATCAGCTCAAGCTATTTTAGCGGATCGCTTGGTTTCTGAAGATGTTATCTATTTATAATCCACACCCATGTTAGCGAACATAAAAGCCCATTTATCGGTTTCCTGCCCTATAATTTGCGCGGTTGAACGGCCCGCGCCATGACCTGCATTAGTTTCGATGCGGATTACGGTTGGAGCAATGCCTTTTTGATATTCCTGTAAACGGGCAGCAAACTTAAAAGAATGCGCCGGAACAACACGGTCGTCATGATCGGCCGTAGTAACCATGGTAGCGGGGTAAGTGGCCGGCTTTAAGGCATGGTATGGCGAGTAATGATACAGGTACTCAAACATACCTTCGCTTTCTTCGGCAGTGCCATAATCGTAAGCCCAGCCTGCACCGGCAGTAAATTTGTTGTAACGCAGCATATCCATTACACCTACAGCCGGAAAAGCCACCTGGCACAGATCGGGCCGTTGGGTGATGGTAGCGCCCACCAGCAAACCGCCGTTGGAACCTCCCGCAACGGCCAGGTAGTCTTTAGAAGTATATTTATTTTTGATGAGGTATTCGGCGGCGGCAATAAAATCGTCGAACACGTTTTGCTTGCGCATTTTAATACCGGCTTTGTGCCAGGTTTCGCCGTACTCGCCGCCGCCGCGCAGGTTAGGGACTGCGTAAACGCCGCCCTGTTCTAACAATACAATGTTAGAGGTGCTGAATGCAGGGGTCAGGCTTACGCCAAAACCACCATAAGCATATAAAAGGGTAGGGTTATGCCCGTTAAGCACCGTGCCTTTTTTATAAGTGATGATCATTGGGATGCGGGTGCCGTCTTTCGACTTGTAGAACACCTGTTTGCTCTCATACAACTCTGGGTTAAACTGCACGCCCGACTTTTTATACACTTCCGATTTACCAGAGGCCAAATTGTATTTGAAGATGGTTGAAGGATAGGTATATGAAGTAAAGGAATAATAAATGTCCTTCTCGTTCTTCTTAGCGCTGAAGCCCGAAGCTGTACCCACCGATGGCAGGGTAACGGCATGCTCCAACTTACCGTTCATATCGTACTGCTGAATAAGCGTAGTGGCATCCTTTAAGTAATGTGCGAACAGTTTGCCGCCCGCGGTAGACACCTCGAGCACATTTTCTGATTTCGCTATCAGGTCCTTCCAGTTGCCGGGCTGCGGTTTGGTGGCATCAACGGTGATTAACTTGTAAGTGGGTGCGTACAGGTTAGTGTAGATGTACAGCTTGCTACCTATGTTATCAACAATGGAATGCACGTTATCCATATTATTCACCACGTTAACAATGGCACTACCGGGCTGGCTCAGGTCCTGGAAGTACAGCTCATTACCCGTGGTAGAATTAGCTGCCGTAATCACCAGGAAGCGTTCATCCTCGGTTAAATAGGCACCAATGTAACGGCGTGGGGTTTGTTCACCTCCAAATATCAGCTTGTCCTGGCTTTGCGGGGTGCCCAACTGGTGATAGTACAATTTATGGTACTGCGTCATGCCCGAAAGTTGACTGGCATCTTTGGGTTTATCGTAGCTGCTGTAATAAAAGCCTTCGTTGCCCTTCCAGGCTATGCCCGAAAACTTGATGTCTTTCAACGTATCACCCATTTGGGTTTTGCTGGCGGCATTGATGATGACGGCGTTAGTCCAATCAGAGCCGCCGGTGGAGAGTTGGTATGCGGCCAAACTACCATCCAGCGTAAATGATATACCGGCCAGGGAGGTGGTACCGTCTTTGCTGAATTTGTTAGGGTCTAAGAACACCTCGGGCTGGCCGCCCTCGGCTTGGCGGTATAGTACCGACTGGCTTTGCAAGCCATCGTTTTTGTAAAAGTAAGTGTAGGCGCCTTCTTTAAAAGGGGCGCTGTATTTTTCGTAGTTCCACAGGGTTTCCAGGCGTTTGCGGATGGCATCGCGGAAAGGGATTTGCTGCAGGTAGCCTTGCGTAACCTTGTTTTGAGCCGTTACCCAAGCTTTGGTATCGTCGGCGCGGTCGTCTTCCAGCCAGCGGTAAGGGTCGGGCACTGTGGTATTAAAGTAAGTATCGGTAACGGTGCCTTTGGCGGTTTGGGGGTAGGCAGATGGTTTTATATTCATACGTTGGGCATAACAAAGGCTGCAAAATAACACAGCCGATAACAATAAACAGCTTGTTTTTTTCATTGAGGTACTGTTTGTGTAAGTGAACGAATACTTAAAGATACTTATTGTTAACGAAAAGCAAGTATATGCGGGATGTAGGTCATGCGGAACCTGTTTCAATAACCCATGTAAGCAGGGGAAAGTGTTCACGCTAAAAGTATCCTGCTGTACTTAAAAAACCGTATTTTTCCGCATGAGGCGTATTTTTTGTTGATGATGAAAATGGAATTTATGGCGAAAAATGGTCAAAAAGTGTTCACGGGTGAACGGTTATGAACGGTTTTTGAACACTTTCGTGAACGTTTTTTGGGAAAAATTTAATGATTACGCCAGATTCCCCAGCCGAGCAATGTATCGTAAAGCATGTAAAACAACTTTCATTTGGGCGTTCCCTGCGGGCCGGGTTATCCGCTCATACTGCACAGGCCTTAGCCACTTGGCCGGTATCCGCTACTACCCCTAACGCGCGGAAGGGGTTTAGAAGGCTGGTGATAATAACAAACTAAAGCTAAAAATTAAGGCGAATCAATCCGCTTTACCCCTAACCTGGAAGATTTTTATTCACGGCACTGTACATAGAGAAATTGATGTATTTGAGCCAATAAGGGTTTAATTAAAGGATAAATTGAGGAATAACAAAGGATGAAATTTTTTGTTGTTTTTGTTGGGCTATTTCTTTAATCTATTGTATATTAAATAGTAACGTTGGTCTAACATGTGTAAGAGGTTGCTATTTGTAAGTTTAGGCTACACCTTTTGTTTGGTATGCGAACTCAAATGATCGAATTTGTGAAAACAAATAGCTTACTTTTACAACTCGTATAAATAGAATTCAAGCATGCTTTTTGAAGAGTATAAATATTTTAATTACCAATTTCCAGAGCCACAATATTTAGGGGCGAAGCACACTCTATTACCTTGGATAAAGCAATTTATTCCAAAAAACGTTAAATCAGCGATTGACGCTTTTGCTGGTTCACAGTCTGTTGGGTACCTTTTTAAACAGCAAGGTTATAAGGTCATCACAAATGACTTTTTGAATTTTAACAATCAGATCGGTATTGCGCTAATTGAAAATAAGAGCACCAAATTAGATAACAAAGATTTAGAGACTCTTTTCCAACCCGCTGCAAATAAAATCTATTTTGACTTAATAGAAAAAACATTTACAAATATATTCTTCGAGAAAGATGAGGCTAATTTTTTAGATAATTTTAGGGCCAACATTTCATTATTAGATAATGAAATTAAACAGGCACTAGCATTTGCAGTCATGAACCGCAGTATAACGAGAAAAATAACAATGGGGCATTTTGGACATACCCAAGCGTTAGTATATGCGAAAGATCCTGAAAGAATTAAACGTAACCGAAGCCTAATTAGGCCTGTGAAGGAAATCTTCGAGGAGATTCTACCAAAATACAACAATTCAATTTTTGACAACAAACAGGATAATAAAAGTTTCAATAAAAATATTCTAGAGTTACTACCTGAAATAGAAAACGTTGATTTAGTCTATTTTGATCCTCCATACTGTGATAGCCATGCAGATTATCAAGGCTTTTATCATTTATTGGAAACTTATACCGAATATTGGAAAGACAAAGATTTTATAAATGGGATAAAGCGTTATGACCCACAAAGATTTAGCGGATTTGATAAAAAAAGAGATGTTATTTCTTCTTTTGAAAAGTTATTTGAACTCTCTGAATCAATTCCCAATTGGTTAATTAGCTATAATAATCGAAGTTATCCAGGAATCGAGGAGTTTGAACGGCTAATTTCAAAATATAGAGATGTAAGTATAGAAACAAAAACATATCAAAACGGAAGAGGCGGGAAAGGAAGTGTTGCAGGTAGTCAAGAAATATTATTTGTTTGTAGTCCTAAGAAAAAGCACTATATTTCTAATAAACATAAAGAACAACTATTAAATGAAGGATTTTAATTACTGGGACAAATTACATAAAGACGAAGAGCTTGATGAATTTAGTAAAGATCCGACGGGAGTTTTATGGTTAAAAACAAAATCCATCACTAGAAAAGAATTAATAGCTGCATTTGCAAAATCCAATGATATTGTTTTAAAAGAAACGGCATTGGCAAAACAGTTTATTGAATTATTTAATGAACTAAGTTTCGACGTTGAAAAATCGAATATATCTTTAAATGAATTTATAAAATTACATAATAACAAACAATTAGAGACACTGGATACTAATCAATTAGTATCTGAATTATATAAGCTTAAGAATTTTGATTGGGGCGGTGACTACCAAAATTCGTTAGATAAATATTTAGTTAGTAGATATGTCAAAGTTCATAATCCTTCCTATGATAATTTACTTTCAAAGTTTGAATCCGAAATAAGTATAGCTGTTCAAGGGTATGTTTTGAACAGCTGGTATAATTATTGGAGCAGCATTCTTATTGAGCATATCTTCAAGTCTCATTCGGGCGTTTTGCCAACTGTGGGACAAATAAAGAGCGTTGACTTCTTTATTAATGATGTACCATTTGATTTAAAGGTAACATATTTACCTGCTGAATACATCAAAACAAAGCGCAAAAAAAATGGGTTGCCTGTTGAGCTTACTTTTTTGAAAAGGAAAGCTTTGGAAGCAAAAATAACCTTTGATAATAAAGCTAAATCATCAGATATTATCTATGAAATCGTTGAGAAAATGAAAGATAGAAATGATGAGTTTTGCTTAACTGTTCTCAAAACTTTGAAAGATGAAAAATTAGCAATTTTAAAGGAGGTTCAGGACAGCCCTCAAACTTTAGCAAAATGGCTTTACGAAAACCAAGGAGAAATGCGTTTTGGCTCGGAAAATCGTTTATTTCTTGTACTTGTTGACACAGAAGACTTTTCAAATTCTTGGAAGCTAAAAAGGAATATAGACCTTTTACGACCGACAATTTTATCATATTTGGACCACTTTAAGACAAAGAACATTGAGGACTTGGCTATATCGTTTGAGTTCAAAAGTAAATCGAGAGTGTTTACCGCTTTAACTGACGTGATTTATGTTGTAAAATAGGTAATTAAAGGGACTTAATGCCTATCTGCTGCCGCAAGCGGCACCAGTGGTTTGTTAAATATATATAAATAAGAACAATTTAATATTAATATGACCTGCTGCTGTCTCGCTTCGGAATGCGCACCTTGACTGCAACTATACAATTCAAATATTTGATCTACAAGCGGGATGCTTGCGGTAGCCAGATCACCCCATAAAAAAAGCCGCCCTTTCAGGCAGCTTTCCATATAAATATATATACACTATTTCTTCACCCAGCCGTCCTTCAACGTCACGGTGCGGTTAAACACCAGTTTTTCAGGCGTGCTGTGCTTATCCAACGTAAAATAACCTTTGCGTATAAACTGGTAACCTTTGCCCACTACAGCGCCGGCCAGGTCGTTTTCTACGTATGCGGTTATCACTTGCAGGCTGTCGGGGTTCAGGTCGTCTTTAAAGTCGCCTTCTTCGGCAGCGGGGTTTTCAGATTTAAACAGGCGGTCGTACAAACGCACTTCGGCAGTTTTAGCATGGGGTACACTCACCCAGTGAATGGTGCCTTTTACGTTAATGCCGCTGGTATCACTGCCCGATTTTGATTCGGGGATGTAGGTACAATGCACTTCGGTAACGTTGCCTTCGGCATCTTTCACAAAGCTTTCACACTTTACAATGTAAGCGTTCTTTAAACGCACCATGAGGCCTACACCCAGGCGGAAAAACTTTTTAGGCGGTACTTCCATAAAGTCTTCGCGCTCAATGTACAGCTCGCTGCTAAACGGTATATCGCGGCCACCTTCGCCACCTTCTACTTCGGGGTTGTTTTCGCCGTACAGGGTTTCGGTTTGGCCTTCGGGGTAATTGGTAATTACTAACTTAATAGGATCTAACACAGCCATACGGCGCCAGGCGGTTTTATTCAGGTCCTCACGGATGCAAAACTCCAGCAAACCTACATCAATGAGGTTTTCGCGCTTGGCTACGCCGATGCGTTCACAAAAATCGCGGATGGAAGCAGGGGTATAACCACGGCGGCGTAAACCGCTGATGGTTGGCATCCGCGGATCGTCCCAGTCTTCCACGTGCCCTTCATTTACCAGTTGCAGCAGCTTGCGCTTGCTCATTACGGTATAGGTAAGGTTCAAACGCGCCATTTCGTACTGGCGCGATGGGAAGATCTCCAGTTTATCTATAAACCACTCGTACAGCGGGCGGTGTGGTATAAACTCCAGCGTACAAATACTATGGGTAATTTCTTCAATAGCGTCCGATTGTCCGTGCGCGAAATCATACATGGGGTAAATGCACCATTTATCGCCAGTGCGGTGATGGTGCGCATGCCGTATGCGGTACATCAGCGGATCGCGCAGGTGCATGTTCGGTGATGCCAGATCCACTTTGGCACGCAATACTTTGGCGCCATCAGGATATTTACCGGCCTTCATATCTTCAAACAGTGCTACATTTTCCTCAATACTGCGGCTGCGGTACTGGTTTGGCGTGCCCGGCTCGGTAGGTGTGCCTTTTTGAGCGGCAATTTCTTCGGCCGTGCTGTCATCCACATAAGCCAAACCTTGTTTAATGAGGTTAAGGGCAAAGGCATATAATATGTCGAAATAATCGGATGCGTATAACTCGTTGGCCCATTCAAAGCCCAGCCAGCGCACATCTTCTTTTATACTCTCCACGTATTCGGTATCTTCGGTTACGGGGTTGGTATCATCAAAACGCAGGTTGGTATTGCCGTTGTAACGCTGCGCCAAGCCAAAGTTAAGGCAAATAGATTTGGCATGCCCAATATGCAGGTAACCATTAGGCTCGGGTGGAAAACGGGTATGCAGCCGGCTGTTGTGCTTACCGGTTGCCAGGTCGTTTTCTACAATTTCTTCTATAAAATTTAATGCTCTATCTTCGCTCATATACAGTACTGTCAAAGCAAAAGTAGCAAAAAATAGCACTTTTGAACAGGCAATAAGGCATTAGTGAAGCCCTGCAGACAAAAAATATTACTTCTAAATAATCGCAGTAATTATATTACTTGTATTTGAAGTTAAATAAATGTGTGCTAATTGCTATAATGTGACATTTTTTAGCATTTTTGTAGATAGCTACCTGTTTAAAATAGTTAACCCTAACGAGTAATTTGCTGATATGAAGAAAATTCTCATCATTGATGATGAAGTAAATACCGCGTTGTTACTGTCAAAGTTTTTGACACGTAATGGGTTTGATGTTACTACTGCATCCAGCGGTGCAAATGGGATGGAATACTTGAAAAGCGGCGATTTTAACCTGGTACTTTGCGATTACCGGCTGGAAGATACCGACGGGCGCGAAGTATTAAAGACCATCAAAACACAATATCCTAAAACCGGTGTAATTATTATTACCGGTTACTCCGATATAAAAATGGCCGTAGAACTCATTAAAATGGGTGCCTACGATTACATTACCAAGCCCCTTTACCCCGATGAAATTTTAACCACGGTTAATAAAGCCATTGAAACCCACCATGCTTTGTTGGAAGCTGCCGACCAGGAAGCAGCAGCCCCGGCAAGTGCAGCTAAAAGCAGTGGTAAAGAAACCCGCAAGCAGATCCTCTCTAATGAGTTTGTAAGCGGCAACAGCCGTGCCTCGCGCGATCTCTTAAGGCAGATAGAACTGGTATCGCCCACCAATTACAGTGTGATTATTATGGGCGAAAGCGGTACGGGTAAAGAATCGGTTGCCAAAAGCATCCACCTCAACAGTCCGCGTAAAGACCAGCCCTTTATAGCGATGGACTGCGGGTCGTTAACCAAAGAGCTGGCCCAAAGTGAATTCTTCGGTCACGAAAAGGGTTCGTTCACCGGCGCGCTGTATACCAAAATAGGCCACTTTGAAATGGCTAACGGTGGTACCTTGTTTTTAGATGAAGTAGGAAACTTATCGTATGATATACAAGCCGCCCTGTTACGTACCGTGCAGGAGCGCAAGGTAAAGCGCATAGGCTCTACCAAAGAAATCGACCTTGATGTCCGCATTATTGTGGCCACTAACGAAAACTTGCAGGATGCTATTCAAAAAGGCCGTTTTCGCGAAGACTTATATCACAGGTTTAACGAGTTCAGTATATACATGCCGCCACTGCGCGAGCGGGGTAACGATGTAATGCAGCTGGCAGGTCACTTTTTAAAGAGTGCCAATGGCGAACTGGGTCGCAACGTAACCGATTTTTCGCCCGAGGTGGTAGAATGCTTTATGAGTTACCGCTGGCAGGGAAATATCCGCGAGTTGAAGAACGTGGTACGCCGTGCTGCCTTAATGACCGAAGGCGACGAGATACAAATGAAGGCCCTGCCTTTAGAGATGCTGGCCTACAGTAAAATGTCGGGCATGGAGTCATCGATGGGTGGTGGCAACAACCATAGTAATGGACAAGAAGCCCCGGTGGTGAAAGAAGTGCGTCACGATTTAAAGAACGCCGCCCTCGAAGCTGAGTATGATACCATTTTAAAAGTACTGCGTGAGGTTAACTTCAATAAAACAAAAGCGGCCGAAATTTTAAAGATTGACCGCAAAACGCTTTACAATAAAATGAAGGCCATTAACCTGAGCAAATAAGCATTATGGAATCGGCGGCAAATAATAAACCTGCAAATGAGCAAGACCTGAGTATGATAAAGCACGACGTTAAAAATCAGCTTTCTAACATACACCTGGCCGTTGAACAGTTGCGTTACGAGGTGGAAAACCCAACCGAAGATTGCGTATTTTATATGGATACCATTGCTGCAAGCTGTGCAAAAATTGACAGTTTGATAAAAGATATATAGGACAGGCGCGCCGTCCTCTTATTTATTTGTAAAAGCGCCGAACATTTTGGCGCTTTTTTAATTTAACCTATTCAACATCAGCCATGCCGGTACTTAGCCATCAGCAGCGTAACAATATTATTTTAGTAAGCATAATTGTGCTGGGCTGCTTTTTGTTGTACGCCCTTAGTGCCATATTCAGTGCTATTTTGGGGGCCATTGTACTGTATGTAATGTTCAGGCCGCTCTACTTGAGTATAACTGAAAAGCGCGGCTGGAACAAGGGATTGTCGGCCCTGGTCATTATTGTTTTATCGCTTTTTGCTATTGTTATCCCGTTTTTGCTGCTGAGCATTTTGGTCATCAACAAAATCATCAGTTTTAAGAGTAATACACTGCCTATCGAATCGTGGGTGGATAAAATTGACATGTATACTTCCGAGTATATGAACCAGCCCCGTTTTGCTGAAGATACCCTGCACAAACTGGGTACTTATGCCGCCGATCTGTTTCCCTCGTTATTAGGCAGCGCAGCCAACATTATTTTAACACTGCTGGTAATGTATTTTATTCTCTATTTCATGCTGGCCGAGCTGCGCGAATTTGAAGCCGGGCTATTAAGATATGCGCCATTCAGTGAGCAGCATGCGCTTAAATTTGCCATGGCTTTGCGTAACGCTACCTACTCTAATGTGTTGGGGCAGGGCATTATTTCCCTGGTTCAAGGAGTGCTTTTGGCCAACGGTTTTTGGATCGTAGGTATCCCCGATGCTATATTTTGGGGGGTTATAGCCACCTTTATTTCATTTTTACCGGTGGTAGGTGCGCCAACTTTATCTATTCCGGCAGGTATTTATCTTATGCTGCTTGGGCGTACCTGGGCGGGCATTGGTATTATGGCCTACGGGTTGCTGTTCATTGGTAATTTAGATCATGTGTTGCGCATGGTGATCAACAAACGTATTGCCAACACACATCCTATCATTTCCATTATAGGCGTATTTATAGGTATTCCGTTATTTGGTATTTTGGGATTAGTTTTTGGGCCGGTACTGTTATCGTACTTTATACTCATGACGGAGATCTACCAAACTAACCGCCTGGCGGCCGACAGATTGGAACGGATACGAACGGTACCCGGCGAATAATAAATTTTAAAATCGGCATAAACAAACGCTTAGCTTAGCCGTTAACTACTATAACTGATTACAACAACATAAATTTTAATCACCATGAATACAAAAGACGTTCAAAACCTGATCAACAAAATACCAAGCTTTGCTGAAAAATTGCCGGGCTTAACCAACAAACTTAAAAAAGAAGAAGGTTTGGGCGATGGTACCAAAGTAGTACTGGCTTTAATTGCCGGTTTAGCTGCAGGTGCTGCCCTGGGTATATTATTCGCTCCCGAAAAAGGTGCCGAAACCCGCGATAAGTTATCAGAATCATTAAGTAACCTTAGTGATACTATTAAAGAAACCGCTGCTGCCGAAATTGACAAACTTTCGAGCTTGAAAACTAAAGTGGTTGATAACATTAAAACCAAGATCAGCGGTGAAGAAGCCGAGTACCAGGACGATTTGGAACACGCATAAATTTTAACGATCACGGTGGTGTAAGCCACTGCGATGAATACCCTATTTAGATGGAAGAGAACAAAGAAGCTGAACAACCGCCACAACCCAATATTCTGGACCAGCTAAAGGATTACGTTGAAACACGTGTTACGCTGGGTAAGTATAAAGCTATTGAAAAAAGCACATCGGTTGCAGCCAGTTTGGTTACTGTTGTAGTTGTGGCTTTTAGCGCTATCATGACGTTCATGTTTTTCACCTTTACTATTGCCCTGCTTTTGGGTGATTTGTTAGGTGCGGCATGGAAAGGATTTGGCATAGTAACTTTATTTTATTTGCTGATAGCCATTATTGCTATAGCGGCCAAATCAACCATTGAAAAGCCCATTGTTAACCTGCTGATTAGCAAAATATTTAAATAGCCATGGATATTCCCGTTAAAAACATATTCGACCTGCAGGCAGAGATCATTAGGTTGGAAAAAGTAAGACAGGAGCAGGAGATGGTTTTAAAGCAGCGCTTTAGCAGTCCGTCGGCAATCATTTCTTCTATCCGTTCTATATTTCCTAAGGCCCCCGAGGGCGAAGGTAGCAGCGGCGGCATAGGCTCGTTCTTCTCGCCCGACTTGTTAAGTTTGGTATCGAGGTTCGTTATTCCTATCGCCTTAAATAAAACGCTGTTTAAAAAATCGAACTTTTTGATCAAAACTATTGTGGGCCTGGTGTCGCAAAAAGCATCTACCTATATTAGTGAAGATTCGGTAACCTCGGTTTGGGGACGTGTAAAATCACTGTTTGGTAAAAAGCCATCAACAGCGCGTAAAGCGTCAACCGTTAAAGAACCCGTTCCGGTATTAAAGGTACCCGTGGTAAAAGAGCCGGTCTATAAACCGTCTTTATAAAAAAATTTAATAATGGAAGTTGATTGGCGCAAGCTGATCAACTTTTTTGTTGACAGGTTATTATGGCAATTTCTATTAATTCCTAAAATTCCGTTTCAGCTAATATTCTTTACTACTTTTGCATTTTTAAAATTTACGAGTGGGAAAAGATAAGTTAAAGCGCTTTGCCGAAATAGAAACATTTAGCAATGTAGTACAGTTAGAAGCCGGCATACCGTATAAAAGTCAATGGGCAGCGGAGTTTTTTAAAAACAATAACCCTGTAGTGCTGGAACTGGCTTGCGGCAAAGGCGAATACACCGTTAACCTGGCACAACTATTTCCCGAAAAAAACTTTATTGGTATAGATTATAAAGGCAACCGCATTTGGCGGGGTGCCAAAACAGCTATTGAAGAAGGGATTAACAATGTGGGTTTCCTGCGTATTCAAATAGAAAAGCTAAACGAGTTCTTCGCACCAAACGAGATAGATGAGATCTGGATCACTTTCCCCGATCCTCAACCCCAGTTGAGCCGCGAAAAGAAACGTTTGACCTCGCCCCGCTTTTTAGAACTGTATAAGCAAATACTCCGCCCAGGCGCTTTTATTAACCTGAAAACCGATAACGACGACCTGCATGCCTACACTGCTGAAAAGATAGCAGAACGCGGTCTCAAACTGCATGTACGTACCGAAGACCTGTACCACTCGCCGTATGCTGATGAGGTACTCAACATTAAAACTTATTATGAAAAGAAGTATTTAAAGGATAATAAGAGCATCAACTACCTCAAATTTTCGTTAGAATAACATTATGGCCGCCGATCCTAACTTTACCAATCATGTTTTTGAAATAGCCCGGCAGATCCCGGCAGGCAGGGTAGCATCATACGGGGCTATTGCCAGGTTTTTAGGTGTGGCTAACTGGTCGCGCAAGGTGGGTCATGCTATGGGTGAAGTTGGCGGCGTAGAGCCACCGGTTCCGTATCAGCGGGTGGTAAATAGCACAGGGCGTTTAACCGGCGGTACCTCGGGCATTGAGCACCGCGCTAAACTACTGGCCACCGAAGGCGTTACCGTAATAGGGGATAAAGTGCAGGACTTTAAAAACGTTTTTTGGGATCCATCCAAAGAACTGAATTACTAATATATGCGCTAACCGCGCGAAGCAACCAATCAACTATTCAACCACTTTACTACTCACCAACAAATGGCACAACTTGTAGAAGAATTTAACGCCTATCGTACCAAAATGAACGATAGGATTATGGACACGGCCAATACCAACATCAAACGCTTTTTTGCCTTAGATACCACCACTTACGCCGATGGCGCCCTCGATGTAAAAACCAAGGAAATGCTGGGTTTGGTAGCCAGCATGGTACTTCGCTGCGACGATTGCATTAAATACCACTTAGGCAAAGCCCACGAAGCCGGCGTAAACCATGCCGAAATGAACGAGATATTTATGATTGCCAACCTCGTAGGCGGTTCCATTGTGATTCCGCATTATCGCAGGGCGGTAGAGTATTGGGACGAGTTAAATGGTGCTTCTTAGTTTTTAGTCGAGAGTTTTAAGTCAAAAGTTTTTAGTTATTTAGTTTCCATATGGGAACATTTAGAGACCTAGTCGCATACAAAAAAGCATTTGCCTTATCAATGGAGATCTTTTGGCTAACCAAAGGTTTCCCTAAGGAGGAAACGTATAGCTTAGTAGACCAGATCAGGCGTTCATCGCGTTCGGTATTTGCCTGCATTGCGGAGGCTTATAAAAAGCGGAGATACCCCAATCATTTTGTAAGCAAGTTAACCGATTCGGACATGGAATGTGGCGAAACACAAGCATGGTTAGATGCTTGCCTAGCCTGTAATTATTTAACAAAAGAAAAGGTTGAGGAGCTTAACCTGCAATGCGGGGAGGTGTCCCGATTGTTAAACTATATGATAAATCATCCTGAAAAGTTTCAATAACTATGGAAACCACTCTTGACTTAAAACTTAAGACTCCCGACTCAAGACTCAATACTGAAGTTACTATTCCCAATTACCCATTCGAACCTGACGATAGTGTAGGAAATCCTATTTTCCGTATTCAGCGGGATGATTGTGTGGAGACTTATAAGAAATCTGATTTTTTGATCGCCCATCGTAAGGAGTATTACTTTATGGCGCTGGTGAAAGCGGGCAGCAGCAGGCATTGGATTGATACCGTACCTTACGTTATTAAACCCAACGCCTTTTACTTTACCATTCCGCACCAGGTGCATTTAAAGGAGGAGGTTAAGCCCTTTACCGGTATCAGCTTAGGGATTACCGAAGAGTTTTTAGCATTGGATGAAAGCGGGTCGCTTAAAAATTTGCCTATCATACAAAATCCCGATAACGGTCATGAATTGATATTAAGTGATGCAGATTTGCTATTTGTAGAAGATCTGCTCGAAAAGATGCTGGTAGAGTATAACACCAAAAACAACTGGCAAAACACCATGCTACTGGCTTATACCAAGGTATTGCTCATTTACCTGAGCCGGTTATACGAGCAGCAATTTAGCATGGTAACAGCGCAGCCAAACCGCTTGCTGCTAAAAAGTTATCTATCAAAAATTGAAGAGTGGTACACCCGTTTGCACGATGTGGCGGCTTATGCCGGTATGATGAATGTTTCGGCAGGGCACCTGAGCGAACTGATAAAAGAGCAAAGCGGTAAACCTGCCATTGTACACATTCACGAACGTTTAATTGTGGAAGCCAAACGGCTGCTTTTTCATACCGATCAGTCTATTAAAGAAATAGCTTACGCATTAGGTTTTGAGGATGCCTCTTACTTTAACCGCTTTTTTAAACGCATTGCCTTAACTACCCCGGCCCACTACCGGAGCAGCATCCGCAAAATGTACCATTGAAACCAGTTTATGTGCTGTTAGTGTTAATGCATAGGCTTATACCTTTGTATTATAAATACAAACACAAACATGAAAACAGTATTAATAACAGGAGCCAATAAAAGCATTGGTTTTGAAAGTGCCAGGATATTGGCTAAAAATGGATATTTTGTGTACCTGGGTGCACGTGATGCCGCTAAAGGAAAAGAAGCTGCTGCCAAATTACACGCCGAAGGTTTAACTAATGTAGAGCCTATACAAATTGATGTAACCGATAAAGCATCTATTAAAGCCGCCCAAAAAAGCCTGGCCGAAAAACAAGCATCGCTGGATGTATTGATCAACAACGCCGGTATTTTAGGCAGTTGGGAGCAAAGTGCGCAGGATGTAGACGTTAATATAATCCGCGAAGTGTTCGATACCAATTACTTCGGCGTAATTAACGTAACCCAGGCATTTTTACCGCTGCTCAAAAAATCGGATGCCCCGGTGATCGTCAACGTTACCTCGGGTTTAGGCTCACTTACCCTGCACAGCGACCCTAATTCTAAGTTCTACCCTGTTAAAACAGCCGCCTACGGCCCATCTAAAACGGCTTTAAACGCTTTTACCGTGGTATTGGCTTACGAGCTGCGCGATACTAATTTTAAAGTAAACGCTATTGACCCGGGTTATACCGCTACCGATTTTAATAATAACCAGGGACCGTTCAAGGTAGAAGATTCGGCAGCCTTTGTAGTGAAATACGCCATGTTAGGCACCGATGGGCCAACCGGTAAATTCTTTAGTCATGATGTGCCCGAAAACAACAACGAGTGCCCCTGGTAAACCAGAGTTGACCAAGCATTACTATGTGGCGGCTCCACACCTTATGCCCGTTATACCTGTAAGCATGGGGGAACCCGAAGGAGAAGCCGGAAGATAAATGGGTATGATGATACGGGCACCTGTAAAAGTGAGGTGCCCGTATCAATAGTTTGGTTATTGGGTGGCTCCTTGCGGGTTAAGTGAAGTTTAGCTTAATTTCCAGTCGGGGCGTTCAAAGTGGCAGGTGTAGCCATAAGGGTTTTTTTGCAGGTAGTCCTGGTGTTCGGCTTCGGCGTTCCAAAAGTCGGAAGCGGGTACCACTTCGGTCACCACTTTACCGGGCCATACACCCGAAGCGTCCATTTCGGCTATCAGAACGTTGGCCGTATCGCGCTGCTCATCGTTCAGGTAAAATATGGCCGACCGGTACGACATACCCATATCATTACCCTGCCTGTTGCGGGTAGTAGGATCGTGGATCTGGAAAAAATATTCGAGCAATTTGCGGTAGCTTAGCTGTGCCGGGTCAAACTCAATGGCTATGCCCTCGGCATGCGTGCCATGGTTGCGGTAAGTAGCATTAGGCACATCGCCACCGGTGTAACCCACCACGGTAGAGGTAACACCCGGGTAATGCCTGATCAGTTCTTCTACCCCCCAAAAGCAACCACCGGCCAAAATAGCCTTTTCTGTATTCATATAGCTTGTTGTTTAATGGTTATTGTGAGCAATTATAAGCGGTTAAACACTCAAATTGTTTACACAAAAATAAGGGTTTGGTGGGATGGATTTATGGGAGGAGGGTCATAAATGGGGGGGACGATGCGCTACGACAAAGACATATAAGCTGTAATGACTGCACAGATAAAGTTGATGAAGGGACAGCGAAATTCGAACCAAGAATTGTGAGGATATCAGATCAGAAAAATAAGCAAAGAGCATTGACATTCAGTGGTATCAGGATTTGGCACACGCGACAAGCGTGCGCCAGCAAAGGTTTTACATCAATATCCTTAATAAATGCTAAATCGAAATTCGCAATCTTTTAACACGAATATCATTCCCAATTATAAAGCGTTCAAAATCTTCCTTGTCAAGTCCTAATACCTCGTAAAGTTCTTCTAAAGTATAACCCATATCCGTATTAAATACTTTAATTATTTTTTTGAATAGTGCAGGCTCATCAAGGTACACATCCGATTTTTCAACCCGGCGTTCGTCAAAACGACTAAGTTCGTTTAGCATATTAATATATTTACCTTTATGAATTGTTCCGAGTGCATTAGCTCTCACAATCAATGAGCTTTTTGAAGCTTTCCAGTATTGTTTTAAATCTGACAGTTTTCCGTAAGTTATGTATAGCAAATCTCGCCTTATTTCATTCTCAGGCATTAAAAATTCTGACGCAAAGCGGTTAGCTTCATTCTCAACATCAATAACCTCTTCTATGTAAGATCCAAACGGAATATGCATTACCATGTGTCCAAGTTCATGGGCAATAGTAAATCGCTTACGATAATTCGGCATTTCGGCATTGACTACTAACACCTTCTGGTTTGATTCAGTTATAATAGTTGTACCATCGAATGTCTCAGGTGCGTTTGGAAGAAAATATACAATCACTCCATTCTTTTCAAAAATACGAATCAAATCATCAAGAGGCCCTTTGGGCGCATTTATGAAAGCTCTTGTTTTTTGTGCTATTATTTCAGGCGTTTGTCCATTTCTAGTAGATACCTCGGGAAACTTGAATTCAGGTAGATCTACTTCTTTTAATAGCGAATTGAACCACATTCTAATTAGGTCAAAAGTAGCTTCTAGCTTGTAAAGCTCCTTTTTTGGCATAGATGCTTTCTTCCGATAAAAATATTCGGCCTGACTGACCAACGGTTCTTCTCTATAAAAGAAACTTTCAGGAAATTTCAATTCCTCGGCTATTTGTTTGATTAGTTCTGTTGGGATTGGCAATATCCCTTTTTCCATTCGGGAATAGTTGCCTTGACTCTGCATACTAATCGCATTAGTAAGCTCCTTTTGTGTGTAACCTCTTGCTTCCCTTGCAAGGGTTAGCATTTTATAGTTTACAGTCATTTAGTATTTTTTAAATAAGGGAGTGCTAGCTCCCTTAAAGCTTAAGAACCCTCAATGTCCTTCTTTTTGCTTTTTGGCTGAACTGTCAAATCTGCATCGTCAGGTACTGCTGTAACAGCAGGGTTTGTAACTTGCGTAATATAACCATTCACCAAAACCCTTAAGTTGGATATCCATTCAATCTGTTTTTCAACGATTTGTACAGCATAAATACGTTTAAGCTGCTCCCATGTCCTGTCGACCACATAGCCAACATGAACAATAATAGGTTGGCCTGGAAAGTTTAGTTTGCTTTGCGTAACAAGCATTTCAGAATTATTTGTCTTCACATTCGATGGTCTACCTGCATTATCTAATTTTTTAAATAAAAAAACATAATTACTAATAAATAGCCCGAATCTGTTGTAACTCAATTTTTTTATCTGATCGCCATATGTATCAAAGAGCAATCCTTTAATTTGTTCATGCATACGTATTGACTTAGATAAATGATTCAAGTATTCCGGGTGTCTTCGGTTGATTTCATTAGTCATATTTGTATGGGCTGTCTCAATTAACCCCACCAAAACAGGAATGTTCTGTTTAATTTCCTGTTCAAATTTTACCTGTTCCGGATGTAAATCTGGAACTTCTTCATCGCTCTTGCGACTGTCAAATAAATTTCTTATCTTTGTCATCACTAAAAAATTATGTTAATAATAGCTGGTACTGTCAATATCAGCGTTTATGGACGACCTCATAAGATCTTTAAAACCACTCACTAGCATGGGTGGTTTTTTTGTGTCCGATACAAATGTATAAATATTTTTTCATTAAAAACTGTAAATATTTTATAATGTATTTCTGTAGGCCTATTACTCCTCATGTTGCTCACGTGTGCCACCTGATTTAAAGTAGCAAGATGATTACAATCACTCACCTACATGGACCCTCTGCTTAATCAAGCCTTCGTTATAAAGCGCACGGTAAATTTTGATACCGCTAAGTCGTCAGATATAACAAATATTTTTGCGGAAGTTGTAAGACAGCATAATTACAAGATAACCAAGCATACAGAACTTTTAGTAAAGTTTGAAGGTTTAGGTCTTAAGCCTGTTTCAAGACATGAGGCAGCTTATTACATGGAAGAAGGAAAACTTGAAATAGTTGCACAAGTCGGTAGTTTATCATTAAACTTCACATATACTATGAACTTTGCTGCGGAAGTTTATATGCTGAGCATTCCGACTTTAGTTGGGGTATTAGTTAACCATTGGGTCTTGATAGCAAGTGCATTTTTAATTTTAAATGGATTACATACTTTCAAAGTAATTAAGACATCAGCAGAAAAAATGCTTGCTCAAACTTGTGAAAATGCTATGATACATAATATGCCTACTTACTCGTCAACTGTTTCCAGCTTGCCAACCAAGGACAAATAATTTAAACTTAAGCATGTTTGCCCCTTCGCTGGTGCGAGCTTGCAGCTCGTACCTACAGCAGTTCGGTTACAGCCAAGCCTAATTAAAAGCAGTACATTGTAACTAAAATATGAAAAAATATATTGGCAGCGTTGCCGTCTTGCTTTTAATTTTCACCGTTATTAGCTCACATGGAAAAAACAGCATACAAAGGCCATCAACTCAATCACAGGATACAGTAAAGTATTTACAAGAGACCATTGTAGATCGCAAAGAGCGTTTTGTAAATAAAGGCCTTAATGAAGTTTTGAAAAATCTAAATTTTACTGTTAAGAGCTATACTACAAATTATGGTTGGAAACTGCATAGCAAAGAACCGATTCAGATTTCTTTATATTTTGACGATCACAAAACGGTTTCAGCAAAATGGGGCAATCAACAAACGGTACCTTTTTTAACAATTACTTTCCAGGAAACGGTACCTAAAAAAACCGCGATGGCTCTTTTTGTAAAAAGTATGGGGAGTTGGGAATCCCCCGAAATAGAATATTATGTTAAGCTTAAAATAAAAGATATTTCCGGCTTTACGGAGTATAAGAAACCTCAATAAATAATAATTGTATGTTAAAGCTCATTACTTTAGCGCTTGCCTAATCATCATTTTCCTCATTGCAGACGCACACCTAAGCTTATTAAGTTAAGGTTTTATGCCCCGTTAGGGGCTACCTGTTTGTAGTAACTTGTATGAATAAGTATTTTGCGCCGTAGGTGCTACCCTGAATAACGATTAAGGGTAACCTCTACGAGGCATAAAAACACTCTTGTTTCTTTGCTATAAACAGGTAGCTCCTACGGAGCATTCTTAAAACATTTAACCTAAAGATATGGACGCACGTTTGTGGCTGCGTGTTTTAATAAATTGATCCTAAATTATTACCGTTACAACTTCTGCTTCGTATTCGCATAATAAACCAGCGACAGGAAAATTATACCGATACCAACGCCCATCAGCGTACCGTTGGCAAAATGGGGCAGGGCCACAAAACGCTTAAGTATAAAGCTGGCCGCCATTAAAAGCAAGCCTATTGGTAGCAGGAAACGGAGGGGCATAATTGGTTTCATAACGTTAAGTAAAAACTAAATATATCTATTATTTTAGCGTTATAACTTATCCTCATGAAAAAAGCTATTTATGCTGTCTTATTATTGTTAGTGTTAGGCGGCGGCGTGGTGCTGACTAATTATATTTTACTCGCCAGGCCGGTTAATAGTAAAATAAATGCCGACCCACGTAATAAAGGTGTTGAACTTAGTGCCCATTACCGATACTATATGTTGCCGTCGGCCCTGGTTTTAAATTTAACTAATATCAGCGGCGATCACTCCCAGCTCGATGTATTCCGCACGGTATTGCAAGCAAGCGAGGTTCTCAAAAATAAAAGCTTTAATGAAGTCATACTAGCTTTTAAAGGCACAAATAAATTTAAGATCAAGGGCGATTACTTTAAAGAATTAGGCGAAACTTACAATTCTCAAAACCCTCTGTACACCGTTAGAACATTTCCCGAAAACGTGTTAAATTTAGACGGAGCCAGTCCATATGAAAAACTGCAAGGAGGCGCTTTTGGCGTTTTCGCCGGTGGAATGGATCAGTTTAGCGATCTTTCTAAAAAATGGTACGGGGAAGATTTTGCAAGCGGCGATAATTAATTTACACCTTCACCCCGAACACTACTAACGTTTAGCTGTTAAGGCAGCACATTATGCTGATAAAAAAACGAATTTCGATCATCTACTTCATCCGCACTATAACGTGGGATATTTTAGCTATTGCCTGCTACGCCATACTCGCTGGTACTTTTGATCATTATGGCATACTGAGCCAGGTTTCTATTCCGCTGGCGGTTACCGCCTTCGCAGGCACGGTGTTATCGCTCTTGCTGGCTTTCCGAACGTCGCAATCGTACGAGCGCTGGTGGGAGGCCCGGGTAGTTTGGGGAGCCATTGTGAATGATAGCCGTACGCTGGTACGCCAGGTTAAACTGTTTATGCCCAATACCGAAGCCGGCTTAGCCGTGGCCAAAGATTTTGCCAGGCGGCAAAGTGTGTGGTGTTTCGCGCTGGGCGAGTCGTTGCGTAAGGTTGATCACAGCAGTAAAGTGACCGGATATTTCAGCCAAACGGGTACCGATAGCGGCAATAAGCCCAACCTGATTATTAACCACCATGCCGATGCACTGGCCCAGGCATGCCAACAATTTAGTTTAAATGCCAACAAACAGGTGCAAATAGATGCCACGCTGGTGCGCCTGTGCGATTCGATGGGTAAATGCGAACGGATTAAGAACACGGTTTTCCCCAGGGCCTACAGCGTACTCATTCATTTCCTGATTTATGTACTGATGACCATGCTACCCTTCGGCCTCGAAGACCAGAGCAAACTGGTAGAGGTATCGTTAACCATCATTATCCCGGTATTGTTTATCATCATCGAACAAACCGCTATCTTAATGCAGGACCCGTTCGAGAACCGGCCCACCGATACCCCCATGACGCAACTGGCCATGACGATTGAAAACACCCTGATGGAGATTGTTGATGAGCCGCCGGTGAACGAAATTAAGCCGCCCGTTTCCTATTATATCATGTAAAAAATAACCCTCGTAAAGGTCATTTACGAAGGTGCGTATCCATACCTTTTCGGGTGTTCATTCTGTTTTATACGGGTGCATGAACCATTTGCGATAAAATGAGGAAAATATGAGGTTATTTGCGGTTTTATCTAATTATATGTGATTTTTTAAACTAACTGCGCTCCTCCCAAATGGCGCATAAATGCAGTATAGTTTGTGCCGCTTTCTGCATATCCTGCACCGAAACCCACTCTTGCTTGCCATGAAAGGCATGTTCGCCCGCAAAAATATTGGGTGTAGGCAGCCCCATAAACGAGAGCCTCGAACCATCCGTGCCACCCCTGATGCTGCACAGCTTGGCCTCCAAGCCCGCCCTGCGAATGGCCTCCATACCATAGTCTACAATTTGCGGATGCTGGTCTAACACCTCACGCATGTTGCGGTATTGCTCCTTAACCACAAGTTGGTAAGTAGCGCCGGGGAAATTCTGCAAAACCCGCTCGGTTATTTGCCTGATAGTGTTAGCATGCTCCTGTAACTTAACCGCCTCAAAATCCCGGATAATAAACTCTATTACAGCTTGTTCTACCTGTCCGCTAATACCTACAGGGTGTACAAAACCCTGCATTTCGTTTGTTCCTTCGGGCGATAAATCTGCCGGCAAGGCTGCCACAACAGCACCGGCAATTTTAATAGCACTTTGCATTTGCCCCTTGGCAAACCCCGGGTGGGTACTTACCCCGTTGATAATGAGCTTGGCCCCATCTGCCGAAAAGGTTTCATTCTCCATATTACCGGCCGTTTCGCCATCGATGGTGTAAGCGGCAAAGGCACCTAATTTTTGCAAATTAACTTTATCTACCCCACGGCCAATTTCCTCGTCGGGCGTAAATAGTATTTTAATGGTGCCATGCTTAATATCCCGGTGATTGACCAGTTGGTAGCACGCATCCATTATTTCGGCCACACCGGCTTTGTTATCGGCTCCTAAAAGCGTGGTTCCGCTGGCCGTAATAATATCGTTTCCTAACTGGTTCTTCAGTTCGGGGTGATTTTGGGGCTTCAATACCTGGGTAATATCATCGGGCAATACCAGGTCCTGTCCCTGGTAATTATAATGGATAATGGGTTTAACACCCGCGCCGCTGCAATCTGGCGAAGTGTCCATGTGTGAGCAAAAGCAAATTACCGGTACATTTTTATCACTATTGGAGGGAATGGTGGCATATACATAACCATAATCGTCCAAATGTGCATCGCTAATGCCCATATCCAGCAGTTCCTGCACCAATATCCGTCCTAAATCTTTTTGCTTTTGGGTGGAGGGTTGGCTGGGCGATCCGGGATCGCTTTGGGTATCAATGGTTACGTATTTAAAAAAACGTTCGGTAACGGTGTAGTTCAGCTTATTCATGGCTTACAGTTATATCAGCTGCAAAAATGAAATTTTATTGGCAGATAAGAAGCTTAATTTTTAATTGAATAAATACCTGATACCGCATTGAACTGACCAAGTAGAATTGAGACTTATATCATTCCTGAAAGTCTCTGAAACCAGTTTGCCACCTACAGTAGCCATTTGAAAGGTTGGTATTACAGTGCCGTTGGGTTGTATAGCATCGAGGTTGGCTGGAATAAGGATAGAACTGGCATTGACTACGTTACGCACACCCCAATCAGGCTTTAGTAAATTACCAATATTAAACACATCAACCGACAATTGCAGCGTGTGTTTCACATTTTTTCGGGCAAGCGTAAAATCATGGGTAAATTTCAGATCGGCTTGGTTGCGCCACGGAAAAATACCGCCGTTGCGTTCAGCATAATTACCTGCACGGGTCCGCAAGTATTTATCCTGATCCACATACTTGAAAAAGGCATCGCTTTGTTGTTGCGCTGTATAAAGCACATTACCTGTTGATGATGAAGTGATAGGCACAAAAGTTATTTCCGAAGGTTGTTTAGGTACATAAATGAGTGACCGGTTGGTGCCGTCATGTGTTAGGTCCTGTGAGTAGGTGTATGAAAAGCGCCCGTCATGTGCCCCCTGATACACCAGTGTGATAGCGACCTTAAAATTTTTAAAATATAATTTTTGATAAGTAAAAGTTGCCACCACACGCTGCGGACTTACATACCCGGCATAACTTAAATCGGCCTGGTTAATTCCATTGATATTGGGTGTGGCGTTTAAGGCCGACAAGGTTTGATCGCCATCGCCATCATTGTAGCTTTTAGCCATACTTTGAATATAAGCGGCTGTAAACGCAAAGCCCTTGCGAAATCTTTTTTCTACCTGTGCTGCTACAGACCAATAATAGCCCTTATATCTATTATCCACCATAACAGCATTAAAAGGCGAACGCCCGGCTTTATCGGGCTGGCCGGCTGCATTAAGCGGATTAATAAAACGCTGATTCACTGCTGCGGGGTACACCAGCCGGTGATCGGGATAGCCCGGTATATTTAACGGCTGCGGATCAACCAGGTTAACATCCTTGAAGCCGATAGCATAAATATCTTTGTTGTACAAACCATCCACCGAGGCCACTAATCCTCCCGGTAAACGGGCATCCATGCCCATGTTAAACTTCCAGGTTTGGGGCATTTTAAGGTCCTTTGATAAAACACTGGTAATGGATGGCAATGTGGTGCCGGGTACCGGCAATACCGCCGGAACGTACTTTTGAGGATCAGGATCGAACGGGCCGGGTGTGTTTTGTTTGCCCTGCCAGGTTTGCGTAATTTGCAACATTCCCGAATAACGCGCCTGGCTTATGATCCATACAAACGGAATACGGCCGGTAAATATGCCGGTTCCACCTCTTAGCCGCCAGTTTTTATAATTATCCAGGTACAGAATAAAGCCTGCACGTGGTGAAAAAAGAAAGGCCGCCTTTGGCAATTGCGAAGTGTTTAAATGCTGGCCCCGGGCAAAAGACAAACTGGCCACAAGCGGATTTTCGATAAGGGGCGTTGGAAATACTGGAAGATCTACGCGTAAACCTGCTGTAAAACTAAACCGATCGTTAACTATAACATGATCTTGGGCAAAAGCCGAAATATTCAGATAATTGAAGCTGTAACCGGGCTTCTGCACTCCGGGCACGGTGGAGTAGGTTAACGCATAATCTACTGGTTTTTGTCCTTGTACAAAATCATCCCAGGATGCGAAAGTGTAATAACCCGTGCCAAATGGCATATATGTGTTTTTAGTATTGCTGTAATCGGTTTGCCAGCCAGCCAGCCAGTTGTGTTTATTGTGGTTCCAGCTCAGGTGATCGGTTATTGATACGATATTAACATCACGGCTATTGCCGTAGCTAAAAGGCTCGTAACCAAAAGAGGTGAAGGGTGTACCTTCCTTCAGTATATCAACAAATGGAAATAAGGCACTTTCCGATTCGCGGGGCTCATACTGCCGGGTGTACGAAGCGCGTAATGTATTAAACAGGTACTCTGATATTTTAAAGTTCCATTCGGTAGCAAGGGAATAAAAATTGGATCGGGTATTAAAATTTGAGTTACTGAAAGGAAGTGCGTTCGGGTTTCTTCGCCCCATGCTTGCCGGGAACGACGGCAGCGGACTCCGCGACCCGTTAACCAATTCGGGACGGGTGCTGTTAAGCTGGTTATACCTTATGCTGAAAGTATTATTATCGGCAATGTTCCAATCAAAACGGGCAAGCAACTTTACACTGGTATTTTTAAAAATGATATTGTTATAACTCCCTGAGTTGTACTGGTATGTAGTGTTAAGATAATTGCTGATGTTGTTAAGCTCGGTAATTGTTGGCCGGGCAATATTTGGAGTAGCACCGTATGGCATATCAAGGGATGCCGCGGTTAATGGCTGCGGGGCGTAACGCTCTTCCTCAAATTCGGCACTTACAAAGTAAAATAGTTTGTTTTTTAAAATAGGGCCGCCTATACGGAAACCGTTTTGCTCATAATTGGAGTTGCGTTTTTCTACACGGTTATCGCCAACACGGTAACCGTTATAATCTTGGTTACGAAAGTAACGGTAAGCTGACCCCTGCAATTGGTTTCCGCCCTGGCGGGTCACAATGTTAATAGCGCTGCCTATAAAGCCCGATTGCCAGATGCTATTGTAAGGTGCAATATTAATAGAGAGTTGGTCAATGGCATCTAAGGAAATGGGCTGGGCCCCGTTGCCGGGCAAATTATCACCTACGCCAAAATTATTATTAAACTCAGAACCATCTATAGTAATAAAATTTTGCCTGTAATTCCCTCCTCCAATGGATGAGCCGAATGATTGGGGTACAAGGCGTGTATAATCGTTAATACTACGTTTTATGGTGGGCAACTTAGTTAAAACATTGGCTCCCATTCTTAACCCAGGACTTGTTTGTTGCCCGTAAAGGCCATTTATACCCGGTTGCGCACTAACCAAAACCTCAGCAAGCATAGTTTGTACGCTACTTTTAAGCGTTATATTTATAATGCCAGGATCGTCCAGCCTCAAAAAAATATCGTTTTGGGTATAGGTGGTGTAACCGGTGTGGCTAACCTGCAACTGATAAGGGCCGCCGGGTTTAAGGTCGGGCAAGTTAAAACGGCCAGCCTTATTGGTTGAACAGCCGTACTGTGTACCCGCAGGCAAAAAAAGTAAATTAACGGTAACCCCTTCCATGTTTACCTTATTCTGGTCGCTAACAATTCCTGATAAACTACTTTTGGTAGTTTGAGCAAGCAAATACCGGGGTATGAAACCCAATATCAGGAATGTAATGAACCAAAATTTGTTCATGTTCAAATCACAGGGGAGGGTTGCTATATAATTACAGCTATAATATCTCACTAAAAAAGAGCGGGCAGCATTGCGCTCCCCACCCTTTTCTATTAAACTATTCTACTGCATTTTTACGAGCCGGTGCCAATATACCCGGGTAAAGTATGCCGTCGGGTGCATTAAAATTTATACCTAATAGCTTAGCAGCCACCGGGGCTATATCTTCCAAACCAATAAGCGGCAGTATTACACCTTTTTTCACACCTGCACCAGCTACAATAAAACCAGTTTGTATGTGTTGAAAATCGGGGAAAAAACCATGTGTACCGCCTGATGCCGGGCGGATGGCATCTCCGGTTAATGTGCCGCTCATAGCCACACCTTCCATTGGAGCCAGGGCAAGTATTACGTTCGGGTCGGTGCCAACCTTATCCAGTTCGGCACGGTCAACCACCCGAAACAGTTTCTTTTGCGATTCGGGCAGTGCATTTAAGATGCTTTTTACCTGTGCTAAAGTTTTTTGGTCTTTGGCATCTTTAAGCATCAAAAATGCGGCAGCCCCCGAAGTATGAAACTGTGCCTTCCAGGTTGCTTTATTGCCTGTTTTAGTGTAAATATTATTTTGCGATAACCATACATTAGGTGCAATAGCTGTATGTATATTAACAAAACCATGGTCGCCGGTTACAATTACGGCGGTACTGTCTTTTATACCAGCCTGCTCAATGGCTTCCAAAATATTGTTAACGGCGTGGTCGGCGCCGGCAACAGCTTTACGCACATGCTCACCATCTCGGCCTTCGGCATGCTCGGCATGGTCAACCGCAAAAATATGAAAGGTTAACAAATTGGGTTTGTGCTTTTTAATAATGTAAGCTACCATCCTGCTACCATTTTCATCGGCCGATGAAAAATCGCTGCTTAGTTTTTGTGCATCCAGCTTGCCGGTGGCGTTCTGTTCAATTTCTTCGAACAAGCCTTTGGGCGTAGCATTTTCACGTTGAGGGGCTATACGTTCTACATTTTTATCGAGCGACCAATACTCCGGGATATTGTAATCAATTTTGGCACCTACCGATACGGGCCACATTACCGAAGCGGTTTTTAAGCCGGCATTACGGGCTGCATCCCAAAGGGTTGGCACTTTTATTAAATTGGTTTCCCAATACCAGCGGCCGGTTGCACCATCGGGTTCAAAAGGTGAGTTATAGTATATACCATGCTTCATAGGCTTGGCACCGGTAATAATGGTAGTATGCGAGGGATAGGTCACGCTCGGGAACACACCTCTTACCCCATCGGCCGATACACCTTCGGCTACCATTTTGTGAAGGGTTGGCGTAGCCCATTTATCTTCACGGTAAAAATCGGGCCGGAAACCATCAATGCTAATAATGATCACATGTTTGGCCTGTTGCGCAAAACCATGCGCCGATGCGGCAGCCAATATGATCGAAAAAAGTAGTTTTTTCATTGTTTTTGTTATTTAAAATGAATAGCGTGCTCCTAATTGTATTTGGTATGGTGTGCCATTAGCTGTAGTTACGCCCACGTTTTCGTTTACACGGTAGGTGTATTGTTGGGTAGTTTGATTAAAGCCACTAACCGTGTAAAGGGTTTGCTGGCCAAGGTTGTAATTAACGCCTTTGTTTTTGTTAAGTAAGTTGGCAAAGTTAAATACATCGGCACTTAACGTTAATGATTGTTTTTTAAAGGTTTTGAAATTTTTAGATAAACGCACATCAAACGTTCCAGAAAACGGGTTCGAACCACCATTACGATCAGCAATTTTTCCAATACTCTGACGTATATAGTTTTTAGCCCGGTTATCGGGGTTGTTTAATACTCTTTCTAAAGAGGCTTTTATAGCGGCCGGAGTATTTGCGTCGTTAGGGTCAAACACAAATGCGAGGTCATTGTCATTACTTGGGCCTCCTACAAAATCGCCGTTAATATCAGAGTCAACGGTTAACGAATAGCGAGTTCCACCTGTACCGGTAAATCTACCGCTAAAAGAGAATCCCCAAAATGTTGGGCTTGAACCAAAAAATACAACTTTATCTCTGAATTGATTGTCAGAATAGTTGATTTCAGTCAAGTCGCGCGGATCGGATTTGATTGGGCGAAAGGTAGAAGTATTGGCTACGTTACCGTTGTAAGAGGTATTATCTTTAGTATCGTTATACGTGTAGCTGAAAGATAAAAATCCATCTTTATAGTAACGTAACTCGCCATCAACTACAAACGCCTTTTGGTTTATTTTAGCACCGTTGGTAAGCTCAAGCGTTCTGCCTACTGATTGTGTTTTCCGCCCTCTCACATTATCGGTAACACCCGATGGGGAAATGGTGTTAGCCGGTACAAACACACCGCGGCCAGCCTCGCTGTTTAAGGTAAAAAAAGGCCTGTCAACCAAATTACGATCTAAATACACGTAGTTATTTTTAGTGCTGCTAATTAATAAGTTAACACCCAGGCGCAACCAGTTTCCAAAAAGGTGGTTGTAGCTTAAGTTAGCTTTATAAATAGTAGGCACCTGTAAATTAGGATCGTTAAGGTTGATGGTAGATACTGTGGGTGCGCCGGCAATAACGCCCGGAGCGGTTAATGGATCATTACGATAACCCGGGAAGTTAGGTACCGGTACCAGGTTGGGTCCTGTATTTGGCCGTGTAACATCAATAGAGGCAACCTTTGTACCGCTATTTTGAATGTTATTAACTTGTGCATAATTAATAGGGTTGGCAGAAAATATACCACCACCCAAACGCACAATATCTTTTTGTTTACCATTTACATCCCATGATAGCTGTACCCTGGGCTGAAAATTATTGGCATCTGTAGGGTTTGCATCGGTTCTGAGGCCAAGCGTTTGCTCAACAACCGGGTTGTATTCGCCTTTAGTTAAATAACTGGTTAAATCCCATCTTAAACCAAAAGTAGCGCTAATGTTTTTAACCGGCTCAAACTGTACTTGGCCAAAGGCAGATAGGTTTAAAACATATTGTTGTACCGAAGGAATACCATCAATAGGCACTTCTCTTACATACCTGGTAGGGTTTAGGGCACCAAATTCTTGCAGGCTGTTAAAAAGAAATCTGCCGTTTTGTTCGCTCGATATATAGGTATCTAAATACGTCAGCGTATTATCGGTACCAAACGTAAAGTTGTATTTGCCTTTAGTAAGGTAGCTGATGTTCATTAATTGATATTGATGCTCTAAATTATCTTCTGGCGAAAAACGTTGGCCGCCTAACTGTACAGAGGTGCTACCTATAGTATTGTTAGGTAATGTTGATCGTACTGTAACTATGGCCCGGGGAATGTTTGCGCTTGGCAATTCACTGTTGGGTACATAATTTCGGGTAGTGCTTTGGTATTGTAGTTTTAGCTCATTTAAAAAACTTGGGCTAAACTGTGTTCGAAGAGAGGCCAGCGTTGTATTTTCTCGTGATTTGAAATCACCATAAACTTCAAATAAATTAATGTTAGAATTATCGTTTACGCTGTTTGGGTTGTTCCAGTCGCTATAGTTATTCCTGACGGTTAAACGGTTTTTATCATTGATTTGCCAATCTAAACGTGCAAACAAAGTGTTAGCAACCGTTTTTCGTGGAAATTCGCCCACCTGTGGGTTGTTGCTCAGGCCATATAAAGAGCGGCCAATGTTAATAACGCTATCGAGCGCCCCTTTACTGATACGCAAAGAAATAGCATCCTCATCAGACCGGATATCGGCTATGAAAAATGGCGAAGATTCGTTTTGACGGTCAAACGCTGTAAAAAAGAATAACTTGTCTTTAATAATCGGGCCGCCTAAGCTAAAACCAAACTGGTTGGTAGTAAAATTTTGAACACGTTTGTTGCCTCGAATATCATAAGGGCTTGCCAATGCATCCGAACGGTAATAATCAAAAACAGAACCTGTAAACGTATTTGTACCAGACTTGGTAACAGCACTTACAATACCACCGCCAGACCGGCCTTGCGCTACTTCATATACGTTGGTAGATACTTCAAATTCGCGAATAGCCTCCAATGAGAGTGAATATGGCCCACTGCCAACCGCACCCGACGTTAAATTGTTACGAGCACTGGTACCATCAATGGTATAATTAGTTGATGAAGGTAACTGACCGCCTATTGAACCGCCGTTAGAAGTGGGTGCTAAAGAAACAAGGTTGGTAAAGTTACGGTTAAGGATAGGTATTTGCTGAATTGTACGTGCGTTGATGGATGTACTGCCGCCTAAACGGTCATTACGGCTGCTTAGGGTTTCGGCCTTTACCACAACTTCATTTAAACTGGTTATATTATCCGACAGTATAAAATCAGCTACTAAACGGTCGCCTTGATTAAGCGACAGGTTGCTTTTGCTTTGACTGTTGAAACCAATATAGGATACCCTTACGGTGTATAAACTACCCAATGGTAATTGACGGAAGGTGTATCTTCCTTCGGTAGTAGTTACACTTGATGATCGGAAACCATTGGTTGCATTTTGAATAGTAACGGTTACACCTGGCAAGGCTAATCCTTTAGTATCACTTACCCTACCTGAAATTGAGGCATCGGTAGACTGGGCATAAATTTCACTGATGCTAATAAATAACACTATCATTATTGATAATGCTATTTTAGCAAAGAAACTTCTTTTACTTACTTTTCGTAATAATTGAATAAAAAAGTGCATATTGAGTTGCTTTAATTAATTTTTGAGAGAGAGTTATTTAACAGCCCTGGCTGCTACAGCCTTGACTAAGGCCGGAAGTGCGTCAACACTTTCGGCTTTTGATGTTTTTTGAACTTTATTTCATTCTTGGGTTTTGCGGGTTAATAGTTAAGTGATCGTTCTCCAGTTTATAGCTCATGCCGGTTTCAAGCGTGAGTTGTTTAAGGGCTAAGCCAACATTGTTTGGGTTAAGGTTAATGGTGTACAAATTTGTATCATATTCAGGATGGGTTACTGCTACTTTGAGGTTATAGGTACGGGCAAGCTCCTCTCCAATATTTTGCAAGTTTAAACCGTCAATATTTATATTACCACCATTTATCCATGCAAAGGGTGAAGTAACGGTACTTTGAGTTATTAATACCTGTTTTTGTATTGATTGATATTTAAGTACCTGACCTTTTACAAGCCCATTACTCAAAGCCCTATACTGGCCATTTTTGCCGATAATACCTACGCTTACCATGCCCGAAGCCACGGCAACTTTGTACTCTTTTTCTATATGGTATGCTTTTACATTGAATGACGTACCTAAAACCGTAGTTTGAAAACCGGCCGAAAGTACTCTAAAAGGGTGTTTATCATCGTGTTTTACTTCAAAATAAGCTTCGCCTTTATCAAGGTAAACCGTGCGCTGCTTACCTGTGTTAAATAACCGGGCAAACCTTAACCTACTGGCTGCATTAAGCCATACCTGCGTACCATCATCAAGCGAAACCTTTTTAACCTGGCCGTTTTCTGTTGTAATAGTTTGATAGGAAATTTGTTCGGTAACGGGAGCCTGCTGCTTGTTTTTAATTGTTAAGATTGCAGCAATTGATACTAATGCAACAACACATGCCGCTTTAAGCCAAATTGATTTATACCATAAATTGCGTGCCGGCGTATCATTAATGCAGGCCTTTATACGTTCGGTAAGTTCGGCGTGTATCCTGTTTTCGTCTGCCGCGCTGGCAAAAGTATCCTTTAAATCAACACCCCTATGGCTATCGAACCAGTTATCAATTACTTGCTTATCATGCCCTATGCTGCCATTTTGATAATTGGCAAACAACTGCGTAATAACAGGGTTATTTTTTATCTTCATTCAGATACATAGCGCCCGAAGAGTTAAAAAGTACTTTAAGCCAAGGTTAAGCTTACATTAATCTTTTGATTACTAAAACCGACAGATATAATAAAGAACCTTGTTCAACTGATTGCCTTAAACGTTGCAGGGCTACCGAAATGTTATTTTTTACCGTTTGCTCCGATAGTTTAAGTTCGGCAGCTATCTCTTTAATAGATTTGTCTTCGTACCTGCTCAACTTAAAGCATTGCCGCATATTGGTCGGCATTTTAGAAAGTTCGGTATCAACGGCTACTTGCACTTCGTTTAATAACAGTTTATCGTCGCTGTTAGCGGGGGTTTGAATATCATTCAGCAGTGTATCAACACCCTCGAGGCGAACCTTGTTTTTTCGAAAATTACTCATTACGCTGCTTTTTGCTATCGTATGCAGGTAAGGCAAAAAAGATTCGTTGGTGTAAAGTTTTTCGCGGTTGTTCCAGATGTACATAAACACATCCTGTAAAATATCTTTGCTATGGTCTTCGTCACGTGTTAAACGAAACACAAAAGCATACAACGGTTTCCAGTGGCGGTTAAACAGAACCTGGAATGCATCCTGACTGCCTGTTGATATTAATCCGATCAATTCTCTGTCCGTTCTGTTCATCGTTGAAGTAGCACGGCAAATATAATTTTGAGGTGTTAATTTACGATTAAGATACCATGTCTATTAAACCAACCCCATAAATAATAAAGAACGCCTGTCATCTAATACATGTAATGTAGTTTCCGCATCATTAAAAAGCCTCTATTACCGCTTAACCGAATTTTACATTAGTTCGGTTAACTTATCACAACTTTTAATAGTAAAAAACTTATTCCACAAGGTAATTTTAATTAACGCCTTTGTTTAGGTAATATGGCTAAAGCCTAAACATAAATATGATTTTTCAGTTACTTATTTAACGTTTCATAGTTCGTTATAACTAACTCAACGAGTAATCTGTAAATATGCTTTTAGGATCAACAGCTAATCATAATAACAATTTTACAGGCGCAGAGCCATTGGTTATCCAGCTTATTTTGCAAAAGCGCTATGCAGAAGCGTATCAACTGCTAATCAATCAACCCGCTTCAACAACTGCGCTTTACAATTTGGCACTTTGCTTGCACTGGAGCGGTAATTACCAGGAAGCCGTAAGTAAGTTAGAAATAATTCAGCTTGCCCCGCAAGCGAGCAACAAAAATCAGCTCAATAGCAATAGTGATTACAAAGAAATCAAAACAAAGCAAAATCAAACCCATGACTATTTGCATGGGATAAGCGAGGGTTACCTCAAAAGCTTTCCTGTTTTAGTTTATGACAGCATCGTTCGGCTTAAAACTGACTGCTGGTTACAGTTAGGCAATTATGCAAAAGTGATAGCCATTGCTACGCCAATTGCTCACAAAGGATACAAAAACATTACAGACGCATTACAAATAGCAGAAGCATCCGATGACAAAAGAATTTGACGAAATTAATAATGCCTACCAGCGCAATATGTTTGCAGCGGCGGGCGATAAGGTTGATATGTTGAGCTTATATAAGCAATTGCCCGATATAAGTATTACCAGTGACTATGAAGAGAGCCTGTACCATCTTGCGGCTCGTTTCACTGATGCAGATGCTATCCAGTTTTTAAAAGGAGCCGGGCTAAAACCTACTGCAGACAAGTACGGCAACACGGCCTTGCATGCGCTTACAAATACCCGTTTTTATTTCGACGACCCGAAACTGGATGAAGTAGCTGTGAAAATTTACGATACTGCCCAGGTACTGCTAAATGCTGGAATTAACCCTAAAAAGAAAAATGATTCGGGTAAGCTGGCCTATTTCGAAGCAGGATTACTCTATATGTACCCCTTTTTACAGGCTATGGGTGAAGCCGGCGTGAGAATGGATGTTACCGAAAGCGGAGACATGAACCTACTGCACGTTATTTGTGATAAATTAGGTAACCGGAAAGATATCAAAGGCGCCATACCTGCAGTTATGAAAACGGTAAAAGTACTGCTGGAAAAGGGGGGTATTGATATTGAAGATAAAGACGTTTTTGGCAATATGCCGCTTACTTATGCACAGCGCAGTGGTGTAAAGGAAATAGCGGCTTTAATTTCGGGCAATGAAAGTGATGTGGCTACAGGTGGGATGACCATTCATGAGGCTGTATTAAACCGAGATCCTGTCGCCGTAGAAGCATTAATTAAGGCAGGGGTTGATCTCAACGAAATAGCTGACCAGTACCGGCGTACGCCGCTCATGTTGGCTTGCGAGTATGCTTCTGAACCCTTAGTTAAACTATTGGCTGAAGGCGGTGCTGATGTGAATTTTAAAGCTGGAAACGGTGAAACAGCAGCATATTACCTACTTACCAAAGCAATAAGTAACCTGGGCCGTGGTATGAGCCAAATTAATAAGGATGTGGTAAAGATGCTGCAAGTGCTGCTGACCAGCGGGTTGAACGTAAATGCCGCTGTTGATAATGAGGGCAACACTGCCCTGAACCTGCTATGCCAGGCTGATTACTATTTGGCTGATTTGAATACCACCCTGGCCGAAGAGTTGATAGATGCCGTAGCCGATGTTAACCAGCCTAACCAATCGGGCAAATCGCCTTTGATGTCGTTTGCTGAGCGGGGAAAAGAAATGAAATATGCCATTGCAGAATTATTGCTGGACAATAATGCCGATGTTGGTTATGTGGACAAATTAGGCAATACAGCCTTAATTTATGCTGCCGGAAATCCCGATCAGATGTCGGGTAAAAGGATAGTTTCTTTGATTCTGGACAAAGATAAATCATCTCTGGAACGAGTAAATAATGCCGGGCAAACAGCAATGGATTTAGCTATTCAGCATAACAATGAGGCTGTGGTTAAACAACTCATGAACTAAACAGGAAAGCACTATGGATAATATGTTTTTAAACGCATGTAAAAATGCACAAAAAGGAATTGTACAGGCTTTCCTGAAAAAGGGTGGCATTAATGTAGATAAACGTGACAGTTTGGGTAATACGCCCTTATACTATGTTTGCAACAAAGGAGCTAAAGATATTGTCAAGTTGCTGATTGATGCTGGCGCAGATGTAAACCTGGCCAATAACAGCAGCGAAACACCGCTGCACATTGCCGCACGCACCGGCAGTAAAGAATTGATCAAACTGCTTACCGATGCCGGCGCTGATGTTAATGCCAGTAACCAAGGCGGACAAACATCTTTATTTTATGCAGTTTTGGCTTACAAAACCGAAACGGCCCTATATTTGATTACCCTGGGAGCCGATACTGCGGTTAAGGATAACGCCGGTTATAATGTGCTTGATCATGCTACGGCCAATGGAATGCGTGATTTAATTACGGCTGTTTCGAACGGAAGTGTAGCACAAAAAGATGACCATGGAAATACTCCGCTGCACCAGGCGGTCTACAACAACCAAAGCGAAACGGTGCGGGCGTTAATTCAAGCGCATGCCTCGAATATAAATGAACTGAATAATGACGGCGTTACCGCTTTGGTTTTGGCTGTAAATAATTTAAACATTCATTTGGCCGAAATGCTGGTTAAAAACGGAGCCGATGTAAACCTGCACCTTTTAAACGGTAATTCAGCCTTGCATTATGCAGCAGGTATGGGCAACCATCATGTAGGCAAAATACTGCTTAATGCAGGAGCCGACATCAATTCACGCAACAGTTTCAGCGAAACGCCATTGCTTGTTGCTGCGCAATGCGGGTTTAACGATTTTACAGCTATGCTTATTGAAAAAGAAGCAGACTTAAACGCCGTAGACAACGAAAGCCGCAGCGCCATGGACTTTGCCAGTGAACGCGGTTACACGGAAATTTTAGAACAATTGCTAACGGCTGGTGCGGATGGAAAGTAATTGCAGTAAAAATTGTAATTGAACCCAGGTTGCTACATTGCATATTGGTAAATATTAAAAGGCTTACCAATATGCAATGTAGCAATAAATTAGGCACCTTGCTTATTTTTTACCTCTGCCAGCTTGGCCAAAAGCGGCCCTTTATGTTCTAATGTAAAAGCAACAAATTTATCTTCTTTTATTGCTAAACGCACCACCATAGGCAGCCATGGATATACTTTACGGGCTAGCATTTCGAAAGTTGAATCGTCTTGAGCAGCAGCTAATGCTTTATTGGCGTAAGGTTCTATTTTCGGCCAATGTTCCGTAATAACAGGTTCCAGGGCACTCATTATTTTGTTATTTGGATCGCTACTATTAGCGCCGCTATCTTTGTTTTTAAGAGATGATAACATTAAACTTTATTTAATTAAATTTTTAGTTTCATTCCATTAACAAATAGCTTTTCCTTTAGTTTCAAATACAAGCAGCTATCCTTTGTTCGTTTGAGGATTTAAAAGATTAATTTTTTGATGTCTCTCAAGTATCAGCCTATTTGCAAACAAACGTCTGTATTTTTAATAAGCATATTTAAATATAGGAACAACCTCTTTTATTTAATTACATAACATGGTTTTGCAGATGTTGTTGAGTAGTATATTATTTTCCTTTTTAAATTACTTAAGTGTTATTTCAATCGAATTAGAGATCATGATTGCTTTCGATTAAATAAAGTAATTTAGCTTTTGATAAGCTGGAACGCCTGGTTTACCAATACCATAACAAAATATGAAAAGTGTGTACATTACCTCAAGCGGACGTTTCCTGCCTAATCAACCGGTAGAAAATGATCAGATAGAAAATTACCTGGGTATGCTTGGTGGTGCTCCTTCACGTACCAAAAACATATTTTTAAGAAAAAATGGGATTAAACGCAGGTATTATGCATTAAATAGCAATCAGGATACAACACATCGGGCTTATGAAATGGCGGCGTTGGCAGTTAAAGATTGTTTAAAAAAAAGTAACGTTAATACAGATGAGATTGACATGCTTAGCGCCGCAACCACCCAAAGCGATCTCCCGGTACCGGGTTTTGCCAGCATGGTACACGCCAGCTCAGGAATAGGGAGATGTACGCTGGCTTCTCATCAAAGTGTGTGTGCTGCAAGCATGATGGCTATTCAAAATGCTTTTTTGCAGGTAGGTTCGGGCTCATCGGCTAAGGCCGTTTGCTGTGCGGCCGAATTACCCAGCCGGATGTTTAAAGCCAAACGGTTTGCAGGCCAATCGGCACTGGCGGGTACAGGTGCCATGCTTCCATTAGAAACGGATTTTTTGCGATGGATGCTGAGTGACGGTGCAGGAGCCCTGCTGCTGGAAGATAAACCCGGCCGTTCAGGGCTTTCGCTGAAAATAGAATGGATAGAGCTGCAATCAAATGCCCATGCCTATGACCTTTGCATGTACACCGGATCCCATAAACAAGCTAACGGCAAGATCGGTAAAACTTGGCTGGATTACGATACCATAGCACATGCTAACGCCGATGGTGCTATTAACCTGAAACAGGACATGAACCTGGTTGATAACATGGTTAAATTAGGGATACAGCATTTTTTTGAATTAGTAGACGGCGGTAAATTTGACCCAAAAGCCATTGACTGGTTGGTTTGCCACTACTCCTCTCATCATTTTAAACCGCAAATTGCAGACCTGCTCAAAAAGGGCGGTGGAGAAATTGCGCCCGAAAAATGGTTTACAAACTTGTACGAAGTAGGCAATATCGGTTCAGCCTCAATATTTGTGATGCTGGATGAACTGCTGAGCAGCGGTAAACTTGAAACAGGTCAGCAGATTCTGTGCATGGTACCCGAAAGCGGAAGGTTCATATCCAGTTATATGCTGCTTACGGTACAGGGTTTGCAAAATCCTCAAGGCATGCAGCCTGATGTAGATATCACTACGATTCGTCCTCCCAGTATTAATTTTCAGGACAAACCAGTGCAGGAATGGCTGGTACGCCAACTTACCGGGGTTTGGTTTGATTTTGAGCGCGGATTACAACAAGTGCCGGTGGTGAAAAAAATATTGAGCGGCACCCTTACAATGGATGAGTATAAGCGCCTGCTTGTCAACTTGCGTCAGCAGGTAATTGACGGCTCGCAATGGATTGCCAGGGCCGCCTCTAATGTAAGCATGGAATACTTTGATGTGCGTTCGTCTTTTATACGGCATTCATCTGATGAGCACCGTGATTACCAGATGCTGGAGAACAATTATATTCAATGTGGCGGATTCAGAAAAGATATTCTTACCGGTAATAAGAACATAGGAAGCGAAGCGCTTAGCGCATATATGTTTCAGCGGGCCAGCCAGCCTAACCCTTTTGACCTGCTTGGCGGTATGTTTATTATAGAAGGTTTGGGCAATCGCGTATCTGGCAAATGGGGGCGCGCCATACAGCAACAGCTGAAGCTGACTAATGAACAGGTATCGTTTTTTATTTACCACGAAGTAAGTGACGCAAATGACAACCATTTCGAGCGGTTTGAACAGGCTATCCAGTCAGAATTACTGACACAGGATATCGCCGAAAAGATCATAAAAGCGGCAAAAGTAGTTGCAAGGCTATACATCCTTCAACTCGAAGAATTAGATAATTTTTAATAGAGCTATTTTATGTTACATACCAGGGAATACTACGAAGATATGGTAAACACACCCAGAAACCCGAGCCACTGGCACGCGCTGTTTCTGGATAAGAGCGTTCCGTTTAACCCAGACGCCAAAGCCGCGTTCCTTTACGACTCCTCTACCAAGAGCAGGCAGTTTTTGTACCCGGTGGCAAAGGTGCTGGCTCGTTTATCCATCATACTGATGCAGCTTTTCAAGATTGTGGTGCCCAACCTTATCAACGCCCCTAAAACCTTGCACCGCTGCTTGTACCTGGGCATGAAGTACTTTATTACACCGGAAGCTAACTTTTTAATATTGCGCCATTTCTACCTCGGTTCTGAGGTTTTAAGATTTATTAAAGATAATGTAGACGGGGCATCAAGTATTCCTATGAACCCGCTTAAACCGCTGGCTGTAAAGGACGTGCAGGAAAATATGTTTCTGGAGCATGATCTTAACCTTTACAATTTTATTATTAATCTCAATGTTGCAATAGCCGAGCAGGGATTACAAATTGCGGTTAAACCCATGCCCGATTTCAGCGCCATCAGCATGGGTGCCATTCCTTTTTCATCCTTCAGGAATAAGTGGACCAATGTAATAGACCTTGCTACCGCCATTGAGCTGTTTACACCGGCGTATCAGTTTTATTTAACGGATAACGATTTTTGGCGGGCTACCAATTCGTTACAATTGGATGAAGTGATCGGGATATATGCCGCAACTATTATGAACTGCCCCGAAAAGCTAACCGCGCTAAATAACAAGCACCCTATGATCCCATTACCCACATACGGTGCCGCTTTCAGGTTGTTGCTACATGGCTTTTCTACCGAGGTGTTACATGCCATGCTCGTTGAAGCAAAAGTTACAGCCACTTAAACCCGTACAACTGTTTAATTTATTCGGGCTGTGGAGAAAACAAAGAATGTAATGACCTTTATGATGATAGAGCGTATTCATGCGGTGTAACCGAATCCTTTAAATGGTTTGCAGGTGAACAAAACAACCGATATACAAGTCATCACAGTATGACAATCACTTCTCAAAATTTATGGCTAATACTAACAAACAACCCTGTTTTTTGTTAAAAATACAGCTTGATAAATATAACAAACTATGAAAATTTTACTTACCGTTGCATTTGCCACTATCTTATCTTTCTCTTTCCTGAAAACAACATCCGCACAAACCGAAGAAAATCGCAATAAGGTGCAGCTTACGGTCAATTATGGAGGTAAAACCATCGTCACCGACCTAAATTCGGTTAGCACTTCCCTTACACGCAACTATGATGATTTACCATCTGTTTCCACACTTAAAGATTCTGTTAAAAATAAACTTTCTGCTTATTATCCTGGTTCGTTTTACCTCACTGTAGATGCCAAAAAAATAAGTGATGAATTGCTGAAAGTATTTGCTAAAAAACAAAACCGTTTTAATGGCACCATCACCATTGTTGATACGTATGGTAAAAATCCAGCCCGCACTATTAAATTTACACAGGCCAGCCTTTACAGCTACTCGGATCAGTTGTCGTCGGCATCTTACAGTGATGCCTATGGCGCATCTGCCATTTCTTTTTTCTGTAAGGAAATATCAATTAATGGGATAACTATCGAGCAATAGTTTCCAAATAATATATCATTTATAACCAACGGTTACCTTTCATTACAACTAAGTATTAGATTAAATTGTTATTTTATAGTATTTGTTTTGCGTGGTTTTAAAAGTGCTGTTCCATTAAATGCATGTAATTTGTGTATAAAGCATATCTGTTTACCATTTAGGTTACGGATACGCATGTGTTGGAGAAATGGGATAGTGGAATGACCTGGCATTTAAAGATAAGGATGATCAAAAAAAGCATAGAAATTTTTCGTTCTACCTGTACGATTGTATTAATTGTTAGCGGCGTCAATGCTATTTTAAAGCAGCATGATTACCAAGTATATATACCGGGGCTTACTTAATGCAGATGCTTAAATTACCTGTGTGTTTCATGGCGTTCATAATTTTACTTGGTTTGGTGTCCTGCAGAAAAAAACGGGTAATCAATACCTCTTTTTACTATTGGAAAACAGTTTATGATGCCAACGCTACAGAAAGGCGATACTTTAATGCGCTGCATTGTCAAAAGCTTTACGTGCGGGTTATGGATGTAGATAAAAGCGACAATGGTGTTGTACCGATATCGCCGGTTACCTTTAAATCAGCATTACCTAATTCGGTACAGCTTATTCCGGTTGTTTATCTTGTTAACGATGTGCTCAAAAATCAAACCTCCCAACAACTGGACGACCTTGCCAGGAAGATCGTCTATTATGTTAATGGCCGGATAAAACCATCAGGCAAAACATCCTATAACGAACTACAAATTGATTGCGACTGGACCCGAACCACCCGCGATAATTATTTTTATTTGCTTACGCAAATTAGGGCTAACGCCAGCCTGAAAAATAAAAAATTATCAGCCACACTACGCCTGCATCAACTTAAAAATCAAAAAAACAGTGGCATACCACCAGTTAACCGAGTAATGCTCATGTGTTACAATATGGGTAACCTGCGCAAATACGGCCATCAAAATTCCATACTGGAGCAAAGCGAACTGGAGAAGTATGCGGGCAAAAATTTAGGTGAATACCCTATGCCCATAGATGTGGGGTTACCTGTTTTTAACTGGGTAGTGGTTTTTAGGCAAAAGCAATACGCAGGGATCGCTAAAAGATTGCACAATGACCGTTTTTTTGATAACAAAACTTTTAAAGCAAGCGGTAGCGACCTATACACCTTGCAAAAAGACTTGCCTCAATACGGGTTATTACGCGGTGATGAGATCAGACGGGAAAACCTATCGGCCGGTCAGTTGCTGTGTGCCGCCAGCTACATTCAGAAATATATATCATCAGATACGGTAAATATCATCTACTTTCATTTGGACGAACCGACACTTAAACATTACACCTATGAAGACATGGAAAAAACTGCTGCTGTGTTTCGTTAGCATTACCGGCTTATGCCTCATTAGTGCTGCCATAATTATAGCCTGTTCAGACGAGCCTGACCCATACGATTATTATACCTCTTTTTTTAACCCTAACATTCAAGGGGAAAAAGATTTTGGTGCATTTTACTTTACTGATTACCGTTTTACCTATACTGATGATGAACCGGTGAGCGAAGCTGCTATTAATGCCGCCGAATGGGCAAACTATTTAGGACAACCGGTTATAGCCGCCGATGTAGAAAAGATCATGTATCACCTGGACAGTGCAGGCAAAGAAAGAGCCTATCACTTTTTTGAACAGGACCCTCCTGCTGCCGATAGCCTTGCCTCAAGCAAGTTTTTATGGGCACTGAAAGACCCTGCGCGTGAAGGGGCTAAAAAATACTACCAGTTTGCACAACGTGCAGAACTACTGGGCCAGTCTAACTACAACTACTGGGAACCTGCACCGTTGGATACGGCTGGCTTAAAAACATTGGCAAGTGAGGCTTTGCAATCCGCAACAGAAGAAAGCGACCCATTCTTGAAACTGCGGTATTTTTACCAGGCGCAAAGGCTTAACCATTACGCTGCAAACTTTTCGGAAGCCAAAAATATTTATGACCAGCACATTGCCAAAACAAGCTCCAAAAGCCATATTAAAGGCTGGGCATTGGCGCTAAAAGCCGGAGAAGAACGACGCTTGGGCGATACCACACAAGCCGCCTACCTGTTTTCGAAAGTATTTGCCGAGTACCCCGAACGCAGACTGCAGGCATACCGTAACTACCATTACATTGGTGCGCCTTTTGATGATGTACTAAAACTTGCACGTACACCTGAAGAAAAAGCTAACCTTTATGCTATTAAAGGTTTTGCAAACTCAGAAATTGAAACCGATAACCTGAACCAGGTTTACAGTAATGCACCATCATCGTTCATGGTGGGCGTATTATTGGTAAGAGAAATTAATAAACTGGAGCAGTATTATCTAACACCGGCCCTTAATAACAATACCGACCAGTTTTATAGTAATCGCTCATTAGTTAAAACAGAGCCGCAACAACAAACAGGTGCAAAAAAATGGCTTTTGTGGACTGGGTTAATTGTTTTACTTACAGGTATAGTAGTATTATTTGCTGTATTTAAAAACCAACAGAATAAGCCGGGCATTAAAATAGCCGGTGGCCTTTTAACGTTGGTTGGAGCTGTTTGCATGGTATGGTTTTTTATGCACAAATCCAACGGCGCAGTGCAAGCGGAGCAATTACCACAGGGCAGCTTTTTTGTGACCATGCCCGATAGTGTGAAAACAAAATATGATGCCCACATTGAAAAACTCAGAAACTTTTGTACAAAGCTTACCAGCGATGCAAAGTACAGCGAACCGCAAATAGGGACATTAACTAATGCTTACCTGTATTTTATGCAGAACAAGCCCGACGATGGACTTGCTGCTTTGGATAAGCTGGATGGACAAACGCTCAACGCAAAAATAGGTGATCAAAAACAAATTGTTAACCTGCTTTTATCGGCTCAACGCATTAAACAACTTAAAGCGGTAGATGAAGCGTCGCTGCTACCTTCATTACAATGGTTAAATAGCAAAGTAAAAGCAGGTGGCAAACCCAAAACAGATGCATACCCTCCTCCACCGGATAGTCAAAACCAGTTTGAAATAACTCAGCGTAATTTTTATAATTATGTATTGGCACCGGCCTATTTACGCCAGGGTGATACTGCCAGGGCAGCATTGGCTATGCTAAACAGCCAACCCAACAATGGTCCGCAATACCGGGATCATATGTTTAAGCAAATGCCCGACTTTTGGTACAATTACCTGCACTCTGCCCAACTCAAACAAGTTATTAATTGGAAAACCCACCGCCCGGCAAATCCATACCTGGCATTTTTAAGTATGGCATTAAAGCAGGTAGACTACAGCAACCTATATGAACTGCTTGGCACCATACAACTTCGCGAACATCATTACCAGGATGCGGTAGGATCGTTCGGCAACGAAGATGCTAATCTCAAATTTGCCCGTGTGGATGAAGCTGGCATTTCAAACGGAAATCCTTTTATAGTTACTATTAACGATTACGGCCAACCCGACACAAGAGGGCTTAACAAGCTGCAGTTCGCTCAAAAAATGGCAGAATTGAAAGCCAAGCTTAAAAACGATCCTAAAAATGCGGATGTTTATTTCCAGATGGCAACCGGTATTTACAATACCTCTACTTATTGCGATTCATGGAATTTAATTTCGTATATATGGTCGTCGTATGATTTTGGCCGTAAGCAAATGTATTATTATGATGGCGATTATATTAAAACCTCATTTGCCAAGCAATATTACTTAAAAGCCCGTGAGCTAAGCACCGACCCGGAGTTTAAAGCCAAATGTACTTTTATGGCAGCCAAGTGTGAGCAAAAAGAACATGAAGCACCATCGTACATGGATAATTATGCTGCTTATGAGAAGCGTGAAAAAGCCTTTTTGAAAGCAATTAAACAAAACAGCCACTTTAAAGAAATGCAAGAGTACAAGGCTACAAGATTTTATAAAAGAGCCGTAAACGAATGCAGTTACCTGAGCGATTTTATAAAGTCGAACTAACTCATATTTATAATAAGAACCTAAAAATGCCTATTCTAAATAAGCTATTTTTAGGTTCTTATTTTGCGCTGCTAATGTTACATAAATGGTTGTTTTATAGCGGCTTCCGGCTATATCAACATAGGTAACCAAATAGCGTTTAGGATTTTTGTTGTCCTTTTTAATAACCAGTGTTTTAAGCAATTCCTTGTAGCTATCCTGTGCTTTAATAATGGGATCCGCATCGGTTTCCGTAGTAAGCTTAACGATCTGTTTTTGACAGGCCTCAGTGCAATAACGGCGTTTGAGCGCAGCAAGTTTTGCCTCCATAACGTTCAGGTCAATCTCCCGATCGGACGAAACGGATATATAGGTTTTATAAAATTCCGCCAGCATCATAATCCCTCTATCGGCAGATTGAGTTTGCGCTTTGGCTGTACATAATCCGGTTAATAGCAAAAGAATTATTGTAAGATTTTTCATAACACATTGTAATTTTTTAAATCCTTTTAAAGGATCTGATTACATAGTTAGGGTTAGTTTCTACCTTTCATCAACCGGCGTTGTATTACGCCATTGGCTTAACGAAATCAACGAATCCTGCATAACATCATAAAACATAATAGCGTGGGTTTTTGCTTGAACCCCGAAAGAATAATACGTTACATAACTGCCACCATTATCTTCGGCTACTTTTACCCAGTAGTAAGGTTGGGCTGCTGTTGGCGGTGTTTCTACATAAGTGGATAAATGTCTTTTACCCTTACTTTCTTTCGCTATCAGTGCACTTTTACGCTTCACTTCATCCAAATTCATAACCATATTAATAACCTGATCTTCCTCATTAATAACAGCCGGCTTTATAGCTTTTGGTTGATACTTTACGCCGTCCTTTTTTTGTGGCGATTGGCAGGCAACTAAAGTTATAGCTATTATCCACAGCAAATAATAATTGTTTTGATTATTAATTTTCATAAATTTCTTCTAAAAAGAATTAGAGGATCATATCTTAATTTATACCTTTAATTGGTTTAATATTATTTATTCTGTACGGCTCAATTGATAATTGTAAACCAATTTTCCTGCATCAGATACCACCATTACACCGTGTACGTAATCGGCTTCTTCACCTTTACGGTATTCTATGGCAAAGCCTTGTTTGTATTTAGCTACAGATGAGAGATAGTATTTGTCAGGAGGCAAGGCCCACAAAATTTTCCCGGTTTGTACATCTATACGCTGAATGCTCAAGGGCGGTTCGGGAGCGGCCGTTGTATTTACTACAATCAATAAGTTCTTTTCATCCTGATAAAGAATTACCGGACTAAAGTATTTCCTTCCTGGAGTTAGGTCGCGCTTTAATAGTTGCCCTGCCTCCTTAAAATATTTTATCTCTATTAACTGGTTAACTTTATGATGATCAAAGTAATCGCCCATGTAGCCGAACTCAAAATAGTGCTTGGCATTATATGCCTTTTTCCACACTGCATTTGCTTCCGCGTCGCTTTTAACCAGCTTGTTAATGGCTGGGAAGTAATGGTAACTTTCACCTTCGTTATTCATCACATTAATCATTGCTTTATCATAATCAAAGTCCAGCCGGGCTACACCCGAACTGAGTTGCGGATAATCTTTAAAAATACTCTTCGTTACGTTAATAAGCTTGTTATTCCTGGTATCCAGTTTTGATATTTGACTGTTGCAGCCAATCGCGTAGATCATATCGGGCGCATAAGTTTTAAAGGTCAATGAACAATCATTCTGGTTCTGGTCGTCGTTATCTACAATGCGGTCTGCTATCAGTTTACCATTAAGCGCATTGTTAAATTGGGCATGATATTCCTTTTCCGATTGGTTATTGCCTTTATCAATATAATCGGTGCCTAAGCGTAAATATACAGGTTCGCCTGTGGCCGTATTAGTGTAAACAAAACTCGAACGATAAGAACGGGGTATTTTATAAGTACTAATTGCGTTGTAAGAACTTCTTTTGGGCTGAAACAGCATGGTTATGAAATATACTACTGCTATAAAAGCTACCGCTCCAATAAGTATGTAAACTGGCAATTTAGTACTACCCGGCGGGGCCGAACTTTGCACAGGTGGCACGCGTTCATGATGATGATAAACATGCGTATCATCACTGTCCAAAAAGTATTCGGTTTGGCAGTTTTGGCATTGATAAAAATCCGGCTTTATTTCCTGCTTAGATGTGCTGCCACACTTAGGGCATTGTATCGCTTTAATATCTTTGGACATTTGATTAGCTAAACATTTAGTAGGCGATTTCTGTTTGGCATATATGAAATCATGCAAAGTAGCTACTCCTAATAAGTTTACCCTCTTAATAATGATCATGTTAAATTCTGCCGACATAAGTATGGCACAAGGAAAGGTTGCCGATTTTTATGCCCAGGCAGGCAAAGCTAATTTAATAACACTATGGCATGCGCCTAAAATATACTTTGTAGGCGCGCCAACTCCGTGGGATGATTTCCCGGAGCCTTTAGGGTTTATAGGTGCTAAGTATCAACGATTTTATATCCATTATACCTCCGTTAGCAAAGATCCATCCAACCCCTATCAATACCTGGTAAAAGGAAAGACCCGTGTTAAGAACAACATTTGCAACTTTACCGGCACCATTACGGTTAAACAGGCTAAAAAATACTTGGAACCCAACGAGGAGTATCCCCAATATAAATATGGTTACCTCATTTGCGAAATTAACCTGAAGGAAGATCCTAAACAGCCGGGAAGCGGTATGTTAAAGGGCAAATTAACCACAAACTGGTATATTAATGAACGGGGACAATTTGCTTACGACACCTTAATACCAGCAGATGGGTTTAGTAATAATGAAACTGTAGCCCGCTGGACTTCTTATAAGGGCGGTGCAAGCAAAGTTTGCAACTGGGGCGATTTTAAAATACCAGAAGCCGGTGATTTGGACTTTAGTGTAAGTGAATTAATGATTAATAAAAAGTATGTAAATAATGGATGGCAAAACTACATGCTATCACTGGATGCGGACAGCGGCAAACCTGCAGCTCTTAAAGCCAGAGCTGAAGAAAAGCGCGAATGGTGGAAATAATATTTAACGAAATCGATCTAATATGCAGTTCACTAAAATTATATCAGCAGGCATTTTTACCATAATAATGGTTTCCTTGGCTGGCTCAAGCACCTTGGCACAATCGCAAACGGCCATGAATATGGAAGCTGGTAGCAGTTATCAAAAAGCTGATAAAGAACTCAATATAGTTTATCAGAAAATTTTGAAGGAATACGCTGCCCAGCCTTTGTTTATAAAAAAACTAAAAGTGGCACAGCGCCTATGGATACAGCTAAGAGACGCCGAATTAGCAGCTAAATATCCGTCGAATGGAAGTTATGGATCGGTAGAACCCATGTGCGAATCCTTATATCTGGAAACCCTGACCAGAGAAAGAATTAAATTTTTGCGTGTATGGTTAACCGGAATACCCGAGGGTGATGTTTGCAGTGGATCTGTAAAAAGCAAGTAAGGTATTATATGGCAAAAAGTAAGCAGCAAGTAATTAGCGGGCCATCCGTTGGTTTTGCAGGTTATTTTTTATTAGGTTACTGGATATTTTTTGCCCTTGTACATTTCACTATAGATATTTTTATTGATTTATATACGGATGAAGACTATCTCAACGTATTTTGGTACGCTGCCGCAATCGCATTACCGTTCGCTGCTTACACACTGTATTTAGGTCGGCAATCGTTATTTACCAGTTGGTATATGCGCATTATTTTTCCGCTTATTATGTATGGATTGTATTTAGGCTCAGCTTACTTTACCATATTAAAGCTGGATTTGCTAATGAGTACTGCCATTAAGCCGGTAACCGAACAGGTATTGCCTGTTAAAAATATTCAGCAGGTTTATGCTCGTAAGGCAGGCTTTATTCATACCAATGTAACGTTGGTTTATCAACAACGGTTAGTAACTTTTGAAGGAACACGAACCAGCTACTTTTTGCTGAAACCATATAAAGCACTACAGGTAAAAATTGGGCGTTCATATTTAGGAAGCTACTATATTAACCACATTAATATAGCGGCTCATGAACGCTGGGCTGCCCGAAAAGCTTACTTTAAAAACTGGTTTGATCGTTATTACTGGCTGCTGATAGCATTTCCGTTATTGTTTGCTTTCGGCTGGTTAAAAGACAAGTATTTCCCCGCTTATGCGGCAAATTTAAAAGTAGTAGAAAAACCATACTATAAATTTTTTAAACGCTTATTTGTAATATTAGTAACACTATTTGGTTTGTTTATACTGGTGCTATTATTGGTTGGGCTGCCACCAGGCTAAATTTTCAAATGCGCTTTTAGTTGGGCAGGGCTGGTGTTTGCCAGCGTTTAAGATTAGTGAGCACTTTATTTTAATGCCGGTCTAAAACCGTTAAACAGGGTCAATACATATAATTCCTCGGGTAAAATTTTACAAATTTTTGTAAAACAATTCCCTTGCAAGTTAATAATCAATTACTTATCTTGCTTGTGGGTTAAACAACCAGCCTTATTGCAATTTACATGAAACACACTCACCCATCTTTGCGGCGGTATGCCGTGCTGCTGTTACTGCTCACCCTGTTTACGGCCAATTCGTGCCGTAAGGATAACCTCAATAATGGCTATGCTACCGGTATAGACGGTACGCCCATGAGCAGCACACAGTTTTTGC
>NZ_JBHTMJ010000017.1:0-299267 GCF_042679325.1 Mucilaginibacter terrae
CACCTCTTGCGGGTTGCAAATGTACCCTTTTCTTATACTCAATCTAATATTGTTTTGTTTATTGCGAGAAATAGTCTTAACTTGTTATTTATCAGACTTATTTTTATCGTTAATCTTTGAGACAGCGCACATTCAGCCCGCATTTTCGGTCGTCCACGTCTGCTTTTATAGCCGTTATGCCGCTTATCAAGCTATAATTCTTTGCAAAATCAACCTTGGGTTCCGTTGTTGAACTCCAAAAACTCGCAGAAAAACCTAAGTTTTCAAACATCCCATTGTTATTACGGTTACCACCCGGTATTGCATTGAAACCACTTTGATTAGTTGATGTAGTGTTTGGTACTTCCCAGTATTTTGTACCAGTTGCTTTGACTTTACTACCGGCTGTGGTATTGCCTCCTAAATAATCAATTAAAATATTCCACTCCTCTTGTGTTGGAACATGCCAGCCTTTTGGAGCCAGTTTCCTATCGTCGTTTACGGCGTACCAATTATATAGGTTACCATATATAGCACTATTGGTCTTTTTATTGTTGTAATTACAATAAGCTCCTATGTTTAACTCGCGCCATGCTTTATCCTCTTTTATCTGTGGTATTTCACAGCCGTTATTATAATGTGTTACTTTAAGGTTTTCGGCCATCCAAACCTGCTTACCTATTATTATAGTGTGGTAAATGTTACCGTCATGGTCGGTTATGTCTTCGCTATTTTTGAAAAAATTATTTGAAACTGCATCTAACTGCTTAATATCGGCCGTATTGTTACTGTTGCCGGTTGATGTTTTATTTTGGCAACCCGTGTTGTATATAACAGCCAGATATACCATATAATATATATATAAACGCATAGGTGTGTATAATGAAATAGTTCTACCTTAATATAAATATATAAGGTATGGTAGATAATAAAAAAGTCATGTACCGCCGCTTGGGCGGTACATGACCTCATGGCTTATATAAACAAGCCATACCAATTATCCTTGTTGGTTATTGTGTAATTTAGTTAAAGTGTATTACCTGTTGATATGCTATTTGGACCTACTAAAGTTAAGCCATTGCCGTTAAGCCTGCAATTTTTTACTGTATTGTAGTTAGAAGGCGCCGTTTCGCGGATACCAAATGAGTTGCCAGAAACATTCAAATTTTGCACAATATTATCGCGGCAAATATAGCTTAGCGTAGTAGAGAAACGGATACCCTCGGCACCATTGCCCGATATGGTACCGCCATTGATCTGAATTTTCTGGGCGTTCTCTAACAATGCACCGTGCGACTGGCAATTTTTTGCATTCAGCGTAGTAATAGTACAGCCATTACTGCTGGTTACACTAAAAAAACCACGACCACAGCCAGTAGAATTAATAGTGGTTGCCCTAATATTTGGCCCGGCATTGTTGGCAATACGAAAACCGGCATAACCGGTACCCTGCCCGCAATTAGTAGCATTAACTGTTCCTACTGTACCATTTTTTGTTTTATTGAGTAATAAACCACACGCACCTGCATTGCTTGCGGTTACGGTGCCAATGGTAAAACCATCTACGCCATAAGTTTCTACAGCGTTATCGCCCGAGCCACTGATGTTGCAACTGGTTAAGTTGAAATTACGCGACCAATCGCCTTTGCTGTCGTCAACCCTTATACCTAAACCCGATGACGAATTTAAGGTCATGGTGATATTACTCAAGATAATATTGCTACAGGTTTTAAGCCATATACCATAACGCGGGTTACCGGTTACTTTCATGTTTTTCACCTCAATATCGGTACGACGCTCTCCTTGTATGGGTACAATTAACTGATCGCTACTGGTGCAGGCAAATGTAGTATTGCCAAAATCTAAAATAGTGTAGCTTGGAATATTAACCGCCTTAATGGCACCGCCCGATTGACCCGAACTACCAGAATTTTTGATGAGCACGGTTTCTTTAGAGGTACGACCGGCAGTTAAATTATTACATGCGGCCTGTATGGCTGCAATATAATCGGTACCTGTGTATTTGGTAACACCATTTACCTTAGCGGTAAAAGTACCACCCGATCCTGTAACTTCGCCGTAGCTAAGGGCTAAAGTACCCACTTTTTCAGCACTTTCGGTAGTTTCAACAGTTTCTGCTGGTTGCTGTTGTTTCTCTTTTTGGCAACTGGTTATAGCTATAATTACAGCCATAGCCGCACCCTTCAGGAGCAAGCTCCATGTTAAGTTCTTCTTTTTCATAAAAATGTGATTTCTTATTAGTTGGTTAAAGAATAATTGGCATCACAAATATGTATCATATACGTTACAAGAGCATCCTGTACCTACCTGAACCACAAAGAAATATTTAATTAACCAAAAGTAAATGCCAATGACGAGTAAGTCAGTATAAAGTTAAAAGATGTTAAATGCCGAAACAATTTATTGCCAGATGCAAAATGTGCGGTAAATTAGCGGTTAAAATAATAATTGATTGATTTACATTATATAATTACCTTTGCAGGATGTTTAAAAAGCAACGCGCTATTATTGCTGGCTTATTAATTACTACCATACTGGTTATTGGTGGCTGCAAAAGCAGTTACGACAAGCTGAAAGAGAGTAATGACCGAGCCAAGCAATACCAACAAGCCGTCAAATTCTATAATAAAAAACAGTATTCAAAAGCTTTAGAGCTCTTTGAATTGTTAACACCTAAGTATCGCGGTTTAACCGAGGCTGAAGATCTGTTTTATTACTATGCGTATTCTAACTATAATTTAAAAGACTTTACATCGGCACGTTATCATTTCAAAAACTTTGCCGATTTGTACCCAAGTAGTACCCGAGCCGAAGAATGCCGTTATATGGCAGCTTATTGTTTCTACCTGGATTCTCCCATCCCGTCATTAGATCAGGAAAATACGACTAAAGCAATTGAAACTTTACAGTTGTTTATTAATCTTTACCCAAAAAGCGAACGCAGTGCCGAAGCCGGTAAACTGATTCAGAATTTACGCGACAAGCTGGAGACCAAGGCGTATAATAACGCTAAGCTGTATTTAGATATCAGCGATTACCTATCGGCTGTTATGGCTTTTGGTAATGCCCTGCGAGATTATCCTGACACCAAGTACGCTGAAGAAATGGAGTTTTTAACTATTAAGGCTCAATACTTATACGCTAAAAATAGTGCCGAATACCGCCAGGAAGAGCGTTACGCACAGGCCATGACCTTTGCCGATCAGTTTTCTGAGAAATATGCAAACAGTAAATACAGCAAAGATGCTACAGAGTACCGCAAAGATAGCGAACGCGGTATAAACAACGCCAAACGCTATTTAGCTGCACTGGAGGCAGAAGGTAAATTAGCTAAAAAAATTGCTAAAGACAGCACATCCGCAAACGGTCAGCAACAATCTATTACAGATAAACAAAATCAAAAAAGCCCTCAATAAATATATAAACATGAGCAACAACAATATAACTAAACCAGGTGTAGCAGGCAGCACCGTAACGCGCGATTTGCGTGAACTTGATGTAACAACCGGTAACCTTTACGAGTCGATTGTCATCATGTCAAAACGCGCCAACCAAATTTCTAACAATATTAAAGAAGAATTGCACCAAAAGCTTTCAGAATTTGCGTCAGCTAATGACAACCTGGAAGAGGTGTTTGAAAACCGCGAGCAGATCGAAATCTCAAAACATTATGAGCGTATGCCTAAACCTACTTTGGTAGCCATTCAGGAATTTTTAGAAGAGAAAGTTTATTTCCGTAATCCGAATAAAGACTAATAGCCCCCTCCCCGGGAGGGAGGGCTTGTATAAATTATTGATGCCGGATATGAAAAGTATCCGGCATTTCTTTTTTAAGTCCTCCCTCCCGGGGAGGACTTAGGTGGGGCTTTTTTATTTTATTAAAGTGCCCCCCTTTGGGGAGGATTTAGGTAGGGTTTATCTATTTTTGTACTATGCTCGAAGGCAAAAAAATAGTTTTAGGTATATGCGGAAGCATAGCTGCTTACAAAGCGGCCATACTGGTACGCTTGCTGGTAAAAGCAGGTGCCGAGGTGCAGGTAGTTATGACGGCCGATGCAGTAAGTTTTATAACTCCGTTAACACTATCTACCCTATCAAAAAAGCCTGTGCTGGTCAACTACTTTGAACCTAATACAGGCACCTGGAACAACCATGTAAAATTGGGCCTGTGGGCCGACCTTTTTTTAATTGCCCCGGCGAGTGCCAATACACTGGCCAAAATGGCAAACGGGCAATGCGATAATTTACTTACAGCGGCTTACCTATCGGCCAAATGCCCGGTATATTTTGCCCCGGCTATGGATCTGGATATGTGGCGGCATCCATCTGCTTTAAATAATGTGCAAAAGCTGTTAAGCTATAATAACATACTTATACAACCGGGTACGGGCGAATTAGCCAGTGGCCTGCACGGCGAAGGACGCATGGCCGAACCCGAAGAAATTTTAGCTTTTATCACCATCGATATTGCTAAAACACTTCCCCTAACCGGCAAGCAAATACTGGTCACTGCCGGCCCTACTTACGAAGCCATTGATCCGGTTAGGTTTATTGGGAACCATTCATCGGGTAAAATGGGTTTTGCTATAGCACATGAAATAGCTGAGCAAGGCGCTATAGTAACCTTAGTTACCGGGCCAACTGCACTTACTGCTCGGCACCCGGCCATTAAAAGGGTTGATGTTACTTCGGCAGCAGAGATGCTGGAAGCTTGTTTAGTCCATTTTGAAAATGCAGACGCCTGTGTGATGAGTGCTGCCGTGGCAGATTATACACCGGTTACCGTATCAGAACAAAAAATCAAAAAGCAAGATGATGGCTTTTGCATCGATTTAAAAAAGACTATTGATATATTAAAGGTATTAGGCGAACGAAAACGCAAAGGTCAGTTCCTCATTGGCTTTGCACTGGAAACCCAGAATGAAGAACAAAATGCTATTGACAAGTTGAAGAAAAAAAACCTGGACCTTATTATCCTTAACTCTTTAAATGATAATGGTGCCGGCTTTAAACTGGATACCAATAAAATAACCATCATAGACAGTAATCTGGAAAAAACCACTTTTGATACCAAAAGCAAAACAGAGGTAGCTGTTGATATTTGCCGTAAACTTATAGCTTTGATGCAATAATGATGAAGCTGGGCGTGTATATTTTATTGTGCTTTGCTGGTTTTACGGCTGCTGCCCAGGATTTGAATGCCCGGGTACAAGTATTATCGCCCAAAATAGCTACTACCAACAAGCGTATATTCGTGTCGTTACAAACTGCTATGCGCGAGTTTTTAAATGGTCGCAAGTGGAGTGCCGACGCCATACAAGCTACTGAGAAAATTGACTGCAACTTTATTTTAACCATAACGGCCTGGGATAACGGTACCACTTTTAGCGGAGAATTACAGGTACAATCAACCCGGCCGGTTTATAATGCGGCTTATAACTCTCCTGTTTTTAATATAAATGACCGCGATTTCGATTTTAGCTATACCGAGGGACAAACGATTGACTTTAATAACCAAACATTTGAAAGTAACTTAAGTTCGGTTATGGCTTACTATGCTTATATGATATTAGCTTTCGATTATGATAGCTTCTCTAAATTTGGCGGTACGCCTTATTATTCCAACGCGCAAACGGTAGTCATAAACGCGCAAAGTTCGTCAAACAGGGGTTGGAAGGCATTCGATAATAATACCAACCGCTATTGGTTGTCGGAAAACACCATTAATAAAACGTATATCCCACTCCGCGAGTTTTTATACACATATCACCGTTTAGGTTTGGATATGATGGTTAATAATGCGGCCAATGCACGTAAAAATATTTCGGCTGCACTACCTGTGCTTACGCAGTTGGATCGTGTTAGGGTTGGTGCTACCTTGCCTACGCTTTTCTTTTTAGCTAAACGCAGCGAACTGGTATCCGTATTTTCCAAAGCCGACCCACAGGAAAAACTCCAGGTGATGAACATATTAATGCAAGCTGATCCTGCTAATGGCAACCTGTATCAAACATTACAGAAGTAAGCACCAATCATATAAACTAAGTTTGTTAGCCAAATAAACGATTATTTAGGCATTGGTTTTGTAAAAGAGTATCTTTGTATATAAGGATCTATCTACATGCTGCACCAGCTAAACATTGATAATTACGCTTTAATTGATAACCTGGAGATCAACTTTGATGCCGGTTTGAACATTATTACCGGTGAAACAGGTGCCGGTAAATCTATTATTTTAGGGGCACTATCGCTTATATTGGGTCAGCGCGCCGAAAGCAAGTACTTTTTTAATCAGCAAAAAAAATGTGTTATTGAGGGTACTTTTAAAATTGCTGATTTTCACCTGAAAGCCTTTTTTGAAGAAAACGACCTGGATTACGAAGCGGAGACCGTGTTACGACGTGAAATATCGGCCGATGGAAAATCCCGGGCATTTGTAAACGATACGCCCGTTAACCTGGCCACTTTGAAACTATTGGGTGAGCAATTGATCGACATTCACTCTCAGCAAGCCACCCGCGAAATTAACGACCCTACTTTTCAACTCCTGGTGGTAGATGGTGTGGCTAAGCATCAGCCGCTGTTAACCGAGTATCAAATCAATTATCGAGCTTACAAAAAAGCTACCACCCGCCTGCAACAACTAATTGCAGATAGCGACAAAGCTAAAGCCGACCTGAATTATTTCCAGTTTCAATTTGACGAATTGGAAAAAGCCGCTCTTGCACCCGATGAGCAGGAAGAACAAGAACAGGAACTCTACGCTTTAAATAACGCCGAGGAAATAAAGCGCAACCTCACCGGTGCTTTATACTTATTGCAAGATGGTGAAACCGCTATAACCGGCCAGCTAAAAGATGCCAACCAACAATTGTTGGCTTTAGAGAAATTCAATCCCGGAATAGCAGACCTGCACCAACGCCTTAACAGTACACTGATTGAGATCAAAGACATTGCATCGGAACTTGAACAGATAGAACAAAAAACCCAAACCAACGAGGCCCGCGCCGATGAAATTAACACCCGCCTGAGTTTAATTTATAATCTCCAAAAAAAGCATAGGGTAAGCAGTAATGCCGAGCTATTGGCTTTGCAGGAAGAACTATCGGGCAAAATACAGCAAGCCCTTTTTGGTGATGAAGAGATTGAAACCTTAACCCAACAGATCAAACTGCAAAAAGATGACCTGCAGGGCTTGGCAGAACAGTTATCGGCAAACCGGCTGAAAGCGCTTCCTGAAATTGAGACACAGGTTATGGACACCCTGGCCGAAATGGGTATGGGCAACGCGCACTTAAAAATTGAGCATACGCATACTGCCAAAAACGAACTTACTAAAAACGGTACCGACCAGATCCGATTTTTGTTTACGGCTAATAAAGGTCATAACCTGGCCGAAATGAGTAAGGTGGCTTCGGGTGGTGAACTTTCGCGCTTAATGCTAAGCATCAAATCTATCATTGCACGCTATACTGCTTTGCCTACTATCATCTTTGATGAGATAGATACCGGCGTATCGGGCGAGGTGGCCAATAAAGTGGGTATAATTATGGAACGACTTGCAGGTAACCTGCAGGTAATTACCATTACGCACCTGCCGCAAATTGCGAGTAAGGGTCAAAGTCATTATTTCGTTTACAAAAATAATGAAACGGCTACCACCTATACGCAAATCAAGCAACTAAATGAGCAGGAACGAGTGATGGAAATAGCGAAAATGCTGAGCGGCGATAAACCGGGCGAAAGTGCGTTGCAAAACGCAAAGGAACTTTTAAATTATTAACTATGCTGACCGTTGGCGGTTTACCTGTTTTTTTAAAGAGATACGCTGTAATTATCACGACAATGGTAATCATCAGCATCTTCCTATTATTGTTAGATCATACCCAAATCATTATTACTCCCAAAGAGGCACTTAGCTCTGTAATTATAACTTTCTCTGTAGTTTAGTTGGTGTTTTATATTTATCGAAAATGAGTAAAAAACCAATCATTAGATCAAAAAATTGATCGTTATAAAATTTAAAAATTGACAACATAATGGTCAAAGTAGTTTTCGCTATAATAACTGCCTGCTTTATTCACCCAGCATTTGCTCAAAAAAAGAATGTTGTAACAGCAGACACTATAAATGTTAACGGCATTGTTTATGGCAATGATGGTAAACCAACAGCATCTATTTGCATAAGTGCTTATAAACATTATTTAAACGTGAACGGTTTTACACATGATGTTATAACAGACAGTACCGGACGTTTCCAGTTTAAGGGATTAATACCAACTGATACACTAACTATAGAAAACTATAATTACTATAGCACCTATCCTGTAGCTGGTAGCCGGTTTATAACCATAAGTCTGCCGCTTAAACACTATGAAAACGTTGGTACTACAGAAGTTACAGTAACCAGAGTGTACCCTAAGTTAGCCCGACAATTTGACTTAGAAGATCATTACCCTCATGGATCAGTAGATAACACGCCTGAATTTCCTGGTGGTAACATTCACTTTATAAGTTATATACAAAAGACGTTATCATACCCTTCAAAAGCCATTAGGTACAACATTGAGGGAAGTGTAGAGGTAGCTTTTGATGTAAATCGTGATGGTTCATTTAAAAATGTAAGAGTTTTAAAAGGTATTGGTTATGGCTGTGATGAAGAAGCTTTGCGGATTGTTTCTAATTCACCCAAATGGAGGCCTGGTAGATTATGGGGCAGGCTTCAGGAAGTTACCGAAACTGTTACTATACAATTTAAACTAACTGATAAATAATTTTTACCTTTACCACCCGATTAACAATTCGAAACAACATGGCTTATAATTTATTACAAGGTAAAAAGGGAATCATATTTGGTGCCCTGGATGAAAAATCAATTGCCTGGAAAACAGCTCAGCGCTGTAAAGCCGAAGGTGCTGAACTGATTTTAACCAATGCACCTATTGCCTTGCGCATGGGTACCATTAATCAACTGGCCGAAGAGGTAAATGCACCGGTTATTCCGGCCGATGTTACCGTAACTGCCGATATTGAAAACCTGTTTACCCAGGCTCAGGAACATTTTGGCGGTAAGGTTGATTTTGTATTACACTCCATAGGCATGAGTATTAACGTGCGTAAAGGCGTGCATTATACCGAAAACAACTACGATTTCACCCACAAGGGTATGGATATTTCGGCATTAAGCTTACACCGCATTTTGCAGGTAGCTATGAAACAGGATGCTATTAACGAGTGGGGTTCGGTTGTAGCATTAACCTATATTGCCGCCCAACGTGTATTCCCTGACTATAATGACATGGCCGATAATAAAGCTATGCTGGAAAGTATTGCCCGCAATTTTGGCTACCAGTATGGTGTAAAAAAGAATGTGCGTATCAATACCATTTCTCAATCGCCTACCCGTACTACGGCTGGTTCAGGAGTAAAAGGGTTTGACGGCTTTGTTGACTTTGCTGAGAAGATGAGTCCGCTGGGTAATGCCACTGCCGATCAGTGTGCCGATTACTGCGTAACCTTATTCTCTGACCTTACCAAAATGGTAACCATGCAAAACCTTTTCCATGATGGTGGTTTCTCCTTTACAGGCGTAACGCAAGCCGTGATAGATCAAATGGGCAAATAGCTTTTCATCAATTTTTTTTCATATAAAGCTGTAATTAAAACTACAGCTTTTTTTACTTTGCAATCAACTAAACAATTAGTTAAATTTGATTTATGTTAAATTTACTGTTGCCGCTTCTGCTTATTGCGCCATTAGCGAGTAATGCACAATATAATATTTCGGGCAAGGTCATTAATTTATATGATAAAAAGCCGGTTGTAAAAGCCAGTGTATTTCTGAGCAATACCACCGTCGGCAGCATATCAAACGAGGATGGTAGTTATTTGTTAAACAATGTTAAGCCCGGCCAGTACGATATGGTAATATCTGCTATTGGGTATGAAACATCTTATCAAACCATTAAGGTTGATAAAAATATTATTATTGCATACAGTGAGCTAAATCCTAAAAGCATCGACCTGAAAGCCGTTGTTGTAAAACCCGATATGGATTGGCAGCAAAACTATAATATATTTAAAAGAGAATTTTTCGGCTCATCACCCTATGCCGACCAATGCAAGATTTTGAACCCGGAAACATTAAATCTATTGTACGATAAAGCTAAAAGAAGATTTATAGCATCCTCCAATGATTATCTGGAGATTGAGAACAAGGCATTAGGCTACCGAGTAAAATACTTTTTAACTGAACTCGAAAAAGACTACAATCAAGGTTCGCTTTATTATCAGGGAAATGTGCTATTTACCTCTATGCAGGGCAAACCTTCACAAATGAAAAGGTGGCAAAAGAACCGGCTCGAAGCATATCTTGGTTCATCTGAACATTATTTCCGTTCCATTATTGGTCATCAATTAGCAGATCAGGGTTTTAAAACTTTGCCACTTATACGTAAACCTAATCCCGAACGCCCGCCCGATAGCCTGATACAAGCAAAATTGAAAACTTTCAGAAGTGCGGCACTTGCTAACGGCAACCATTATGTTATTCAAAAAAACGATTCTCTTAATTATTGGAGTGAAAAGAACAGGATGCCAAAATACACCGATTACTTGGTTACCAAGCCTCTTAGGGTAGATAGCTTAGTGAAACGCACAGATCAAAAAGGTATATATGCTTTGGGTTATAACGAAATTATGTATATAATATACACCAAAAAAAAGGGCAATAATATGCTTTATAACAGGCCAATGAGTGCTCCCGATAATCCAACCAGCCTGATTAATTTTATTGATAAGTATGCCTTTTTTGATAGTAACGGCGTAATAACTAACCCAAAGGCTATTATTTACGAGGGTAATTGGGGCAACAACCGCGCGGCAAATTTACTACCGGTTGACTATGATCCTCATCAAAAACAATGAAGAAGAAACACTATTCAATTCAACCAAAAAATCATGTAACAAAAACAGCCGCTAAAAATTAGCAGCTGTTTTTGTTTATTTTCACAGTTCAATTATCCTTGTTGTTCTGCTTCGGGCGTTTTACTTTCACCGCTATTTTTGGCATTAATTTTAATTTCGTTGGCTTCTTTGTCAAAATCCACTTCCATTATATCGCCATCAACCAGCTCACCTTTCAAAATCTCTTCGGCAATTGGGTCTTCCAAGTATTTTTGTATAGCCCGTTTTAACGGACGTGCACCAAAGTTTTCATCGAAACCACGTTCCGCAATAACTTCTTTTGCACCTTCAGTCAACTCAATTTTGTAGCCTAAGCCATTAATACGGCCAAACAATGATGCCAACTCAATATCAATAATTTTAAAGATGTTCTCTTTGGTTAAAGAATTAAATATAATTACATCGTCAACACGGTTTAAAAACTCAGGAGCAAAAGCGCGTTTTAACGCGTTTTCAATTACACCCCGTGAGTGCGCATCGCTTTGGTTAACCTTAGCAGCTGTACTGAAACCAACACCCTGACCAAAATCTTTCAACTGGCGTGCACCAATGTTAGAGGTCATAATGATGATCGTGTTTCTGAAATCAACCTTGCGCCCTAATGAGTCGGTCAGTTGTCCTTCGTCTAACACCTGTAATAAGATGTTAAATACATCAGGGTGAGCTTTTTCAATCTCATCCAGCAATACTACAGAGTAAGGTTTACGACGTACTTTCTCTGTTAATTGTCCGCCTTCTTCATAGCCTACATAACCCGGAGGCGCTCCTACTAAACGAGATACAGCAAATTTTTCCATGTATTCGCTCATATCAATTTGTATCAGTGCATCCTCGGTATCAAACATAAAGCGGGCTAATTCTTTTGCCAACTCTGTTTTACCTACCCCGGTAGGACCTAAGAAAATAAACGAACCGATTGGTTTTTTAGGATCTTTTAATCCGGCACGGGTACGTTGTATAGCGCGTGTTAATTTTTTGATGGCGTCATCCTGTCCAATAATTTTGTCCTGAATGCTGGCACCCATATTCAAGAGCTTTAGGCTATCGGCCTGGCCAACCCTTTGTACCGGGATACCGGTCATCATGGATACCACCTCGGCCACATTATCTTCGGTTACGGTGTAACGTTTAGATTTTGTTTCGGCTTCCCATGCAGATTTTGCTTGTTCCAGTTCTTCCAGCAAATGTTTTTCAGTATCACGCAATTTCGCCGCTTCTTCATATTTCTGGCTACGAACAACACGGTTTTTTTCAACCTTGATCTGCTCTATCTTTTGCTCTATATCCAAAATGTTTTGAGGCACATGAATATTGGTTAGGTGAACACGAGAGCCCGATTCATCTAAAGCATCGATAGCTTTATCCGGCAAAAATCTATCGGTAATGTAACGCGCGGTTAAGCTAACGCAAGCCAAAATAGCTTCCGGCGTGTAAGTTACACCATGATGTTCCTCGTACTTGTCTTTAATACGGGTCAGTATCTCTATAGTTTCATCGGGCGTAGCAGGCTCAACCATTACTTTCTGGAAACGACGGTCTAAAGCACCATCCTTTTCAATATACTGGCGATATTCGTCTAAAGTGGTTGCGCCAATACATTGAATCTCCCCACGAGCTAAAGCTGGTTTAAACATGTTCGACGCATCCAAAGAACCTGAGGCACCACCGGCACCTACAATAGTATGAATCTCATCGATAAACAGAATCACATCGGGAGATTTTTCCAGTTCGTTCATTACCGCTTTCATGCGTTCTTCAAACTGACCGCGGTATTTAGTACCAGCCACTAACGAAGCCAGATCTAAAGTAACCACTCGTTTATTAAATAACACACGCGATACTTTACGCTGAACAATACGCAGGGCAAGTCCTTCGGCTATAGCCGATTTACCAACACCCGGCTCACCAATTAAAATAGGGTTATTCTTTTTACGACGTGACAAAATTTGTGAAACCCGTTCTATTTCTTTTTCACGGCCTACAATTGGATCCAGTTTACCATCTTCGGCAGCTTTAGTTAAATCACGTCCAAAGTTGTCTAAAACCGGGGTTTTAGATTTAATATCTGATACCTTTTTAGGTTGGCTGAACGATTCCTCTTCTTTAAAATCATCGTCGCCACCGGTTGATGAGCCCGGCATTTCATCGGTTACGTTTTTATGTGATTCCACTTCCCCTTTAAAAATTTCGTAATTCACATTAAACTGCATTAGTAGTTGTGAGGCAATATTATCTTCATCGCGTAAAATAGATAGTAGCAAATGCTCTGTACCTATAATATCGCTCTTAAATATTTTTGCTTCCAGATAAGTAATCTTTAATACTTTCTCTGCTTGTTTAGTTAAAGGAATGCTTCCGATATGAACATTGGTTCCGGTTGTACCTTTTACAGCATCTTCAACTGCACGACGCAATTTGGCGGTATCCACATTTAAGCCTTTCAGCAATTTTATGGCTATCCCGTCGCCATCGCGAATTAATCCTAACAACAGATGCTCCGTACCAATATAATCATGTCCGAGGCGCAACGCCTCTTCCCTGCTATACGAGATAACATCTTTAACACGTGGCGAAAATTTAGCTTCCATCGAGTACTTTTCTAATAGTTAATTAACATCCGGGATGAACTTTTAACGTACATATCCAGAATTATGTTATCAATTATCAACAATATTGCCAACATTATACCTTGACAATTAATAATTGTTAATGTAATGTAATCTGTTTTAATCCGGCGTAAATCCGGTGATTATAATAAGGGCTTAGCGTAGATGACAATGTAATTTACAACTAATTACATTTGCAATGTAGTATTTGATTTAAATAATTGCATAAAGTTTAACAAATTATCTTTTTTAACATTATTAAAACCCAATAACCTGTTAATTCGTCAGGATTTGCGCCATTAAGGCATAAGTGGAATTTGTAATTGATATTACTTCAACAGATAATAAACCAGTTGATCTCACAAGTTTTGTTTACGAATATAGGTTGAGATTAAAACAGTTAGTATTATGTGCACATTTTTGTAATACCAGCATTTTGGCTGATATTTGATTACTCAATTAAAAACTAAATGGCCGACGAAAAAATAATATTCTCGATGGCAGGCGTAAGCAAAATTTACCCGCCTCAAAAACAAGTACTCAAAAATATTTATCTGTCGTTTTTTTATGGTGCTAAAATAGGTGTCATTGGTTTAAACGGTTCGGGAAAATCATCTCTGTTGAAGATCATTGCCGGGCTCGATAAATCTATTCAAGGTGAAGTGGTTTTTTCGCCGGGATATACCGTGGGCTACCTGGCACAGGAGCCTGTTCTCGACGCCGAAAAAACTGTTCGTGAAATTGTGGAAGAAGGTGTTGCCGAAGTTACCGCCATATTAAAGGAGTACGAGGAGATTAATGAAAAATTTGGTTTACCCGAATACTATGAAGATATGGACGCCATGGATAAATTAATGGCACGCCAAGGCGAACTGCAGGATAAAATTGATGCCGTTAATGCCTGGGAATTAGACACCAAGCTGGAACGCGCCATGGATGCCCTGCGTTGCCCCGAACCGGACACTAAAATTGCCGTACTATCGGGCGGAGAACGCCGTCGTGTAGCCATGTGCCGCTTATTACTGCAAGAGCCGGATGTGTTATTGCTGGATGAGCCTACCAACCACCTTGATGCCGAAAGTATTGACTGGCTGGAGCAGTTTTTAAAACAATATAAAGGTACCGTTATAGCCGTAACTCACGATCGTTACTTCCTCGATAATGTAGCTGGTTGGATTTTGGAACTCGACCGTGGCGAAGGTATTCCATGGAAAGGTAATTACTCCAGCTGGTTAGATCAGAAAGCCAAGCGTTTGGCTCAGGAAGAAAAAACCGAAAGTAAACGCCAGAAAACCTTGGAACGCGAACTGGAGTGGGTACGCATGGCACCCAAAGCACGTCATGCTAAAGGTAAGGCACGTATTGCCAACTACGAAAAATTAGCCTCCGAAGAAACCAAGGACCGCGAAGATAAATTAGAGCTATTCATTCCGCCTGGGCCGAGGTTGGGTAATGTGGTTATTGAGGTGAACAATGTAACTAAGGCCTATGGTGATAAGGTGTTATTTGAGAACTTGAGCTTCTCCTTACCACCTGCCGGTATTGTAGGTATTATTGGGCCGAACGGTGCAGGAAAAACCACTTTGTTCCGCTTAATTACCGGGCAGGACCAGCCCGATGCAGGCACTTTTAGGGTGGGCGAAACCGTGAAATTAGGTTATGTAGACCAGATGCACGACGACCTGAAAGCCGATAAGTCGGTTTGGGAAAATATTACCGACGGCCAGGAAACTATTTTACTGGGCAACAAACCTATTAACTCAAGAGCCTATGTATCAAGGTTTAACTTTAACGGCGGCGACCAGCAAAAGAAGATCGATGTACTATCGGGTGGGGAGCGCAACCGGGTGCATTTAGCCATTACGTTAAAAAAGGGCTCGAACGTATTACTGCTGGATGAGCCTACCAACGATATTGATGTAAACACCTTACGTTCACTGGAAGAAGCATTGGAAAACTTTGGCGGCTGCGCCGTAATCATAAGTCACGACCGGTGGTTTTTAGATAGGATTTGTACCCACATACTGGCCTTTGAAGGCGATTCGCAGGTGTACTTTTTTGAAGGTAATTACTCCGATTATGAAGAGAACCGCAAAAAACGACTGGGTGACATAGCCCCTAAAAGGCTGAAATACAAGAAACTGGTAGGGTAAGTTTATACTAAGTAAACTAGCGAACAGGTTAGTCCGTGAGTTGGAAGATATGCAAATTGTTGTATGATTTTTCACTTAAGGACTTTCTTCGATTGTGAAATAACCAACTTTCGAACTTCTTCACTTTTTCGCATTTTTTTCACATAAAACTTCATATTTCCACATTTTTCCGCAGATTTTTCATGACCGCTTTAGGGTTGGAAAAAAAACGAACAAAAAGCAGAAAAATATCGGGGATTGAGTACAAATTTATTTGCCGATTTTTTTATCGGCCCGAAATAAGGCTACAATTGAATATCCTATTAATTAAAATATTATCACACATATAAATTAGTTTGTTGTTACCATAGCAGTTTTACCAACTGCTATGAAAAACAATTTAATTTCCAAACTATTATGCGCCGGCCTATGGTGTACAACATGGCTCATACCGGCTTATGCACAAAAAGGGTTGCCATCCAAGCAACCTTTTACAGCTACGGTAAATACCGTTTACCCACAGCACCTCGATTTTAAAGAAACCATGACCAGCAACCTGATGGTGCCGCCCGGTTTAAAAACTACCGTAGTGGCTACCGGCTTAGGCAAGCCACGCATTATGGCTGTTGCAAAAGATGGTTCGCTATACGTAACCCGCCGCGATGTGGGCGATGTGCTTCTGTTGAGTGATAAGGACGGTGACGGTAGCTTTGAAGATTTGAAAACCGTGTGGGCCCAATTCTTAGGTGTGCATGGTATCACTATACATGACGGGTTTTTATACCTGGTTTCGCGTAAATCTTTAAAACGGGGTAAAATACAAGCCGATGGCATGGTGAGCGATACTGTAACATTAATTAACGACCTGCCCGATGGCGGCCAGCACGATAACCGCATGATATCATTTGGCCAGGACGGTAAGTTATACATGACCGTGGGAAGTGATTGTAACGACTGCGGCGAAACCAATAAGGAACATGCCACTATGTTGGTGATGAATGCGGACGGTAGCAACCGCCGTATTTTTGCACGCGGACTACGAAATACCATAGGCTTTGACTGGCAGCCCGAAACAAAAGACATTTGGGGATGTGATAACGGCACCGACTGGCGCGGAGACGAGATCCCTCCTGAAGAATTGAATAAAATTGAAGACGGTGGAGATTATGGCTGGCCGCTGGTGTTTGGCAAGCAAGAGGTTGACCCTACCCGCGAAGATCCGGCTGGTACAACTAAAGAGGCTTATGCTAAAACCACCAAACCATCTGTAATGACATTTGCCGCTCACAGTGCACCTATTGATTTTAGGTTTGTAGGCAACTTGCCCGGCTTCCCTGCCGAATATAAGAACGATGCGTTGGTATCATGGCATGGATCCTGGAACCGAAAGAACCCCGAAGGATACAAAATCCAGCGCATTCATTATGTGAACGGGAAGCCTGTATCGGTACATGATTTCTTTTCGGGCTTTTTAAGTAAAGATGGCAAAACACGCTTTGGCCGCCCTGCTGGTATCATTACCGATAAAACCGGTAAAATTTATGTATCTGATGACGAAAACGGGGTGATCTATTGTATCATGTCTGCCACCAAATCATAAAATAACTGGAGCAAATCCCTCCCTTAAGAAGGCAGGGAGGGGTATAAACGTATTGCAGCTTATTAATAATTGAACGCGGGCCAAACCCCTCCCTTTCACTACAAAATTCAACCGCGCCACTCCCCAGGGAGGGAATTTTAAAATATCATAATAAAAACGATAACTAAACATGACCACAACCAAATATATCATTGCCAGCCTCGCCTTATTAATGGGGCTTGGCAGCCAGGCGCAAACGCCGCAAATTAAGTTTATGGCACCGGGGGTTTACCCCGAAGGCGTTGCCTATAACAACAAAAATAATATGTTTTATGTAAGTTCGGTAACAACGGGTACTATTGGTACGGTTGATATGCAGGGCAATTACAAAACAATTTATACAGATCCTTCTCTTAAATCAACCTATGGTTTAAAATTGGATCCGAAACAAAACCTGCTTTGGGCCTGTGTATCTGATGGTAATTACAGCCAGTATTCCGATTCCAGTACTTACAAAAAAATGGGTCGCTTAATTGCTATTGATATAATAACGGGTAAAAAAATCCACGATATAAACCTGGCTAAACAATATAAAGGCCAGCATTTTATAAATGATATGGCGTTTGATGCTACAGGCAATATATATGTTACCGATAGTTATTCGCCGGTAGTTTATAAAATTGACAAAAGCGGCAAAGCCTCCGTATTTGCAAAGAGTGAGCTGTTCGAAAGCATAGATATAGGCTTGAATGGCATTGTTTATCACCCGCTTGGCTTTTTAATAGTTAATAACAATAGTAAGGGTGCTATTTATAAAATAGATATGAAGAACCCGCAAAATATAACCCGGGTTAAAGTAAAAACCCTTTTTCCGGGAGCCGATGGTATGTTGATTGGGCCGGGGGGTAGCATTATCGTAGTTCAAAATAAAAGCGTAGATAAAGTTCATCAATTAACCAGTACCGATAACTGGCAAACAGCCGAGGTGCAAGGTTCCACAACTGCCGAAGACCGCTATCAGCAGCCCAGTACGGGCACTATGGCAAACGGCCAGGTGTATGTACTTAATTCTAAAATGAACGAATTGGCCGATCCAACCAAACATCCATCAAAAGAATTCAGTATTCAGTTGGTACAGTTTAGGCCGGCCAAATAATGTTTACACTTCACTAAAAACAACAAAGCCCTGTAAGTACAACTACAAGGCTTTTGTTGTTATAATTTGTATATTAATTAGTAACTGGCAACCGTTTTAAAAACCGGGAAATTAAATATAGCTTGGTAAACAACTTTATGTCCGTTATTATTTAAGTGGATACCATCGCCGGCCGAGTAAGTTTTATACAGGCCATAAGTAGGTGTACTTAATTTGCGCAGGTAATCGACTATATGGCCAGGAAAACCACTGATCATTTTATCGTTTAAGGTTTTAAGCCTTTTTCTTTGCTGAACGGTTACAAAGTTTCGGGGCTGGGTACCGGTTATAATGTAAGGGATATTATTAGAGGCAATTAATCTTACAATAGCTCTGTAATTAAGCATAATCTCCTCATCTCTGAAATTCGCTCCAACATCGTTACTGGGTAAATTAATAATAATTAAGGCAGGCCTAAATTTAAGTGCTGCGGTAACATTCTTATTAGTATCAACTGCAGGGCGCATTGGCTTTGGCGCTATACTGGTTGGTAATAATTGGTAAGTAGTATAACCACCAACACCCAGGTTTACTACTTTGAAGCCTTTTTTGTCGGTCAGGAGCCTACCATTTAAGCGGCCTGCCCAACAAGAATCGGCCTTGGTTGCGCCGAAACCGGCCGCTGTACTCGAACCTAATACCACAATGGTTTTAGTAGTATCAACAGGAGGCTTTCCAGGATCCAGATCAAGAGGGTTTGATGGAATATTAACTGGTAAATTAGAATTACTCAGATCTTCATCAGTAAGTGATTCCTTTCTACAAGCCGAAGCGGTAACAATTAAAAACAGCAGAAAAATTACCTTCAGTTTTCTATAATACATTATCTTAATTAGAGGAATGCTAAATTAATCTTTTTTTAAAAAAACAACAATGCCCAGTTGTCATTATTTAAACATTTGTTACCTTGATATTCAACAACATAAAACTTCAATTCATTGATTAATAAACAATAGTTGTACCATGCCCTAATTAATTAAAAAAAGCTTATAAATGAGTTGTATCTCTCAATAATCCCACTTTTTAAAGCGAACATTATCAAACAACATAAAATATATTTTTTAGGCGGTATTAATTTTCCCGATTGTGGGAATGTAATTGCATAGTAATTGAGGTAACTACTATTTAAAGTTTAAGCTTATATTATCATAGTACTAACAATAGTTAACAAATAATTAAAACCAGATGACGCTATAGTATGTTGTAACTTACTAAAAACATCTACATTATGGCAACTACAAAATCAAAAAAACCAGAAGAAACCACAGAGAACGTGGAAGAATCAGCATTAAAAGAATTATTTGTTGACGAACTAAAAGACATTTACTGGGCCGAAAAACACCTGTCGAAAGCCTTAGTTAAATTAGCTAAAGCAGCAACTTCAGATGAATTGCGTACAGCGTTAGAAACCCACAAAACCGAAACAGATAACCAGGTAGCCCGTTTAGAGCAGGTATTTGAATTGGTGGAAGAAAAAGCATCAGCTAAAAAATGTGATGCTATGGCCGGCCTGATAGAAGAGTCGGAAGGTATTGTTGAAGACACTGAAGACGGCAGCTTAACCCGCGATGTAGGTATTATTTCGGCCGCTCAAAAATCTGAGCATTACGAAATTGCGTCTTACGGAACTTTACGCACATTAGCCAATACATTAGGATATAATGAAGCGGCTCAATTATTAGATGAGACTTTGGCCGAAGAGAAAAAAACCGACGAATTGTTAACTCAATTAGCCGAAAGCCTGATTAACCCATCGGCCAAAAATGAAAAAGCTAAATAGGTTATAAGTTCATACACTTCGATCTCACCTTGCGGGGAAAGAAGCAATCCCTGCACAAAAAAGTGGTTCACTGCTTGCTTGTGCAGGGATTTCCTTTTTATGGCATTAAATAGATGTCCTTACACAAAGCAATCGTTTTTTAAAGTTGAGGGATGTATGGCTCCTTTTAATAGTTATAATCCACATATAAATTAAGGTATAGCACACCACTGACAATGCTCTACACGTACCTCCCCCTCTCAGGAGAAGAATAAAATATTTAAAAGCTATTTCCGTGTGTGTGCTTGCAACATACCCACTAACATTATTAGCAAAACACTATATTTGCATCCATAAATTAACGATGAGTGCAGGGTTGAACTTTACATTATTAGAACAGGATCTTTTACTCCTGCCCGAAAAGGCTATTTTTTGGCAACAGCAAAAAGCATTAATTGTAGCCGATGTGCACTTGGGCAAGGTTGGTCACTTTCGTAAAGCTGGCATTGCGATTCCTAAACAAGTTGGGCACGAGGATCTGAATTGTCTTACCAAATTAATCAGCCAGCATCAGCCCGAAAAAATTCTTTTTTTAGGCGATTTATTCCATAGTGACATGAACGGCGACTGGCACAACTTTGCCGATTGGCGTAAGCAATATGCCGGCATTACAATGCAGTTAGTAATTGGCAATCACGATATTATAAAAGAGTGGCATTACCACGATATTGATATATCAACCCACCACCAACTACAAACAGGCCCATTCCTGATGCTTCACCATCCGCAGCGGAACGCCTGTTTGGAACAGCATAATCACTATGTGTTTTGCGGACATATACATCCGGGCGTTAAGCTTGTGGGCAAAGGCCGTCAATCGGTAACCCTGCCATGTTTTGCATTTAGTGATCAACAGGCTATACTTCCATCATTTGGTAAATTCACCGGCAAGGTTGATATGCAGCACCAACCTACCGATAAGGTATTTGGCATTTTAGAGCGAAAAGTTTTTGCTGTTTGATGCCTGCTTTTTTAAATACTCGTTTATAGTGCGTTCTAAATTAGGAAATTGCACATCGCGTTGTATAATGCGCCATTGGGTATCAACCAAATAAAAGGTAGGAATAGTAGTTATTACCCAGTTTGTCGCGTTAGCCGATTCATTTCCTTTCAGATCCGAATACTGGGGCCAGGTCAGGTGGTCATCGGCAATGGCCTTTGTCCACCAGTCGCGCTTATTATCTAACGATACACTGATAAAGCCCACGTTTTTGGTGTTTACATTATTAATAATACCTTTCAGCATATCCTGGTGATTAATACGGCTTACTTGGTTACCGGCTTTCCAAAAATCAACCACGTAAACCTTCTTATCTAACTTTGATGGGTCGAACGTATGTCCATCGGGCGTGGTACCGGTAATAGTTGGCGCATTGGCACCAGGCAATACCTTCATCAGTTTACTTAATTTTTCGCCAACCCTTTTACCTTCATCCGTATTTTTGGCCGCCGCACTTAACTTTTTATATATTGCACTATACGCGGCAGGGTTGCTGGTGTAATCCAGTTCTTCCATGGCACGTGCTGCAATTATGCTGTTGGGGTACTGGTCTGTAAATTCTTTAAAGGCTTGTAGCTTCACCTGCCCAACCTTAGCCGTGGCCATGGTTAAGCGGGTTTGCAGGTTAGCATACGCAATGTTACCACCCAAATAGGCTTTAAAATTCTTGATCTGGTCTTGCAGTTGCTTTACCAGCAGTTCGGCTCTGAAGCTCACATCATCCTGTAAGGTATGGTAGGCCGATAGCTCCTTTTGAATTTGCGAAGCGGAGGTGATCTTGGGGTAGCGCTCCAGGTGGGCTGTATCTACTTCAATAGTATATTCGCCCGCTTCCAGGTAAACCTCAAACTCATTGGTATCCTCTGCCCCGTTACGGTTTATACTAATGCTGCCGTATCCGGTATTTTCGAGCACGGTATCCTTTTTAAAGGTTCCCGCGGTAATATTATCACCCATAATGCTGTTGCCGGCGGCATCGGTCACCAAAAATACGGCATTGGTTAAGCCAGGTGCTTTACCGTTAAAGGTAATATGTGGCAGCTTATTACAGCCGCAGGCTATCAAGGCCACAACAATAAGTGTTAAAATTCTATTCATTGTAAAAAATAACTACCCGCTAATATAGATTTTGCGCTTGAGTATCTAAAAATGTTGGTCCATTTTTAGAATGTTTCTAAATAGACAATAACCTGCCAATTACTCAAATCAATACATAGGTTTCGGGTTATATTAAATATTTTTGCCTGATTAAAAATTCTGAATATAATGAGTGAATTAAAACAAACCTTTAACTCTTCACTGGGAAAAAAGCTGGTTATGGCTTTAACAGGCTTGTTTCTGAGTCTTTTTCTAATTGTGCATTTAGGTGGTAATCTATTGCTTTTTAGTAACGATGATGGTTACAGCTTTAATATGTATGCTAACTTTTTGACGCATTTTCCGCCAATTGAGGTTATTGCTTACTTATTATACCTGGCTATTATTGTTCATGCCGTATATGCATTAATATTAACTATTAATAACCGCAAGGCAAGGCCGGTAAATTATGCCGTTGGCGCCCAATCGCCGGTTTCATTCTCATCCAAAAACATGGGGTTGTTGGGCAGTATCCTGTTGTTGTTCATTGTCATTCACATGGGTGATTTTTGGTACAAATACAAATTCACGCACGATGTAGGGTACAAAGAGTACCGTACCAACATATCGAGCGGCGAAAGAACTGTAAGCGATTTTAAACCGGAAAAGCCTGATTTTGAACATTCAGTATCCTACTCGGAGAACACAGAAATTACCCGCGTGAAAGATTTACACACCCGCGTATCTAACAGCTTCAGCATTTTATGGTACGTAATTGTGTACGTAATTGCCATGGTGGCCTTGTCGTTTCACTTACTGCACGGTTTTGAAAGTGCTTTCCGCACGTTTGGCTGGGTACACCGTAAGTACCTGCCCATCATAAAATTTTTTGGTGTATGGCTGTTTGCCGTAATTATTCCGCTTGGTTTTGCCGCCATGCCAATTGTATATTATTTTCAAAGTTTAAACTAAGGTGAATAGTTGATTGAGTTGATAGTTGTTAGTTTAAATACTCACCTAATCACACCATCAAACACTCACTAAATATAATTTAGAAGAAACATGAGTTTAGATTCTAAAATTCCACAAGGCCCTTTAGCCGAAAAATGGAGCAAGCATAAGTTTAACCTGAAACTGGTTAACCCGGCCAATAAACGTAAGTATAACGTTATTGTGGTAGGTACAGGTTTGGCAGGGGCATCGGCCGCGGCATCGCTGGCTGAGTTAGGTTACAATGTAACCGCGTTCTGCTTTCAGGATAGCCCGCGTCGTGCGCACTCCATTGCCGCGCAGGGTGGTATTAACGCCGCTAAAAACTATCGGAACGATGGTGACAGCATTTACCGTTTATTTTACGATACCATTAAAGGTGGTGATTACCGTGCCCGCGAAGCCAACGTTTACCGTTTGGCCGAGGTATCGGTAAATATTATTGACCAGTGCGTGGCCCAAGGTGTTCCTTTTGCCCGCGAGTACGGCGGTTTATTAGATAACCGTTCGTTTGGTGGCGCGCAGGTATCACGCACGTTTTACGCACGTGGCCAAACCGGACAACAATTACTATTAGGTGCATACTCGGCCCTTAACCGCCAGATTCACGAAGGTAAAGTAAAAATGTACACCCGCACCGAAATGCTGGATGTAGTTGTGGCCGACGGACAAGCTAAAGGTATTGTAACCCGTAACTTAAAAACCGGCGCTATAGATATGCATGCCGCACACGCAGTATTGCTTTGTACGGGCGGTTACAGTAACGTTTTCTTTTTATCAACCAATGCTATAGGCTCTAACGTTACGGCCGCATGGCGCGCGCACAAACGCGGTGCATACTTTGCTAACCCTTGTTATACGCAAATTCACCCAACCTGTATCCCGGTATCGGGCGATCACCAGAGCAAGCTAACGCTAATGTCGGAATCGTTACGTAACGACGGACGGGTTTGGGCACCTAAAACTCCTGAAGTGGCCGAAAAGCTGCGCACAGGAAAAATTAAGGCCAGTGAGGTGAATGAAGACGATCGCGATTACTTCCTGGAGCGTAAATATCCGGCTTTTGGTAACTTGGTGCCGCGTGATGTGGCTTCGCGTAATGCCAAAGATATGACAGATGAAGGCAAGGGTGTGGGTGCAACCGGTTTAGCGGTTTACCTTGATTTTGCCGATGCCATTAAACGCCTTGGCGAAGACACCGTGCGGGCTAAATACGGTAACCTGTTTGATATGTATTACCAAATTACGGATGAAAACCCGTATCAGATGCCGATGCGTATTTATCCTGCCGTGCATTATACCATGGGCGGACTTTGGGTTGATTATAATTTAAGCACCAATATACCCGGCCTGTACGCCTTGGGAGAAGCCAATTTTTCTGACCACGGTGCTAACCGCTTAGGTGCTTCGGCGCTAATGCAGGGCCTGGCCGACGGATATTTTGTAATACCTTATACCCTGGGCGATTACCTCGCTACCATTGGCCCAAAACCGGTTGATACCAATCATCCTGCATTTGCACAAACCAAAAAAGATGTGGAAGCGTATATTGCTAAACTGCTTGCTTTAAGAGGTAATAAAACCGTTGTGGAATACCACCGCGAGTTAGGGCATATCATTTGGGAATACTGTGGCATGGCACGCAGTGAAGAGGGTTTACACAAAGCCCGTACTTTAATTGCCGAACTTAAAGCAGATTTCTGGAAAAATGCCATAGTAATGGGCGAAAACGAAGAAGTGAACGCATCGTTGGAAAGAGCTGGCCGCGTGGCCGACTTTATTGAACTGGGTGCCCTTATGATTGAAGACGCGCTGGACCGCCGCGAATCATGTGGTGGACACTTCAGGGTAGAATCGCAGACGGAAGAGGGTGAAGCCCTGCGCGACGATGACAACTATGCCTACGTAGCCGCTTGGGAATTTAAAGGCGATAACCAACCCGAAGAGCTGCACAAAGAAGACCTGGTGTACGAAAATGTTAAGTTAACACAAAGAAGCTATAAGTAAGAAAGACACAAGAAATAAGAGCCAAGAGACAAGGTAATTGTCGCAAAGTCTTGGTTCTTGGCTCTTGGTTCTTGACTCTAATCTTAAAAATATGAGTAACGCAAACGGAACGATGAATTTGACGCTAAAAGTTTGGCGCCAGAAAAATGCACAAACTGCTGGCAAGTTTGTGACCTATAAGGCCGAAAACATATCTCCTGATATGTCTTTTCTGGAAATGCTGGATGTAGTGAATGAGAGCCTTATTCATGCTAAAGGCGAACCCATTCACTTCGATCATGATTGCCGCGAGGGTATTTGCGGTATGTGCTCACTATATATCAATGGCCGTCCGCATGGCCCTAAACGTGCAATTACAACATGCCAGTTACACATGCGCAGCTTTACCGATGGTGAAACCGTTACCATTGAACCATGGCGCGCTGCTGCTTTCCCGGTTGTTAAAGATTTAGCGGTTGACCGCTCGGCTTTTGACCGCATTCAGCAAGCTGGTGGTTACGTATCGGTTAACACCGGTGGTGTGCCCGATGCCAACGAAATTGCCATACCTAAAGTTATTGCCGATGAGGCTTTTAATTCGGCCACCTGTATTGGTTGCGGTGCCTGCGTAGCAGCCTGTAAAAATGCGTCGGCCATGTTATTTACCTCGGCTAAAATCACCCAGTTAGGCCTGTTACCACAAGGACAACCAGAGCGTTACCGCCGTGTACAAAGCATGGTTGCGCAAATGGATGCCGAAGGTTTTGGTAGCTGTACCAACACCGGTGCCTGCGAAGCAGAATGCCCTAAGGAAATTACTTTAACCAATATTGCCCGCATGAACGGCGACTTCTTCACCGCTAAATTATTTAAGGAAGAAGAAGTGCACGAAGTGAATAGTAACTAAGCGTTTTAAAGCTTAAACAATATTTGAGGCTGCCCATTGGCGGCCTTTTTTGTTGATTCGAATTCCAGTTATCATCTTTAAAAAGATTTAATTTATCTTGACAACAAATAAGAATTAGCTTAAATTGCTTTAAAATTAACCTATGCCCAATGAAACAACCTTACCCTAAGTCTTGGCACTACTTTGCCTTTTGTGGCTTCTTTTTGTTATTAACTTTTATTTATAGTTGTAAAAAAGACAACAATGCCAATTGGCAAAACGCACCAACATTAAGCCAGGCAGATTTAACACGGTTCAAGGAAATCTATAACAGCGGCATTAGTCAAACAGTATCCTATGCCACGCGGGAAACCCAGCCGGGCAGCGCCGTGCTAAACCTGATTAAAAGCATTAATGTACAATGGGATAGCTATACCATAACACAACGCCCCGACAGCGCTACCGTTACGGAGTTTGCTATGAAGCCTGATAGCTCCACCTTTATGATAGGGCAGGTAAATAAAGGACAGTTGGTTAGTGATTTTAACAAAACAAGCGCGGTTTTTGTACAAAAGAACGACAGCGTGTGCCTGGGTTTTTTTATGAAAGTAATTGAGCACCTGGGCACAGCACAAAGCAAGCCGTTGCTTAAAGAAGTGCGTTACAAACAAGTACCTGCCGGGTTTAACGGGCAGGTAATGTTTTATGGTTTAGACCGCCGCTATTTAACCGGTTATGATTATAAGAACGGCGCCATAACAGGTATTATAGGGATAGCACCAAAACAGGGCAGTACAACGGGTGTACTTTCGTCAGGTGGTAAAAAGCCTTTACTTAGCCAGGTATGCGAAACTTATCCAATATATGAAGCTAACTGCGGTGTAAACTACTACATGAACAGTGATGGAAGCCAGTCGGAGCCTTACTACTGGTGCGAGGGCAGTATCTACGTTGGCTCTGTAACCATTTGTATGGAGACAGGAGGAGGAGGTGGAGGAGGTGGCGGTGTGCCGGGAGATGGCGGAGGGCCAGGCAATCCCGGCAGCCCTTCGCCTAACGATTGCCCACCAACAGCAACTCCAACTTCAGTGCATGGCGGTAAAACGGTGTGGAAGTACAGGAATCCCTGTGACCCGGAAGCACCGGTTGAGGATGAACCGCAGACAGAAATTAAAAATAAAGTTAAGAATCCATGTTTAAAAATTATGGTTGAAGCTGTAATAAATGATAATGTTGAAGGTAAAATCAATTCTTTAATACAAAAAGTTTTTGGTGGCAATTCAACATTAAATTTAACGTTTACAGATCAAGAAGCCCTTAGTAGTACTACAAGGGATGCAGAAGAACAACGGATATTAAACCCAGCTGGAGAATTAATAGGAGTAGATATACGTTTAAAAGCAAGTACTTTAGCAGGTTCATCAAAAGAATATATAGCCGCAACAGTTATGCATGAGACTTTACATGCATATATGGATTCTCAAGGAATTAATTTGGATCATCATAATAGTATGGCTAAAGATTATTTAGATACTATGGCCGATGATTTAAAAGGAATGTTTCCAGGCATGACTAATTTAGTAGCTTATTCTTTAGCATGGGGGGGGTTAGAGGACACCTATTGGTATAATCATACCAGCGAATTGAATTGTCCAGCCTACCAATTGGAAGTAAATACTTTGTACAGAGCTCACACCGATGGAAATGGGCACATTATTGGTCATGGATGTAATTGATATTTTATGAAAATATTTAAGCTGATAGCCTTTATTAGTATAATCATATGCAAGGCTGCTGTAGGGCAAATATCTACAAATAGCGATTACAAAAAATTTGCCAATTCCTTTTCGGAAATCATAAAGTATAAGGCGTACAGAAACAATATCTGTGTACCTACGATATGCTTAATAAAAATTGAGGTTGACACTAATTGGCATGTTCAAGATTTAAGTTTATCAAGCAGCGCTGATTCTATTTTAAAAAAAGAATTTGATAAAAATAAACACAATATAGATATCATATCCTTAGAAAAATATTTAAAATTACGCAATAATAAATACACTACATTTCTTATTCCTCTATCTTACACTTTGTTTGATATGCCCTGTCCACAGCAAAATATTGATGTAACAGCATTTGATAATTACTATAAATTCAATGGCAAAGAATTTAATGGAACCGTTACATTCTTGGAACCCTTCAATTACAAAATTACTATACGGTGGTAATTTATGGTGTGTTAAGCTAAAGGCTTAATGGTTAGTTGTAAATATATATCAATAACAAAAAAGCCGCCTCAAAAATGGAGGGCACTGAAAAAGTCTATTAATATAAATAGCTTTACACGTGAATATTAACTTTTCAACTATTACTCTGGAATTTATAAACAAGTACATAGTTTTTCAAAAACACATAAAATAAAAGGGGCTACCTTTCAGGCAGCCCCTAAATATAAATCTATTTAATCTCCTTAAAACTCAAACTCATTACTTGGCATACCAATAGGTGCGCCAGGCGGCATATCTAATGGTTCGGCTGGTTGAAACTTGTTAGGGTCTTTTTCAAACTCCACCATTTGCGATAGAGCGAAATACATCGCAGCTTTTTGTTTTGGTGCCGCGCCAGCTAACTGGCCGGCCATCCACAATTTCAACTCGTTAATTTTCAGCAATGCCTCGCCGCGTACGTTGTCACCAGCACGGCTATTGGCAGCCAGGCCTAACAAGCCTTTCAGGGTAATGTTGTTCACTAATAGCTGCAATTCACCTTTGTAACCTGCGGCAACAGGTGCTTTCCAGGTTTGCTCTATCAGCTTATCCAGCACGGGCATTAATCCGGGTTGCTTGCTGTCGCGGGCATTATACTCAATTAAACGGGCGGCACGTTCCGGGTCTAACAAGTAACTCAATGTTGTACCGGCTGCACTTTCAGCAGCACCTATAGGGTCGAAAGTTACACCGGTATGGCCGCTAAACGTTTCTACCGAACTTGGGTAGCCAACCGGGCGCGGCGGTATTTTAGCTATTAATGCTTCGGGCAAAGCCAAAGCAGTTGGGGTTATGGTAGATAATAATCCATCTACCGCTGCCCACTGTGCAGCAGGTTCTACCATACGGGTTACTACTTGTCCATCGTTTTTAAGCGCATGGGTAAAATACAAACCACCTATAGAGTTTGCCACCGCTTCTATCTGGTAACGGTGCAACAGGTACATGGGTACCAGCACTTCTTCTATGGTAGACATGGGCGCGTCTTCCTTAATGGCTTTTTCCGAAAAATTATCGAGTATATGACGACGGGCGGCCATCAGCTTCGTTAACTGTACGGTAGCATCTACGCCTTCATCCCACTGGTGCGATAGCGGGTGCACTCCCCCACCAATATCGGGGATAAAGATGTGGCCCTGTGCCAGGGTTTCTTTCATGATTTTATCCAGCGCCTCATTTTCATCAGCTCCTTTGGCAAACTCAGCATATCCCCAGGTAATTGCACGTTTGTCCCATGTGCCAATGCCTTTGGCATAAGCGTCTGAAAGATCGATGCTGCCATCGGCCTTCATAGTAAAACGAGGAAAGGGGTAATCCATTACCGAGGCCCTATCGTGTGTACTGCTGCTGAAGTTGTGATATAAACCCAGGGTATGACCAATTTCGTGAGCCGATAATTGCCTGATGCGTGCCATAGCCATTTGCTCCATTTGTTTAGGTACCGGCTTACCATCGGTGTAAGGCTGCAGTAAACCCTCGGCAATCAAGTAATCCTGACGATGACGGTCAGATCCCAACGTAACCACCCCCTTAATAATTTCGCCGGTACGCGGGTCAGTATATGATGAACCATAAGAGAACGCGCGCGACGGATTACCTGTACGGTTTACCCAGTTCACTACGTTATAACGAATATCCATCGGGTCGGCATCGGCAGGCAGTTCCTTAACCTGGAAAGCATTTTTATAACCCGCAGCTTCAAAGGCCTGGTTCCACCAACTTCCTCCTTCAATTAATGCTTTCTTAATGAGATCTGGAGCTCCCCTGTCTATATAATAAACAATGGGCTCCACCGCTTCGCTTACCGCGGCACCCGGGTTCTTCTTAACCAACCGGTGACGTGCCGTAAAGCGTTTCATTAAAGGCTCACTCATGGGTGCCGAAAAATCGTAATAGCCAAACTGGTTAAAGCCCGACCGCGGATCAAATTTGCGAGCCTTATAATTACCATCGGGCAGTTCCACAAACGATTGATGCATGCGTACCGTTACGGCGCTGGGGTCGGCAGCAATACCTCCACCCCTACCACCACGGCTACCACCGCCACTACCGGCAAAGGTTAGCAAGGCCTCAAATTCGGTATTTTTAGGAAAATTTTTGGTGTTATCCATAAATACGGCCGAACGTGTATCATCCAAACGGTAAGCACCGCCGGCACCACCCCCCGCAGCACCACGACCGGCAGCCAGGGCGCTGCCTAAATTACCGCGACCACTACCTAAGTTATCGCCAATTTTTTGGCTATCTCTAACCAAAAAGGGTGTCAGGTCTATGAGTACCCTATCGCCTTCGGTAGCCACTGGTGCAAAGCCCCATAATACCGATTTGGCAAAGGCATTCTCTACCGCCTTCTTTTCATCTTCGGTACCGTTAACCGCGCGATAATAAGTTGTAGGCTGTACCAGGAATATTTTAGGCCCAACTTTCATAAACCTGGTAATTACCGATGAAGCCTGACCGCGCTCGGGGCCGCCATTACCCACACCATCGGTTAAAGAACTGAAGTACAAAAACTCTTGATCAAATTTATTAACCTCCAGGTACACTTTTCCACTGCGCTCGTCATAATAAAAGTTAAAGTAACCCTCAAACTTTTTAAGATTTTGGGTTATGGCGCTAATGGTAGCCGCCGGCCGCACTTCGGCACTTCTGCCGCCACCATCAGCGGTTAATTGCCTGTTTTGCGCTTGCAAACTTGTGCTCAATGCAAGCAGGGTAAGGGTAAAGGGTAAAAAAAGTTTCATATATAACAAGGGTTTTTTTTTAAACAAAAGGTTGAAATAATTAATAAATGCACTACATTAACATTATTAAAATGAGTACAATAATCAATATCAGATGTCAGAATAATATTTGAACAGCTATATTTTTAGAAAAGTAAGAAATTTTTAGGGCTTTTATTTATTATATTGCTATATTAACAAAAATGTTATACGATAATTGGTTTCGGGACGGCTCAAAAGCAAATGATTATTAAAATTTTAATTCAAAGCTGGGTTAATTTCGATCAATTAATTAAAAAGCCGGTTATTTCTGTAAAAACTTATTAGATTACCATCGAATTTTAAACAATAGTACCTTTAGAACTCAGTATTATATAATTTATGTACAGATCGGCGCATTTTAATGATTACAATGCTATAAACGGCGTGTGGGACGAAATGTATAGCGACAATTCGGCTATACGGGAGCATTATGAAAAGGTGATCAATTATTTGTCGAACGAATCGACTGATAATCTCAACAAAAAAGAAGACCTTGCGCGCAGGCTGTTCATGACCCAGGGTATAACCTTTACTGTTTACAACAGCGGCGAAGGAATTGAAAAGATCTTTCCGTTTGATATTATACCCCGCATTATTACGGCACCCGAGTGGAATTTTGTAGAAAAAGGCATCAAGCAAAGGCTTACAGCACTTAACCTGTTTTTAAAAGACGTTTATCACAATCAGTTCATTATTAAAGATGGCATTGTGCCTATGGACGTGATTTACTCTTGCCCGCATTTTTTGCGCGAAATGTACCAGTTGGATGTACCGCATGATATATATGTGCATATAGCCGGTATAGACCTGATCCGTGATGAGCATGGCGCATTTTACGTGTTAGAGGACAACCTGCGTACCCCATCGGGCGTAAGCTATATGTTGGAGAACCGGGAAATTACCAAGCGTTTGTTTCCAGATTTGTTGCCGCAATGTAACGTGCGAAGCGTTACCGAGTATCCTACCATTTTGTATAAAAACCTGCTGGCCTTATCGCCAAGGCAAATCAGTAATCCTACTATTGTATTACTTAGTCCGGGTATATATAATTCAGCTTATTTTGAACACACCACGCTGGCCCGCTTAATGGGTGTTGAACTGGTAGAAGGGCGCGATTTAGTGGTAAACAACCATAAAGTGTACATGAAAACTACTACCGGCCTGCAGCAGGTAGATGTTATTTACCGCCGTGTTGATGATGAATTTTTAGATCCGCTGGTGTTTAACCCATCGAGTGTATTAGGCGTGGCCGGTTTAATGAGTGCTTATCGTAAAGGTAACGTAGCCATTGTAAATGCCATTGGCAACGGTGTGGCCGATGATAAAGCCATTTACAGTTACGTGCCCGATATGATCAAGTATTACCTGAATGAGGAACCGCTGCTTAAAAACGTGCCAACCTACCAGTTGCGCAATGCGGAAGAACGTGAGTTTACCTTTGCCAATATCAATACTATGGTGGTTAAAAAAACTAACGGTAGCGGTGGCTACGGTATGCTGATGGGGCATGCGGCCGATGAGCAGGAAATTGACGATTATAAAAAAGAGATCCTGAAAGACCCACGTAATTTTATTGCGCAACCCACCATTAGTCTTTCAGCAGCCCCTTGTTATATACAAGGCATGCTACAACCACGCCGCATCGATTTACGTCCGTACGCCCTTTGTGGCCCCGATGGTATTGAGATAGTACCCGGCGGGTTAACCCGCGTGGCTTTAAAAGAAGGTTCGCTGGTGGTAAACAGTTCGCAAGGGGGTGGTAGTAAAGATACCTGGGTATTGGCTTAGCCTCCCACCCCCCTAAAGGGGGAGCATGATATGAATAGATTTATGACAATTATAAAAGAACTAAACTCCCCCTTTAGGGGGCAGGGGGGTAACCTATGTTAAGCAGAGTAGCAGCAAGTTTTTATTGGTTAAGCCGTTATATTGAACGGAGCGATGGTATTTTACGCATGCTGAAGATCAACTACAATTCTTCGCAGGATGCGGTGCGTGAGTTTACCTGGGAACCGGTGATCCGTATATATTCGGGTGTGGATGAAGAGCTGATGCGTACGTTAAACAACGACAGTCGCTCGGTACTTACCTATATGGTGAGCGATAAAACCAACCCCAATTCTATTATGAATATGATTACGCTTGCCCGCGAAAATGCCCGCAGCGTACAGGAGCATATTACCCGCGATTTGTGGCAGTGCTTAAACGAATATTATCATACCGTGAAAGACCCCGGACTAATTTCTAAATTACAAACCGACGATCCTATTACGGGACTTGATATTTTGATTAAGCAAATTATGCTGTATTACGGTACCGCAGAGGTAACCATGGAGCGAGGACAAGGCCGCAGCTTTATGAACATTGGTAAGTACCTGGAGCGAAGCATACAGGCCATTGATATTTTGGATGTGAAATTTGGCTCGGCAAATGACAACCCCGACTTGCTTACCGATACCACTTACTGGAAACACTTACTGCAATCCATAGGTGCTTACGAGTTGTACCTGAAAACATACCGAGACGGCATTGAAGCGCAAAATGTAATGGAACTGATTATCCTGAACACAGATTTCCCACGCTCGGTTATTTATTCGGTAAATAACATACACCGTTATTACGAAAGACTGAAAAACGAGAGTAACTTGAGCAGCTACCGCGATATTGCTTTCCAAATAGGCAAGTTGCAGAGTTATATTCAATATAGTTCGGCGCAAAGTATAAGGCAAGTTGGCTTACACCAGTTTTTAACGCAAATTAAAAAAGACCTTTTTGCTATTGGGGTATCGCTCAATGAGCATTACTTTGCTAATTCATAATAATTAAAATTCGCCATTGACTAATCACAATTAAAGATGCCTGAATTTAAAATACAGCACATTACCCGTTATACTTATGATGGCCTGGTACGCGATAGCGCCAACCAAATCATCCTCTTCCCTATTGTTGATGTAAACCAGGACGTGCTTAAACACGACCTTACCATAACCGGTAACCCCTTGGTTGATACCCATGTTGATTATTATGGCAACGAGGTAGGCAGCTTCACTTACCTGGAGCCGCATAACCGCATGGTTATCAATTCGGAGGTATTGGTTACCACACACCATAAAGAACTACCCACCGATCTGGTTCCGGCTCAGGAGCAATGGCAAAAGCTAACCTCCCTGCAATACATTGTGCCTTATATTGATTTTTTAAAGCACGAGTATTTTGAAGCCCTGCCCGAGCTAATGGGGGTTATTAATACCGAGAAACAACCTAACGATACACCTTACCAAACCGCCCTGCGCTTTTGCGATTATGTATTCCAAAATTTCACTTACCTGCCCGGCGTTACTACTGTAGAAACCACTATTGATGAGGTTTGGCCGCTTAAAGCTGGGGTTTGTCAGGATTTTGCTCATATTTTGGTATTAATGCTTCGCTTACTGAACGTACCTGCCCGTTATGTGAGTGGCTACATTTGCCCCAACCATAACGGTATGCGCGGCGAAGGTGCCACACATGCCTGGGCCGAGGCTTATTTGCCCGACTACGGCTGGCTGGGCATTGACCCAACTAATAATTGCATAGCTAACGAAACTCACGTACGCCTGGCCGTGGGCCGTAATTTTTCTGACTGTTCGCCGGTTAAAGGTGTTTACAAAGGTTCATCGGGGCATTTGCTGGAGGTTAAGGTGAGTGTAGAATATAAAGACCAGCCATCGGTTACCGACAATGACAACGAAGATCTGCCAGGCAATAGTTTTGTACAAGCCGTTCAGGCCGAAGAGTTTAGCACCAATAGCTATCAGCGTTACAAAGAAGCCATGCTTTTACAGCAGCAACAACAGCAGCAGCAGTAGTGGTTAGTTGAAAGTCTGAAGTACAGAGTTCAAAGTCATAAATGATTTCCATAAACAAATAGAGCCGCAAATTTGCGGCTCTATTTGTTACTGTTGAATTTGGGCAATCATCTGCACATCTGTAATCAGCACATTTGCACATACGTTTCACATCTGCTCATATGAAATCATCACATTTGCATATTGATTTCACATTTGCACATCCCTTTACAGTTTCGGGCCGCCGGCACCTGCGCCACCACCGCCTGGGTTCAGGTCGTCTGGATTACCGCCTCCATTGTCCTGATCCTTTTTCTGCTGACGTTTTTGCTCGCTGGCACTATTACCAAAACGGTACGATACGGTAAAGGAGATGGTACGGAAAGAAAAACGACGGTATGATTCTGATGTATAAGGTATGCTCGCGGTTGTATTATCTATAATTGAACCGAATTTGCGGGTGTTGAATATATCCCTCACGTTTCCGCTCACATTTAAGGCTTTAGTTATATCGTAACGCACACCGCCATCAAAACCAAATAAGGCCTTGCTGAAACCCTGAGCAACCACCTGTTTGCCCTGGTAATCGCCCCGTAGCTGAAAACCTAATTTTTTAACCGGTTTAATGTTAGCCGTTAAGTTACCGTTAAAAGCATAACCCGATGTTGATTGAATATTGTAAGTTGGATCGCCCTCTATGCTTCGGTAATAAACATTAACATTACCGGTTAAATCGAACATGGTAGAAGGGGTAACTTTGGTTATTAACTCGTAACCGGCATTAGATGCACTTGCAATGTTCTGAAATTGCGTAAGTATGATAGACGAGCTGAGCGGGGTACGCACCTGCTGAATATTTTGGTTGGTAAAACGGTAGTACACCGATGAGGTTAGCGTTACGGTATTCCAGTAATTAATGTAGCTTAACTCAAAAGAGTGCGTATCCTCGGGCTGCAAGTTAGGGTTACCCTGCTGATAGTTAAACTGGTCGCTACGGTCAAGAAACGGGGTCAACTGCCTGTCGCGCGGACGACTTACACGGCGGGTATAGCTCAATTGCAAGGTTTGATTCTCGGTTAACTTATCGCTCAAAAACACGCTCGGATAAATTCGGAAGTAATCTTGTTTATATTGTTGAACGCTATCAACCAATCTGGTTTTAATGTGGGCATCTTCTAAACGCGCGCCAATTTGCAAGCCAATTTTGCCAAACTGCCTTTGAAAATTAGTGTAAATAGCATGCACCTGCTCATTGTATATAAAATGGCTCGAACGGGTTCTATCGAATACAAACTGGTTAGCAGTGCCGTTTAGTAAAGTATCAGCCCTGAAATCGTTATCGTCGCGGTTAATGGTACTGCGGTAACCGGCTTCCAGTTTACCGTCTTTACCTAATGGCATGGTATAATCGGCCTGTAAATTAAAGTTGCGTTGCTTGCCATCGGTGTACGTGTTTTGTTTAAAAACACGGTTGCTGGCAACGGGGCTATACACATCATATATGGTAGACAGATTCTCGTTACCGTCTTCTTTCTCACTCGAATAACCAAAGTTGGCGGTTAACTCCTGTCCCTGTTTTTTATAACGGTGGGTAAAATCGGCGTTTAAATCCAGATTAATTCCAGAGTTACCCGAAAAATTATTTTGAGTAGTTAATTGCCTCAACACATTTCGCGATGAAGTATTGGTGACTCCATTCTGAAAACGGTCACGGTCGCGGATATTGATATTATCAGACAGGGTAAGCACCGTTTTAGCATCCAGGTTGATATCTATACCAGTACGAATGTTATGCGAATTGAACTTGAAAGTTTGGTCGGATTCCTGATTTTGGAAAATGGCCGTATCCCTGCCCGGATAAGTGATACGGTTGGTATAACCATTTCCTATACGGTTAGCCTTACGATAACTATAATTACCAAAAAGATTAATTGCAGAGGTTTGGTAAGACAGGTTTAAACTACCATTGGCAGTTTTTTGATTACCTACCGTACCCGAAACTGAACCGTTAAAGCCCAATTGCGCATTTCTTTTTAATACAATATTAATAATACCCGACTGCCCCTCGGCATCGTATTTAGACGATGGATTAGTGATCACCTCAATATTTTCGATAGCGCTGGCCGGTATAGACTGCAAAATATCACTTACGCTACCTCCAGATATAGCCGAAGGCTTACCATTGATCAGCACCCTTACATTGCTCGATCCGCGAAGGTTTACGTTACCTTCCACATCAACCTGTACCGATGGCACATTGGTTAACAAATCGGTAGCCGAACCTCCCTGGCTTACCAGGCTTTGGTCTACGCTAAATACCTTTTTATCGGTACCGAGTTTAATGGTGCTTTTTTGAGCGGTTACTACTACTTCTTTTAAAACACCTTTGGCAGCACGCAATTTAATGGTGCCCAGTGGTACCAACTTACGTGATGCGTTAATTTGAATGCTATCTTTAATGTAAGTTAAATAGCTAACAAAGGTTGCCCTAACTGTGTAAATACCGTCTTTGAGGCCAGCCAGTTTAAAATTTCCGCTTAAATCGGTTTGTACTCCTTTGGTGGTTTTGTCGGCCTTATTGGTAATGCTTACACTGGCAAAATCCAAAGGCTGGTTAGTGGTGGCATCTACCAGTTTACCGGTTATAGTACCGCCGGCAGCTACAGTTTGTGCACCCGCTTTGGTAGCACTTATAATTATAATTATAAAAAATATACGTTTTAGTAACCAAAAGTTCATTCGGCAAAAATCGGGTTTATAAAATTACCCTGATAATGCACCTTGTAACTTTATTGCAACTAAGCCGGCAGTTAGCGTAATTTTTTTATTACGAAGTAATTATATTATTCAAAAAAGGGCTATGCTTTTTTTACCATAGCGGCCAATTCTTTTATTTTTGGAGCCTTTTCGTATGCCTTTAACAACTTGTGCTTATGGTTATATAGGGCAATATACGGTGTATTTTTAACCCCGTAATACGTTAGCACTTCATAAGTACGCCCCTCGGTACCCACCGTAAAATTGGGATAGGCCGATATGCCGAAATCACGATAAAAGTATTTCACCATTTTATAATCTACCGGAGTAATCATCACCACCTGAATATTGGCAAAGTCTTTTATCTGTCCTTTCATTTCGTACATCAATTGCTGACAATGACTGCAATCGGGCGAAAAGTAAACCACCATAACCGGTTTGTTTTTTTTCAGGTTAGCGGGTGTATGGTAAGTGCTATCGGGCGCTGTTAAAATGCGGTAAGGTGCTATATTCTGAATATTAGCTTTGTTTTGCGCCTGGCTACAGCCAACCGCAATTACCAGACTTAAAAAGAAAAGTATTTTTTTCATATAATTTGTAAGTACGTTTTTACTAAAACACATGGTCATTTGAGTGATAACAATCAATCTCTTTACATCGTTAGAGATAAATAAGTTGTGTTAAACTCCTGCTAAGCTTCCAGCAGTTCTACCTGCCAGGCAATGTGTTCATCGGTTACAGGATATAACGCACCGTTAGTAATTGTCTGATAAACGGCTTCAAATAAGTTAATATAATTACTTGGTTTTGCTTTAATCTGTTCAACTATCTTATTGCTGTTTTCATCCATTAAGGTCAACTGCCCTTCGCAGCCTTCGGGCTCAATACCATAACCCTCATCGGTTGGCTTCATGGTTTCACTCAACAACTGGGCCTCCTGCACATCGCAGCGCGATTTGATATAACTACCGGCCGAACCATGTACCACAAAAGAAGGCAGGGGCTGCGCCACCAGTATTCCCGATGTTACATAAACCATTAACTGGTGTGGATAGGTTAACTGGTAGCTGAAATAATCAACCACTTCCGATTCTTGGCGATGGGCTGCCGTTACTTTGTTACTGGTAAGCGGTTTACCAAATAAGCTAATTACCTGGTCTAACAAATGCGGGCCGAGGTCATATACCAGGCCACTGGCTTCCACATCTGCTGTTTCTTTAAATGCTTTCGGACTTAAAACTGGCTTGTAACGGTCGTATCGGAAATGCACTTCGATTAGTTTACCCAGCCGGCCACTCTCGATCACTTCTTTCACCGACAAAAAATCACTATCCCAACGGCGGTTTTGGTACACCAGTAAATGGCGTTTATACTGTTTGGCTATATCAAAAAGTTCCAGCAGTTGAGCCGTGGTTGCCGTGGCTGGTTTTTCAACCAGTACATGCTTACCGGCCTGCAGGGCCTGTTTGGTTTGTTCGTAATGCAGGTAGTTGGGTGTATTCACAATAACCAGTTCAATCTCTTCATCACCCAGCAACTCCTCTATGGTATTATAACTCACTATGCTTGGGTAATAATCAGCCGCATTTTTATGCTTGCGTTCTAACACGCCTTTTAGCTTAAAGCCCTGGTGCGCATTTACAAAAGGTGCATGAAATACACGGCCCGACATGCCGAAGGATAATATACCGGTTACAATAGGTAATGACATAGTACAATAATACAGTTTTAAATTATGAGATAAAATGCAATCGGCTATTGTATTTATTTGCACATAAAAGCTACCTAACCAAAAAGGGGACGCCTTTCAGCATCCCCTTCCTTTAATCACTTATTAAAAGCTATTACATTCCCTTTTGAATAGTTTCAATAGCTTGCAGGTGGTTTTTCAACACTGGCAAAGTTTTAATAGCAAATGATTTAATGTCGGCATCTTTAGCATCTGTTGTAGCTTTCTCAAAAAGATCAACTGCTTTTTTATGTTCATTTACCATTAAGTCTACGTAATCTTTATCAAATTCAGTACCAGCTTTGGCCTGCAGGTCGCCCATTGCTTTTTGCTCATCGGCACCTACTGTAGTTGGCAGCGATATATTTTTGGTTTTAGCCAACTCCATTAGTTCGGCATTTGCACCACCATGGTCTTTGGTCATCATGGCCGCAAATTCTTTTACCTTAGCATTAGTTGCTTTAGTTTCGGCTAATTTCGATAGCTCAACCTCAGCCATACCGCCGTTAGCAGCTGCAACAGCAAACTCGGCATCGTCATTTACAACGGCAATACCACCAGTTGCAGTTGCATTGGTTGATGTGTCTTTAGTATAATTTGCACTATCGGCATTGGCTTTGCTATCATTGCTGGCACCACCACCGCATGATTGAAATGACAAAGCGGCCAGCGCTAAAAGCATCATTGAACTTAATTTTTTCATAATGAAGATGTATATTTAATTGTTAATTAATTTAATAACAACTTTTCGCTCTTTGGGTTTTCAATTATTTTTTAAACAAAACATTTCTGCTCACTATTATTCTACTATAGTTAAACGTTTTGTTATTTTTGAGCACCAAAAAAAATTAATATGACTTTTCCGGCAGAATTAAAATACACTAAAGATCACGAATGGATCAGGGTTGAAGGCAATGAAGCTTACATTGGCATTACAGAATTTGCTCAGCGCGAATTAGGTGACATTGTATATATTGATATTACCACCGTTGGACAGGATATTAGCAAAGAAGAAGTGTTTGGCACGGTAGAAGCCGTAAAAACAGTTTCGGATTTATTTATGCCGGTAGCTGCCAGTGTTATTGAAGTTAACCCTATGCTGGATAGCCAACCCGAACTGGTAAACACCGACCCTTACGGTGATGGCTGGATGGTAAAAATTGGCTTAAGCAACCCTTTGGATGTAGAAGGACTGTTATCGGCCGATGACTATACTGTTTTAATAGGCGCCTAAATGGCAGCCTTTTTTAAATATCAAAAGCTCACCTTAGGGTGGGCTTTATTTATTTTGGTGATGTGTAATATCAACACCGGGAAAGCCGGACAATCTCCTTTGTTTTTTCCCGGCTTCGATAAGCTGGTACATTGCGGCTTCTTTTTTATGTTTACCGCGTTAATACTGCACGGTGTAAGCCTGCAAAGGGGCAACCTAAAGTTATTGAGTTGCGTAAAAGCATTTGTGATTGCTATGGCCTTTGGCGCATTAATAGAAATTTTACAAATCTATATTTTTACCTGGCGAAGCGGTGAATGGAACGACCTGTTTGCCGATACCGTTGGCGCGGGCATGGCAGCATTCAGCAGTTTAATAACAGCAACAGCCGTTAACAATGAAAAGAATTAAATTTATAACAGCCGCAGCACTATGTATAGCCCTATCTTCTTGCGGTATATTTAAAAAAAACTGTAATTGCCCGCACTTTGGTAAAGCAAATTTGCAAAAGGCTACAGTTAACTCCATTTCGTAAATAAAATACGACATTATTTTTTTACAGAAATCAAACAGTGGCGCTATTTGGATTTGATTTAAATAAGCATTATGTTTGCCATAAGTTTATGAAGAAGCTATCGCAACTGCAAATAGGTAAAAAAGGCATAATCAAAGAATTTACGGATCTTGAAATGTCATTAAAACTCATGGAAATGGGTTGCCTTCCTGGCGAAGAAATTGTTATAGAACGGGTGGCCCCTCTTGGCGATCCCATTGCCGTAAATATTTCGGGATATATGCTAAGCTTGCGTAAACAAGAGGCTTCGACCATAATTTTACAGTAGTTTATTGCATTGAAGGCTGATATCAGAGTTGCGCTTGTAGGAAACCCTAATACCGGTAAATCAACCCTTTTTAACTTACTAACCGGACTCAACCAAAAAATAGGAAACTTTCCGGGTGTTACGGTTGATAAGAAAACCGGATATTGTACCCTGCCCGATAATCGCCGGGCAGAAATCATTGATTTACCCGGCACTTACAGCCTCTATCCTAAAAGCCGCGATGAATCTATTGTTTTTTCAGTTTTAGCCGATAAAATCAATGCTGCGCCTGATCTGGTTGTGGTGATATTAGATGCTTCCAACCTCAAACGTAACTTACTTTTATACACCCAGGTTGCCGACCTGAAACTGCCTGTTATTATTGCGCTCAATATGATGGATGTTGCCAAAAAGGATGGCATCAGCATTAATATTAACAGCCTGAGCAAAAAGCTGGGAGTGCCTATAATCCCTATTTCAGCCCGTCGTAATGAGGGGATCGACGAACTAAAAAAGAGTATCTCCTTCGCTAATAAATTTCCTTTACAGCAGGATAGTATAGACGTAAAGGCCATTGCCCCGCAGTTGTTGGAAGCCATTGGCAATGAAATGCAGATTGATAACCCTTACTTTGCCTTGCAACTGGCCCACCAGCACGAAACCCTTACCTTTTTAACTGATACAGAAAGTAAACGTATTGAGCAACTGGAGTTAGAACACGGTTTCCACACGCAAAAAGCACAAGCTACCGAAACCATTGCCCGCTATAATTACATTAACGACCTGCTGTACGATACGGTAAAAAAACAGGAATCGGCACAGGAAGAAACCACCAGTAACCGCATTGACAGGATATTAACTCACCGTGTGTTTGGTTTCATAATATTTTTCGGCATCCTGTTGTTTATCTTCCAGGCCATATTTGCCTGGTCGGCTTATCCAATGGACCTCATCGAGACCTTGTTTATTTGGATGCAAACCGGCGTACATAATTTGTTGCCTGCCGGTCCGCTTACCGACCTGCTGGCCGACGGGGTAATTGCCGGTTTGAGCGGTGTGCTGGTTTTTATTCCTCAAATTGCTATCCTGTTTGCGTTTATTGCCATTTTAGAAGATACCGGCTACATGGCCCGTGTTACCTTTATGATGGATAAGGTGATGCGTAAGGTAGGTTTAAACGGAAAATCGGTAGTGCCCTTAATTGGTGGATTTGCCTGTGCCGTGCCCTCCATTATGAGTACGCGTACCATTGAGAACTGGAAAGACCGTATGATCACCATTATGGTTACGCCACTGGTGGCTTGTTCGGCACGTTTACCAGTTTACACTTTACTGATAGCCTTAGTAGTGCCCGACCGAAATGTATGGTGGATATTTAACCTACAGGGTTTAGCCCTTACGGGTATGTATGTACTCAGCCTGGTATCGGCCATTGTGGTAGCCTGGGTGATGAAGTATATTTTAAAGTCGCGCGAACGCGGCTACTTTATTATGGAGCTGCCCGTGTACCGTATGCCCCGCTGGAACAATGTACTGCTAACTATGTTCGACCGCGCCAAAACCTTTGTGCTGGAAGCCGGAAAAGTAATTATTGCAGTATCTATCATACTTTGGGTACTGGCCTCTTACGGGCCGGGTGATAATTTTAAAAAGATAGAGAAAAAATACACTCAACCCCAGTACGGCCAAAAAATGAAGCCTACGGAAGTGGAACATGCCATAGCCTCCGAAAAGCTGGAAAGCTCGTATGCCGGGTACTTAGGCCACTTTATTGAGCCTGCCATTAAACCACTGGGCTTCGATTGGAAAATTGGTATAGCTATTATTACCTCTTTTGCCGCACGCGAAGTATTTGTAGGCACCATGGCTACCATTTACAGTGTAGATAGCAACGGCGATGAAATACAATCGGTAAAAGCCAAATTAGGTAGCGCCCGCAACGCGCAAACCGGTCAGCCTACTTTTACCCTGGCTGTAGCATTTTCGCTGATGATGTTTTATGCGTTTGCCATGCAGTGCGCCAGCACCGTAGCCATTGTGTACCGCGAAACCAAAGACTGGCGCTGGCCCGCCGTACAGTTCGTGTATATGACCCTACTGGCGTATGGAGCCAGTTTTATTACTTATACGTTGTTGAAGTAAGCAACGGTAAAAGGTTCTCTAACTTTGCCTTGTAATACATTGATCTCGAGCTTTATACCAATCATTATAATTTAAACTGTTAACTTAACATCTGCATACTTTGTAGCTGGAGTTATATATTTGTTTATATGAATAGGCCAACCTATAAAAATCTTCAAGCATCTGAAGATCTACAGACTTTTGTTTTTATTAGTGATGGCAGAAGGGGGCAAATTAAGAAGGCAGTAGAATATACTCCTATCGATATAGACAATAACATCTACAATTTAGGATTTGGCACTTTAAATGAAGACTATTCAATTGCCGGGAATGATAGGACTAACAATGGAGACATTAACAAAGTACTATCAACAGTGGCTAAAACCATTGATGTCTACACACATTTTTATCCTTCTCGTAAAATTTACTTTACTGGCTACATGCCACAATTAACTAAAATTTATAATAGGGCTATATCCGCTAATTATCACTTAATTGATCAAAACTATTATATCTATGGTGATAATGACGATAGAGAAGATCATTATAGCTTTGAAGATTTTGTATTGGGAAAGACCTATTATGGCTTTTTGTTGCAAAGAAGATAATATTAAGCTTTATTAGAAAATTTTAATTTAGCACGGTCTGTTTTTTCAACAATAAAAGGATCAGTAGCCAATGACGGTAAAGATGGATCTATGGTTAAATTAACACCATATACTTCCATCGTTACAACTGGCAGATCTTTTATATTTTCTTTTCGCTGATCCTTAAATTCGGCCAATACCTTTTCAAGCTTAAGCATTTGCCTTCTCACACTGTCCAGCATTGCTTTTCCAGTCTGAATTTTTTTCTCATATAAACTAACCTTAGCCTGGGTATGATAATTTTGTGGTACAGTTGCCGAAGCAATTATTTTACGCTCCCTTACAGATGTAACATTTTGGGCCCGTGGCTTAATCTTAGAAGTGTAGATACTACGCATAGCTAACAAATATAAGTAAGTTTCCATTTACTAACAGAAAGATATTAAGGTAGACATTTGTTTACATTAATCAAAACTTATGCACTCAATTGTTGATAATGCTAAAAAAACTATATTTGATCAGGAGTTTCCAAAATTGGACAAGATCAAAGTTTTAGAGAAGTATTTACCAGAAGGTGCCGCGCCGCTGGTTGGCCGCTGGATAGACTATTTTAAATGCGAATTTAAAATTTCGCGCAGCCGCAACAGCAAGTTTGGCGATTATCGTCCGCCGTTTGGTGGTAAGGGGCATCGTATTTCGGTGAACCACAATTTAAATCCTTACGCTTTTTTGGTGACCACCGTCCATGAGTTTGCCCATTTACATACCTGGAATCAGCACAAGCACCTGATTAAACCTCATGGTGCCGAATGGAAGAGCAACTTTAAAAAAATGATGCAGCCATTTTTTGAGAAGCATGTCTTCCCGCCCGATATTACATCGGCTATTACCGCTTATTTGAATAACCCCGGCGCATCCAGTTGCTCGGACTTGAATTTATACCGGTCGTTAAGGAAATATGACGCTGTACATGCCACAGCTACCACGGTAGAAAAGCTGCCTGTTAAAGCGGTATTCAAACTGAAGGATGGCCGCGTATTCCGTAAAGAAGAACAACTGCGAAAGCGGTTTAGGTGCATTGAAGTCAGCACAAAACGGATCTACTTATTTAGCCCTGTGGCTGAGGTGGAGTTGGTAGAAGATGTGGCTTAGTCTTTCCACCAATTCTTATTTGATTTAAAATCTGGATTTAATACGTGTAGCTGCTCTTCCAATAACTCAAGTCTTCGGTCAGAATTTTACGAATCAGCAACTTAGCCCCATTTGGATATTCTTTAATAAACAAACTACCTTTTAGAGTTTCAGGATAATCTTCACTACGGTAATAAATTGGAAGGCCAGCTTTCAACATTTCTTTAGCAACCCAATCAGCACCTTCGTCAATAATTCGTTGTGTTGGGTCTAACTCATAAATTTCTTCGAGGGTCATCATAATAACAAGTTACTAATTAATGTTTAAATGTTATCTACAGCCTGCGTATCTAACACGTTTATATTCTCGAAAATGGGTTTTAACACATATTTAAGCTGCACTAAACCGGTATCGTAGGGTTTGGTGTCTTCCAGCAACAATTCCACCTTATTCTGTATGTCCCGGAACAATGGTTTGCCACCACCCAATATTACTGGGTGTACCGATAAAAGCATACCGCTCACCAGTCGTTTAGCAAACATAGTTGCGGTTAAACCAGCACCACCAAAAAGCCATATATTGGCACCATTTGCATTCAATATGGTGTTTACCTTACTGTCAAATTCAACACTGTTAATTATTTCAACCTTATGATTTTCAACCGGCGCTAAAGTGTCCGAAAAAACATAGATCTTTTTGATTGTAGGGAAGTATTCGTCTTCGGCACCTGCTATCATTTCATAACTTCTGCGGCCAATAAAAATCGTGTCGACGTTGGTAAAGAACTCTGTCATGCCATAGTCCTGATCGGTAAGGCACCAATCATACTCACCGTTAGGCCCTTCAATAAATCCGTCGAGGCTAACAGCCAGGTTTAAAACAACTTTTCTCATTTAGTCTTTTTCTTTGGGGTTATGCTCTTCGGCCCAACGTTGGGCAAATGATTTTTCAGCCACATCGGGCATTTCCCGGTAATGCCCCCACGATTTTTTAAATAATGAACGAAGTATAAAATTCTTCATATTTCCACCAAAAAAGTCGGTTATCGTACGGCTAAGCATAGCTTTTTTCCATATAGCCCAGCCCCACTTTTCGGGCGTACTTACTATGCTCTCTTTTACTGCATCTCTACGGTTAAGTAACAGCATTTTGTGAATATCTATTTTAACCGGACAAACTTCGGTACACCTGCCGCACAGGGTGGATGCATAGCTTAAATGCTTAAACTCCTCCATGCCTTTCATGTGTGGGGTAATTACCGAACCTATTGGGCCACTATACGTAGTGTTGTAAGTATGGCCTCCCACATTTTGATAAACCGGGCAGGCATTTAAGCACGCCCCGCAACGAATGCAGTATAAACCCTGCCGCTGATCTTTTTGAGCCAGCAGATCGGTACGGCCATTATCTAGCAGTATTACGTACATTTCTTCGGGGCCGTCGCTTTCATCGGGCTGGCGAGGGCCCGTTAATATGGTATTATAAACTGTCAGATTTTGCCCGGTGCCGTGGGTAGAGAGCAAAGGCCAAAACAGGTCAAGGTCGGCCATAGAAGGGATCACCTTTTCGATACCCACCACGGCAATATGTATTTTAGGAAAGGTTGTACTCAACCGGGTATTGCCCTCATTCTCGCTCAGGGCAATGCTGCCACTATCGGCAATCAGGAAGTTGGCACCGGTAATGCCTACATCGGCTTGTAAATATTTATCGCGCAGCAGCTCACGGGCTTTAGCGGTGAGTTGTTCTGGTGTAGAGTCTATAGGCGTACCAAATTTCTCGTGAAAAAGTTTGGCAATATCTTCTTTAGAAAGGTGCATGGCCGGGGTAACAATATGGTAAGGCTTTTGCCCTAACAATTGTACAATGTATTCGCCCAGGTCGGTTTCCAGCGATTCGATGTTATGCTCCTGCAAAAATTCGTTCAGGTGAATTTCTTCGGTAGCCATGGTTTTGCTTTTAACCACCTTTTTGGCACCCGACCTCTGCATAATGTTCAGGATCTCCTGCTGGGCTTCGGCTACGTCATTTGCCCATATCACCTTACCACCACGCCGCTGAAAGTTGGCTTCAAACTCGGGCAAGTACTTGTCCAGGTTTTCCATAACCCGCCATTTAATTACGTGTGCTTTACGCTTGGCCGTTTCTAAATTAGCCAAACGTGCCGTACCAAGGGCTACGGAGGTATGATACCTGCCCATGTTAAAGTTAATGATGCGACGATGATCCTGATCAAATGCCTTCTCTCCCGAATCTGCCAAAAATTTATCGGCCGTGTTTACCATAAAGGCAAATATAATGAGTGTGTGAGTGATTTGGTGAATTAGTGAGTAGTTTATAAACCAAAGAGGCAACTTATGGTTTTCATAAGTTGCCTCTTTGAGCAAATGAGTGAAATATTAGAGATCTAAGCCCTCCTACTCACTCATTCACAATTCGCTCATTCACTAATTACCTATCTTGTGGTAGGCATGTTATTTTTAACGTCAACTACCGGGCGTTCATCGCGGTTGGCTAATTCCCAGCCGGTGTAAAATACCAGTTGGGTACGTTTAACCATCAGCGGAAAATCAATTTTATCCACCTCATCACTTACCTTGTGATAATCGACGTGAACACCGTCAAAGTAAAACACAATTGGCACACCGTGTTTGGCAAAGTTGTAATGATCAGAACGATAGTAAATTTGCTCAGGATCATTAGGATCATTGTACTTGTAATCAACCACCAGGTTGGTATAAGTGCTGTTAGCGCTTTCGCTGATCTTGTGTAGCGTAGTACTCAATTTATCCGAACCTATCAGGTAGCAATAATCAGGCGTTTTATCATGCGATGGGTCGCGACGGCCAATCATATCGATATTTAAATCGGCAACGGTTTTTTCTAAAGGAAATACCGGATGTTCAGAATAGTATTCCGAACCTAATAAACCTTTTTCTTCGCCAACATTACCTAAAAACAAGATAGTACGGCGCGGACCTTTACCATCCTTTTTAGCTTTCATAAAAGCAGTAGCAATTTCCAATATCCCGGTAGTACCAGATCCATCATCATCGGCACCGTTGTTAATACGATCGCCGGCAGTACCTGCAGGCTCCATACCAATATGATCATAGTGTGCCGAAAACACCAACACTTCATCTTTCAACTTAGCATCCGATCCTGGTATCATAGCAACAACATCTACCGCTTTAGCGTCTTTAATAATAGTTTCATAATCAGCAGCTACATCAACTTTAGCAGTAACAGCAGTTGCGGTTTGTGCGGCAGCTTCTTTTAACTGGCTGTAAGTTTTACCGCTGGTTTTTAGCAGTTGATCGGCTAATTCGGGCGTAATAGTAACACTTAAACCACGGTTTACTACAGGGCGTGGCGTGGCGGGCTTCAGGGCAATATTCTCACTGCTGGCAGCACCCGGTCTAACGCGGCCCACTGATACCAATAGGGCAGGATTTTTTTGACGAATGGCACTTACTACAGCCATCATGGCCCGGCGTGCTTCGCGTGGATTAGTAGTACCGCCAGCTTTAGGTTCGCCAATAAGTATGGCTACTTTACCGGTAAGGTCAACGTCTTTTAATTCCGCTTCGGAGCCATAACCCACAAAAACCACTTCCGATGCTTTTACCATTTGCGTGCCTGAAGCACTGGCTGCGCCAAAGTCTTTTCCGTAGGTAAGTGCGGTGCCATTCACCGATAAAGATTTTAAGGTGAAAACAGTACTGGTTAAAGGAACATCTAAAAAATACGAACCTTTGTTTGCAGGCAGCAAGCCCAGCTTTTTGTATTCGCCAGCCAAATAGTTAGCGGCTTTTTCGGCACCGGGTTTACCGGTTTCGCGGCCTTCCATATCATCGGCGGCAATAATAGTTAAATGCTTTTTAGCATTTTCAACAGTTATATACTTGGCGTATTTAACAGCCGTAGCATTTTGTTGGGCACATGCCCCAAGTGCGGCCATAAAGGCTACACTACATAAAAAGGTTTTTTTCATTTGTTTGCTTAGCAATAATTAGCAATGTGCAATATAAGTAAAAACTTACCTACCTGCTAAGCAACAAATATGTGACTTTAACTATTTATTAGCAAGACATTTTACCAACCCGTGTAGCGTGGCGCCCACCTTCAAATTCGGTTGTTAAAAATTGTTCAACAATGGCTTTGGCATCATTTAAAGAAATAAAACGCTCGGGGATACATACAATATTGGCGTTGTTGTGCTTACGAGCTAAAGCGGCCAGTTCAGGTAACCAGCAAATAGCTGCACGTATGCCCTGGTGTTTGTTAGCAGTAATAGCTACGCCGTTGGCGCTACCACAAACTAAAATTCCAAAATCAAACTCGCCGCTTTCTACTGCATTGGCAACCGGGTGTGCAAAATCGGGGTAATCGGTAGAGGTAGTATCATGTGTACCGAAATCTGTAACATTAACTTGTGGTAGCCAATGTAAAAGGGCTTGTTTATAGGCAAACCCGGCATGGTCCGAGCCTATGGCTATTTTAAGTGCTGTATTCATTTTGTGTTGATGATGGTTAATGGTTCATGGCTAATTGTTCATTGTTAATGAGGCAACTTTTAACCTTTTACTATCAACCTTTTTCACCTTATCATTCTGCTTTCATTACCTCGTTATGCTTTTTCAGCTTACGCTTTTCAACCGATCCGGCTACTACAATGCCAACTTCATACAAAACAAATAAAGGCAAACTCACAATACCCATGGTCATCATATCGGGCGTTGGGGTTATAATTGCAGCAATTACCAGTATGGCTACAATTGCATAACGCCTGCCCGAACGCATGAACTGAGGCGTTAATATGCCCAAGGTTGAAAGAATATATACCAGTATAGGCAGTTGAAAAACTATTCCTGATGCCAGCGTAAGTGTGGCTACCGATGATAAGTAGGAATCGATGGTAAAGTTGTTCTCTATTATTGCACTTACTTTATAGCCTGCTAAAAAGCTTATAGACTCGGGGGCTATAACGAAATACCCAAAAAGTATGCCGAGTATAAATAAGAACGAAGCGTAAAAAACGAAGCCCGAAGCTGCCTTACGTTCCTTATCATGCAGGGCTGGTTTAATAAAACGCCATATTTCCCAAAGCAGGTAAGGAAATCCAAAAACAATCCCCACAATTAAACAGGAGTTAATTTGCAGCGTGAACTGCCCGCCCATTTCGGTATTAATGATCTTGCCTGGTATGGAAGTGATACAAAAACCAGGTTTATTCAGGTAATCACCCAGTTTACAGAGCATACGATAGGTCCAGAAATCGCCCCGCATAGGCCCCATAATCACCTTATCGAAAACGAAATCGTAATAATAAAATGCAAGGCATACAAAAACTAATATAGCTATACAAGACCTTATTAAATGCCATCGGAGAATTTCGATGTGGTCAAAAAACGACATCTCCACTTCAAGATCTTTACTTTTATCCTTTATTGCTTTTATTATTTTATTATCGCTCATGTATTGAAAACAAAAATACCATTCTGTATCATATACGAATGGTATTATAGTTTAATTTTTATTTCATGAAATTTATTCTGCAATTACAAAGCTTTCCATAAACTTGGTGGTAAAATTACCAGCTCTGAAGTTCGGGTCGCGCATTAATTGCAAATGGAACGGTATGGTAGTTTTAATTCCCTCTATTACAAATTCGCTCAAGGCTCGCTCCATCGTGTTTAATGCCTCTTCGCGGGTTTGAGCCACGCAAATAAGTTTGGCTATCATCGAATCGTAGTTGGGCGGAATTACATAGCCACTATACACATGGGTATCAACACGTACACCATGCCCACCCGGTGAATGAAAATTGGTGATTTTACCCGGTGAAGGGCGAAAATTATTAAGCGGGTCTTCGGCGTTAATACGGCACTCTATGGCATGCATAGTAGGCTCGTAGTTTTTACCCGATATGGGTGTACCTGCCGCAACCTTAATTTGTTCTTTAATTAAATCTACATTAATCACCTCTTCGGTAACCGGATGCTCTACCTGTATACGGGTGTTCATTTCCATAAAGTAGAAGTTGCGATGCTTATCTACCAAAAATTCAATGGTCCCTGCACCTTCATATCTAACGGCTTTGGCTCCTTTAATGGCAGCGTCACCCATTTTTTTACGCAGTTTTTCAGTCATGAAAGGTGAAGGCGATTCTTCAACCAGTTTTTGGTGACGGCGCTGAATAGAGCAGTCCCTTTCAGATAAATGGCAAACCTTACCATACTGATCGCCCACTACCTGTATTTCGATATGACGTGGATCTTCTACATATTTTTCGAGGTACAAGCCATCGTTACCAAAGGCTGCTCCTGATTCGGCACGGGCCGAATCCCAAGCCGGTTCAAACTCCAAATCGTTCCATACCACGCGCATACCACGGCCACCACCACCGGCAGTTGCTTTTAATATAACGGGGTAACCTACTTTATTGGCTACCTGTATGCCTTGTTTAACATCGGTCAGCAAACCATCCGAACCCGGAATAGTAGGTACACCTGCTTTTTTCATGGTTTCCTTGGCCGATGCTTTATCGCCCATACTATTAATCTGATCGGCAGTGGCTCCTATAAATTTGATACCGTACTCGGCACAAATGGCTGAAAACTTGGCATTTTCAGACAGGAAACCATAACCGGGATGTATGGCATCGGCATTGGTTAACTCCGCCGCCGATATGATGTTGGGAATATTTAAGTAAGAATCGCGGCTGGCGGGAGGGCCTATACATACGGCCTCGTCGGCAAAACGCACGTGCAGACTATCACGATCGGCCGTTGAATATACGGCTACCGTTTTTATGCCCATTTCCTTACAAGTACGGATAATGCGCAGGGCAATTTCGCCACGGTTAGCTATTAATATTTTTTTAAACATGTTGGGTTTGGTTATTGAGTTATTATGTTATTGAGTTACCGGCTGCTTGCAGTAAGCGTAATAGCGTACTTAACAACCCAATAACTAATTACCTAATAACTACAAAACTACATTGGTTCAACTAAAAACAAGGGCTGGTCGTACTCAACCGGCGATGAGTTATCAACCAGTACTTTAACGATACGGCCCGATACTTCAGATTCGATCTCATTAAAAAGTTTCATGGCCTCTATAATGCAAAGTACGCTGCCCGCTTGAATTTCGTCGCCTACATTTACAAAGTTTGGCTTATCGGGAGATGCTGAACGATAAAAAGTACCTATCATAGGCGATTTAATAGTTACGTACTTTGATACGTCGGCAGCGGCCGGGCCTTCAGTTTGCGCCGGTGTATGCGCATGGGCTACAGGCGTTGCGGGCTGCTGAATACCTGGTGCAGCGGCCGGTATAGTAGCGTTAACTATTGTTGGAGCCTGATTAGTCTTTATCGTAATCTTAAAATCGGTCTGCTCGATAGATACCTCGTTTACGCCTGATTTTGACACGAAGCGGATCAGATCTTGTATTTGTTTAATATCCATATTAGGTGCAATTGGTTTTGGATAATAGTTTAAAAACCTAAGTTATAACAAATTAAATAAAAATTGTTGCCAATAATTAGTAAGCCCATTTTAAATACAGCGAACCCCATGTAAAACCTCCGCCAAAAGCGGCCAGTACAATGTTATCCCCTTTTTTAAATTTGCTTTCCCATTCCCACAGGCAAAGTGGTATGGTTCCGTTAGTAGTGTTACCGTAACGCTCAATATTAATAACCACTTTATCCTCACTAATGCCCATACGGCTGGCAGTGGCATCAATAATGCGCTTATTGGCCTGGTGCGGTACCAGCCAGGCAATATCATCGGGTGTTAGGCTGTTGCGCTCCATAATTTCGGCAGCCACATCGGCCATATTGGTTACAGCAAACTTAAACACGGTTTTACCTTCCTGGTAAGCATAATGCTCCCGGTTAGTTACGGTTTCGTGCGATGCAGGCTTTAAGGAACCACCGGCTTTCATGTGTAAAAACTCACGACCAGAACCATCGCTTTTCAGCACAGAATCAATGATACCGTAACCTTCGGTATTAGGTTCCAGCAGGGCGCATCCACAACCATCACCAAATATAATACAGGTAGCACGGTCATGGTAATTTACAATTGATGACATTTTATCGCCGCCCACCACTAATACTTTAGTGTGCCTGCCACTTTCTATAAATGCGGCGCCGGTAGCTAAACCAAACACAAAACCCGAGCAGGCAGCCTGCAAATCGTATCCCCAGGCATTTATTGCGCCAATTTTATCGGCCAGAATGTTGGCCGTTGCCGGGAAGATCATATCGGGTGTGGTGGTACAAAAAATGATCAGGTCAATTTCTCCGGCACTGATGCCACGCTTTTTAAGCAGGCCTTCAACTGCCGGTACGGCCAGGTCGGATGTGGCTAAACCTTCGCCTTTTAAAATACGGCGCTCTTTAATACCTGTACGGCTGGTTATCCACTCGTCGTTAGTGTCAACAAGCACTTCCAGTTCGTGGTTAGTGAGCACATAGTCGGGTGCATAGCCATTTACAGCGGTAATTGCAGCCTGTATTTTATGCATATATATAATTTAAACGAAAGCCTGTTTAATTTTTTCAACCAGGTTACTCTCTGCCATGTTGCGCGATAAAAGTACCATGTTTTTAATAGCTTCGGGGCTGGAGATACCATGCCCTACTACTACCGGGGCGTTTATACCCAATATAGTACTGCCGCCGTATTGCTCGTAGTTAAAGCGGTTGAAAAACTCATCGTTAAAGCCTTTCTTTCGCGTTATTACGTAGTACGATTCGGCCATTTTTACAATTACATTACCGGTAAAACCATCGCACACAAAAACATCTGCGGCATCACCAAACAGGTCTCTCCCCTCTACATTACCCACAAAATTATATTGCGATGAATCTTTCATGAGCGGATAGGCCGCCAGGCTAAGCATGTTACCCTTTTCTTCTTCTTCACCAATGTTCATGAGCGCCACCTTGGGGTTGCTTATACCGTAAACGGCTTGCGCAAACATACTCCCAAGTAAACCAAATTGCAATAGCATGTCGGGCTTACAATCGGCATTTGCTCCTACATCTAACAAAATACCCAAACCGCCTTTAAGTTTGGGTACAATAGCTGTTAAAGCCGGGCGCAATACACCGGGTATAGTTTTTACACTAAACATGGCACCCACCAGCATAGCACCGGTATTACCTGCCGATGTAAAAGCCTGAATGTGACCTTCTTTCAGCTGCTTATAACCTACAGCTATGCTCGATTCGGGCTTTTGTGCAATAGCTTTAGTGGGGTGCTCGCCCATTCCTATCACTTCGGTTGTGTGTATAAACTCAAAATGATCGGGGTTGAAATCGTTTTCCTGAAGAATACTTGCAGCTACATCTTTGTTGCCTATCAGTACCAGCTTTTGCCCGCCGGGCAGCACTTTATAAGCCTCGATAGCTCCTAAAACAGCGGCTTTCGGAGCATAATCGCCACCCATAATATCTAAGCCTATCTTCATTGCCGAAAATATGGCTTAAACTGTGGCTGCTTTTTCAATAAGTACCTTACCGTTATAGTAAAGGTTACCATCAACAGAGTAAGCGCGGTGTGGTAAATGCACAGCGCCTGTAGTAGCACAGGTGGTTAAAGTAGGCGCTACAGCTTTATAATGCGTTCTGCGTTTATCTCTTCTCGATTTGGAAATTTTACGTTTTGGATGTGCCATAACTTAATATAATATCATTTTAATTTTTTAAGCGCGTCCCAGCGTGGGTCGGCACTTTTTTCTTGTTCATCACCGCCCGATAGTTTATTTAAACGATCAAGCATATCTTTATCACAATCACGGTTGTTACCTTCGTTATTGCACGACGCAACAAAAGGTACAGCAACATTTATGTATTCGTAAACTAACCTGGCAATACTAATCTCTGTATCGTTCTTGCTCAGGGTAATTATCTCGTCATCTCCACCAATCTCTTCTTCACTAAACTTAAAGATCTGCTGTTCGTGAATATCAAGCGGCTGCATGTATTCAGACAAACAACGATCACAAGTTAATTCCACCTTTCCGTAAATGTGAAAATTGAGGATGATCATGGTTTCCTGCTTATCCAACACAATGTTGCATTGCAGGTCACCTTTTTTCACCAGCGAATAATCAAACTCTTTAAAAAATTCGCTGCCTATCACATACTCAAAATCATGCCGACCTAACTTGAGGCCGGTATAGGGTATAGAATATGTTTTTAACGATTTCAATGAGCGATAATTAGCCCGCAAATGTAGATAAAATTTATGTAATGAGAAAACGTTTTTTGAAATTTGGATAACACCTTTGTTATAACCATTTTTGTTGTGTTTGAAGTGTTATTATCACACCAATAAAGTAACTATATCTTCAACCTCACATTAATCTTTTCAAGCAACCCTGCTACCTGAATCATGACAAAGGAAAATACCAGGCATTTAATTAAGCCGCCGGTGCCTTCGCTCAAATATTCGGGGTAGCCTACATCCAGCATGCCGTAAATAGGATAAAATATAAAGGGAATTAAATAACAGGTAAACGTGTTGGTGCCTGCCGGTTTTATAAAGCTAAACCACTGATATTTATCTTTAACATCTACTATAAACAAAAACACCATATAAGCAACCAGGCTTATAGATGTACAGATCAACACCCACGACGGCGTATCGTGCGCCTTAGAAATACCACCGCTCACATAACGCACTATAAAGCCGAGGTTAGCCAAAATTACGGCCAGCAAAATAATACCGGGCCACAGCAGGTTCATCTCCTTATTTTGCATTAAACGCATATACATTACCGATACCACAATACCGGCCATAGTAAAGGCCTGCATGGCACCGTTGCCGGCCAACCATATATAACTTTTCCACTGCATTATAAAATCGAGCCAGCCAAAATGGAAATCGAGATTAATGAGCATAAAAACGATCCATACTGCGGCTTGTATCCATAATACACCTTTAGCGTAATGGTAAATGAGCGCGCACATCATGTACGACCAGCCAATTAGCCCTAATATGCCCCACCAGCTAAAGTGCAGCCAGGCAGAATGATTAGGGTCGTTGCTTTTGTACAAAAAAGACATGCCTATTAACAGCACCAGTCCAAAGCCCCGCAACAGGTTTCGCTTTAAGTTGGATGTGCCTTTATAATCTAAAAAAATAAAGAAGAAACTGAACGTAAGCAGACTTTCCCACACAGGTTTGGGCAACAGCGTGTTGGCATCGTCATAGGTTTCCATATTGGCATGAAAAAAGCCAATGAGAATGAGTGCCAGCGAACGGGTAATAATTCGGTAAGGCACATGGCTGCCTTTGATTTGCCGGTTTTGAAAAGCGAATGGAATGGACAGGCCTACAATAAATAAAAAGCCGGGGAATATTACATCGGCCAAACCTAAGCCATCAGTATTTTCGCCGGCATGTTTAAGCCACAGCGGCACATTGGGTACCCCTTCCAGATCGTTTACAAAGATCATGAGGAACATGGTAACCGCACGGAAAGCGTCGATTGACCGCACCCGAGTGTATTGGTTATTCATTATGTGGTAGACGAACTTAATTTACAACTGTTACCTCATATTAACGGCTGTAATATTGAAACATTGCCATCTGTTTGTAACAGATGTATGATGATATTAATCCCTGTCGCGGCTTAGCTTGCTAAATTGTAGCGGGTTTTCGTTAAGCAAAGCTGTTTCGCGGCGGTGTTTAACAATGTGTATAGCTTCAAAAATCGCCTCGCGAAACGACACTTCGGATGCTTTATTTTTACCGGCAATATCATAAGCGGTACCATGATCGGGCGAGGTGCGCACAAAGCTCAAACCTGCCGTGTAGTTAACCCCCGATTCAAAAGAGATTTGTTTAAACGGAATCAAGCCCTGATCGTGGTACATGGCCAGCACGGCATCAAACTGCATATAGCTGCCGTTGGCAAAAAAACCATCGGCCGGGTACGGCCCTAAAGCCAGTATATCATTGGCGCGTGCCTCTTCTATAGCCGGAATAATTATGTCCTTTTCTTCGTTGCCAATTAAGCCATTATCGCCCGCGTGTGGATTTAAGCCCAGTACGGCAATCTTAGGTTTACGGATCCAAAAATCTTTCTTCAGGCTGGTGTTCATCAGCTTTAACTTAGCCAATATTTTTTCAACCGATAATGCCTGGGAGATTTGCGCTACCGGGATATGACCAGTTACAACACCAACTTTAAGGGTTTCGCTCACCAAAAACATCAGTACCTCTCCTGCCCCGTCACGCTGCTGCAAATATTCGGTATGGCCCGGAAAGTTGAAGGTTTCGCTTTGAATATTGTCTTTATTGATAGGCGCGGTTACCAGCGCGTCTATATAGCCGGCAAGCAGGTCGTCGGTGGCGCGTTGCAAAGATATTAAAGCATACTTACCACCGGTTTCGTTTGATACGCCGAGGTCTATTTTCACATCCTCTTCCCAACAGTTGATCATGTTGGCTTTTTTATGATGCGCGTTAGCCGGGCTATCGATCACGTTAAAATTCAGATCATGTACCTGTACGCTACGGCGGTGAAAAGATGCAACCTTAGTATGGCCGTAAACAATAGGGGTACAATAATCATAAATGCGGGCATCGGCCAATGTTTTAATAATTATTTCGAGACCGATGCCATTAACATCGCCTATACTGATCCCTATTTTTAATTTCTCACTCATTATTTCCTGGATTACACAGATTTCTCTGTTGTAGCTTATTATTGATTACACCGATTAATCGTATTAATATAGCGATAAATGCAGTGTATAATCATGTTTTATCATCAGTGTAATCACAACTAAAATCAGTGTAATCACCACCAAAGCAATGCAAAGAAAGGATTTTAAGCAATAATGTTTACCATCCCAGCGCAAATATCACGTAATTTGTAAAAATTCGAGTACATATAATGTCATTAGTCCGAGCAAAAAAACACCTGGGTCAGCACTTTTTAACCGATAAAAACATCGCTTCCAAAATAGTGGATAGCCTGCGCCCTGCTGATAAATACACCCAGGTGCTGGAAGTTGGTCCGGGTATGGGCATCCTGTCCGATTTTTTGCTGCAAAAAACCGAGTACCAAACTTCACTTGTTGATATTGATAATGAGTCGTATATTTTCCTGAAAAAAAAATATCCCCAGTTAAAAGAGCGCTTGATTAACGCCGACTTTTTAGAGATGGATTTCAGCAGTGTATTTACCGGTCCGTTTGCTATTATTGGCAATTTTCCTTACAATATATCGTCGCAAATATTATTTAAAGTGTTAGATAGTCGCCACCAGGTGCCCGAAGTGGTGGGGATGTTTCAAAAGGAAGTAGCCGAACGCTGTGCATCTAAGCCTGGAAGTAAGGAATACGGCATACTCAGCGTATTTTTACAGGCTTACTATAAAGTAGAATATTTGTTTACCGTAAAGGCAGGTGTATTTTACCCTCCACCTAAAGTACTATCGGCAGTCATCAGGCTTACCCGCAACGAGGTCCCTACCTTAAACTGTGACGAAAAACTGTTTTGGCAGGTAGTAAAGGCTGGCTTCAACCAACGTCGTAAAACACTGCGCAATGCGTTATCATCATTAATTAATAAAGAAGCCATGGCCACCGACGCCACGCTCGATTTGCGTGCCGAACGTTTGAGTGTAGCCGATTTTGTTGAACTAACCAACCGCATAACCGCAAACCGATAATGAATAACATCCTCATTGTTGACGACCTGCACCCTATTTTCATAGAACAAACCGAAGTTTTAGGTTATACCTGTGACTACCGCCCGCATATTAAGCTGGATGAAGTGCTACTTATTATAGGCAATTATACAGGTTTGGTAGTACGCTCCAAATTCCAGGTTGATAAAGCTTTTTTTAATGCTGCTGTAAATTTGAAATTTATTGCCCGTGCCGGTGCCGGTATGGATAATATAGATGAAGCTTATGCTAAAGAAAAAGGCATACAATTGGTTAACGCTCCCGAAGGCAATAGCGATGCCGTAGGCGAACATGCCGTGGGCATGCTCCTATCGTTAATGAACAACCTAAACCGTGGTGATGCCGAGATCCGTAATGGCCAGTGGCAGCGTGAGGCCAACCGGGGCTACGAATTAAAAGGCCGTACCATAGGTATTATTGGTTACGGGCACATGGGTCAAAGTTTTGCCAAAAAGCTTAAAGGCTTTGGGGTAGATGTTATTGCCTACGATAAGTATAAAACCGGTTTTAGCGATGGCTTTGCCCGCGAAGTGAGCATGGAAGAAATTGTAAAGCAAAGTGAAGTGCTGAGCTTGCACGTACCCCTTACCTCCGAAACCAAGGGCTTGGTAAACGATGAGTACCTGTTTCATTTTCGCAAGCCGATATTTTTACTCAACACCTCACGGGGCAAAGTGGTGCAAACACAAGCAATACTCAATGCCATTAAACAAGGAAAAATTTTAGGTGCCGGGCTGGATGTACTGGAAGTAGAAAAATTTCCGGCGCTGGGTGAGCAGGCTTGGTTTGATGAACTGAAAAACAGTGGCAAAGTATTATTGAGCCCGCATGTAGCAGGATGGACATTTGAATCGTATAGAAAGATAAGTGAGGTGATGGCCAGCAAGATAAAAATACTATCTTGGTAGGATAAAACCTAACCTTATCAGCATATGAAAGCACACACGAGATCAAAACTGTTTTCTGTTTTATTGTTCGGTGTTTTTGTTATCTGCGCGCTCTATACCAACTGCATAGCCCAAACATCCGACTCGACCTATTACAAGCATAATAAACTTTATTACATGGCAGGATTTGGTATAGGCGGAGGCAACATTGGTGTACATGGATATTTTAATGGCACATTATTAAGAAATGGTTACGAGCTTACCGGCAAATTTAGTGCGCAAGATCATATTATAGATTTTACTACTGATGCTATCGACTTAAATAGTCAGGAATATGCTTTATTAATCGGCAAGAAACTAACCAGGCATCCATTTTCCTATTTTTTAGTATCGGCAGGGTTATCAGCCATAAGATTTGAACACCGTAATGAAGGCATACCAACTCCAAGCAATAAGCCATTTCATTTTTTCAATTATGACTACACTTATGAAAATAGAAGCACTGCCGGAATTCCCATTGAAATAAAATATTTCAATAATTCACTTTCAAGGTTTGTACCTGTAACGGCCGTTTTTGCCGTAAACTTAAATTCTATCAGAACTATATATAGCATTTCGCTTGGCTTGCAATTTGGTAGTACGCGCGAGCGCAGAATCAAAAAAACTAACAATTAAAAATTTGGATATTAAAACTTAAATATCCTATCTTCGTTTTATACACAGACAAGACTATGCAGGCATCACAGTTCTCATAGTCTTGTTTGTTTTTAACAGCTGCCGCGTCCTTCTTTAAGATTAAGAAGGGCGGTTTTTTTTGATAGCTGTTTAATAATTATCTATTTAAAATATTGTGTTTTATGGCAGAGGTTTCATACTATACCAAAGAAGGTTTAGAAAAATTAAAAGAAGAATTACAGTACTTAAAAACAACCGGCAGGTCGATTATATCTAACGCCATTGCCGAAGCACGCGATAAAGGTGATTTATCTGAAAATGCGGAATATGATGCGGCCAAAGAAGCTCAAGGGCACCACGAAGATAAAATAAGAAAGATGGAAGAGGCTTTAGCCAACGGACGCCTGCTTGATGAATCGAAGATTGATACCTCGAAAGTACTGGCACTTTCTAAAGTGACGATCAAAAATTTAAAAAACAACGCTACCATGACTTACCAGTTAGTTTCGGAAAGTGAAGCTGATTTAAAAGGTGGTAAAATATCGGTAGCATCCCCTATAGCCAAAGGTTTGCTGGGCAAAAAAGTAGGCGACAAAACCGAAATTACCGTACCCGCCGGCAAAATTGAATTTGAAATTATGGAGATCAGTAGGTAGTAAATAGTTGATTGGTTAAGTGGTGAATAGTTATCGCTTCCTTTTTAACCAATCAACATTTTAATAACTACTTAACTATTCAACCACTCACTACTTAACCACTCACCAACCATGTCAACCATATTTTCCAAAATCATATCGGGCGAAATACCGGCTTATAAAGTAGCCGAGAGTATTGATTACTTAGCGTTTTTAGATATTAGTCCGCTGGCCGAAGGGCATGTGCTGGTGATACCTAAACTGGAAGTTGATTATATTTTCGATGTGGAAGATGAGTTGTACACCGGCTTAATGCTGTTTGCTAAAATTGTGGCTACGGCTATGAAAACCGTTATACCCTGCCAAAAGGTTGGCGTGGCGGTCATAGGCCTGGAAGTGCCTCACGCACATATTCATCTTATTCCCATGAACTCGGTAAGCGATCTGAATTTTTCGCGTCCTAAACTGAGCTTTACCCCCGAAGAATTGGAAGCGACAGCCGAAAAGATCAAAGAGGCGCTGAGGGAAGAATAACCCCTTTTAAAGTTAATAGTGCAGAATCAGGAATATAGATGGTAGCTGCAAAATTCAAAGTATAGATGCAAACTGCAACATAGTTTCCTATCTTCACGCTGTATTCTTGATTCCTGTCTCTCCCCTACTCTTTCTTCTTTATCTGCAAAGGCGAAGCTACCCTTCTTGTATTTTCCTTCACAAACGATTCCCAGCCGGAGTAGCTGATTTTGCTGGCGCGGCCGGTGGCTATCTTTTGAAAACTATGGCAAACCGCTACCGCCAATCCGTCTGTGGCATCTAAAAATTCCGGTGTTTCTTTAAAACTGAGTAAGCGTTGCAGCATACCGGCAACCTGCTCTTTAGTAGCATTTCCATTGCCTGTAATGGCTTGTTTGATTTTACGGGGCGAATACTCGGTCACCGGAATATTGCGCGAAAGCGCTGCTGCTATGGCTATTCCCTGCGCCCTGCCCAGCTTTAACATCACCTGGATGTTTTTACCATAGAAAGGCGCCTCAATAGCCAAAGCATCGGGATGGTAGTTATCAATTAATCCTACGGTCTTTTCAAAAATACGTTGTAATTTGAGCATGTGCTCATCGGTGGTACCGGGTATTTTGATACTACCCAAGGCTATCAACTCTATTTTAGAGCCGGTTTCTTTAATTAAACCGTAGCCCATTACGGCGGTACCGGGGTCTATACCTAATATTATGCGTTCTTTTTGTGGTTGTATAATGCTCACTTCACAAAGATACGCTTTAAGGATGCACCTATAGAATTAGCTTTGTAATATGTGCAAATAAGCTTTTCGATCAATAAAGCGGGCACCCAGGCTTTCGAGGTGCCCGGTGTGTACCTGGCAGTCAATTAAATCATAAGCTGCGCTTTGGCATAAAGTAATGAGGGCTATTTTAGAAGCATTGCTAACTTTACTAAACATACTTTCGCCACAAAAAACACTGCCTGCATCTACTCCATAAAGCCCGCCAACCAATTCATTATTTTTCCACACCTCGTAGGAGTGTGCATGGCCTAACATATAGAGATTTATATAAGCTTGCTGCATATCGTCGGTTATCCAGGTACCGTCCTGCCCTTCGCGCAGCACCACAGAACAGGCGGCAATTACTTGTTCAAACGCCTGGTTTTGGGTTACGGTAAAACTACCCGACCGTAGCACTTGGCGCATGCTCTTGCTCACATGCAACTCATCAGGGTACAATACAAATCTTTGGTGGGGAGCATACCATAAAATGGGCGTATCATCGCTATACCAGGGAAAAATACCATGCTGATAGGCCAGTAGTAATCGCTCGGCCAATAGGTCGCCGCCTACGGCGAGCAATCCGTCGGGGTCGGCCAGTTCGGGATCAGGGAATACAAGGCGCTCATTTAAGCGGAAGATCATGGGTGCAAATATATCTTCTATTTGCTAATTGCCGTTTCTGTTACGGAGTTTTACTCTGCAACACTAATTAAACTTTATTGCTTTAGCAATTCGGCATTAAAGCCGGTAATTAGTTTAAACAGATCGTTATACTCATTTAGTGGTAACGTTTTGCTAATGTCGAACACATCGTGGTAGGCTTTAATGCCACCCATAGTATAAATAAAAAACGCGGGAACGCCTTTTTCGGTAAACCAGTAATGATCGCTATTGGCGGCCTTGCCACGTGAGTTTACCTTTACTAAATAGTTGCCTTTGGCATTCACCTGCTTTAATAACTCAAACTCCTTGGCGTGCAGGGTAGCATTTACCACCGTAATCCCTTCGTTGCCAGTGCCCGCCAGGTCGGTATTAATCAGAAACCGGATGCTGTTTAACGGCACCAGTAGATGGTCGGTAAAGTATTTGGAACCTAATATACCGGCCTCTTCGCCTGCAAAACATATAAAAGCCATAGTATAAGGCTGCGGATGGGCTGCATAATATTTGGCCAAACCCAGCAGCATACTTATTCCGCTGGCATTATCATTAGCGCCCGGAAAGTAAGTACTGCTTCCCATGCCGCCCAAATGGTCATAATGTGCCGTAAACATCAGGATAGAATCGGGTTTTGATGTGCCTTTTACAATGCCGCAAATGTTAGCAGCTTTAAAGTTGGTAATCAGCTTATTCTCAATATTAAATTGATGATTGCCGGCAGATCTTTAAGCGCTTTTTCATCCACTTCAATGCCCGTATAATCGGCTACTTCCTGCGCTACCGACCAGGTGAGCTTGTTTTTTAGAGTAAGTATAATGCGGTTTTCAGCATTAATGTAAGTCACACTGTCTTTTTTTACAAGTACACTTTTAGCTTTGGTTCCTCGGCTATCGGGCGTAACAATAAAGTCTTTGCCGGGGGTTAAGGCAACGCCATTAAGCACCACTTCCATTTTGCCGGGAAAAGTATTTACAGGGAAGCTGAAGTTTTGTAAATAGTCCTTACCGCTCATGGGCTGCAATCCGTAGCTTTTAAACTCACCGGCAATAAAGCGGCTTGCCTTGCCCATACCGTCGTTGGTATAGCCCCTGCCCCAAAAGTAGGATGAGGTCAAAGTATCAACCAGCCGACGTGCAAAAAGAGCGTCTTGTGCCGATACAAAATTAGCTGTTAAACAAAAAAGTAGGGTAAGCTTAAATTTCATAAATAAGGATAAGGTAAGTACCAAATTAGGATATTAAGAGGAAACCTGCTTCAATAAACTTCATATTTCTTCATAAAACCTCAAATAATTACATTTAATTACACCGCCGATGCCGTCCTAACCACCTCCAATTTAATTACCTTATCTTTGCGATAATCCCATACATCCATGATCAAGCAATCTCTTCAAAACCTCAAAATAACCGCGTTGAACGCCATGCAGGAAGCCGCCCTTGCCGCCGCTAAAAAAAGCGATGTCATTGTGCTTTCGCCAACCGGCTCGGGCAAAACTTTGGGGTTTTTGCTGCCTTTATTAGGTAACCTGCAAAACGATATTGCCACCGTGCAGGCCCTCATCCTGGTACCATCGCGGGAGCTGGCTTTGCAAATTGAGCAGGTGTTTAAAACTATGAGCACCGGCTTCAAGGTAAATTGCTGCTATGGCGGTCATGATGTTAAAACCGAACGCAATAACCTCTCGCACCCACCAGCTGTACTGATAGGTACACCAGGCCGCATTGCCCATCACCTGCGCCGCGAAAGTTTTAGCACCCATACCATTCACACGCTGATACTTGACGAGTTTGACAAGGCGCTGGAGTTTGGCTTTCAGGAGGATATGACGTACATTATTAAGCAGTTACCTGCCATTAAAAAGCGCATGCTTACCTCGGCCACCAAAATGGACGACATACCCTCATTTACCGGCATAACTAAACCCATTACGCTCGATTATTTGACCAATGCGGCAACAACGCCCGACATCAGGCAAATGGCCGTAATTGCCGAAGGCGAAGATAAGCTGGAAGCGGTATTTGCGTTGCTATGCAAAGTAGGCAGCGACTCTACCCTGGTATTTTGTAATCACCGCGATGCCGTTGACCGCATTAGCGATCTGCTTTGGGATATGGGCATTCCGCATGGTATATTTCATGGAGGTATGGAGCAGGACGATAGGGAACGTGCTTTGTTAAAGTTCAGGAACGGAAGCCATAAGATCCTGATCACTACCGACCTGGCATCGCGTGGGTTGGATATACCTGAGATACAAAACATTGTGCATTACCAGTTACCACACAACGAGGAAGCATTTTTACACCGCAACGGCCGCACCGCACGGATGCATGCTAAGGGAACTTCTTACCTCATGATGGCATCTGATGAAAAACCATCGTACCTGAAAGAGATCCCTGAAATGGAAGACCTCTCGGCCGAACCGGTTTTGCCTAAACTATCGCCCTGGGCTACGGTTTACATTGCCGCCGGTAAAAAGGATAAAATAAACAAGGTGGATATTGTAGGGTTGTTATTAAAAAAAGGCGAACTCACCCGCGATGAACTGGGCCTGATTGAGGTGTTAGACAATTCATCGTACGCGGCTGTTAAGCGCGATTTAATTGAACGCACTGTACAATTAGTGCGTGGCGAAAAAATAAAGAACAAGAAAATTAAAATAGAAATATCCCGATAAATACAAAATACCATGAGCAACAACGACATCATGAAGAAGCTGCGGGTAGCTATGAAGTTTACCGACGATGATATTGTAAAGGTTTTAGACCTGGCCAATTTCCGCATCACCAAAACCGAACTCACCGCTATTTTCCGTGCCGACGATCACCCCAACTTTAAGCCCTGCGGCGACCAAATACTGCGTAACTTTTTAAACGGCTTAATTATTTACAAACGTGGCGTAAGGCCTAAGGCGGAGCCGAAGGATCAAGCGGAGTAATCAATCGTATCAAACATATCATTGCGAGCGTAGCGCAGCAACCGCACGCGTTTAAATATGCAAGCGTGCGGTTGCCACGTCGCTATCGCTCCTCGCAATAACATTGTTTTATATCCCCCTCCCTCCCGGGGAGGGCTGGGGAGGGGCTTTACTTCAACCGCTTCAACCCCTCTTTAGCTTTTTGCTCAATACTATTTTCCTGCTGATGGCTTTTAAAACCAATAGCCATGTTGTAATAATTCGTTGCATTTGCAACATCTTTACGCTGCTCGTAAATATTTCCTGCCTTTAAGGCCGACATTGGCGCGAAGTAAAAGCTGGTGCCCTTGCCAATGTTAATAGCTTGCTGGTAACTGTTCAAGGCATTACTATCGCGCTGCAAGGCATCATATACCCGGCCTAAGCGGTAATAATATTCGGCCTTATCATGCACGGTAGGATAGTTTTCGGCACCTTTTTCTTTAAGTAAGGTCAGCGCTTTTTCGTACAAACCGCCATCAAAACAAAGGCGCGCGCGTAGCAGGTTAGGATGGTATGGCGGGTCGGCAAGTTCGGTAAGGGCGCGTTTGTCTTTTTCGTTGTAGGTGTAGCCTTTGGTTTTGGCTAATTGGGCAAAGGCTTCGTAGCGTTTAAGATTTCTATTAAGCAGGGCATTCCAGGCCAGGTGCAGGTAAGTATCCTTAATAAAATTGACGCCTTTGTTAGTTTGCAAGAACTTGTTAAAGTAATTATTAGCCGTTTCATCGAGGATGTTCATTTTGGCCAGGGCGGTCAGGTAATCGAGGTATGGGTAGGATTGATATTCAGGCCCGTCAGCGCGTTTGCCAAAATATTTGATAGCATCGGCACTATGGCCGGTACGCAAGGCTACATAGCCTTGTATGTAGCTTTTGAGCAGACTGGCATTATCCATACGGCTGGTGTACTGCAACATTTTGGTGTAAGCCTGCACATCGTTCACTACATCGGTTTGCAGGTAAGTGGTATAAAACACGGCCTCATCGTAAAACATAGCATAGTTAGACTGCGGCAAATGCGCCGTTACGTTTTGCAATAAGTTTATACCGTTGCTGATGTTTCCTTTAATCCCAAAAACGTTGAGCACACTTTTCAGGGTACCATCGGGCAAGGCTCCCAATGCCACATTAATCACGCCTAACGGAATATCATCGGGCAAAAACGTGGAGAACTTTTTGTTGTTTTCGTTCAATAAACGGTACGCTTTATTAATGGCAAAGCCGGCCGTGGTATTATCGTTAAAGCGACTGTTGAGCAAAGCCCATTGCAGGTGTACCTGGGCCAGTGCAAAATTACGCCACGGCGATGCCTCGTCCTCATCATCCAGCTTATCTAACCGGGCCGATTTGTTGCCTTTCAGCCGGTCATAATCGGCCTTGCTTTCGGTGCTCAGCATCCAAAAGTAATCGTAATAATTATCGAGCAGCAGGGTAAAGCTATTTTGCGGGTGCGCAGCTTTCTCACCATCTATCAGTTCGCGGGCGGCTTTAAGCTTAAAGCTCAATATATTTTTATAAGCCTGGGTACAGTTGGCGTTTATATCAAAATTAGCCCGGGCAACCGTGCCGGTTAATATAAAAAGAACGAGAAACGAAAAATATTTAGCCATCACAAAAAAGGCGCCTTTTTGAGGCGCCTGATATCTATTTATTTAAAAAGCAGATTATGCAGTTTGTTCTTCTTCAACACCCATTTGCTCATCAACTAAAATACGACCGCAATGTTCGCAAACAATGATCTTTTTACGCTGACGAATATCTGACTGACGTTGAGGCGGAATTTGGTTAAAGCAACCTGAGCAAGAATCGCGCTGAATAGTTACTACGGCTAAACCGTTCTTCGCGTTTTCACGCAAACGGTTGTAAGCGATGAGTAAACGTTCTTCAATGTTTTGAGTAGCTTTTTCAGCCTGAATATTTAATTCATTTTCCTCTTTCTCGGTTTCGGCAGTAATAGTTCCCAATTCTGCTTTTTTAGCATCCAGGTCGCTTTTACGTGCTTCCAGGTCGGCCAGGGCCTTATCATAAATCTGGGTTTTTGAAGTGATCTCAAAACCAAACTCCCTGATTTTTTTCTCGCTTACCTGTATGTCCAGTCCCTGAATTTCAATTTCTTTTGAAATAGCATCGTACTCGCGGTTGTTCTTCACCTCGTTAAGCTGGGTTTCATACTTTTTAGTATTGGCCTGTGCATCACGGATGAGGTTTTTGCGGGTTACAATTTCATCTTCTAAATCATCCAGTTCATTTTTTATTTTTTGGATGCGGGTTTCCAGACCGGCTACATCATCCTCTAAATCGGCTACTTCCATGGGTAGTTCGCCTCTGATCTGGCGAATTTTGTCGACTTTAGTATGAACTGTTTGCAGGTCAAATAAAGCTTTAAGCTTCTGTTCTATGGTTTGTTCCATCAAATAAAATATTTTATGGGGTTTGTATTAATTTCTGTTAAACGGACGGCAAAAGTACTAAATTTTTCCCGTATTATTTCATACAATAAATGCTGTGTAAATTGCTCACTCTCAAAATGTCCGATGTCGGCAATTACAATTTTCCCTTCGGCATCAAAAAACTCGTGATACTTGTAGTCGGCGGTCACAAAAACATCGGCTCCGGCGGCTATGGCCTGCTTTAATAAAAACCCGCCCGATCCTCCGCAAACGGCTACCTTTTTTACCGGTTTGCCAGTGAGTTCGGTATGGCGTATTACAGCGGCCTGCATGCGGGTTTTTACATGACCCAAAAAATCATGCTCGGTAACCGGCATATCCAATTCGCCAATCATCCCCGCTCCTACCCGCTGGTTTTGGTTGGTTAGCGTGTACAGGTCATAAGCCACCTCCTCATAAGGGTGATTGAGGAACAATGCCATTAATATCTTGCTTTGCAGGTGAGCCGGGTAAATGGTTTCTATCCGGGTTTCGGTTTCCTGATGCTGCTGTCCCGGCTGGCCTACGTAAGGTTTGGTATTTTCTCCGCCTTTGAAGGTACCCGTTCCTTCGGTGTTGAAACTGCACTCGCTGTAATTGCCCACGTTGCCTGCTCCCGCATTGAACAGGGCGTTGCGTACCGTTTCGGCGTGGCTTAACGGCACATAGGTGATCAGCTTTTTAAGCAATCCGTTTTTAGCCGATAAAGTGCGGGCATTTTTCAAGCCCAGCACCTGGCATATCCTCGCGTTTACGCCATCCATCACATTATCTAAATTGGTATGGATAGCGTACAGGGCTATATTATGGCGAATGGCTTTTTCCACTACCCGCTCTACATAAGTTTTGCTGTTAAACTTTTTTAGTCCTTTAAAAACTATGGGATGATGCGATATGATGATTTGGCAACCAGTTGCAATAGCCTCGTCCACAATAGCCTCGGTACAGTCTAAAGAGATAAGCGCCTGACTAATTTCCTGGTTAGCGTTGCCCACAATAAGGCCCGAGTTGTCGTACTCTTCCTGGTAAGCCAGCGGGGCTATACTTTCGAGGTAAGAAGTTAATTCGTATAATTTCATAGCCCCACCCAAACCCTCCCCGGGAGGGAGGGCTTAATAAATTTATAGTTAAAAAGTGTATATTAAGACTCTTAATGCCCTCCCTCCCGGGGAGGTTTGGGAGGGGCTTACATTTTTACAATCTGCATGGTTTCGTAGGCCATATCTTTGTTATAATCGTTGGCAATGCTTTTATGGTTAATTAAGTCTACAATGGTACCTATGAAGCAAAAACCACCGGTAAGCAGGTAAAGTATCCCCATACCAATTTGTCCAACCACAAAGCGTTGCACGCCGGCAACTACTATAAAACCTAACAGCGTAAACAACAATATATCGCTTGGGTTACGGCGTTTACCCTGGTAAATAAACCGGAAGTTATTCAACTGCTCGTCGGTTAAACCAGCAGTGGCTTGCTGTAAGTAAGTTAATTCTTCGGGGGTAATACCCGGAAGAACAAAAAATGGGTTTTGTTGCATGGTGATTTAAGTTTGCAGATAAAGATAGTAATTTGCTTTATAATGTTAGGACGTTGTAAAGTTTCAATTGTTACAATTTGCCAAACTGATTTTGCGCCACAAAAAAAGCCCTGGATGGTATTCCAGGGCTTAACTTATAAGGTACGATTTTTAATCTAAACTGTGGTTTGATTTGTTCATCAAAAACAACGTTGAAGCCAATGCTGATATTACACCAATAAGCAGGGCACCAAATAAACGTCCCGAAAAATCGCGTGGGTTATTAGTTGCCTCAACATAGTTTGTGTATATAAAGCCAGCAAAACCAGCTATAATACCACCGATTAATAATATTTTTAAGCTTTGCACCAAGCCTTCCAAAAAGCCCATTTTGCCTTCCAGGTCTTTATCGCGATAGCTCTTTAGGCCTAAAAACAAGCCAAGTACGGGTATGGCTATCGATACATATTCAATAGGTGCAACCTGGTCGTTAAATGTGGTATAGCCGGCCCAGCGCATCATAAACAGCCATAGCCCGCTTAAAATTCCTATAATTAATCCTGATTGAACTGCGTTTTTCATGCTATTATTGGTTAAGTTGATGTATTTAATATCAGTAATATTTTATAAAAGGAATAAAACGAATGTTTTGTTTTGCAGAAACAAGAGTACAGAGTAAAGAATACAGATAAAAGCTCCTGACTCTGTACTCTTGACTCCTGACTCTGCCTTTCAGGCATCTTTTTTGCTTACATTTGCACTGTTTTGAATATTCGCGATATATTAGAAAGATACAAGACCGACCAACGGGTAACGGGATTGGCTCAGGCACTTAATAGTTCCAAAAACCCACGCGTACAATTGCGTGGATTGGTAGGATCGAGCGATGCCACCGTGGCGGTAGCATTGTATTTTTTACAGCACAAACACCAGCTTTTTATTTTGCCCGACCGGGAGGAAGCCAGTTATTTCCAAGCCGATATTGAAAACCTAACCGGGAAGGAAGTGCTTTTATTCCCATCCAGTTACCGTAAAGCTTTTGAGTTTACCCAGCCCGATAGCAGCAACGTTTTGGCCCGCGCCGAGGTATTAAATGAACTGAACCACTCCACCGAGTACGGCCAGATTATTGTGACCTATCCCGAAGCCATTGCCGAAAAGGTAATAGACCGTTCATCCCTCGAAAAAAATACACTCGAAATTTCGGTTAACAATAAACTCAGCATCGATTTCATTAACGAATTTTTAATTGAGTACGATTTTGAACGGGTAGATTTTGTGTACTTGCCCGGCCAGTTCTCTATACGCGGGGGTATTGTAGACATTTTTTCGTTTTCGCATGATTTACCTTACCGGGTAGAGTTTTTTGGCGACCATATCGAATCTATCCGTACGTTCGAGATCGAGAGTCAGCTTTCGGCCGAAAAGGTGAAATCGGTTACCATTGTACCCAATGTGCAGTCTAAATTTTTGACCGAAAACAATATTTCTATACTGGAATATATAGAAGCCAATACCCAGGTTTGGATCCGCGATGTACAGTTTACACTGGATATTATTAAAGATGGGCACAAAAAAGCCAACCAGTTATGGAAAGCTTTAAGCGCCGACGAAAAGAATCAGAACCCCGATTGGATAGATCCTAAATACGCCTTTACCGACGAGAAAATGATAGCCGATCAGCTTCATGATTTTGCGCTGATAGAATTTGGCAAGCAGTTTTTTTACACGCCCGATCATAGTTTTAACTTTGAAATTAAGCCGCAGCCATCGTTCAATAAAGACTTTCAGCTGCTTATTCATAACATTAAAAATAACGAAACTGAGAAAATTGAGAATTACATTTTTACCGACAGCACAAAGCAGGTAGAACGTTTATACGCCATTTTTGAAGACCTGGATAAAACGGTAAAATTTACACCTGTGCATGTATCCATACGCGAAGGTTTTATAGACCGGGACCAAAAATTGGCCTGTTACACCGATCATCAGATATTTGACCGTTATTATAAATATAAATTGCGTAAAGGCTACCAGCGCACACAAGCCATTACCCTTAAAGAACTGCGTGAGCTGAAACCCGGTGATTACGTAACCCATATCGATCATGGTATTGGTAAATACGCCGGCCTCGAAAAAGTGGAGGTAAGTGGCAAAATGCAGGAAATGATCAGGTTGATATACGCCGATAACGACCTGCTGTACGTGAACATTAACTCCCTGAACCGGATTTCCAAATTTAGCGGCAAGGAGGGCTCGGTGCCTAAAATGAATAAACTGGGTACCGATACCTGGGAAAGGTTGAAAAAAACCACAAAAAAAAAAGTTAAAGACATTGCCCGCGACCTGATTAAACTGTACGCGGTACGCAAGGCGCAGCACGGTAATTCTTTTTCGCCCGATAGTTATTTACAGACCGAGCTGGAGGCCAGCTTTATTTACGAAGACACGCCCGACCAGGAAAAAGCTACAGCCGATTTCAAAAAAGATATGGAATCGCCCCACCCTATGGACCGCCTTATTTGCGGCGATGTGGGCTTTGGTAAAACCGAGGTGGCCATTCGTGCGGCGTTTAAAGCCGTTGCCGATAGTAAGCAGGTGGCCGTATTGGTGCCTACTACCATTTTAGCAGCGCAGCATTATAAAACATTTACCGATCGTTTAAAAGGTTTTCCTTGCAATGTTGATTTTATTAACCGCTTTAAAACCAATAAACAAATTAAAGAAAGCCTGGCCAAACTGGCCGAAGGTAAACTGGATATTATTATTGGCACCCATCGCCTGGTAAGTAAGGATGTAAAGTTTAAAGACCTGGGTCTCATGATTATTGATGAGGAGCAGAAGTTTGGGGTAGCCACCAAAGAAAAGTTAAAAGCTATGCGCGCAAACGTAGATACACTTACGCTTACGGCTACGCCTATACCCCGCACACTGCACTTCTCCTTAATGGGCGCGCGCGACTTATCCATCATATCAACCCCTCCGCCTAACCGCCAGCCGGTGGTCACCGAGTTACACGTATTTAACGATACCCTCATTAAAGAAGCGGTAGAGTATGAAATTGAACGCGGCGGACAGATTTTTTTTATCCATAACCGCGTAGCCGATTTGCCACAATTAGGCGGCATGATCCGTAAACTGGTTCCTAAAGCACGTATAGGTATAGCCCACGGTCAGTTAGAGGGCGACGACCTGGAAGATGTGATGCTGAAGTTTGTAAGCAACGAGTACGATGTTTTGGTGGCTACCACCATTATAGAGGCTGGTTTGGATATCCCGAACGCCAATACCATCATTATTAATCACGCCCACATGTTTGGCCTGAGCGATTTGCACCAGATGCGTGGACGTGTGGGCCGAAGCAACAAAAAAGCATTTTGTTATTTGCTGAGTCCTCCCCTATCTACCTTAACATCCGAAGCACGTAAACGCCTGAGCGCCATTGAAGAGTTCAGCGATTTAGGCAGCGGCTTTAACGTAGCCATGCGCGACTTGGACATCCGTGGTAGCGGTAATCTTTTGGGTGCCGAGCAAAGCGGCTTTATTGCCGAAATAGGCTTTGAAATGTATCATAAGATATTAGATGAAGCCATACAGGAACTGAAAGAAGACGAATTTAAAGATGTGTTTCAGGATGATAAACCGAGGCCATTCATCAGTTTTACGCAGATAGATACCGACCTGGAGATCCTGATCCCTAACGAATATGTGACCAGCTTAACCGAGCGTTACAACTTGTATTCGGAACTCTCTAAACTGGAAAACGAAAACCAGCTTACCGCTTTCGAGCGCCAACTGGCCGACCGCTTTGGCCCCATTCCGCGGCAGGTGAACGACCTGTTTGATACCTTGCGCCTGCAATGGTTGGGCAAGGCCATTGGCTTCGAAAAAATCTCCTTAAAAAAGAATGTGTTGAGAGGTTATTTTTTGACCAACCAACAATCGGCTTACTTTGAATCGGTAGCGTTTATGCAAGTGCTTAACTTTGTGAAGAACAACCCACGTAAAGTGAATATGAAAGAGGTGAAGAATACGTTGCGTATTAGCATTGAAGGTGTAACCAGTGTGGTGCAGGCGGTTGATATTTTAAGCGAAATTGGTGTTGGGGTGGAGGTGTATTAATCCATAAACACCCTGCTAAAGCTGTTACCGCAACCTTCAATGCAAAGAATAGGCTCCACTGGGCTTAAAGTGAGTGTGCCGCGCTCTATAATATACTTATAGCTTTGAGTGGTGTTATCTGCTTTAGTTAATATAACTATTGTGGAGTCTTTGATTTTATAAGTCTTGTATTCTTTATATACAATGGCACCGTTAAAATCTCCATTTTCTTTAAACTGTATAAATTCAAAAGGCTCTTTGTCAACTATGGTGCGTACTGTGCCGCCACCTGAATTTATGTAGCTTTCATTAAGTCGCCATGTGCCTGTTAGTTCTATAGTTTCAACTTTGTCTTTTTTGCAAGAAATTGTTAATAACATTAGTATCGCTAATATAAACTTGATGTTACTTTTCATGATATGGCTTTTTTTAACCTATACGTACAACACATACCTAATGTAACATATAGATAAAAAAAATGCCTGCAAGTTTCATCTGCAGGCGTTCATTATATCACTTATTAATTTTATTAACATGGCTTATTGTTTTGAGCTACATCTTCAACTTGTTATACGGCTTCTGCTGTATGGGCTGTGCGTCTACCAATTGCGGGAGCATTTTTCACTGCAGCAGCAGCGTTCAATCCTCCAACTAAACGTGTGCCATATTCTACATCAGGTTTGGTAAAGTTCTCTACCATTTTATCCTGAATATGCTGATCGGCACCTGACCTACTGTTTCTTCGTTGTTGATATTGTAGTTGGTTTATATTTATCGTTTTACTTATATAATTGTAATAGGCCAGCTAACTATACCTAATCTTATCAATTAATAGGATGTTATATAGTTTTTAACTATGTAAGTTATAAGCTAATAGATTAGAGAGTACTATATCTTATTAAGATGACATGTAGCAATAATTGTTTATAATATTGTTCATTATTAGTTGTAATTGTTTCAACTAACCAAAAAATTATATAGCACATAAAAAAGGGCGCAGCTTAGTTACACCCCTCAAAAAAACTATCACTATCACTATTTATTAATTATCTTCATCCTGGTCTTCATCGGGCACACCGGTTACCACGTAAATCTTTTTGCCAGTGCTATCACGCTGCTCGTGCATGTACACGCCATCTGGGGTTACATAATACTTATCGCCGTTAATGGTTACATTGCGGCTGTCAGTTGGCAACTCGTCAATTACATCACCTACCTGCGGTAAGTTGTTGTTATCATTACCGGTTAACTGTGCACCATCGGTATTTAACTCACCATCTTTTCCGGCAACGCGGTACACCAAACGTCCGCTTCCATTGGTAACGGGCAGGTAATACACTCCGTTCGATTCATAGTATTGTTTACCATCAATCGTAATTTCTTCGGCATCATCAGGTAACTGGTTAATTTCGGCACCTATTGGAGGCTCAACAACCGTATATTGATTATTGTATTGCTGATAATAATACCCGTTGCTGTAAAAATACGGATTACCGCCCCAACTAAACGGATAATAGCCAAATGGTAACACGCCAATACTTAAACCAATGCGCGGGTAATAATAACTGTTGTAATAACCGCGGTAGTTATGATAAAACCCGCTATATGGACGGCCATAATAGCCTCGTACACCACCACGATAATAAGGACGACCGCTAAAATAACTCCCGCGACCCGGACCGCCAATACCAGGGCGACCGTAATAACCCGGACGGCCAAAATTACCACGGTAGCTATTATTGCCTCCACGTAATGAACCATAACTGCCTCTCGAAGAGCCGTAGTTGCCTCTTGGTGCGGTATAAGCACGGCTACCACTAATACTGCCACGTTGTATGCTGGCAGAACGGTTGCCGGTGTTTGGCCTTATACCATAACTTTGACGACCTTGATTAGCATTGCCACGCTGGGTATAGCTCCCACGGTTTCCACCACTGTAGCCGCCCGAACTTCCACGTTGTGAGAAGCTTCCGCCCGAACGGCCCGAAGACCCCCCGCTTTGAAAACCTCCGCCTCGTGACCCGCCAAAACCACCACCACTTCCGCCACGCGAGCCGCCTCCGCCACGTGAACCACCGCCTCCGCGTTGCGCATCGGCTGTATGCATGAGGGAGAGCGTGGTTAAGGCACTTAATCCCAGGCAGAGTAAATATTTATTAAATTTTTTCATGTATATTATGAGTATATAGTTGGCCAACCGACCAGCTCTTATTGTTGATTTGAAGATTTGACTATGCAAATGGCGCACGGTTTAATTACCGCTTACTTATTTCAAATAAATGTTCAAACATCAAGCCATCAATATAACTAAAAGTAAAGCCAGGGTCATAACAACGTGATTTGTTATAAAACCCTTTTAAACGCGATAATAGAAAACAATAATAGTTTAAATGATCGGGAAGATTTTTTAGACACAGATAATAACAAGATGCAGGATGCCGGTAATGCCGATGCTGCCAAGTTTAATGCCGACGAACAAGAAAAATTTGCGAACGAACGCGAGAGTAACGAAGCTGAGAATATAGATGCAGGAACTGCAACGCCAACCGGAGAAACCGGACCTCCTTTAACTACTCAGGGAGACATTGAGGAGATTGAAGAAAATATGGGCGGAACTACTAATCTATCGTTAGATCAGTTAAAGAAGGAGCACGACCCGGAAGGAATGGAGGGGGAATAAATTACTGATAAAAAAAAGGGGCTGCGTTTATAACACAGCCCCTTGTACTTAAATTATTAATTATTAAGGAACTCTTTTTAGAGCTACCACAATAGTACCAAAGTTACCGCTGATCGTACCTGCACTTGCAGACGCAATTTTAAGGGCTACGGCATAGGTAGTGTTAGCTACAAATTGATCTGTGATAGTAATATCAAAACCGGCTTTAATTTGACCTGAAGGGATAGTTACTGCTGTAGGCAATGTAACCAAACCTGCCGGCAAAGGCACAAAAGTTGGTTTGTTAGCTTGTGCTGTAGACAAATGTGCCGTTAAAGCGGTGGGATCAGTTGTAATACCAACACTAATATCACTTGGTGCTGGTTTACCAGTACCACTATATTGTACATCAATGTGTACTTTATTACCTGTTTTCAACGTTAAAAACTCATAACGCGATAATGGCACAGCAACTGAACCCGAACTTGCTGCGATAAATTCCGGGTTATCAAATTCTATAATAGCTCCAACAGAACCCGGTGAATCAGGGCCAATGATAGTCTCTGATTTTAAGCAAGAGCTAAAAAGGACAGCTACAGTAAGCAGTAGGGTTAAACTTTTTATGATTTTTTTCATTTTTCTTTAGTATTAAATTAATAACATACAGATTATCTTGCCCAGAAAACCTTTGAAGTGTACTTATCAACAGTTGGAATATTTGCAGCGTTGTAATTAAACTCTGTGTTAGGGTATAATAAACGTGCAGGTAAACGGTCTGGTGCAGTTGATTCGCCAACAATTGAATTGAAAGTAAAAATAGGATCTGCTCCGCTAACAAAATTATTAGCAGGATAACCAGTTCTTCTGTATTCGTTCCAAGCTTCATCACCCATTAAAAAGTTAAGCGCTATATATTTTTGAGTAATTATAGCTTCCAATTGTTGTGCAGGTGTAGTGGCCAAATCAAAATTAACTAAATAATTAGTAGAATTATCAGTTTTATATTTAGCTATTTCACCTTGGTATGGAGCACCAGCACCTGTTCCACCTGTAAGTGAGCCAGGATTTCTTGGAGTTGTAGTACCTGGAAAATTTCCAGCAACAACACCCGCAGCATTTTTATCCAAGTATCTGAATGAAGCTAAAATACCATTATCAAATAATGTTTTAGCATTGCCAGGTATTATACCTTTGATAACAGCCTCTGCTTGTAAGAAATAACTATCAGCAGCTAAAAATATCGGCTGACCAGCATCAAAGCCTTTAAAAATACCAGCTTGATCATAAGCGGTAACATTTGTACCTCTAAACCATGAGTTTGGAGTTTGACCACGTCCGGCAGTTGCCAATAAGCTACCCAACTGATTCACAGGTGTTGGATACTTGTTTGCTGTAGGCGTAGTTACCGGTACAGTACCATTTTTGTAGTACAAATAACCTCTTTGAGGGTCATTAATTTTATCACCATTGAAAAACCCTAATACATACGGTGTGGGTACGTATTGTGTACTACCTGCAGCTTGCGCATTAGCAAAAGTGTAGGCAAAAGAGTTCCAGGTTGGGTTTTGTTTACCGCTAATTTTAGCATAACCCGGGTTAACAATAGCATCATCTTCCAAAAATCCTATGGTGGTATTAAACGTAGTATTAGTGAAAGTTACTTTACTACCAGCTCTTAAAATTAATCGCAGTTTAATGGTTTGAGCTAATTTTTGCCATTTAAGTTTATCTCCTGCAAACATTACATCCGCTGTTCTAAAAACTGCATCAGCAGTTCCGGCAGGGCTGGTAGTCATAGTGGCAACTGCTGCATCGCACAAATCAGCTAATGATTTGTAAATGTCCGTAGCTTTATCATACTTTGGTGTAACAAATGCCGAACCTTTCGTTGCTTCTGTGTAAGGTACATCATTGTATTGATCAACTAAACGTTGAAAGACAAACGCTTTTAACACTTTAGCTGATGCGTTAAGGTTAGCGTAATTAGCTTTACCATCGGTTTGATCAATAACATACTGAATATCAGTAGCTGTATTGTAGCTGTTGTTAAATAAACCTGTTTGGTCGGTACTAACATAGTTATAAGAGATAATTGCTCCCCAACCACTTACACCACCACCGTTAGCCAATTGCCCTACAGTTTGTGCACCATATAAGTTAAAAGCAAAGTTTTGACCAGCAACCGCTGTTATTGCCTGAGGTAATACCAGTTCGGGCGTAGCTGTAGTTGCGGTATTTGGGTTAACAGAATTAATGTCCAAATACTTATTGCAAGACGATACCGTAATCGCTGCAACCGTAATTATTAAAAAACTATATATTTTTTTCATATTAATATCTCTTAAAATGTTAATGACAGTGTTCCGCCGAAATAACGTGAAGGCGGAGGTGTGTTTGTACTATTTAAACCAACACCATTACCTGTTCCTGTACCGTCACCAGCGCTATATTCAGGATCTGTATAAACAGCAGATTTAGGTAAGAAAATGAATAGGTTACGTCCTTGAGCACTAATTTTAGCCGAACGGATGAATTTTGACTTGCTTAATAACGATTGTGGAATGGTATAAGACAATGTAATTTCTCTTATTTTCCAAAATGCACCATTAGTTACATAGTTTTCATCAATTGCAGTTCTTGGTCCGGCTATAGTCCAATATGCAGCACCACCATCTCTAACTGTAATGTTGGTATTAGCGACATATTGTCCTTGCGCGTTTAAATAAGATGAGTTAGGTATAACGAAACGCTGTCTGTTGTATGCTACAGTATTTAATCCTGAACCATAAAAATCAAAACCTGTACTTACACTATTGTAAACATTATAACCACCTCTGTACTCACCAACTGCAGATAAGTTCAGGCCTTTGTAGTTCGCATTTAATGTTAGACCTATAATGTCAGTTGGTGCTGAACTACCAAATAAACCTGTTGTACTTGTACCGGAAGGGTAACCAGTTGCAGAGTTAACTATTATACGACCTTGTGGGTCACGTACATACTGTCTTGCCTGAATAACCGGTAAAGGCTGGCCTGCAATTGCATAAGCACCTGCACCACCGGTGTAGCTGGCAATAGCAATGTTAGGTAAACCTGCATATAATTCTATAGTTTTGTTATTGTAATGGCTGTAATTTGCACCAACAGTTAATTCAAAGTCTTTAGTTCTAACCGGAGTTAAGCTCAAATTAGTTTCTAAACCTTTACCACTTGTTTTACCACCGTTTACCAAAAAAGTAGTGTAACCAGTTGTATTTGAAATCGGTGCAGTTACGGTTTGGTTAGTAGTCGTGTTATCATAATAAGTTACATTTGCAACAATACGGTTGCTATACAAACCCGCATCAATACCAACTTCGTAACCTTTTGTAAACTCAGGTGTAAGGTTGTTCGATACTGTACGGTTGTCTAAAGTTAAACCACCTAAACCATTGTATGGGAAACCCGAACCTTGACTGAAAGTTGACTGCAACTGATAAGCGCCAAATCCGGTTGCACCAGTATTAACTAAACCTACTTTAGCATAACCTCCACGCAATTTAATGTAATCCAACTGTTTAACACTTTTAAAGAAATCAACAGCGTCTGTTAATATGAATGCAGCGTTAATAGCTGGGTAGAAGAAAGAACGGTTGTCTTTAATCAATCTTGAATCCCAATCGTTACGGCCGCTGGCATTAACTGTTAAGTAATCCTTGTATTTAATTGTTAATAAACCAGATATTGCTTGTTGACGATACAGATAGTTGGCTTCCCCAGCTGTTGGAGGGTTAGTGCTGTTACCTAAATTAAATAAACCAGGTTGTACCAAACCGCTTACTGACGCATCTAAAGCTTTAGACCTATCTTGACGCATGTTACCAATAACAACTAAATTGAAGTTAAAGTCGCTAACTTGTTTTCTGAAGCTGGCTTGTATTTCGTTAGTGATACGGGTATTGTATGATGATGCATCAGTTACACCACCCACTATATCAACACGCTTGTAAGTTCCTGCAGTTTCTGGTTGACTTTTAGCATAATCACTAAAAGCAAACTTATCGCTATACGATTTACTTGAAACGTTACGGGTAGAGAAACCTAAACGGTAAGTCAGGTCCATCCATTTTACCGGTGAAAATTTCAAATCGGCACTACCTGTCAAATAATCATTTCTGATTTTTTCACGGTAGTTATCGATTGTCCAATATGGATTTTGCAAGTAAGCATTGTAATAGCCATTTGGATTAGCAAATGGGTCATTTTGCCAGTCTTGATAGCTGGTAAGTGGTGCTTGTGCAGGAGTAGCTAAAACCTGCCCATAAATACCGGCAGTTTGTGTAGTTTGATCATACCTGTTTTGAGTATAACCTACCGAAAACTGACTTGACAATTTATCAGTCCAGTTACGCGTTCCGCCAACACGAAAATTACCTCTATTAAACTTATCTTTAGGCATAACACTACGGGTGTTAACATATTGTCCAGACATAAATAAAGTACCTTTATCATCACCTGATGATAGCGATAAATCTGATTGACTGGTTAAACCGGTATCCCAAAAATCATTTTTAGCATTAGTCGCTGAATAAGGAACTTGCTGAACCGGGCCGGTAGCCGACAATACAGGCAAACCTAATTGTCTGGTTACACCATCAAATGCAGGACCGTATTGTTGATTTTCATAACCCAGGTAAAGCTGCAGATCGTTATCAGAACCTGAACCGAATTGGTTTTGCAGCTTTGGATAGAAAGCAACATTTTCAACCGAAATAGTTTGTTGCGCCTTAACTTCAATTTGTCCTTTTTTACCTTTTTTAGTACGTACAACTAAAGCTCCGTTTGATGCATCTGAACCGTACAATGCAGCAGCGCTGGCACCATTCAATACTTGCACATCTTCAACGTCTTCAGGGTTAAGGTTATTTAATACAGCATTAGGAACAATAACGTTATCTAATACGATTAAAGCCTCATTGGTACCTAATAAAGATCTTGCACCTCGTAAAACTATACGAAAGTTAGGATTAGTACCACCTGTAGTACCATTAATTTGCAAACCAGGCACTTTACCTAATAAACCACCTGCTATTGTAGTCGATTTAGCTTGGGTCAATTGTTCGGCTTTTACAGTTGTAATATTTACCCCTTGTGATCTTCTGCTTGATGCTAAACCAGCAGCAGTAACGATCACTTCGTTTAATTGCTTTGTGTCTGCTGAAAGAGACACGTTAACTGTATTATTAGCATCAATTGAACCTGTTAATGTAGCATAGCCAATATAAACGAAATCAAGTGCTCTTGCTGTTGTCGGCACACTTAAACTAAATTTACCTTGACCATTTGTTTGCGTACTAATTGTGGTACCTGTTGCCCTAACAGTCACTCCAGGAAGCGGAAGACCATCGTCTTTACTGGTTACTGTCCCAGTTACAGTTCGGGTTTGCGCATAGGCATGTGAGCCTATCATTAGCAAAACCCACAAAAAACCTTGTAGAATTTTCTTCATGTTGTTTTTATAAGATCAGTTAATAGTTATTTAATAAAAGTAGGCATTGATTCGTATATAATCAAAATAAATGTTAAAAAATGTTAAAGATTATAATCATTCTATACTTTTTTTAAAAAATTTAGTACTATGTATTGCATAATACATTCCAAAACATATATCTTTGCATTATGCTTGTAGAGAATACCCAAACCCAAATGCGAAAAGGCATACTCGAGTATTGCATACTCTGTGTTATTGCCAAAGGCGAGATATATGCTTCTGATATCATTGCCGATTTAAAGAAAGCCCAACTGCTTGTAGTTGAGGGTACTTTGTATCCGTTGCTTACCCGCTTAAAGAACAACGGCCTGCTCAGTTATAACTGGGTTGAGTCAACATCGGGGCCGCCGCGTAAATACTATGTACTGTCGGACGAAGGCCGCAACGTACTTAACCAACTTGATAAAACCTGGCAGGAGCTTGCTTTTGCCGTACAAACCTCTATTGAAGGAAGAAATTAATCAGCCTAATAACTATCAATCATCATGAATAAAACGATTATAATTAACATAAATGGCACCGTATTCCACATTGAGGAACAGGCTTACGAACTGCTTAAGGAATACATGACCGACGTTAAACGTCACTTTTTTAATTCGGCCGATAGCCTGGAGATCACCACGGATATTGAGAACCGTATTGCCGAAATGTTTACGGAGATATTAGCACGTGAAAACAGGCAAGCCATTGTTGACCAGGATGTTGCCGAGGTAATTGAACAAATGGGTTCGGTTAAAGATTTTGAATTTGCTGAAGAAAACGGCCCTACCGGCTTCGCCGAACCTGCCTATACGCATGGCCACAGCAACCGCCGCCTGTTCCGCGACCCGGATGATCATTTAATTGGAGGGGTTTGCGCTGGTATAGCTAAGTACTTTGATGTGCAGGCCGTATGGATAAGGTTGGCATTTGCCCTGGCATTTACATTAGCCGGTACAGGTTTCTTTTTATACATTATATTACTGCTAATTATTCCTAAAGCTGCAACCCGGGCCGATAGGATGGCCATGAAAGGTGAACCTTTAGACTTGCAGGGTTTTAAACGCAACTTTGAAGCGGAGCTAAGCACGGTTGGCGGTCGTTTAAACGACCTGCGCCATGAAGCAAGGCCATTGGTTTACAGAACACGCGACTTTATCAGCGACTTCTTCCATCACCTGGGTATATTTATTAAGGGATCTGGTAAAGTAATCGTTAAATTATTGGGTATTGCCATTATCCTTTCTTGTATTGGCGGTGTAATAGCCGTTATTGTAGCCCTGGTAGCAACCTGGGTATTTGGCGAACCCTATTTTTCACTACCCGATAATTTTTTTAATTATCGCTTTGTTAACCAGGTAATGGCTGCTGTTGCGCTATTAGCTATTATACCATTAACAACACTAATTGTAACCATAGCCAGTGCTGTATTTAACACCACTTCGTTAAACCGCTCGGCCGGGTTTACACTCCTTATTATATGGATCAGCGCGTTAGTGATATTTATATACCACGGATCGCGCGTGGCAGTGGAGTTCAGGGAATCGGCCGGGTTTACGCAAACCATCAATATAAAGCCGAACGCCAAGCAAGTGTATTATCTACAAATGAACGAAACCATGTTTCTTACTGCCGAAGACAGCTCTCGCCTCAATATTAAGACCAGGTTTAAAAATATGGTAATTACCGATGATGACAACAACGGCGGCATAGATAAACGCAATATGAATATCGATATTGAAAGATCGGATGTGGCTTATCCTGTATTGGTTGAAGAATTTACCTCACGTGGTTCCAGTTATGAAAATGCGTTAAGTAATGCACGCAATACCCGCTATGTATTTAACCAGCAGGATTCTGTTTTAAGGTTCGATACCAGGTTGCGCCGCCTAAACAAAAACCAGTGGCATAACGAGGAAGTAAGGCTTACGTTGCGCATTCCGTTAAATGCTACCATTGTGGTGAACCATAAGGTGAATCAGTATATCAGCAATTATCTGGATATAGATGATTGTTCGCCGGGCAAGCGGAACCATTCCAGTTCCGACACGGCACCTTTTGTAATGACAGATGAAGGTTTAAAATGCCCCTTTGCTAAAGACAATGACGACAACAATGAGGCTGAAGCTGAAAGTACCCTTATTGATACTACTACTGTTGACACGGTATCGAAAATTGACACTACAGTAGTGGTTACCACCCGAAAAATTATATCGCCACGCAAAAAATAAATATAAGAGTTACACCCCGCCCGCATAACTGTTCATGATTTTACGGGCGGGGTGCTAATTTTCACCCCGGTAAAGATGCCGTTTTTTGTACCTTATATATAAGGTATATTGTTACTGATATTTAGCACACAAAAAATACTTTTTATAAAAATATTTCAATTTTTGTGTAACCACACCCCTCCCTTTTGCATCTTACTACTAAATAACAATAAATAGCCTGTTCGTACAGGCAGGCTAAAAATCAAGAACAAATAAGTTTAACAATTTTAAAAAGACCGAAAATCTTTAAGTGGATTGCTATTGCCCAAATTTTACACTTCATTAAATCCTAACCACCATGAAATCGATCACCTATAAAATATTAGCCCTTATAAGCTTTGCCTGTGGCTTGGGTACCGTGCAGGCTCAAACTGCTATACAACCTGGTAAAATAACCGGTTCGTTAGTTACCGAAACCGGCAAACCAGCCGATTATGCAACCGTTAGTTTATTGAAAGCTAAAGACTCAACTGTTATAAAAAGTAGCTTGAGCAACGAAACCGGCCATTACAGCATTGAGCGCGTTACCCCCGGCACCTATTTAATTAAAGCAACCATTATTGGTTATAACAGTAGCATTAGCGGCCCCGTTACCGTTGCTGCAAATGCTACTGTTAGTATCCCTGTATTAAAACTGGTACCGGCCACCAACAACTTAAAAGCGGTAAGCGTAGTAGCCACCAAACCATTAATTGAGCGTAAAATAGACCGTACTGTTATTAACGTAGAAAATAGCGTACTGGCCGCAGGAAACTCGGCTATGGAAATTTTAGAACGGGCACCGGGCGTAACCATTGATAAAGACGATAACATTAGCCTGAAAGGCAAACAAGGTGTTACCGTAATGTTGGATGGTAAATTAACCTACCTTTCATCGGCCCAGTTGGCCAGCCTGCTACGCTCAACTGACGGCAACACTATCCAATCTATAGAAATTATTACCAACCCTTCGGCCAAATACGATGCGGCAGGTAATTCAGGGATCATCAACATTAAATTAAAAAAGAACCGGAGTGCCGGTACCAATGGCAGCTTTACTGCAGGTGCGGGCTATGGTCAAAACCACAAGGCCAATACTTCTTTAAACATGAACCATAAAGATGGTAAGGTGAACATATTTGGTAACTACAGCTATACTAATAATAAACGCCCGCAGGATTTAATGCTTAACCGTACCATTAACGACGCTGGTGTTAACACTTTCTTCAATGAATCTACCGATATTTTGGGCAACCGTAATTCACATAACTATAAATTGGGTGCCGATTATGAATTGAGCAAAACTAATACTCTGGGCGTACAGGTAACCGGATATAACTCTTCCTTTGATGGCAATACCTTTAATAATACCTTAATTAGCGGCAATCAAAATGTAAGAAGCGCGGTAACTACTACTAATAATGCATCCATAGAACGTTACAATAATATTGCAGCTAATATTAACAATCATATTGTTTTTGATACCCTAGGCAAAGAGTTAACTATGGATGCCGATTACTCTAACTTTTGGAACCAACAAAGCAACAATTACGCTAACAATTACTTTCAGGCCGATGGTACTACCTTAAAATATGGTTCGCTGTTAAGGAACAGCCTGCCTACCAAAATTAACATTGCTACTTACAAAGCCGATTATACCAACCCATTAGGTAAAACCATGAAACTGGAAGCTGGTATGAAATTCAGCTACGTGGGCACCAATAATGATCTGCGTACCGATTCGGTACTGAATGGCAACTGGGTGGTTGATAAAGGCCGCACCAACCTGTACAAATACACCGAAAACATTAACGCCGGTTACTTAAATTTTAGCCAAAGCTGGAAAAAAACATCGGTACAAGCTGGTTTACGCGCCGAGCAAACCAACTCCAAAGGCGATTCGAGAGATGTGGACAACGTAACTACCATTAATGAAAGACATTACCTAAGCTGGTTTCCAAGTGTTTTTGTAAACCACGAACTATCTGATAACCATAGCTTAGGTTTAAACTATAGCCGCCGCATCGATCGCCCGAGCTATGATGACTTGAACAGCTTTGTACAGATTTTGAACGCTTATACCTACCAACAGGGTAATCCTAACTTAAAACCACAGTTTACCAACTCCTACGAGTTATCATATACCTATAAAAAGAAATACAACGCTACGTTAGGATACAGTTTAACTACCGATGTAATGGTGGAAGTACCTAAACAAATAGATAAGCAAAAAGTAACCTTTATAACCCGCGAAAACCTGGCCGAGCAAATCAATTATAGCCTAAACATCAACGCGCCTTTTACCATTACCAAATGGTGGAGTATGAACAACAATGTAACCGGCTTTTACCTGGGTTTTAAAACCAGCTCTCCTGAGCTTAATTTAGATAACGGGCAGTATGCGGCCAACGGCAACTCTATTAACACTTTCATATTGAGCAAAACCATTAAAATGGAAGGCACGTTCAATTACCAGTCGCCCTTAACTTATGGCTTGTTCCAGATACGCAGCCAGTATAGTTTTGATGCCGGTATCAGTAAATCATTCGCGCAAAAGAAAGCGAATTTAAAATTCTCAGTAAGCGACATATTCAACACCCGCCAACAAAACCTTACGGTTAACCAGGGCAACTTAAATTTTAGTGTGTTCCAAAAAAATGAAACCCGTGTAGCCCGCTTAACCTTCACTTACAATTTTGGGAATAGTAAAATTCAGGCCAGAAAACGCAGCGGCGGTGCCGATGATGAAAAAAGCCGTGTAAAAGCGGGCAGCTAATATTAGAAAAGAGAATCAAGAATACAGAGTACAGATTGTTTAATTATTGATTATTGGACATGGTCGGTGTTTACACCGCACCATTCACCAGTGGAAAAGTTCAATCGCGGCTATCTTGATTAGTAGTCGTTGAAAACACCGACTACAAGCTGAAATTCATTCTTGACTCTGTACTTTTGACTCTGTATTCTTGACTCTGTATTCTTGACTCTGTATTTTTTTAATTCACCATAAACACCGCATTGCTAAACAATAATTTCCCATTCTCCCAAAAACTGCGGAACAACGGATCGTCGGTTAGATAAACAACAGAACCACGGCCCATATTTTGAACGCCGAATAATAAGCCTGCAGTTAGCTTCTCTTTCGCTTTTTGACCAACAAAACCGGCCACGTAACTATCCTTTTTCAACACGCCTACGTTTACGCCGCCGTCTTCCAGGTAATCATAAATATCGTCACCCAGTTTTAGGGTATAATAGTAGGAAGGATAACCGTAACCCAGCGGGTGGGTATTATCCAGGTACACCTTATATATAGCACCTGGTACATTATTCTTGATCGATTCACGGTCGCGGCTGTCATAAGCGGCCAGGTCGGGTGCTTTTTTAGGTGCTTTCTCGTCCTTTTTTTCTTCTTTAATTTTCATCCCGAAACCTTTTTTATCAACCAATTGACTAATAGCGCCGCCCATAGCAATCAGCTTACCTCCATCGCTCACCCAATTCTGTAATTTTTCGAGCGGGAAGTTACTGTAACGGCCATCAGGAAAAATAGCCACATCAAAATCACTTAACTTAATACGCCCCAGATCCTGGTAACGCACTACAGATACCGGATAACCTATTTGCTGTTCAAAAAAGTGCCATACTTCGCCCATATCGTTCGTTGAAACACCCTCACCCGATACCACCATTACCCGTGGCTTGGCGATGTAACCTATAGCACTCGAACCTAAATCGGCACCCTTATCGGCAAAGCCGGTAGTTAAGCCAACCAGATCGCGGTGGAACTGATTAGCCGTTTGCATCACCAACCTATTAAAGTCGCCCTTGTTGTTACCAGCCCTGGTTATAATTAACGACCCGGCTTCAAACTTTTTACTACCGGCTTCAAAAGCCTGCGAGGCAAAACGCACCTTAACACCTTTTTGCAACAAGGCCGATAAAAACTTTACATCTTCTATAGAATGCCACTTGGCTACATAGGCGTATGCTTTATCATTTAATAAGGCAACCGGCTTATTAACCAAAGTTGTTGCAACCGGTTTAACCGACTCGGTTAAACCGTAAGCTTTTAACCCGTATGCATACGGTAAAGACCAGGCAGTAATATCGTACGTGTTAGAATCGGCAATAAAAGTTTTAGGCTCCAGCAATACGGTTAACAAAACCGCTTTGGGCTGGTAAGCATTAATCACCATATCGCTTTCCTTCACATTATAGCTTTCTGTTTTGCCCGAAAAGTAGTTATACCCGTTTACTGTTCGGCTTACCCCATAGCCGTATTTAATGCCGTTATTATTCAGCAACTCGGCCAGTTTAGCCAGCTTATCGACATCATCATTTTTAATAACGTAAGTTTTATAAACTCCCGGCGGGTTAGTACGACTGTTATCAAAATATTTTTTATACTCTGCCAATACTTTAGTGGCATTGTTCGATGCCGTTTCAACCGTACTTAAACCGGTGGTATGGTGGTGCGAGATCCGATCGGCCAGTGTCAAGGTATCGCCTCCGCGTGTGGCTACAGCCAAACCACCGCTTGGGCCTCCGCCCTGCTCATAGGTCATGCCAATGGAGCCGTTATATAATGGGTAGGTATCACCGTACGATGGATACAGCAGGTCGAATACTTCCTTGGTAAAATACAGCCAGCCATTTTGGTCGAAGTATTTGGCATTATTGCGGCCAATGGTGGTTTGAAACTCGCGCTGCCACGGGGTAATATCCTTATGGAAAGGCTCGGCAGCAGGTGCAAAATAGTATGGGTTATTAAAGCCTTGCTCATGAAAATCCACATGAATTTGAGGAAGCCATTTATTATACAAACCTACCCGTCTTTGTACTTCTTTTTGGGTTTGCCAGGCCCAATCGCGGTTTAAATCAAAATAATAATGGTTTACACGCCCGCCAGGCCAGGGTTCAATATGCTCGCGCGATGAAGAGTTGGCATCGGGCAGCAAGCCACGTACCTGGTTATAAAAGTTTACATAACGGTCTCGCCCATCGGGATTTAAACAAGGGTCTATAACCACCAACGTATTTTTTAACCAGGGTTGTGTGCGGCTGTTGGCCGGGTTAACCATATCGTACAGCGTTTGCATAGCGGCCTCGCTGCTGCTGGGCTCGTTACCATGCACATTATAACTCAACCAAACAATGGCAGGCACATTAGTTAAGGTAGCCATACCAGTGCTTAAACCGGCCAGGTACAAATTATGCTGGCGAATATCTTCCAGCCGGGCAATATTTTCTTCGGTACCTACAAAGGCAACCATAAGCGGGCGCCCCTCGTTAGTGGTGCCATAAGGCAATAATTTTACTTGTTTCGACGATTGGGCAACATATTTAAAATATTCGGCAATGCGGTAATGGTAGGTGTACTGGCTGCCCAATGGGTAACCTAAATAATCGGCTGGTGATTGCAAAGTCTGGGCAAATGCAGTGCAGGCGCAGGTTAAGCAGATCAGTAATATGTAGAGTTTCTTCATGCTTATTATTTGTACGACTAAGCTAATAAACTAATCAGTAAATCTGTATAAGCGGTGTATAAAATTTACGCGGGCATCAATTATGAAGTATCTTTACTCCCAATTTATGACTCCCCTACAGGCACTACAAAAATATTTCGGGTACACCGAGTTCAGGCACCAGCAGGATGCTATTATCAAGCAAATTATGAGCGGTGGCGACGCCATGGTACTCATGCCTACCGGTGGTGGTAAATCGCTTTGCTACCAGTTACCGGCTGTATTACTACCGGGCTTAACCATTGTAATTTCGCCATTAATTGCCTTGATGAAAGATCAGGTGGATAGCCTGAACATTAACGGCATCCCGGCGGCTTACATCAATTCCAGCCAAACTACCGGCGAACAGCAGGACATTATCAGCCGCTTAAAAGCCGGGCAAATTAAACTATTATATCTGGCTCCCGAGCGGCTGTTTGGTTCCGAGAGCCGATTAGTGGCTTTCCTGAAATCCTTGGCGGTTAGCTTGATCGCTATTGACGAGGCTCATTGCATCTCGCACTGGGGACACGATTTTCGCCCGGAATATTTAATGCTCTCCAGTTTCAAAACCGAGTTTCCAACCGTACCTGTAATAGCGCTTACCGCTACGGCCGATCAGCTTACCCGGCAGGATATTAGAGAGAAGCTTGCCCTGCACAATCCCGCTGAGTTCGTATCCTCCTTTAACCGCCCCAATATCAGTTACCAGGTAGCCCCCAAAAAGAACAACTATCAACAGCTGCTTAACTTCTTAGATACGCATAAAGACGATTCGGGTATTATCTACTGCCTGTCGCGCGCATCAACCGAAGACCTGGCCTCCGACCTGCGGGCGCAGGGTTACCAGGCCAGTGCTTACCATGCAGGGCTTGATCATGAGACCAAAGCCCACAACCAGGACCAGTTTTTACGCGATGAAGTAAAAATTATGGTGGCTACCATTGCCTTTGGTATGGGCATTAACAAAAGCAATGTGCGCTACGTGGTGCATTACGATTTGCCCAAAAATATAGAAGGCTATTACCAGGAAACCGGTCGCGCCGGGCGGGACGGTTTGCCATCGGAAGCTTTGCTGTTTTTTTCTACCGGTGACGCGTTCAAATTGCAAAAATTTGCGCGCGTAGAAGGCAACGAAGAACAAAGCCGTATTATGCTGAAAAAACTGGATGATATGGTGAAGTTTTGTCAACTGCAAACCTGCCGCCGCCAGTATTTAATGCACTACTTTAACGAACCATTTGCCGACAATTGCGGCTCCTGCGATGTGTGCCTTACCGAGTTTAAACGTTTCGACGGTACTATACTGTCCCAAAAAGCGCTATCGGCGGTAGTAAGGTTGAACCAGCGCTTCGGGATTACTTATGTGATTGACTTTTTACGTGGATCAAAAAGTGAAAAGATTCGCCCCGAACATAAAGAGCTGAAAACTTACGGCATTGGTGCCGATGTGAGCAAGGCCGACTGGCAACGCTACATTGGCCAACTGGTTATTCAAGGTTATTTACAGGTGACCGATGATGATTACCATACCATCAAGCTCACACCAACCAGCGACACCGTGTTAAAAGGTCAGCAAAAAATTGAGTTTACCCTGGCCGAGGATATAGAATTAGCCACTGAAATACAGGTGCCTGTTTACGAAGCCGGTTTATTACAGGACCTGAAAACCATTCGTTTTAACCTGGCCATGAACGAAAATGTACCGGCCTACATCATCGTATCGGATGCTACCCTGCTCGAAATTGCCACCTACCTGCCACAAACCCCTAACGAACTGGGCCGCATTTCGGGTTTTGGCGAGGTAAAGCTGGTACGTTACGGCGATGCATTTTTACAGGCCACACTGGCTTACTGCCACCAACATAATTTAAGTTCTAAAATTGATGCCAAGCAGGCCAAAGCACCGTCTCGCGCAAAAAAAGCAGCTACAGCTGCCAGGCCATCGGCCAATAAAACCCAGCGCGAAAGTTTTGAGATGTACCGCGCAGGTATCAGTATTACCGAAATAGCGGCTATGCGAAATTTAGCGAGCACTACTGTAGAAAGCCACTTATGCTCCTTTATAGAAACCGGCGAAATGCAGGTGAATGAATTAGTATCTGCCGAAAAGATGGCTTTTATACAAGATGCCGTAGCCAGTTACGGTGCCGAAAAATTGGCCCCGCTGAAAGAAGTATTAGGAGATAAATATAGTTATGCCGAAATTAAGGCGGTAGTGAGCTGGATGAAAAAGAACGTTTAGTTGTCAGTTGTCAGTTGTCGGTTGTCGGTTGTCGGTTGTCGGTTGTCGGTTAAGGGCAGTTCCATCTTGAATATATGGTTTTGCTTATTTAAAATTTCTTCTTCCTAAGGATGGCAGATAGCGATTTACGCAAGGCTCGCTTATATATTTATTTGCCTGTATTTAGCTTAGCTAAGGCCTTAGCGTAGGTACGGCCTAACTGACCTACAATGAAGCGTTTGGGCATTACCCGCATAAACGAACTTCCTATACGGTTGAGCAGCCCCGGTATATGGTTGTATTTACGGTGTTGCAGGGCATACAAGCCTTCCTTAGCGGCCTTATTTACGGGCATTAACCAGCCTTTCAGGTCGTTAAACTTTTCACCCTCAGTCATTTCGGTAGCAATACCACCCGGCGCATAAACGGTCAAAGAAAAGTTCGGATTCTTAATTTCGAGCACCAACGCGTTAATAAAGTTCATGATGAAACCTTTAGTGCCCGAATATATAGCCTGATAAGGTACCGGGAAGAGCGCAGCCATGCTCGATACCACCATCAAACCACCTTGCTGCTTATTGGCTTCAAAATGCCTGACAAGTTCTGTACTAATACGCACTACGCTCCTTACATTGGTTTGTAACATGCGCTCAAAGTCAGCCTCGGTGAGTTCTAAATGGCTGCCAAAAAAAGTAACGCCCGCATTTAATATGGCTGCATAAAGCTGCTGCCCGTTCAGGCTTTCGGCAATCAGCCGGTCAACATCGGCCGGCACCGACATATCGGCCACTACGGTTTTAACCTGTATCCCGGCATGCTTTTCCAACTCGGCTTTTAACTGATCTAACTTATCGGCACGGCGGGCGGTTATAATAAGGTTAGCCTTATGCTGATTAGCTAATTGGCGGGCCATTTCATAACCCAAACCGGATGATGCACCGGTTACCAGGATCCATTTTTGATTAAAATTGAGCGGTTTCACAGCTTCAAAGCTACATTTATATTTAAATTGTTCTGTTAAAAAACAATTAAGTGCAAAGAAACGGCATTTTACATTTTATTACCTCATGTAAAGAGTGAGCGTGGATTTAGCATTGTAAGGGGGAGTTATAGAGGCCATTTTGTACGTGGGGTATAACCTGTAAAAGACATACACCCTCCCCTCTGCTTTCCAAAGCGCAATTGCACAACCCCCTCTATTTAAAAGCGATTATATGTAATTAAGTGCTCACGTTCCAGATCTTTTCGGCTTTACGGCCAATTAACCAAAACGAAGCGGCCAGTAGGGCAAAGAAAACCGTACCCGGTATATGATTCCACAGGTACTCGAAATACTTGGTGTAAATAAATATCAAAACAAAGGTGATCCCAAACTCGCGGGCAATAGCATCTTTTGTTTTTAAACCGTATAAGGTAAATGCAGCGGCAACGGCCATAGCAATTATGCCCCAATAAAACAGGCTGATCTGTTTAACCAGCATCCATTCTTCCAGCTGACCATAATTGCCAAAAATACTTAAAAGCCAAAGCGAAATAAACAGGTACAACAAGCCCACAACATACGTTAGTTCCCAAAAACGATCCATCCATTTCTTGCCTTTTAAGAGGTAGCAGCCACCCAGCAGTACCAACCCGAACAACACGAAGCGCAGCGGGTAATTCATACCTAAAAAATAGTAGCTCCACTTGGTTTGATAGCCGGTTTCGGTGCCAAACCAACTCCCCAATGATACCAGCGCAAACAGCCATATCATCCGTGAATTGAGTTTCCAGCCTAAAAAGCCGTAGACGAATACCGAAACCAGGAATAAAATGGAATAATGGCCCGAGCCATTATCGAAGGTTTTACCTAAGTAGGCAATACAACATGCGGTAAATAGTACGCCTGTAAAAATGGTGGCTTCATTACTAAAAACACGCTCCGGGAAAAGCTGTTCGCGACGGCGACCTAATAAAAACGCACCTACCGCCAACGCACCTGCACCTATACTTATTACAATGTCTGGCGTATCATACAAACTTTTCAACCATTCAATCACCTTATCGCTAATAATGAGTGAACCAACCGCAATAACTCCGCATACCAGCGCTATCCAAAAAGAATATTTGGCCAGCCTCATCCAATCGAACCCCTTAACCTCCGTTGAAGTACGAAGTGTTTGGGCCAAATCGGTTGTAAGCAATTGCTCTTTCTCCCAATGCGTAATTACCCGGTTTAAAAATTCGCTTTCCTGTTTATCGAGATTGAGCTTCATTGATCTGTTGATAGTTCGTAGATGATGGTTTTTTGTTACCTATACCATTCAACTAAAGCTCTAATTTATGAAAAATTTAATTAATATTATAACTATACAATCTGCCATGAACAATCAACCAATAACTATAAGCCATTCAAAAGCTTCAGCACCTCTATCCTATCCTGCGCCAATTGCTCCTTTAATCCTTCGAGTGAAGAGAACTTAACGTCGTGCCTTACAAAATTCAGGAAATTCATTTGCAGGGATTGGTTGTAGATGTCGCGGCTAAAGTCAAATAAATTAACCTCAATATTTCTCGTCATGCCGTTAATGGTAGGGCGGTGACCTATGTAAGCCATTCCCTGAAAAGTTTCGCTTCCCAACTGTACACTGGCTGCAAAAATCCCATCGCCCGGAATAAGCTTATAGCTTTCCTCTACCAGCAAATTAGCCGTTGGATAGCCAATTTGCCGGCCTATTTGATTGCCGCGAATTACCTTGCCGGTAATAAAGAACGGGTAACCTAAAAAAGCATTGGCCTGCTCAATATCGGCACGTGATAAAGCTTGGCGGATGCAGGTGGAACTTACGGCTACGTGGTTGATATCCTGCTCAGGTATTTCAATCACCTCAAAGCCATAAATTGGCGCAGCCTTTAGCAGGTCGGCCAGTCCGCCGGCACGGTCTTTACCAAAGCGGTGATCGTACCCGATGATAATCTTGCGGGTACCTATCCGGTTTACCAACACATCGCGGATATAAGCTTCAGCCGTTTGATTAGAGAAATCCCTTGAGAACGGAGTAATAATCAAATGGTCTACGCCCAATTCTTCTAATAATGCAGCACGCTCCTGTATAGTAGTAATTAATTTCAGATCCTGGTTCTCGGGATGAATGATCATCCGCGGATGCGGAAAAAACGTCAGGATAACCGTTTCGCCACCGGTTTGCCGGGCTAGCTCTTTTATACCGGCTATAATTTGCCGGTGCCCCTGGTGTACCCCATCGAACGTACCAATAGTAACCACGGCATTATTAAGCGGCGTAAAATCGTCTATGTGGTGGTAGATCTTCATAAAGAAGCCCCTCCCCGGCCCTCCCCGGGAGGGAGGGAGTTTTGCCTGTCTGGTAGACTATTAATTTTATCATTAATTGTCTCAAATACCTGTTGTGGAGATGTTAGTACCTCATTATTAGTGAAGCGAATAACGCTAAATCCCCAGTGCTTTAGCATTGCCGTCCTGTCTTCGTCTGCTTCTTTAACATGTTGATGATAACCTCCATCCACTTCTATAACCAGCCCTTTTTGCAAGCATACAAAATCTGCAATGTAATTATCAATCACATGTTGCCTTCTTATTTTATAACCTGTAGTATCCCTTCGCAACAATTGCCATAAAACATTTTCTGCCTCGGTAGGCAATTGCCTGTTAGATCTGCTATTGCCTTTCAATATATTATAAGGTAAAGGATTGGCACTTTCTCTGTAATTGCGGATCCCATGAGGTTCTTCTAAAAGCCCATTCTCTTGCATCACAACTTCATCCTGCGCTTCTAAAAGCCCTCCCTCCCGGGGAGGGTTTGGGAGGGGCTTCTTGATGAAATTCACCAGTTCCATTACCTCCCATGCATCTTCCACCTTAAAATTACCGCTGCGGGTGCGTCTTAATTTGGAAAGATAAGCGCCGCTGTTTACGGCTTTACCAAAGTCATACACCAGCGAACGGATATAAGTGCCTTTACTACATACTACCTTAAAATCAACCTCAGGCAGTTCAATGCGGGTAAGTGTAAACTCTGTAATGGTAACGGTGCGGGCTTTTAGTTCTACCTCTTCGCCGCGACGGGCTTTTTCGTACAGGCGTTCGCCGTTCACTTTAATAGCGGAGTGTGCAGGTGGAAACTGTTGAATTTCCCCAGTAAATTGCGAACAGGCGGCTTTTAATAATTCTTCATTTAAATGGCTGATATCGAAAGTTTCATCTACCTCGGTTTCCATATCGTACGAGGGCGTGGTACCGCCTAATACCATGGTACCGGTGTATTCCTTTTCTTCGGCCTGAAAGCTGTCTATTTGCTTGGTCATTTTGCCAGTGCACACAATGAGCAAGCCGGTAGCCAGCGGATCGAGCGTGCCGGCATGGCCTACCTTTAGCTTTAAAGGCTTAAAGGCATTGCGTACTTTACCTACAATATCGAAACTGGTCCAGCGGTAGGGTTTGTTAATGAGCAGCAGTTCGCCTTCGGCAAAATTGAAGTCTTTATGTTTGGAGTGTAATTCGCTCAATGATATCAGAATGAAGATACAAAGGTAGTTGTCTGAACCGGAATTTATAGAATTAAAGAATTAACAGAATCCCGGCATATACTACAACTGAAAACGCCTGTCTTTTTGCAAGGCAGGCGTTTTAAAAAACTTTATTCTTGATTCTGTACTCTTGACTCTTTAAGAACTAAATTACCTCCAGGTTATGCCCGGTCATATATAAACCAATGATAACCGCTCCTACCACAATACGATACCAGCCAAACAGCACAAAGCCTTTACGCTCTAAAAAAGTAATAAAAGTACGAATAGCCAGCAATGCAACCACAAAAGCCACCACATTACCAATAGCCAGCAGTTTTATCTCTTCGCCGGTAAAAACGTGCCCAGCTTTGTAAAAATCGTAAAGCTTTTTAGCGGTTGCCGCAAACATGGTAGGCACTGCTAAAAAGAAAGAGAATTCTGCAGCTGCGGTACGGCTCAATCCTTGCGACATACCACCTACAATAGTGGAGGCTGAACGCGAGGTACCGGGTATCATGGCTATACACTGAAACAAGCCGATTTTCAAAGCGGTTAAGTAACTGATATCTTTCTCCTCGGTAATAGTAGCCTTGTTAAACCACTTATCAACAAATAATAAAATTATACCGCCAATAAATAACGTTATACCCACCGTAATGGCGCTCTCCAACAAAGCATCTATCCTATCGCTAAACAGCAAACCAAAAATTATGGCCGGAACAAAGGCTACAAATAGTTTAAAGTAAAAATTAACCGATTGAAAAAACCGTTTAAAGTATAGCACCACAACCGAAAGGATAGCTCCTAACTGGATAGCAACGGTAAATAGCTTCACAAAATCGTTATTGGCAATACCCATAGCCGATGAGGCAATGATCATGTGGCCGGTTGAGGATACCGGCAAGAACTCAGTAAAGCCTTCTATAATGGCCAGGATGATAGCCTGAATTAAAGTCATGCGTTAGGTGCTGGCTTTTTTAAGATAGCGTAAAATGCCAAACCAAATCCGGCTAATACTACCAATGGTGCTAATACAATTTTAGTATTGCTGTAAATATCGGTATTGCCCGACATGATAACGAAGCCTAACGCCACAATAACAATGCTGGCTGCTAATAACTGGTAATTAGCTTTACCAAAAACAAAGTTTACCGGAGTGGTAACAGTTGGTTTTGCGTCGCCCAATATAGACGGCCTTGGTGCGGCGGTATTAGGTTTGATATACTTTTGTGCCATAATATATTATCTGTATAGTTGATATATCTTTAAACGTAAAAAACGGTTGACCGCTAAAAAGGTACTAAAGCCCGAGATAAAAATCCCCAGCAAAACTACACCTGCAAATATAATCCCGAACTCAACATAGTTTTGCAGCACTACTAAATCGGGCACCTGCTGGTAGGCCAGGTAAAGCGTGCCTACTAATATAATGGTGGCTATAAGCGCACCCAGTAAACCATGCCATATACCATAGAGCAAAAATGGTTTGCGGATGAAACCTTTGGTAGCTCCAACCAATTGCATAGATTTTATTAAAAAGCGTTGCGAGTAGATGGCCAAACGTATCGTATTATTAATGAGCGCAATGGAAACCACTAAAAATATAGCGGTAAAACTTAGGATTACTAAGGTTATACTGGTCATATTCTGGTTCATTTGGTCTACCAGCGACTGCTGATACTTCACCTCTTTAACCATCGGGTTTTTACGCAGTTCGTTGGCAAAGCGGGTCAGATCATTGTTGTTAGCATAATCGGCTTTCATGTACACATCTATAGACGGAGAAAGCGGGTTAACACCCAAAAATTTAACAAAGTCTTCGCCCAGGTCTTTTTGCAAATTGCGGGCAGCCTGCTCTTTAGGCACATACTGGCTGCGTTTTACATGCGGGTCGTTAGCCAGCTTTTGCTGAAATTGTACCACTTCGGTTTCCCGGGCACCTTCATCAACAAACACGTTAACCACCATGTTTTCTTTAATATAGCGCGATAAATTGTTGGCGTGTACCAGTATCAATCCCAGCATACCTACCATCAGCAGCACCATAGCAATCCCAAAAACCGTGGATATATAAATGGTCTTGGTTTTTTTGGCGGCCGTACTTGCTTCAAATTCTTCCATATTGTAACAGTTGGGTTGCGAAGTTAAACAACACGTGGTTAAAGGTAAAACTTTATTAACTATAAATGCGATTTAGATGAATTGCTGCAATCCATTTTAACAAAATTTAACGCATAAAGCGATATAAACAAAGCGTTACCGCTTGTGTTATATTTCAATAAATCTGTTTAAATATGACCGAGCCAGCCAATTCATCCAACAAACCTTCACCATCTGACACGCCAACCGAACGCCCTAATGACAACGGTGGCGAAGTTGTAAAAAGAAAAGAGGATAAAGACTATAATGCAGACGATGCCGACTTTGGCGACGTAGCCAAATCCCACGAGCAAAGCGAAGAACCGGTTAACCCGGTTAAAACTCCACCTGATGAGTTTGCCGACCCGGAGAAGGATAATCCACCGGTAAAATAGAATCAAGAGTACAGAGTCAAGATTCAAGAGCGAGTTAAACAGAGTCTCGATTCTTGACTCTGTACTCTTGACTCTCTCCCCTATCTATTCCCGCTGAGTTAAACTGCAGGTCATACAACTTACGGTAATATCCGTCTTCTATGCGAAGCAGCTCCTGGTGAGTGCCTATTTCTTTGATCTCACCATGATCGAGCACGATGATCTTATCGGCTTTTTGAATGGTAGACAAGCGGTGTGCGATTACAATAGCGGTACGGCCATCCATTAGTTTATCAATAGCGTTCTGAATCAGGATCTCTGTTTCAGTGTCTACTGATGAAGTAGCTTCGTCCAAAACCAAAATTGCCGGGTTATAAACCAGCGCGCGTACAAAAGAAATGAGTTGTGCTTGTCCGGCAGAAAGCGTTGCTCCGCGTTCCATTACGTTATAATCATACCCGCCGGGCAGGCGTTCAATAAATTCATGTGCGCCTACATCGGTAGCGGCTGCAATGATCTGCTCGCGGGTAATAGCCGGGTTATTTAAGCTGATATTGTTGGCAATAGTATCTGAAAATAAAAATACATCCTGAATGACGGTGGCAATTTGAGAACGTAAAAAGTTCAGTTCGTAATCTTTAATATCCACACCATCAACCTGTACACTACCCTGCCCTATTTCATAAAAACGGTTTAATATATTAATGGTAGATGATTTCCCTGCACCAGTTGCACCTACCAAAGCCAGAGTTTCTCCTGGTTGAATGTTAAAACTGATATTTTTAAGCACCCAATTATCATCATTGTAAGCAAACCAAACATCTTTAAATTGAATATTCCCGCGCAAGCGACCGGTTTGTATGGTACCATTATTAGGCGCTACTTCATCGGTATCCAGTACTTTAAAAATACGATCGGCACCCACCATACCCATTTGCAGGGTATTAAATTTATCGGCCAGCTGGCGTATAGGCCTAAACAGTAAATTGAGGAAAGTCATGAACGCTAAGATTTTACCTGGCGTAATGCCATGCTCATCGGCAGTTAACGAGGCCATTTGCTGATCGCTTAAAATACGTTTGCAACCATACCAAACCAGTAAACCAATAGAGCCGGCCACAAAAATTTCCACCACCGGGAAAAATATGGAATAGTACCAGTTAGACCGGATGTTGGCATCGCGGTACTTTTCGTTCACTACGTTAAATTTGCGCATTTCCTGTGCCTCGCGCGAGAAGTACTGGATAATACTGATCCCCGAAATATGCTCCTGCAAAAAGGTATTCAATTGGGCTACATGAGTACGCACATCCTGAAACGAAGACTTAATGGCTTCTTTAAATATATAAGTGGCTCCTAAAAGAAATGGCAGAGGTATTAACGTAACCAGTGTCAATTTCCAGTCTTTCACCAGCATACAAATAATTAAAGCCAGTACAAGGAGCAAATCGCCAATGATAGAGATCAGGCCTTCTGCAAAAATATCGGCAATGGTTTCCAGGTCAGATACCGTACGGGTAATGAGCATACCAATGGGTGTACGGTCGAAGTATTTTAGCCGCAAGCTCATAATGTGGTTAAATACATGAATCCGCAGATCGCGGATAACGGACTGCCCCAAAGCGTTGGTGGAATAAGTTTGATAATACTGCGCCACCGTTTGTATGGCCAACTGCAATACCATGAGGATCACAATAAACACTAAGCCATTATAATTGCCAGCCAAAATATACTTATCCAGGCCAACCTCCATTAAAATGGGCTGCACTAAGGTAATAACCGCCAAAAATATGGTGAGCAACGCTGCTATAACAAACGTACGCTTGTATGGCTTTACGTACTGCATAATACGCGTGAGCAGTTTCCAATCTAATGCTTTACCTGTTACCTGGGACATGTGTTTTTATTTCGAAAATTTGTCTTGAACCTGAATTTACAGGATTAATGAATTTACAGAATACTATCTATTTGCACATTTGCATCCACACAATTGCACTTCAAATATATGGATACTTAACTTCTGTTAAATACAAACCACAAGCGGGCACCGATGTTCCGGCGTTGCTGCGATTTTTACTTTCAATGATCTGGCGGATGCCTTCCGGCGCAATTTCTTTACGGCCAACCATCATACAAGTACCTACAATGGCCCGTACCATGTTACGTAAAAAACGGTCGGCCGATATGTAAAATACCAGACTGTCCTCCTTGCGCAGCCATTCGGCACGCGTAATTTTACAATTGTTGGTTTTTACCTGCGTGTTCGATTTACTGAAGCAGCTAAAATCGGTGTACTCCATCATCATTTTCGCAGCCTCATTCATCAACTCCACATCCAAATCCCCTTTTTTAATTTGCCACGAATAATTTTGCCTGAACGGGTCCTTGCTAAAATGGATATGATACTCATACGACCGCTGCGTGGCATCAAACCGCGCATGTGCCTCCGCATGAACCGGGATAATGCGCTTAACGGCAATATCGTGTGGCAGCAAGGCGTTAAGACCCCCCAGCCCCCTAAAGGGGGAGCATGAACTTTGCAGATCAACTTCTACTCCCCCTTCAGGGGGCTGGGGGGCCGCAGGTATATCCAAATGCACAAACAACTGCTTGGCATGCACACCCGTATCGGTACGGCCTGCGCCGGTTGTTTCTACAGGCTGGCGCAGCAGTATAGCTAAGGCTTCGTTCAATTTTTGTTGTACGGCTATGGCATTGGGCTGTGTTTGCCAGCCATGATAGCGTGTACCATTGTAGGCGATCTCTAAAAAATAACGTTGTAGTTGAACCACGGCCGCAAAGTTAATAAACCGCTAATGAAGGATGCATGATTATTTTAACCAAACAATTTTATCTTTGCCGTGCTATAACATTCAATCATGATACAACGCGTACAAAGTATATACCTGTTTTTGGCCTGCCTGGCCATGTTTGCCCTCTACCTGGTTACTATAGCCAATAATGTTTATATCAACAATACACCTACCAATGTAAAGGTTACCGGCTTATTTCAGGATGTGAACGGGGCACAGCAGCACACGCTTACCTTTACAGCTCTTACCGCGGTAACCGCCGTTGTAGCATTACTACCACTGGCAGTTATCTTCTTTTTCCGTAAACGTAAACAGCAAATTACATTTTGCTACGGTGCTATACTGGTTATTATTGGTCATAGTTTTTGGCTGGCACAAACAGTTAAAAAAGCGACTGATGGCGTATTGCTGAACAGCAACAATTTTGGCGTGGGTTTATTTCTACCGCCTATTGCGATATTGCTGATGATGTTAGCAGTAAAAGCTATTCAAAGAGATGAAGCGCTGGTAAAATCGGCGGATAGGTTGCGGTAGAAATTAGATTAATTGTTTATTCTTGGCTATAACCGTTACATCATGACCACTTTAACAATTGAGATAGCAGACAAAGACAAAGATGTTTTTTTGGAGATAGTTAAGAAATTTAAGGGCAAAATAATTGATTCTTCTAAAAAAGAAAAAATATTATCAGGCATACAACAAGGCTTAATAGAGGCGAGGGAAATACAAGAAGGCAAACGCAAATCATTAACTTTAAAGGATATTTAAGCTACGCCAAATAGCGTTATCTACACAAATAACTTTGTAAAAAGAGCGAAGCACTTTAAAAAGAAACATCCTTCCCTACCTGAAGATTTAGCACAATTAGAAAAAGACCTGCTTGAAAATCCAAAACAAGGTATCGACCTTGGTGGTGGACTATATAAAATTCGGTTAGCCATAAAAAGTAAAGGGAAAGGAAAAAGTGGTGGCTATAGAATAATATCTTACATTGTAACAAATAATATAAGTTCTACTACTATTAACCTGATCTACATCTATGATAAGTCGGAAGAAGTAAGCATCAGTAAACAAGACATTCTGCAATTATTAAATACTATCTTTTAATAAATTAAATTTACGGTATTTATCATTAGTATCTCATTTTCAATCACCTATTTGAAATCCCATTAATTTATTGTACTTTTGCACCCGATTTGGCGATGTTGTCGAATCTGTTATTTTAATTCATGAACAACCCATTTATTGAACTGGGAATCCGTCATGATATTGTTAATGCCATCACTGAGTTAGGATTTGAAAATCCAACGCCAATCCAGGAACAGTCAATTCCGGTATTGTTAACAGGCAGCAACGATTTTGTCGGATTAGCCCAAACCGGGACCGGAAAAACTGCTGCTTTTGGCTTACCATTATTGGAACTGCTGGATTTTGAAGAAAATTATCCACAAGCACTAATATTGTGCCCTACACGTGAACTTTGTTTACAAATCACCAATGATTTGAAAAACTACTCCAAAAACATGAAGAACGTTAGCGTTGTTGCTGTTTATGGAGGTGCCAGTATTTCAGATCAGTTACGCCAAATTAAACGTGGTGTACAAATTGTTGTTGCTACCCCGGGCCGTATGCTCGATATTATCAACCGCAAGGCTATTGATTTTTCGCAGGTACAATTTGTAGTATTGGATGAAGCTGATGAGATGCTCAATATGGGCTTTCAGGAAGACATTGACAGTATCTTATCCACCACGCCCGAGGATAAAAAAACATGGCTGTTTTCAGCCACTATGCCAAGCGAGGTTCGCCGCATAGCTAAAAAGTACATGACCGATCCTTTTGAGCTCACCATGGGCGAAAAAAACACCGGAAATGTTAACATTGAGCATGAGTACTATGTAGTACGTGCCCGTGATAAATATGCCGCCTTTAAGCGAATTGTAGATTTTAACCCTGAAATTTTTGGTATCGTATTTTGCCGTACCAAAATAGAAACTCAGGAAATTGCCGAATCATTAGCTAAAGACGGCTACAACGCCGATGCTTTACATGGTGACCTTTCGCAACAACAACGCGATAAGGTAATGAAACGCTACCGCGAACGTGGCCTGCAGTTGTTAATTGCAACAGATGTAGCCGCCCGTGGTATTGATGTTAACGACGTTACACACGTAATTAACTATTCGTTGCCAGACGAAATTGAGAATTATACCCACCGTAGCGGTCGTACAGGTCGTGCCGGTAAAACAGGTATTTCTATCGCTATCGTTAATTCTAAAGAAATTGGTAAAATACGCCAGATAGAACGTGTTATTGGTAAAAAGTTTATTAAAACGGAAATACCAACTGGCTTTGATGTTTGCGAGAAACAACTGTTTGGCCTTATTCATAAAGTACACAATGTTGAAATTAACGAGCAGCAAATTGAGCAGTACTTACCACGTATTTACGCTGAGTTTGCCGATCTTTCTAAAGAAGACCTCATCAAGCGCTTTGCATCTATCGAGTTTAACAGCTTCCTTGAATATTATAAAAATGCCCCTGATCTGAATGCTGCAGAAGATACCCGTTTTACCCGTGAGGGTGCCGATGGTGATAGATCTTCACGCGGTAACCGTGGCGATTTTACCCGTTTGTTTATTAACTTGGGTTCGGTTGACGGCTTTACCCGCGGCGATCTGTTAGGTTATTTTTGTAACCAAACTGGTATTGTTGGCCGTACTATAGGCAAAATTGATGTTAAGGGTGTTTACTCTTTTCTGGAAGTTGCTAATGAAGACTCGGAAAAAGCTTTTGCCAGTTTTAAAGATGCTCAGTTTAAAGGCCGCGAGGTTAGAATTGAAGTTTCGGCAGATGGTGGTAGTGGCGACCGTAGCGAAAGCCGTGGTAGTTATGGTGGCGGTGGCTACAAAAAACGAGAAGGCGGAAGTAGCTATGGCGGTGGTAATCGTCGTGGTGATGGTGGCAGCAGCAACCGTGGTGCCGAAAGAGGCAACAGCGGTGGTAATGCCAGTGGTGGTTTCCGCGATTTCTCGGGCAAAAGCCGTGAAGACCGTGGCGAGCGTCGCAGAAAATACTAATAATTTTATTTAGTTTTTAGGGAACCAAGCCATTGGAACCCGTTAGTTTTAGTTTTGACAAAGCCTTCCTTAGGGAGGGCTTTTGTTGTTTAACGGGTAAACTCTACAATTATCGAATCCGGGTATAATAACTTCAAATTATGATCGTCCAGTTTTTGTATCACAAAGCGGCTGTAGGGCTGGCTACCTTCAAAAGAAGTAAATATCGAATCGTCCTTTATGAAATAATCTTCGGCTATGGGAGCCTCTTCGGTTAAAATGAATTTTTTACCTGTTATTTCCAGCCTGGTGTTTCCTTGCTTAGCACGCCATTTGCCTTTTATAGATCTTTTCCCGGAATAGGTACAAGCAGCAAAAATCAAAACAAATGCACATAAAATATGCACTAATGCTAATAGGTAATTTTTCATGATAAAAGGTAGATTTTAAAAAAGCAGCGCGCTTGCCAGGCAAACGCGCTGTAATGGTATCAAAATTAAGGCTTAACTACCAAATCGACTTCTTTAACATATACATGGCGGCCTTTTTTGTTCACATAATAATAAGCCGAATTTTTATCGATGTAAATAGTTTGTCCGCCTGGCCCAACTTTACTATCGTATTTTTTATCAACCACGGCCGATTTGCCTTTTGAGGCTACCTCAGCAGTTTTCCGGGCGCCCACCTTAGCACCTTTGCCCACGGCTTGTGCACCGTCTTCGGCAGTGTTACCTACAGCCTTAGCACCATTGCTAATAGCTTTTCCTGTTTTTTTAACAACCTGAGCTTGAGTATCGGCAGCTACGAATAATACGGCTGCTAATAAAGCAACTTTAATTATGTTTTTCATAAGTTCAATTGAATTTGTTTATATCAATACTAACTCAATAGTTCGGCCAAACGCCTCATTTCTAAAAGTGGGGAGTGTTTTTTATACAAAACACGGTACACAGCCTCGCATATAGGCATACTAACTGTGTATTGTTTATTTATCTGGTGTAGGCAATTTACTGCATAATAACCCTCAGCCACCATATTCATTTCCAGCTGGGCAGAAGTTACGGTGTAACCTTTGCCAATCATGTTGCCGAACGTACGGTTACGGCTAAATTGCGAGTAGGCGGTCACGAGCAAATCTCCCAAATAGGCCGACTCTTTAATGTCGCGATCAATAGGATGTATTGCATTCACAAAATTCTGCATTTCGCGAATGGCATTAGAGATTAGTACCGCCTGAAAATTATCGCCATAACCTACACCATGGCAAATACCACTGGCTACAGCGTAAATATTCTTTAACACAGCGGCGTACTCGGTACCATAAATATCGTCAGATACTATGGTTTTAATATAACGGGTATTCAACATACCGGCAAACAGGGAAGCCAGCTCAGCATCGGCCGAGGCTATGGTGAGGTAGGATAATTTTTCTAAAGCCACTTCCTCTGCATGGCAGGGGCCACTTATAACCAGGAAATCACTAAACGGAACTTCATAATATTTATGCAAAAACTCGCCAATAATCAGGTTTTCATCGGGCACAATACCTTTGATGGCCGAAATTATCTTTTTACCTGCGAAGTTGGCCGGGGTAATGCCTGTAAGCACACTTTTTAAAAATGCGGCAGGCACGTTAAGCAATACAAAATCGGCCTGGGCAATTAAGCCTTTCAAATCTGTAGAAATATTTTCGGCAGGCACTTTAACCTCTACCGAACTCAGGTAATTAGGGTTATGCCTATAGTTTTGAATGTCTTCTACCGCTTGTTGACTTCGCATCCACCAAAAAATCTCTTTTGGTGCACTATTGTCTGTCAGCATTTTAATGTTAGCGGTGGCCCAACTGCCTCCTCCTACTACCAAAATTTTATGTGGGTGCCCTTGCATGAATAGATTTGAACACGGCTGATGGTTTAAACAACCGATGAACAAAGGTATAATTTTTTGATTTGAACGATAATTTGATTTAATATAACCGGCTAACTATCCTGTTTTACTTCATATTATTTCAATTTTTAAAAAAACTTCACATTTTTTTATGCATATGATCCGTATTGCATGCAGCTGGGGGGAAAATAGTGAAACGTTCTTGGTGTTGAATATGATTGCATGAATTAAAAATATAAAATTTTACCGCATGCAAATCTCTAAAATTTAATTAAGAAATCTTCTTTCACCTGCCCTGGTTTAAAATACATTAGCCCCAGCCAAAATAAGTTAACCGATGCCGTTACTTTATGGTGCGAGGCCATAATGCTCCAGGAGGTTTTGGTCAGCGTATTTTCGGGAATATTTTTAACGATGAGCACGATGTGGGGATGTACTTTTGATAGCAGCCGGTTAAAGTAGTCCATAGCGCTTTGCGGGTTGCGTTGCACATCCAAAAAAACCACGCCCGGCGGCGTAGCATCTTTCCAATCGGCTATATCAGTTGTTTTTTTGAATTGAATATTTACGCAAACCTGCTGTAAAATGGTATAATCTGTAGCATGGTATTTACCTAATATCCAAATAGTTTGAGGATTATTATCGGCGGTAATCCGGTAAAGGAGTTTGTCGGTAGAATTTAATTTTTTTCCCAACCCTGCTTTTTTTTCAATCTGGGTATATACTTTTTTATTCGAAAAGTCGTAAATTACTTCATCAACCAGCCGGTACACAAAAGGCGAGTGCAGCCCGTGCCGGTTTTTAGCTTTACGCTGATGAAAAAAATGACTTAAAGTAAACTTTAGGGTAAACATGGTTGTAAAAATAGATAAAGCTTTAATATTTTGAAGAAAGAGGCAGACATGATTAACGAGGCAGAAATCCATTCACTCATCCGGTTGCTGGATGACCCTGACCGGGAGATCTACGAGCATGTGCATGAAAAACTCATATCGTATGGTCCCACGGCTATAACTTACCTGGAAAATGCCTGGGAACAGGCATTTGACCCTATACAACAAGAGCGCATTGCCGATTTGGTACACGAAATTCAGTTTGGTTTGGTAAAAACCGACCTGGAACTATGGCAGCAAAGCGGAGCTTTCGATCTGTTGCAAGGCGTACTGATCATTAATAAATACCAGTATCCCGATTTGGATGAACAAAAGATCATTAACCAGATAGAAGCCATTAAGCGCGATATATGGATGCAAATGATGTTTGAAGGTAGTCCGGCCGAGCAGGTAAAGTTAATTAACTACGTATTGTATAACATATATGGCTTTAGCGGCAATACTACCAACCACCAGGATCCGCAAAACAGCTACCTCAACCAGGTGCTGGAAACCAAGAAAGGCAACCAGATCTCACTGGCCATTATTTATTCGATAGTTGCCCAAAAACTCGATATACCTATTTACGGCGTTAACCTGCCCCAGCATTTTATATTGGCTTATTTAGATGAAACCTCCAAAGCCGAATTTGAAAGCGGCATCTTGTTTTATATCAATGCTTTCAATAAAGGCTTTATTTTTGGCAGGCGCGATGTGGATCAGTTTCTGAAACAATTAAACTTAAAGCTCGACAAACAATTTTACGAACCTTGCAGCAACACCGATATCGTACGCCGGATACTACGTAACCTCATCAGTGCTTATGAAAATTTAGGGTCGACAGAAAAAGTGCAGGAGCTAAATGAATTACTGTCGGTGCTGAACTAATTAGGCTTTTTATTATCCTTAAAATCAGCTTAACAGACTAAATGATAGGTAAAATTTGTCACTATATTACCTAAACCTGTTACATTTATGAGATCAGTTAGCCTCGTCATATTATTTTTTGTAATAACGGCTTTTATAAAACCGCAGACCGTTAAAACGCGCTTTAAAGTGACGACAGGGTATAGCAGGATTGCAACAACAACCGGTAGTTTCGCGGCCTGGCTGCAAAGCCGAAAACTTAAACCGGCGGGTACCCACACGCTTACTTACCGTGGCAACATAGCCCGAACCAACCCTTACACCGCGGCTGTAATTGACATAAGCGTTGGTGAGCAAAATCTGCAACAATGTGCCGATGCCGTAATGCGTTTAAAGGCCGAATATCAATACAGTAAAAAGGACTACAAAGCCATTACCTTTAATTTCACCAGCGGCTTTAAATGTGATTTTGTACACTTTGCCGAGGGCTACCGTTATGAGCAAAGCGGTGTATGGAAAAAGCTAACCAAAAAAGATTATAGTTACCGCAGCTTTATAAATTACATGAACCTGGTGTTTTCTTATGCTGGTACACTTTCGTTAGAGAAAGAACTAAAACCCGTAACCAATAGCAACGACCTGCAAACTGGCGATGTATTTATTAGAGGCGGTTCGCCGGGTCATTGTTTTATGGTGATGGATGTGGTGGTTAATAAAGCCCGTCAAAAGAAATTCTTGTTAGCGCAAAGCTTTATGCCAGCTCAAAACATACAGATCGTACAAAATGGTTCGCCATGGTTTAGTTTAAACGCACCTGCAAATATTCCGTATGGCGAACTGATTAATGCTGCTTATTTGAAGCGATTTTGAATGTTTAAGTTACACTAATGTACACTACTATAGTTTGCCTGTCATTTAGAAATATTATGCTGAGATAATGGTCTTCTTCATTGGGAATACTTCTGTTAAATACATTAACAATCTGAGAGTTTGACGTTCTTCCCATAATCTGGTCAAGTTCGGCAGAGCCTATAATCTCTCTTTGTGTAAGCGTTTATCTGCTTTTAAAGCATTTAACAGTGTGTTATAATCCTCTTTTGCAAGCTTGATACTCGAAACGGAAATATAGTCGCCGTGAAAATCAGGATAAGATGCAGTTTTTTTGACAATGACAGCAGATTTAGGTATCTTCCTTAATGTAACCGTTTTAAACTCTTCGTAATAAAATTCATCAGTAGGATAAATTGCTGTATATATGGAATAAGCGAGCCAAACATAAATGGGCACCAACACTGCTATTGCTATAATTTTATATCCTAATCGTGTAAGCCACTTATAAAATAACACGCTTAAAACAACGGGGATTGCAGCAAAAATTACAACTATAATAAATATAAAAAGAATAAATACAATTGTACTGGCATCAACATTTAATAGCACACTTACCCCTCATTTATAATTATTTGCTTAATATCCTCACGATTTTGAGGTAATTGGCGGGTAACTATCAACCAAATTATTTCATAATCAATTCCGAAGTATTCGTGACTAATCAAATTTCTTAACCGATACATTTCTTCCCAAGGAACATGTGAATATTTATCCTTTATTGATTTGGGTAAATTCTTTGAAGCCTCACCTATTATTTCGAAATTTCTTATTACCGCATCTACTGTTTTATAATCTAACTTAAAGCTATCGAAATTAAGGCTATCTGTGTACTCTTTCAACCTTTCCATTGATAACTGCATATCCTGAAGGTACAAGATCGGATCTCTTTCGCTCGCTTTCAAATGTATTTAACTTGATTAAGTATTGAATCCTTAATACGTTCTTTTAATGCACCTTCGGTTACAAGATCTACCTTTATACCCAAGGTTTGCTCCAAATATTTCTCTAAGGTAAAAAAGCTCCATCCTACAGGTTGCGAAAACTCAACTATTATATCCAGGTCGCTATCATTGTTTTGAACACCCTTAGCATAAGAGCCAAAATAACCTATCCTGCTTACCTTAAATCTATCAACTATATCCGGTTTTATATGCCGTAATTTATTTTCAACCTCTACATTAGTAAGCATAATGATATCAAATAAGTTTAATTGTAGCGCCTATTTCAAATATATAACTTATTTCGCCGCTAACCAACCATTAGCATCCATCCAGTTCGCGCAACGGTCGAACCATTGGTCTTTAGTGGTTTTATTGTTTAAACCAAACCCGTGACCACCGGCCTGGTAAGTATGCAACTCTCCCTTAACACCGGCTTTTACCATGGCCTGATAAAACACAACGCTATTCATTACCGGTACGGTCTTGTCATCTTCGGCATGTACTAAAAAGGTGGGCGGTGTATTGGAGGTTACCTGTTTTTCGTTGGAATACAGGTCTATCATTTCCTGGCTTGGTGATTTGCCCAGCAGGTTATCTTTCGAACCTTTGTGAGCCAGTTCGGCCAGGTTCACTACCGGGTATAATAGCACGCCGAAATCGGGGCGTAGGTTAATATTGTCTTTATTATCAATCACCGCTTTATCAAAATGAGTTAAGGCTGTTGAAGCCAGGTGCCCACCGGCTGAAAAGCCGATGATCCCTACCTTACCAGCATCAACGCCCCACTCTTGTGCCCGCTGCCGTATAAGTTGTATGGCACGCTGCGCATCCTGCAACGGCCCAATGGTTTTGTCCACCATTATGGAGTCGCTTGGTAACCGGTATTTCAGGATGAACGCGGTAACCCCTATCTCGTTAAACTTACGCGCTATGGCATAGCCTTCGTTTTCCATGGACAAAAAACTGTATCCTCCACCCGGACAAATTACAATTGCAGCACCGTTAGCTTTTCCCTTTTCGGGTACGAAAGGGATCAGTACCGGGTTACTGACCTTACTGGCACGGCTATTCACCGTTTTTTCGATATAGGTGCCAGCCGGTGTTTTCTTAGAGCCGGGTACACCTTTTGGGTACAGGTCTACGGTTTTTCCTTCTTGTGCAAAGGCAAAGTTTGCCATAATGGCTAATGCTAACGTGGTTAAAATATTTTTCATGTGTGCTTAAATTTTGGGTCCACCAAATTCCATGAGGTACGCTTTCAAAAACTCGTCCAAATCACCATCTAATACAGCCTGGGCGTTGGAGGTTTCATGATCGGTACGTAAATCTTTTACTAATTTATAAGGGTGCAGTACGTAGTTGCGTATCTGTGATCCCCACTCTATTTTCTTCTTGTTACCCTCAATAGCATTGCTGGTTTCCATCCGCTTCCGCATCTCAATTTCGTATAACTGCGATTTCAATAAGCGGATAGCGTTCTCCTTGTTCTGCAACTGTGAGCGCGATTCCTGGTTTTTGATCACAATTCCTGATGGCTTGTGGTATAAACGTACGGCAGTTTCTACCTTGTTCACGTTTTGGCCGCCTGCACCACCCGAACGGAAGGTTTCAAAATCAATATCGGCCGGGTTCACATCAATTTCAATAGTATCGTCAACCAACGGGTAAACATATACCGATGCAAAGGAGGTATGGCGCTTAGCATTGGCATCGAACGGCGATACGCGCACCAAACGGTGTACGCCGTTTTCACCTTTAAGGTATCCGTACGAAAAGTCGCCCTCGAATTGCAGTGTAACGGTTTTTATACCGGCCACGTCGCCCTCTTGTGAGTCTTGCTCGGTTACCTTGTAGCCATTTTTTTCTCCCCACATCATATACATGCGCATCAGCATATATGCCCAGTCGCAGCTTTCGGTACCACCGGCACCGGCGGTAATTTGCAAAACGGCATTCAGCTGATCTTCTTCGGCCGAAAGCATATTTTTAAATTCCAGTTCCTCAACCGCTTTGGTAGCCAGGTCAAACTGTTGTTTTACTTCTGCTTCGGTAGCATCGCCGCTCTGTATAAACTCGTACATCACACCGGTATCTTCTACCGTGGCTAATACTTTTTGGTAAGCATCCGTCCATATCTTTTTGGTTTTAATGGATGCCAGTACCTTTTCGGCCTCCTTAGGAGCGTTCCAAAAATCGGGGCCTATGGTTATTTCCTGTTCTTTAGCTAATTCTTCCAGCTTTTTATCGATGTCAAAGATGCCTCCTCAGGGAAGCTGCTCTATCCCTCAAGTCTTGAACTTGTTCTTTTGTCATGTGGCAAATATATATTAATTCGTAAAATTTAATAAACACAAAAAAGGCCCCGATGTTATCGGGACCTTTCTATTATATCTGCAAAAAATTTGTATTAGGCTATCATCAACTTATTTACCAGGCCATTAAGATCGGCGCGGTTACCATTCAATTGTGAGAGCATAGTGCCTAAGGCAAATTCTTCGGTTTGTTTGCTGTTGCTCAGCTGAACCAATTGTTTCATTACAGCAGGAATTAATGAGTTGGCTGCTGCCTGGGCCGAAGCCATATCGATGCTGTAAAATTTATTAATCCTGTTTGCAAACTTATTGATCATACTGGTCACCATTGATTCGTTATAACTACCCGAAAACTGGAAGTATTTGATAACATCCTTAATATGACCGCTCTCCATCTGGTTTTTTAAAACTTCGATGATAGAACTCGAAGCTTCATTTATAACAGCTTCACGTGAGCCGGCTGGAATTACCGGATTGTTCATAACAGCCATACCGGCGTTATTTTTTACAAGCAAAAAAAGTTTTTCAAACATGGCTAAATAGTTTTAAGCAGATTTAATAAAATGATGAAAATACGGTTGATATTTTAACGATAAACCAAATATAATAAATAATTGTTCTGAATTTCAGAATAAATTGTCATAAAAATTCAATTTTTCTCAATTCAAAAGTGTACTTAAAACACTAAGATTATAGTGTATTTTTAACATTAAGTACTTATTTTTAAAATAGATTTGGCTGGTAAAGCAAACATTAAAAGCTTACTTTTGGTTGTATTTAAATACATCAATTATGCTGCCAAATATTGATTTTACTACCACCAGGGCCTACCAATACCTCACCGATCATTTCGAGGAATTAGAGGTTACACATCTTAAAGACCTTTTTGCTGCGGATAAAGAAAGGTTCAGCAAATTTTCAGTTTATTTTGAAGACCTGTTATTTGATTATTCTAAAAACAGGATTGACGATAAGACTATAGCTTTATTAATACAGTTAGCAAAGGAATGTAGTTTAAATGAGGCAATTGCCGCCCTTTTTAACGGTGATGTAATTAACGCTACCGAGCAACGCCCCGTACTGCATACCGCCTTACGCAACCAAAGTAATACGCCGGTATTAGTTAATGGCAAAAACGTAATGCCCGAGGTGAATGCCGTGCTGCAACACATGAAAGAGTTCAGCGAATCGGTTATTAGCGGCGACTGGAAAGGTTATACCGGCAAACCCATTACTGATGTGGTAAACATAGGTATAGGCGGATCGGATTTAGGACCGGTGATGGTGACCGAAGCACTTAAATCGTACAAAACACGTTTAAACCTGCACTTTGTATCAAATGTTGACGGTACACACATAGCCGAAACCTTGCGCGGTGTTGATGCCGAGACCACCTTGTTCCTGATAGCCTCTAAAACGTTCACCACGCAGGAAACTATGGCCAATGCCAATAGTGCCCGCACTTGGTTTTTAGATGCCGGTGCCAGCGAAGCTGATATTGCCAAACACTTTGCCGCCCTAAGCACCAATGCCGCCGCAGTTGAAAAATTTGGGATAGATACCGCCAATATGTTCGGTTTTTGGGATTGGGTTGGTGGCCGCTACTCATTATGGAGCGCCATTGGCCTATCGATAGCTTTAAGTGTAGGCTTTGATAACTTTGAAGAATTATTAGGTGGTGCCCATGCTATGGATAACCACTTTAAAACTACCGAATTTGAAGAGAACATACCAGTAATTGCTGCTTTAATGGGCATTTGGTATAATAACTTTTTTGGTGCCGAAAGCCAGGCAATTTTGCCTTACGACCAGTACATGCACCGCTTTGCTGCTTACTTTCAGCAAGGTGATATGGAAAGCAATGGTAAATATGTAAACCGTAACGGTGAGCCGATAGAATATCAAACCGGACCTATTATATGGGGCGAACCGGGTACTAATGGCCAGCATGCCTTTTACCAGTTAATTCACCAGGGTACTAAAATTATTCCTTGCGATTTTATTGCACCTGCACAATCGCACAACCCGCTTGGCGAACATCATACCTTGTTACTTTCTAACTTTTTTGCCCAAACCGAAGCTTTGATGAATGGCAAAACCTATGACGAAGTAGTGGCCGAATTACAAGCCGCCGGTAAAAGCGAGGAAGAAATAGAAACCTTAGCACCTTTCAAAGTGTTTGAAGGCAACCGCCCTACCAATTCTATTTTGCTGAAGAAAATCACACCGCGCAGCCTGGGTTCGTTAATAGCCATGTATGAGCATAAAATATTTGTACAAGGCATTATCTGGAATATTTACAGTTTCGACCAATGGGGTGTTGAACTGGGCAAGCAACTGGCCGGTAAAATTTTACCTGAGCTCAGAACAGCCGACGACATTGAATCGCATGACAGCTCAACCAATGGCTTAATCAATCAATACAAAGAATGGCGGTAAGCATCCCTAAATAAAGATTAGAGACAAGAAACAAGACTGCATCAAACACAGTGCATCTCATCTCTAATCTTTATTAAACACCCCCTTTAGGGGGCTGGGGAATTATTCTGATTTGATACACCTTAGGCCAGTTCTTACCTGTTACAAACATACGCTTACCTGCCGCATCCCAGGCTATACCGTTCAATACGTCGGCTGGTTCGGGGCGTGGTTCGGGGAATAATGTAGTGAGGTTGATGCGACGTAGCACAGCTCCTGTTTTAGGGTCTATTACTACTATATCATTATTTTGCCAAATGTTGGCGTATAGCAACCCGTCTATATATTCTAACTCGTTCAGGTTGTTGATAGGTCCTTTATCATCATACACTTCAATTGCCCTAACGGTGCGGTAATTATTTTTATCCATTACTAATATCTGGTTGGTACCAGTGGTAGTATTATACAGGTATTTACCATCATTACATAAGCCCCAGCCTTCGGCACCCTGGGTGTAGTTAAATTTAGATATAAGTTTTAGGGTGGCCTTATCATATACATACCCTACCTTTTCGTGATAAGTAAGCTGGATCACTTTATTATCGATCACGGTAATACCTTCGGCAAAAGTCTCGCAATCATTATCTACCTTTTGCAGTATTTTACCGTTAAGGTCTGTTTTGCGCAAACTGGATTTTTGGCCTTCTTTGCAATAGCCGCCATCGCTTTCATATAATACGCCATCGTGATATTCCAATCCTTCGGTGAACGAGGCGGTATCGTGCGGGAAAGTTTTCACCACTTCAAACGTGTATTTTTCGGGAGCTTTAGCGGCCAGCAGGTTAATATTGGTGCTTACCTCTTCGGCCTTACCGGCGCTGTAAATTTTAGCGGTAATAGTTTTTGCACCCAGGCCCAAGGTATCTGTAAACAAATCGAACGCGGATGAATCTTTACGGTTGGCAATACGCGCCGAATCTAACAGGTACACCACCGAATCGGCTTTATAACTGGCCGGATAGCTCACTTTTACATGCACCTTATCGCCCTGCTTATAATTGCTGCCTGCATCGGGGCTAATCTCAATATTAACCGATTGATTGTTTGGGGTACAACTGTAAGCTGCTAATAATATAACCGCTATATAAAATAGATATTTATGCTTCATTCTAAATTTCATTAATAGGCCGACGGCCAAAAGGCATCTTCAATATGTTTTAAGCTATACGTGTTTTGTGCGGTAAAAAGTATTGCCACAATATCAAAACGTACTTCGCCCTGGTGGTTCATTAAATAAATATATTCGTCGGCCGCGCTGGCCATTAACCTCTGCTTGCGATCATCTACAAAATCTTCGGGTTCGCCAAAGCCGTTGCCGGTGCGCGTTTTAACCTCGGTAAATATAATAGTTTGATCTTTATAGGCAATTAAATCGATCTCGGCTTTGCCAAACGTCCAGTTCTCGTCTAAAATTTCGTAGCCGATAGCTTCTAAATGGGCTTTAGCCATAGCCTCTCCCCTGCGGCCTAAATCATTATGAGTTGCCATTATTTAATAATAACCGAACCTAAATAATCTACAATATGCTTTTCTATCTTTTTCATTTGCAGGTACTGGCTCATAATTATATCCTGATCGGTCGGCTCCTGCGCACTTTGCAGATCCAAACGCAACTGGTCTAATATCTTACCAACCTTTTGCTTTTTGAGGTGAAAGATAGCGCCTAAAATAGTTGGCTTCATGTTCATCTGCTCTTCATGGATAAAAATACGATGCATATTATACCAGTTCTCGCTCAGGGTATATTTAGTGGCCAGCAGGTCTACCGCCAGGTCTACAATGTGCTTAGCCGGGTAATGAATAAAAAACTTCTCGTCGGGCAACACGCCATTCTCTAACTGGTTTTTGTAGATCTCTACAAACTCCTTGCAATCGGGCTGTTCAAATTCTACATCGCTTAATTCAGCAACAATAAATGGCCCTATATAAGTATTGGCGATGTTGTCCCAATTAATGATCTGGTTACCATAAACCAGCAACAACCTAATAATCTCCCGCTCCTGCGTTAGGCTGGCATCGGCACGTTTATTTTCGGGTTCAAGCTCAGCAAAAGACTGCTGCTCGTCGGGCATTTCCTCCAGCTGCTGGTAGTTTGCCCGCTGTTGACTATCCTTTTTACTCTTGGCCAGCTTCATTTTGTTAAGCTCGGTCAGCAAAACGCGCTCATCTATCTGCAACTGGTGGCTGCACTCGCGTATAAACACTGAAGCTTTAATAGAATCAGGGATCTTGGCAATGCTCTCCACAATTTCGCGGATCACGTTAGCGCGTTGTATTGGATCGGTACCGGCTTCTTTTAATAAGATGCTGGTTTTATAGAGGATGAAATCTTTTTTATTTTGATCGATATGCGCTTTGAACGCGCTGCTCCCCACCTTGCGCACGTACGAATCGGGGTCGTCCCCATCGGGGAAGGACACTACCTTTACGTTCAGGCCTTCTTCCAAAATAAGGTCTAATCCACGTAGCGAGGCCTTGATACCCGCCGCATCGCCATCATATAATATGGTAATATTTTTGGTGAAACGGCCAATGAGCCTGATTTGCTCTACTGTTAATGAGGTGCCCGATGAAGCCACCACATTTTCAATACCGGCCTGGTGTACCGAAAGCACATCGGCATAACCCTCTACCAGGTAGCAGTTATCCTCATCGCGAATAGCTTTCTTGGCAAAGAATAAACCGTAAAGCACATTAGACTTGTGGTAGATCTCCGACTCGGGCGAATTGACGTATTTAGGTACATTCTTATCGGTTTTAAGCGTGCGCCCACCAAATGCAATTACCCTGCCGGTAAATCCATGTATAGGAAACATAACCCGGCCACGATACCTGTCGTACAACGTACCATTATCCCGTTTAACCGAGAGGCCGCTTTCTTCCAGGAACTGAGGTTGGTAACCTTTTTTAATAGCTTCGGCACTGAAAGCCTCCCAATGATCGGGCGAGTAACCCAATTCAAATTTCTTGATCACCTCCGGGGTAAAGCCGCGCTCTTTAAAATAGCTGAGGCCTATGCTTTTACCTTCGGTGGTATCCCACATGGCTTCCTGAAAAAACCTGGCGGCATAGCTGGTTACCACCATCAGGTTTTCGCGGTAGTTGTTGGCTTCGGCATTTTCGGGCTTGTCCAGCAGTTCTTCTACCTCAATGTTGTACTTTTTAGCCAGCCATTTAAGCGCTTCGGGATAGGTAAACTTTTCCAGTTCCATTAAAAAGGTAACGGCCGAACCACCCTTACCCGTAGAAAAATCTTTAAAAATACCTTTGGCAGGCGACACCGTGAACGAAGGTGTTTTTTCGTTAGCAAAAGGCGATAGACCTACGAAATTGGCGCCGCGCTTTTTTAACTGCACAAACTCGCCAATTACCTCGACAATGTCTATGGCTTCCATTATTCTGTCTATAGTGCCCTTGGTGATCATGCTTTAAAACAAGGTAACAAAAATATAGAAATATCTTTTGAAATACCCGCCGTCAGGGTCAATTTTATTAATTTAAAAATAGATACATCCATTACATAAACAACTACGTATAAGCTATTATATTTGATGAACGCGTATGAAATTATTAACTATCGCTGCTCTGCTAATTACTTCATTGTTTATTGCTTCTTGCCAAAAAACAGACCAAAACGAAGTAACCATTAATTACTATATGAAGGCCACTAAAAACGATAAAGCCTGGGCTGCACTTAATTTAACCAGTTTAAAAAAGACCAATAACGATACCCTGACCATAAAAGCACAAGCTATTCCCGAAGGCAGCGCTTTGCCCGATGAAACTTTAATTATTACCCTGGTAGCTAACAACGAAGGTCAGTACCAACCCATCAGAAACAAAACAGCCTATATAACCACTGTAGGTTTAGATGTGGTAACCAATACTTATGTGTTAACTACCGAAAGCACTAATACGATCACCATTACCGATTTGGATGAAGAGGATAAAACTTTGAAAGGCTCCTTTAACCTTAAATTTAAGAACGCTAACCCTAAAGCCCCGGCTACCGATGTGATCACCTTTAAAAGCGGCGACTTTTTTAGCAATATCCTCTATCAGTAGTTAGTTAGTAACGCGTTTGTTGCTTTTATTGCTGTAACCTAACCAGGTATGTAATGCCAGCAATACTAAACCCGATATGATCATGATTATTTTGATTATCGGCGATAATACATTTCTGAATAAGATCGGACAAAAAATTAAAACCGATGCTATAATGATTATAAAATTCAGATAACGCTTGTACGTACCATAGCGGGAATGATCAATCCACATTTTTATCTGATCGCTGTCTGGTGTAAACTCAAGAAGTATTTTAAACTGTTTCAATGCAATAAAGTAGTCACTGAGTTGATAATGTGCATACCCTTTTTGAAAACAAACTGACAGATACCAAGTCTCTTCTGCCGGGTTTATATGGAGATAGATCATATTTTTTTCTATCACCGGAAGAAAATATAAAGCCTCGTCAATGGCCTTGTTATACCGGCCTGTATCAACCAGGGCTTTTATGTATTGACTTACTATAGCTAAGTACTTTTTCAAATCTGCTATTTCATCAAAATCATTTTCCTGATGTAGTATCTCCGCATTTTTCTTCATAAAATTAATTACGTAATACGGATCTGATGTGTATGCCTCCTCGTAGGCATAAAAAATTTCATGAAGCTGATAATTATTCATTTACAAATGTGCGTAAAGTAGGGTGAACACTTTAATGCAATTAATATAGGCGATAAAGTTCAAATATGTACTTTTGCGCTTCATAAATAATGGAACATGAGCGATCGTATTAAAATTAAAGCACTGCTGCAAACTACACCGGCAAACCAGGAAGTAAACGTTAAAGGATGGGTGCGTACCTTCCGTAATAACCAGTTTATCGCTTTAAATGATGGCTCAACTAATAGCAATATCCAAATTGTTGTCGATTTTCAGAACACCGACGAAACCCTTTTAAAACGCATTACCACCGGTGCTGCCCTGAGCGTGACCGGTAAGCTGGTAGCCAGTTTAGGTAAAGGCCAGGCGGTTGATATTAAAGCTACCCATATTGAAATATTAGGTGACAGCGACCCGGAAAAATACCCGCTGCAGCCTAAAAAACACAGCTTAGAGTTTCTACGCGAAATTGCTCACTTGCGTTTCCGCACCAATACGTTCGGTGCTATATTCAGGGTGCGTAACAGTTTATCGTTTGCGGTGCATACGTTTTTCCAGGAACGCGGCTTTGTGTACTTGCATACACCCGTAATTACAGCATCGGATGCGGAAGGTGCCGGTGAAGCTTTTAAAGTAACCAACCTCGATCTCAACAACCCTCCGCGTACCGAAAGTGGCGAAATAGATTACAAGCAGGACTTTTTCGGCCGTGCTACCAATCTCACCGTATCGGGCCAGTTAGAGGGCGAATTAGGCGCTATGGCTTTGAGCGATATCTACACCTTCGGACCAACCTTCCGTGCCGAAAACTCCAACACTACCCGTCATCTGGCCGAGTTTTGGATGATAGAGCCCGAAATGGCTTTTTACGACCTGGCCGATAATATGGACCTGGCCGAAGCATTATTAAAGTATGTAATTAGCTATGCCTTAGAGCATAACCGCGAGGATATTGAATTTTTAACCCAGCGTTTAACCGAAGAGGACAAGAGCAAACCACAACAGGAACGCCAGGAAATGACCTTGCTGGAAAAACTGCAATTTTGCCTGAATAATGATTTTGAGCGTTTAACCTACACCCAGGCTATCGACATTTTGAAAGATTCGACACCTAATAAAAAGAAAAAGTTCCAGTACCTGATTGAAGGCTGGGGTGCCGATCTGCAATCGGAGCATGAGCGTTACCTGGTAGAGAAACACTTTAAAAAACCGGTTATTTTGACCGATTATCCTAAAGAGATCAAATCTTTTTACATGCGCCAGAACGACGATGGCAAAACCGTAGCTGCCATGGATATTTTATTCCCCGGCATTGGCGAAATTGTAGGCGGTTCGCAACGTGAAGAACGTTTAGATAAACTGGAACAGCGTATGGACGAGATAGGCATCCCTAAAGACGACCTTTGGTGGTACCTGGATACCCGCCGCTTTGGTGGCTGCCCTCACGCCGGTTTTGGTTTAGGCTTTGAACGCTTGGTACTGTTCGTTACCGGCATGGGCAACATCCGCGATGTGATCCCTTTCCCAAGATTCCCTAAAAATGCGGAATTTTAATAGTTGAAATTACCATTATAAGAGCTCATCATTAAACATCGGAAAGTAGCGGCCATTGTATTGAGGGGAATATAGTTGATCTATATCCGCTGCCTGGCTTTCAGCTCCAGATACCGGTTAACGGTGTTAATGGTGAGGTTTTGTGGCGAGGTTAATATAGATTGAATACCATGCTTTGCCAGTTCCTTAACAATCAGTTTTTTGTCGTAGGCAAACTTTTCGGCAATGGTCTTTATGTAGATACCTTCCACATCTTTAGCTGGTTCCTGACTCAGTTTTTTAAGTTCTGTATTCTCAAAAAACACCACCAGCAATAAATGATGACTGGCAATGCGTTTTAAAAATGGGAGGTGCCTGTTTAAGGACGATAAGCTTTCATAATTGGTAAACAAAACTACCAGGCTGCGCTGTTTAATTACCCGCCTTACGGTGGTGTACAGCATTTCCATATTGGTTTCCAGGTAGCGGGTCTTTTCTTTATAAAGTACCTCTAATATTTTATTGATATGCGCCGGTTTGCGGTCGGCCGGTATAATTGCGCCGGTTTTTTCGGCAATGGTAATGATTCCGGCCTTGTCTTGTTTTAGCAGAGCCACATTAGAGAGTACCAGGCTGGCGTTAATAGCATAATCCAACAGGCTTAACCCCTCAAAAGGCATTTTCATGGCGCGCGATTTATCAATAATGCAATAAACCTGCTGCGATTTTTCATCGGTATAATTATTGGTCATTAAACTGCCCTGCCGTGCCGATGCTTTCCAGTTAATGTTGCGGTAGTCATCACCGGGTACGTAGGTTTTAATTTGCTCAAACTCCATACTGTTGCCCAGCCTTCGGATCTTTTTGATCCCCATTTCATTCAGCCGGTTAGAGATGGCCATGAGCTCATACTGGCGCATTTGCAGAAACGACGGATATACCGGCAGTACTTCTTGCTCGGCAAAATTATAACGACGGCTTAGCAGCCCTAAAGGCGAATGCACAAATACCCTGATCATTCCAAAATCATACTCACCCCGCTTTAAAGGTTTTAATACATAACTGATCAGTTTATGCTGACGTGATGTAATGCTGGTTTTAAACCACACATCCCGCTTTTGAAACTGGTGCGGTATTTCATCAATAATACCAGCCTGTATGCCAAATGGGTAAAAATTCTCGATGTACACGGCCAGCTCATTATCATCGCCGTTACTGAGGCGCTCGGGAGCCTGGCGGCGGGCAAATACGCCATTGCGGGTACGGTATAGTAACAACGCATCCAGCATTGCCAGTAGCATAAGCGCGCCAAAAAACAACTCCGGCAGTAAACCCAGCCACTCAAAAAAGAAACGGAACAGGAAAAACACAATACAGGCTATCAGCCCGGCTAATAAGCGGCGGGTTAAAAACAGGTTGGTATAAAACAGGCTAATGAGGTTTTTCACGCGTGTTACCGGGGTATTTCTATTTTCTGAATAATTTGTGCCACCACTTCATCGGGGGTAACGCCTTCCATTTCCTTATCGGGGGTAAGCATCAGGCGGTGCCTTAACACAGCAGGAGCTATCCATATAATATCTTCAGGAGTTACAAAGTCGCGGCCTTTCATGGCGGCTAAAGCTTTTGCACCATTCACGATAGCTAAGGATGCACGCGGCGATCCACCCAGGTAAAGCGATTTATTGTTACGTGTTTCGTGGATGATTTTAGCTACAAATTCCAGGATCTTAGGCTCTACATACAATTCACGCACCTGCTTGCGGATGCTGATAATATCCTGTGCCGAAAGTACGGGCTGTATATCGGTAAGCTGTATGGCGGTTTTTTGCTGATGCTGGCGGGTAAGGATGGCGATCTCATCTTCCAGCGTAGGGTATTTTACTTCTATCTTGAACAAAAAGCGATCTAACTGGGCCTCGGGAAGCCGATAGGTTCCTTCCTGTTCAACCGGGTTTTGAGTAGCTAAAATGATGAAAGGTTCTTCCAGATTATATTGATGACCATCTACCGTAATTTGACGCTCTTCCATTACCTCAAACAAGGCTGCTTGCGTTTTGGCAGGGGCACGGTTCACCTCATCTATCAGTATAATATTGCCGAATACAGGTCCGCGTTTAAACTCAAACTCGGTGGTCTTTGGGTTAAACACCGAAGTACCTATTACATCCGACGGCATCAAATCGGGCGTGAATTGGATGCGGGAATACTGCGCGTCTATAGCACGGGCAATTAACTTGGCAGTTAATGTTTTGGCTACGCCGGGCACACCTTCTATCAGCAAATGACCATCGGCCAAAATACCGGCAATCAGCAGGTCAATAGTATCAAGCTGACCAACCACAATACTGCCTATGGTGGCTTTAATTTGTGCTACGGCCTGGCTAAGTTTAGTAAGGTCGGTTCTTTGTTCAAATATTTCTTCTTCCATGAGTTAGCGGGATTGGGAATAAAATTTTTCTATAGCCTTATTCAGTTCTATCAGTTCCTGATCGTTCACCTTGGGCTGTACGTGTATGTAGTTGATGAGGTTAATTAGCTGTTTGGCAAAATCGGGATCTATACCAGTTTTTTGTGCCAGCGCGTTCACAAATTCCATGTTTAGCACCGTGGTTTTAAGGTAGTACTTAGTGCGCCAGTACTCTAACAGGTAAGTGATCTTTTTATGGGCTATGTTTCCATTATCGCGCCGCTCATAATACACCTGGCCTACCACGGTTACAAAATCGAGCGTGTTGTTTTGAAGCGGTTCTATAACCGGGATAATGCGCTGCCGGCGCTTAACCTCATATATTACAAATACGAGGGCGGTTATCAAAGCTATATAATAAGCCCAGCGCAAGCTATCATGACTAAATATTACCCGCAACGGCGATTGGTCTACATCAATATCTTTATTTTGATACTGGTCCCAATATACGTTTTGTGATACCGGCAGGTAGGATAGGGCTTTGGAGGCATAATTGGCACCCTGCGGGGTAAGTAAGCTATAATTGGTAAACAATTGCGGGTTGGCACATAAGTATAAATGCCCTTTGCCAAAGGCCAAGCTCAGGTAATTAGCGTGCTTCAATGTATTTTGCCCTATAACCACGGCATGAGCAGTATCAAACCGGCTAAAATACTGACTGCAAATATCCCTTTGAAAACGATAATAAGTAGAGCGCCCGAGCGTGGGGTTTACAAAATTTAGCGCCACATTACCTTTATTATATTCGGCCTGGGTACGTAACTGTAAGGTATCGGTTAAAAAACCATCCCAGTTAAAAGCCGTCATAAATACGTTATTGCCAGCCTTTACAAACTTAACCAGTTCTTTATAATCGTACTTGTTCAACTTAATGGTGCGGGCTACTATAAAATAATTGCCTTTGATGCCTGTGTTGTGCAGCGCATTATAAACAGGCGCGTTAATGCGTGTTACCTTACTGCCGGGATATAAGGCCCCCAACTGATTGTGCAGGATATAAGTTCCGAACGGAATTTTATCGCCATAATATAATGTAGGCGCCCAGTTAACCGGTAGCGGCTTATTGTATTGAGCTATGAGGTAGGCTGCTAATAACAGAGCCCCGGCCCAGGTGATGATCTTAAAATCTTTCATGCCAGGGTTTGTTTAAAGTTGGCAAATAAAGTCTTAATATTTTGGAAGGCTTGGCCATTAATGGTGAACTCACCATACCAAACAAACTCAAACTGCCGGGTTAATACGGTAAAGGCTTCGCGTTGTTGAGGATTGGTTAATTCATCAATATAGGCGGTATTGGTTTTGTCCAGTTGCCAGTGTATCAGCCCTGCATCGCTTAGTTGCTTTAGTGCTTTTAAATACAGCAGCCTTACCGCCAAACGATAGTTATGTTGGGCAATGGCGGCGTCAATATCGGTATCGAAATTGATTTCATGTATGTTTTCCAGGGTTTCGGCATAAGGTACGCCGGCATCAGCAGGTTTGCGTTTAAACAGGCCGGTAACATCAACTCCCAGTACTCTTAATACCAGGAAAACAACAGCGGCCAGTCCTAACGCTATAAACAGGTACTTTAAAAATACGCCAATAAAGTTCAAGAAGCTACTCTTTGTCTTTAAGTCCACATTATCAAACAAATGCCAGAACCAGCGCCAAAATCGTCTCCATAATGAGGGCTGCGATGCTACATCATCATATTTAAAATCAGATTGTTTTTTAAATTGGGCTATGCGGGTACTATCCAAGGTACGTACCTCAACTTGTGAGCTATCCATACGCAAAACCAGTTTTACCTTGTACTTTACAACCTTGGCTTTAACCTTTATATTGGGTTGCCCAGCCTGCGCATAACACAAGGGAAGTAACAAAAATAACAGCAGGTATATATAGCGCATCAATTAGTATTCTTCGGCCGGTAAGTTACTATCGGGGTGGTGGGTGCCAAACTGGTTAATGCGGTCGTTTAGGCCGGTGCCTTCTTTAATTTCGTTTAAGTTGTAATAGCACAGGCCCAATGCAACCAGTAGCAATATAAACAAAACCTGACCTAACTGCTGCACTAATGTAATTACAATTAGTACAGGTGCCGATGTCGCGGCAGTTTTAGTACCATGAGTTAAAGCATTAATCACTGTAATAATAATTGTAGGGAAGGAAAATATCATGTAACCGATATAAACAATCAGCATCATCACGAAGAGAGTTCCGAAGGTAGTCCACCAATTGTTCTTAATTAGATTAAAACTACGATTAAAGGCATAAGTAAAACTGGTATTCTCCATAATAATGATAGGAAAAACCAAACCAAATATTGGCGACACATATACGCCCGGAGCAATACATAAAACTGTAGCCAATACCGATAAAATACTCAATACAAAGGTGCCAACAAATATTCTTATAAAGTAATATTTAATATGATCCCAAAGTTCATTATTGGTAGGGGCGATATTGCCTTTTTGTTTATATAAAGCCATAAAGCTTAAAACAACATTTGTCATGAGCGAATAATTAAGCATGATAAAGAACATGCTTAAAAAATATTCTATCCCAAAACGGTCAAACATTGTATCAAAAGACTGAAATCCCTGGTTGTCAAAAATCCGCTTTTGATATTCAAATAGCTTTACTTGCTGTAAAGAATAAGTAACCGCCGTGGCTAACAATAACAGGCCGCAAAAAGTAAACACTGCTTTAAATAACGGTTTAAAGTTTTGTTTCACAAATACAAAGGTGTCGCTAATGGTTTCGCCAAGGTCGCGGGTTTTAGCTAATTCAATCTTCTGTTGCTGCTGCATATAAGGAAGGATTTTTAGATAATTTGTTAGGGTAAATAATAACGTACCAAATGAGGAAGGCCAGCGAGCCGCCTAAAATACTCAGGCTAAGCCATACAGGCATTTCGGTATGGCGGGTTACAAAGCTTTCAAAAAAGGCTGCTACAATAAATATAGGTACCAGGCCAATTACTATCTTCATGCCGTCTTTAGCCCCTCTTACAAACGAGGTCATTCGTTTATACGTTTTGGGGAAGAGCAATGCATTACCCATAATTAAGCCGGCCCCGCCAGCAATCACTATCGATGATATTTCGAGCGTACCGTGTATCCAGATTACCAGGATAGATTGCCAGCCCAGCCCTTTGCTAAAAAAGTAGTACTCGAACGAGCCCAGCATAATGCCGTTTTGGAGCAGGAAATACACCGTACCCACCGATGCGAATATGCCGCTCACAAAGGTGATAAATGAGACATAAATATTATTAGCACCAATGGCGAAAAACATAGTAAACTCGTTGTGTGACTTGTAAACGCCGAATGGATCGCCTTTGGCAATGTTCTCGTTAGTCATGTTTACATACTCGGGGCCTAATATAAGGGTAACAAACTTATCATCGTACATAGCCGATAGGGCACCTAATAAGCAAAAAACCACAAAAAAGATAAGCGAGTACAACAGTGGCTGGTGGTAGGTTTTAAACAGTAACGGCAACTCATACAACCAAAATAGCTTAAACCTATTACTTTTAACACGCTTGTTCTTGTATATAGACTGATGCAGGCTGGCAGCAAGCCCGTTTAAATAAGCCGTGGTTTTCGATTTTGGATAAAAGGTTTTGCCATAAGCCAGGTCGTCGGTTATTTGTATAAAGCGGTCGGCCAGTTCATCGGGGGTACCGGTAATGCCCTCTTCAAAGCTTTTCCATTTGGCGGCATTTTGCTTAACAAATAAGGGTTCGCGCATGGGTTTGGGTCAATTATTAAAACTGGCTTAAAATAAAGAGAAAAACCGTAGCTTTCAATTAAAAATAGAGTTTTGATTATATATTTGTTAGCATGCAAACCGTTACCGTACACACCTCCCAAAATATTGATATTGATTATGAAGTAGCCAGCCTGGGCGACCGCGTACTGGCGCGGTTAATTGACATGGCAATATTCTTCCTGATTATAATTTTGGCAGGGCTCATCATACTCATGAGCGATGGTTATGAAGCGTTAAGTAATGTTATGATTGTTGTATTGATTGTGATTTACGCTTCGTTATATGTGTTTTACGATTTGGTTTGCGAGGTATTTATGAACGGCCAGAGCGTAGGCAAGCGGCTAAGAAAAATTAAAGTGGTAAGTATTGATGGTGCCCAACCCTCCATAAGCCAGTATTTACTGCGCTGGCTGTTCAGGATCGTAGATTTTACCTTGACTTCCAGCCTGTGCGGATTAATCAGCGTGGCCGTATCCGACAAAAAACAGCGCGTAGGCGATATGGTGGCCGGCACTACTTTAATAAAAACCGAACCGCGTACCCAGGCCGAACACATTGCCTTTAACCCGGTAGAAGAAAACTACGAACCCCAGTACCCGCAGGCCACCCAGCTCAGCGACCGCGATGTTGAACTGATACACGAAGTGATACGCACTTATATGCAAACCGGCAATACCATGGTGGTTTATAACATGGCCGAGAGAGTAAAAGAGCATTTAAGTGTTCCGGCAAGAGAAGATATCAATAGCCTGGAATTTTTAGAAATAATACTGAAGGATTATAATTACTTAACAGCACAACAAGCTGAATTGTAATGTTAACAATTTTAAAAATCAATTAGAACTGCAAATAGTGGTACTGTTTAATCCCTTTTAACGCTTTTAATGAACCATTTTTATAACATAGCTTACCAATAAAAGGCAACCGGTAGCTACCGCAATAGGTGTTTTAATGTACTGTTTCGGGTCGAAATTATATCGCTTATCAAGCCAGTAAATAAGGGCTAAAATTATTAAGGGAATGGCACCCGGATATAGTGCCCAGCTTTGGGCTAAATTCCCTTTGAGCAGTTGAACAACAGCCCTTTGAAAACCACAGCCGGGACAATCAATACCAGTAATATATTTAAACGGACAAGGTAGTAAATGCTTTTGCAGCCAGTCGATAATAACGTACTGGCTGCTAAAGCAAATTATGGTTTTAAAACCCCACATGTAATTAATATTGTGTTGGAGGGGTAGGCGGGTTGTTATTGTTGTTAAATGGATCGCGGAAATCGTTACGGTTGAAGTTACTTACACCACCTAAGCCGGCAGGGCCTAAATAAGTATAGTTTCCAAAACCTAACATCGGTATAAATACAAATGGTAAAAGAACCATACCAACGGTAAAACCTTCGCTTTGTCCAAAGCTCTTGCTTAACAAGTTCCATGTCCAGATAATAAATACAAAGTTCACACATGGTATTAAGAATAGCACTATCCACCAAACTGGTTTACCTACAATTTCGAGTAAAACGATTAAGTTGTAAATAGGGATAATAGCTGCCCAACCTGGCTTTCCGGCTTTTTCAAAAACTTTCCATAGGCCGACTATTACTACGACCAAAAAGACCAAGTAGAGTAAGCCAAAAATACCCGAAAAGATACCTACGGCTGCAGATGATGAATCGTAATTTTCCATTTTTTTGTTTTTTTTAGGTGATTGTTTTGTGGCATAAATTATAGATATAATTTTACTTATCCAATAGCGTTACCAAATTTGCTATGCGTAAATTTGTACCACATGCAAAGAGAGCAGATTTCGGTATTCGATATTTTTAAAATAGGCATTGGGCCGTCCAGTTCGCATACGCTGGGCCCATGGCGCGCGGCACAGCAGTTTGTAAAGGTTTTGCAGCAGCAAAACGTACTGCAGGATGTAGTGCAAATTAAAATATTGCTTTACGGCTCGCTGGCTAAAACCGGCAAAGGCCACGGTACCGATATTGCCATACTGCTGGGCCTGAGCGGGCACGACCCGGTAACCTTCGCGGTAGATCAACTGGATTCCAGTATAGAGCAAATCCATCAATCGAACCACTTAATTTTGGGCGGGCAGCAACAAATAAGCTTTTTTGCGGAAGATGACCTGCTTTTTTTATACAGCCAGAGTTTGCCTTTTCACCCTAACGCGGTAACCTTCCAGGCATTTTTAAGTACAGGCAGAGCCGTTTCCGAAACGTATTACTCCATAGGCGGCGGCTTTGTGGTAAAAGAAGGTACCGAAGACGATCATGGTACCGAGGTTGACCTGCCTTTCCCTATTGAAACCGCTAACGAATTGCTGCACTGGTGCCGCAAAACAGGTCTCAAGATCTCCGACGTGGTAATGGAAAACGAAATGGCCTGGCGCCCGGAAGCCAAAACCCGTGAGGGTTTGCTCCAGATAATGCAGGTATTAAAAGAATGTATTTACCGGGGCTGCCACACTACCGGCTATTTACCGGGTGGCCTAAACGTAGCCCGCCGTGCCGCCGGATTGAACCGCCGCCTGGTAGGCGACCAAAGCTACCAAAACTTTAACGAGTGGATAGGCGTGATACGGCAAACGGGAAATAGTTTTCAGAATATACTGGACTGGGTAAGCTGCTTTGCCCTGGCCGTAAACGAAGAGAATGCCTCGTTTGGCCGGGTAGTAACCGCACCCACTAATGGTGCTGCAGGGGTTATACCGGCAGTGCTGATGTATTATGTGGTGTTTTGCGATGCTTACAGTGATGACAAGATCATCCAGTTTTTATTAACTGCCAGTGAAGTTGGAAGTATCTTTAAAAAGGGTGCTACCATATCGGCTGCTATGGGTGGTTGCCAGGCCGAAATCGGTGTATCGTCGGCTATGGCCGCGGCTGCTTTAACCGAGTGTTTAGGTGGATCGCAACGTCAGGTACTCATGGCTGCCGAAATTGCGATGGAGCACCACCTCGGCCTCACCTGCGACCCTATTGGCGGCCTGGTACAAGTGCCCTGTATCGAGCGTAATACCATGGGGGCTATCAAAGCCATTACCGCATCGCAACTGGCCCTGCAAACTAACCCCGATAATGCCAAGGTAAGCCTGGATGCGGTAGTTAAAACTATGTGGCAAACCGCTTTAGACATGAACTCCAAATACAAGGAAACTTCAGACGGCGGACTGGCTATTAACATCCCCATAAGTTTGCCGGAGTGTTAGTTTTGGTTGAATGGTTGAGTAGGGAGTAGTTGATTTGTTGAATATTTAGGAAACCTGAAACAAAGAAAGCGGTGATTGACTTGCATTATCAACCAATCAACCACTTAGTCAATCAACTAATCTACCGTAACGGTTAAGCCCTCTTGCTGAAGAATTTTGCGGTAAACTTCCATTTCGGTAAAGGAGCCTTCAAGTACGGCGCATTTGCCTTCGTTGTGCACCTTCCATGCTATCTTTTCAGATTGTGGTTCGGAGTATTGCAAATACTTCATCATACAGTAAATCACGTGGTCAAAAGAGTTCACGTCATCGTTCCATAATATAAGGCGGTGCATTTCTTTCAGGCTCGCCAGTATCTCTTCAAGCGTTAGCGTTTCTTCCTGTACTTCGGTTGGCATATCTGTGGCAAAGATACCTAAAAGCCTTAAATTTAAAGGCCTTTAAGTAAAAACTGTAAGTGCTGTTATTTATTCAACCTGGTAACGGTACACCTGCCTGCCTAAAAAACCCTCATCGTTTATACCTTCAACAATTACCCGGTAAGTGCCTTTGCTGCCCGCGTTAAAATATTCAAAGCTGGCATTGCCGTCGGCATCTGTAATTAAATTGGGTTTCCAAAAAATAGTAGTACGCAAATCGGCCAGCACAGTATTCGTTTTGGGATCATCGTATATAGGCGAGTAAAATTCACGCGCACTGTAGTAACCTTTAGGCGTGTAGGTAATAATGCCCGGCGCATAAATCTGTGAAGCGTTGTAATTAAATTCGCCACCGCGTTTGGTGTTAATAATTATAACACCGCCGCCGCCGCGGCTACCATAAATGGCGGTATTTCCACCACTACGCAGTACTTCTACACTGCTAATATTCATAGGCGGTATAGTGGTTAAAAAGTCGGCTTCAACATATATCCCGTCCACAATAATTTGCATGGGCGTATTAAAGCTACGGGTAGAATATGGCACTCCGCCCCTGAATATTACACCTAATAACCGGCCCTGTAAGCATTGGTCAATTGAAATACAGCCGTTCTTATCAAAAAATTCGCTGGTTATAACCTGGTCGGCATTGCCCGGGCCATTTAAATTTGATGAATTGGACACCTGCGTTTTACGCCTTTCGGTAACGGTAACTTCCTTTAAAACAATGGTGTGGTTACCCAAGCCATATTTGGCCTCTTCATCATACTGTTTTTTGCTATACTTTAAATAAGCCGCTAACGCTGCCGAACCGTTCACCTGCAAATCGGGCAAGCTCTTGTTCCTTATCGTAGTTTTCGCAGGGAGATTATCTAAAGTGATCTCCACATTTTTGCTGTTTTTTGCAGTGCGTGCCTGTAAAACAAACTTAATACTATCCTTAAAAATCAGGTTTTTAAAGGCAAACCTGCCTTGGGCATCGGCAACGGTATCAATAATAAAGGTACCCCCGGCTGTAGTTAACAACATAATTTTTCCATTAGGTACAGGCTTACCTCCTGATGTTTTGATGGTTCCTGATATTTGTAATGTTTTTTCGGGCTGAAATGCAGGTGCCGGTAGTTGATTGGCCAGCAATGGTTTCCAGGCAAAACGGCGATAGCCCTGGGTCATCATCAAAATGTCCAGGTCGGCATTAGTTTTCTCGTTTACCTTGTTAAAGTAATAGTTAGGCTGTTCAATATACCCTTTCAGGTCGGCGGTTAAGAGGATGTGCGACAGGATCGTAGTTTCAGCATCCTCATCGGTTTGTACTTTCGATTCGTCAATTACTGAGGCCGAAAAAGTACCGATAACCGGCTTTCCGCTGCTATTGCGCGCGTTAAGGCTAACCTTAACCTTTTGACGTGTTGCCGATGTAGTTTGGTTGGCACTTACATTGAGGTTAAGGATGTCGGCACTACGTTGTATGAAGGCGATACGCTCATTTAAAGGTTCGCCTGTGGCCGAAAAGAGCGTAAACTGCGCTATACCCGATGGAAACTTGCTTTTAGGGATAGTTGCACTGAAAGAAGTAGAACCCGCCGTATTTTTGGCCACGTAAACTATGGCACCTGCCGATTGGGCCACCACATAAGCTTTTTGATTACTGAGCGCACTGCTGCCGTTGATCCTGATGGTTACATTTGCGGTGTCTGCATTGTTCACCGTTAGTACAAACCCTTGCTCTGATGCCTTTGGCAGGGCAATGATGTTTTGTGAACCATCGGGATAAGTAATTTTAGCCTGGTATGTCTTTCCCATTTCGGGGGTAATGGCAAATACACCCATGCCTAAATGTTTAGTACTTAATTGTGCCAGTTCATGGTTCTCATTATCAGTTATTACGCCTTTAATATCTACTCCCAAGCCATTAGGGCCAACGGCTTTAAATGCCATGCGCGAACGTATGCCGTTCACCATATTGCCACTCTCCGGGAAAAACTGTACATTAACCTGACCCGATGCCGCTTTAAAGCTGATATTTTTAGTGACCGTTTTTTTATCGGCAATTTTAATATTGGTAACAATGATGCCCGACGAGGCAGCATTGGGCGTGGCATTGATAAAGCTTACGGCCAGGTTGCCTTTGTTATCAGTAATACCCTTGCTTTTCAGGATCTGTTTATCATTAATCCTTACACTGTAATTTACTTCTTTAGCTGCGTAAGGTACGCTCTCCAAATCGGCATAATTAATTGTAGCATCAACTTTTTGAACGTTATTTACTTTATTATAAGTATAAGTTGCTTTAGTGAAAACCGTATTGGTGGCTGCATTTCCAATGGCTATTGTTTTTTCAAAAAAGTAATCTTCACCTGCATTGCGCATCCAGTTGGTATAAGCCCTTACGCGGTAATTGCCCTCCTGCAAGGTATCGCTCAAGGCAAAATCGCCCCAGCCTATACCACTGCTTATGGGTAGTTTAATCCATTGTTTAACCGAATCCTGGTCGTTAATAAGTTCTACGTTCAAAGCGCCGCTTAACGCCGATAACTGGTGTTTGGGGCCAATGGTTACATAGGCTTTGAGCCATATATTATCGCCAACGCCATAATAAGGCTTGTCAAATTGCAAATACACTTTTTCCTGGGGCTGGTCATCGGTCCATTTTTCGAGTTGATTAACTATTTTTTGGATAATGGGGTCTTCATCAAACGCCATAAAACCTGTAGCTACAGCAGTAATAGCCACAATAAAAAAACCAACGGTTAGTTTTTTAAAATTCATAGTAAAGGCAATTCTATATTATTTTTATCAGGGGGATGCTTCAACATCCCAAACAAAAACCTGATATTAAGTTACTTAGTTATCAGTTAATAACGTCAAAATCAAAATTTATTTTTCCACATCATACTTTCTACCGGGCGTGTAGTAGGATTGTTATACTTAGCGTTTCCTTTGGTGTTGTAAAGCGTTTCAATATCGCCTTCTACCACAAAGTATATCAGCTGGCCAATGGGCATGCCCGCATAAATTTTTACCGGTTGGGCACATGATATTTCCAATGTCCAGGTGTTGCAAAAGCCTACATCACCTTTGCCGGCAGTGGCATGTATATCAATCCCCAAACGGCCCGTGCTCGATTTGCCTTCCAGAAAAGGTACGTGTTTATGGGTTTCGGTATATTCAAGCGTAACGCCCAAATACAAGGTGCCAGGTTGTAAAACAAAACCGTCTTTAGCAATTTCAAAAGCGTCTATTTCGTTATGTACTTTAGCATCCAGTACCCGGTTACGATAGGTAGCCAGGTGCTTACCCAGGTGTACATCGTAGGAGTTAGTACCCAAACACTCGCGTTTAAAAGGCTCAATAATGATATGCCCTTTTTCAATTTCTTCTAAAATACGTTTATCTGATAAAATCATAGTGCGGTAACGGGTTACACGGCCTAAATTATAATAATTTACGCTAATTTTGCCCTCTGTTTTTTAATTTAACACATGGCCATAGCATACAGAAAACAGGTTGATGCCGATACCGAATTTGCCCTTTGGCGCATGGAGGAAGAAGTAGATACCTTATACCGGCAATTGCAGCTAAATGAGCAGGAAAAAGCTTACGTGGAGCAGCTGGGTAACGGTAAACGCCATTTGCACTGGCTGGGAACGCGCGTGTTGCTGCGTACTATGCTGGATACTAATGAGTACATCGATTGTAAAATTGACAGTCATGGCAAACCTTACCTGGCAAATTTACCCTACCATATATCTTTAAGCCACTCGTATGATTATGCTGCCGTAATGATCAGTAAAAGCAGGCCCGTAGGCATCGATATTGAACAGATTAAGCAAAAGGTAGAGCGCATTGCTCCTAAATTTTTAACTCCAGCCGAAAGGGCAACTATAAGCCCCGAAAACAAGATTGAACACCTCTATGTATGCTGGTGCGCTAAGGAAGCCGTGTACAAATGTTACGGACAAAAAGAAATATCGTTTTTAGATAATATTGCTTTGCTGCCTTTCAACTTTGCAACTGAAGGAAGTTTAGCTGTTAACCTGCATAAGGGCGATGTTAACCTGGATTACAAGGTGGAATATTTACAATATGAGGATTACATGTTAGGTTATGTAAAAGGATAGCCATGAAAAACAAGCAGGTGCAGTTTCAGGATTGGGGCTTAATAGATTATAAAGAAGGTTGGGAAAAACAGGAGGCGCTGTTCAGTTCATCGGTACAGTTAAAAACCGAGCTGCGTAACCGTCAGCAAGCCGTTTTGGCCGGTGCCGAACCAGAAGAGATGACACTCACCCCAAATTACCTTGTATTTTGCGAACATCCGCATGTGTACACCTTGGGCAAAAGCGGTAAGGCCGCGCATTTATTACTGGATGAAGCCGGGTTAAAAAAACATCAGGCGGTGTACTATCCCATTAATAGAGGCGGCGATATTACCTATCATGGTCCGGGCCAGCTGGTGGTGTACCCTATTTTAGATCTGGATAACTTTTTTACCGATATACACCTTTACCTGCGCACGCTGGAAGAAGCAGTGATTAAAACCCTTGCCCATTATGGTATAACCGCAGGCCGTTACCCCGGCTATACCGGTGTTTGGCTGGATGCCGATAATGAGCGTGCACGTAAAATATGTGCTATGGGCGTGCGTTGCAGCCGTTGGGTAACTATGCACGGGCTGGCGTTTAATGTAAATGCAAATCTCGATTACTTTGGTTACATGGTGCCGTGTGGCATTGATGACAAGGACGTAACCTCTATGCAGCGCGAATTAGGCCACCCGGTGGATATAAATGAAGTAAAAAAAATCCTGAAGCACGAAATTTCCGTACAGTTTGGTATGGAGATTTTGGGATGAAAACAATTAGCTTAATATTACTCACTACAATGGCCCTGATGGGCTGCTCCGGCAAAAACATGGACGATGTTGACTATCAATTTTCAGCGGTAACGGCCGATCCGCAATACACGGGCAACGGGCAAAGCGTAACTTACCTTGCCCTGGGCGATTCGTACACCATAGGCGAGTCGGTGCCTGCCGCCGAATCATTCCCGTATCAGTTGAGCGCCGCATTAAATAAAGCCAATTTCAAAGCTGCCGACCCGCTTATTATAGCCCGCACCGGCTGGACTACCGATGAACTGATCCGCGAGATTAACGCGCGAGCCATCACTCAAAAATTTGATGTGGTTACCTTGCTCATAGGCGTGAATAATCAGTATCGTAAATATAACATCAATACCTACCGCACCGAATTTGTGCAGCTGCTCAACACCGCCATAGCTTATGCCGGCGATAATAAAAAACGGGTGTTTGTGGTATCTATACCAGATTGGGGTGTAACGCCTTTCGCCGAGGGACAAGATGAGGGGCAAATAGCTAATGAGATTAATGCCTACAACGCCATTAACAAAGAAGAAAGTGAAAAGGCTGGCGTAAACTATACTAACATCACACCTATATCGCGCCAGGCTATAGCTGATAAAAGCTTAGTGGCCAATGATGGCCTGCATCCTTCAGGCAAAATGTACAGCCTTTGGATGCAGTTACTGGTGAATGAGGTGGCAAAAAACCTACAATAAGGCAGCCCCTCCCCATAACCTCCCCGGGCGTAGCCCCTCTAAATCTTCCCCAGGAGGGGAGATTTTTTAAAACTTTTTATTAAAGTCCTCCCTCCCGGCGAGGGTTTGGGAGGGGCTTCTTTGCGCACTATAAATCCCTGTTTTCCCACTAAAATAGTATGCTGTGAAACATGCAACCGCAAAAAATAACGCATGCTCGCTGCCAAAAAGTTCTATGCCCATTATGGTGCAGGCCAGCGGCGTATTAGTAGCACCGGCAAATACGGCAATAAACCCGAGGGCGGCAAACAGGCTTACAGGGGCATTTAGTAAACCGGCTAAAGTGTTCCCTAACGTGGCACCTATATAAAACAGTGGGGTTACCTCGCCGCCCTTAAAGCCGGAGCCCAGGGTTATAGCCGTATAAATGAGCTTCCAAAGCCAGCTAAAAAAGTGCGCGCCGCCCTGCTCAAAGGCCGATACAATGGTTACTGCACCTGGTTGCTGCGGCTCAACTCCTAAACCCAGGTAATCGGGCTTACCTAAAATAAAGGTTAGAATGATGAGGATGATGGCACCGCTAACCGGTATCATCCAGTCGGTTTTAATCAGGCTGGCGGCTATGGCTTTAACGCCATGCACGGCTTGGGCAAAAGTATAAGCCGCCAACCCAAAAAAGGCAGAAGCTACCATCACTTTAAACAGCAGCCAGAAATTAATTGCCAGGTGGTGACCGAAAATAGTTTCTTCCACCGTTATAAACCGAATATGATAAGCCGTGTGCTGTACGCCCCATGCCGCCACGGTGGCATCGCCCACTACACCGGCTATGAGGCAGGGCAGCAAGGCGGTGTATTGTATGCGGCCAATAGTTAAAACCTCAATAGCAAAAATAGTACCTGCCAGTGGTGTGCCAAACACCGCACCAAAACCGGCTGCAATTCCGGCGGTAAGCACCATGCGCATATCTTGCGGAGGTAAGTTAAATTTGCTGCCTACAAAGTTGGCTAAACTGCCGCCAATTTGCACGGCCGTACCCTCCCGCCCTGCCGAACCGCCAAACAGGTGGGTAATAACCGTAGTAATTAAAATAAGCGGCGCCATGCGCTTAGGTACACCGGCACCTGGTTCGTGTATTTCATCGATGATGAGGTTGTTGCCCCGCTCGGCCGATTGACCGTTAAGCTTATACAAAAAGTGAATAACCAACCCGGCAAGCGGCAGCAGATACAATAACCAAGGATGCGTAAAATGATACTGGGTAGCCATATTTAACAGCCACAAAAACAGGGCTACCAACGTACCAATAGCTATGGCAATAGGCACTATAATAACGGTCCACCTTAAAAAGTAATACAATACGGCGTAACGCGGGGAAGCGATGATCTTAAACATAACCTGCAATGCAGTAAATTAATAACTTATTTGGCAGGCGTCATCAGCTTTTGCAAGCGGTTTAAATAGGTGGAACACCATCACCTTTGGATATGTGGTAAAGGTAAAGATTATAGTTTTACTTAGCATCCGCCGTCGCCAGGTAAAATTCTTCTGTAAACTATTTTCGATCCCATTTCAACTGTCAAAACAGCATCCATTGTGTAATATTCCCCTGCCTGATCTTTACGTTTTAAAGGTGCAAATATCACCCGGTATTGATTATTCTTATAAACTTGTTTTTCCCATTGATAGTTGCCTTCTATTTTCAATCGTTCTAATTTTCCATTAACCAATATTACGGCAACTTTATAATCGGTAAAAAAAAGGTAGCCTATTTGTTTAGTTCGATTTATTATAGTTGAATATAAAGAACTTGTACAGCCATCCAGATCATCAGGGACATTATTAAATGATTTTAATTCCAACAAACTTACTGATTTGACATGAGGCTGGTCTGTAACTGTTATTGAATTTATCAAAAAGAATATGGTCACAAGAAATTTCATAATTAATTATTTATACAATATTAAATAATTTATAAAAAAGAAAATGCGTGTATAACTCACCTACTTGGTTTAAGCAACGAAGTAGTGTCTTCCTTAAACCTAATAACTCAACAACCCCTAAATTTTCCCAAGCAACTCAATCAATTTAGCCTCTAAATCGGCGCCGCGCAAGTTTTTAGCTACTATTTTGCCTTGCGGGTCTATCAGGTAGTTTTGTGGGATAGATTGCACGAAATACAGACCTGCTGCCGCATTGTTCCAAAATTTCAGGTCCGATACGTGGGTCCAGGTCAGGCCATCATCTTTAATGGCTTTTAACCAGTCGGCTTTGCCATTAGGCCTGTCTAACGATACGCCTAAAACGGTAAAATTCTTGGTTTTGTATTTGTTGTAAACCCTTACTACGTTAGGGTTTTCCTGGCGGCATGGGCCGCACCACGATGCCCAAAAATCGAGCAATACGTATTTACCCTTAAATTCGGATAGTTTTACCGGTTTGCCGTCTGCATCGTTCTGGGTAAAATCGGGTGCCAGGCTGCCTAAAGCCGTAGCATTCAACGATGCAAATGATTCTTTAAGTTGCTTACCGGCTTCGGTATCTTTTAAATTTTGCGATAAGCCGTTGTATAAAGGTTCAATTTCGTTAACATCGGCAGATGGGCCGCCCATGGAGCTGATAGCCATTAAGCTAAGGTAACTGTTGGGATGGTTGGCAATGTACACCTTTAAAGTTCTTTCACGGTCTTTTTGAATGGCCTTAAAGCGGTCTTGCATGGTGTTTTGAAAAACAGGTGACTGCTGCTGATCGGGCTTGGCAGCCTGGGCTTCGGCATACAGGGACTGTGCCTGCTTATACACCGGCGCCAGCATGGCATTCAGGATTTCATTATCGCTGTTAATGGCCGAGCCGGTAACACGCGCCCTCGATACAGAGTCTTCACCCGAAATAATAATGTTACCTTTATCTACGTAAAAGTTCAGTATGTCATCGGTTTTGCTGATGCCTTTAAAACCTATACTTTTATGGTCGAGCACTAAAATAGCGCCTACCGGTGCGGCAACCTTACCTTTAAACTCAAAACTACCATTAACAAGCGTAGCCGAATCTAATACCCGCTGGTTTCCCGATGGATAATTTAAATAAACTTTAACAGATTTTTTAACCTCGTCGAGCTTTCCACTAATGGTGAAAGCTTCGGGTGTTTGAGCTATTGCCATAAACGGCAACAGGGTAATCATACAAGCAGTTAATTTTTTGAACATTGTATATTAAATGATGTATATAACGTGGGAAGAAGGGTTTTGGTATAAAGCAAGCGGCTCTATAATTACATCCCTCCTTGGGGAGGGGTGCGGTTGTAATGAGCGAAAACAAGGAGGGGTTTTATGCAAACTGCTTGTCCCTTCAACCCCTCCCTACCCTCCCCGAGGAGGGATTTTAAAACTTTACGCCAGCTTTTGAAACGTTCTCCACCACAAATCGGGCATTTCTCCGTTAATGGCGGTGGTGTAGTCTTCGTAACGGCAGGGCACCAAATGGTAGCGTTCGTTTAAAGAGCCGCCTGTGGGGTAGGGTACCTGCATCCACCAGCGATCGCTTTTTTTACTTTTCACAAATACAATTTCGTGCTCTTCATGCTTTAGCGTGGTTTTGTAAACCAGGTACTGCGATTTAGGCTGCAACGGGAAATCTTTTTTGCGACTGTAAAAACCATCGAAAAAGTACCAGATCATTTCGGCAAGCAACATAGCCGTTTGTCCGTTAGTATCATAAGCCGGGTTAAACTCATAAAAACCAATGGAGCTCAACTTGTCGTTAAAACCGGCATAGCGGCACATCTGGCAGGCTTCTTCTCCATAAAAACCGTTGGGCGTGGCATTGGCATTGGCCATGGCATCGCTCGAACGGATAGCACCCATATCAAAACTAATAGTACTGGCATTGCGAATTATCGGCTCGCTTACACTAATGTTGCCCATCATTTCGCCCAGGCGGTGTACTTCAAAAAAAAGGTTGTCCATTACCCGTAAACTATCCTGGCTTACAAAGTAAGTTTGATAGCCCAGGTTGCTAAAGTTAAATAGGTAATTAGGCTCGTGTAAAAATATTTTGTTAAGGTATGATTGTGAGGTGGTAGCATCATCTTCCTCCATTTCGGCCTGTTCGTCAAGGTCGAAGTGTGAATCAATCACCACTAAATCTACCTTTTGCTCCATTTCTTCGTAAGCGAGGTATTGGGCATAAGTAAGGTCTTGTCCGCCGCCTAATACTACGGCTACAATGTCCTGTTTTACCATTTCGGCAATCACCGTTTTTACGGCAAAGTAGGTATCATTTATGGTATCACCCTGGCGAATGTTGCCTAAATCATATATTTTAGAGGTATAGTCGCCTTCGTAAAGGCTGTATAATTTTTCACGCACGTAATCGGGCCCTAAAGCGCAGCCAGGATTATTGACGGCATTGCGGTCGTCCTGTACACCAAAAATCACCAGGTCGGGCTTTTGGTCCAGGTCGGGAAAATGAGTGCTGTGTGTCTCAATTTTATTGCCCAACTGGCTGGTTTTGTAGCCCTCGCCGGGTGCAATTTTACTAAGATCGACCGGGGTAAAGAAATCCGCTAACAACATATCCGTATTTACAAAAGATCAAATATCCATTTTTTAAATTAAATTGCACTGTTTTTGTAAAACTAACCCAAGTAAATGATTCTGGTTACCGGCGCAACAGGTTTTGTAGGTTCTATACTGGCCAGGCAGCTTGCCCAACAAAATATTCCTATCCAATGCCTTAAACGCAGGGTGTCGGTTATACCCGCCATACTGCAACCTTATGCTCATTTAATTAACTGGCGGGAAGCCGATATACTGGATACCCCTATGCTGGAAGATGCCTTTGAAGGAATTACCCAGGTGTACCACTGTGCCGCATGGGTATCGTTTAAGGAGGCCGATAAGGAGCCCATGATTAGTACCAACATAACCGGAACGGCTAATGTGGTAAATTTGTGCTTAGCGCATAATGCCCGCCTGGTGCATGTAAGCTCGATAGCGGCTGTGGGCCAGGCTAAACCGGGCCAACTCATTACTGAGAAAAATCATTTAGAAGAAACGCCTGCCAATAACAGCTACGCCGTATCCAAACTGGAAAGTGAGATGGAAGTGTGGCGCGGTATTGCCGAGGGATTGGATGCCGTGGTGGTTAATCCATCGGTTATTATTGGGCCCAGTGCCGGAACGGTGGGCAGCGGTAAGATTTTTGAAACCGTACGCAAAGGCTTAAAATATTATACCCGCGGCAGTTGCGGTTTGGTAGATGTAGAAGATGTAGCCTGTTGTATGATTGCCTTAATGAACAGCGATATTACCGCCGAGCGTTACATTATTAATGCTGAAAACTGGAAGTATAAAGACCTGATGGAAACCATTGCGCATTGCTTTAACCTGAAACCTGCTACCACCGAAGCTAAACCCTGGATGCTGGAACTGGCCTGGCGTAGCGCTTCTATTATAGGTGCATTAACCGGCAACGATCCTTCGCTGGATAAAATAGCCGCCCGTGCTGCTACCGTAGAGCAAAACTATGATAACAGCAAAATTATAAAAGAACTGGGTTTCAAGTTTAAGCCGGTGGAGGAGAGCATAAAGGAAGTTTGTGAAGCATTGAGGCCATGAGTGAAAAAGTGATAAATTTGGACTTGAGCCGATAACAAATAAGGAATCGCTCATTCACACATTCATTAACTAACTCATTAAACAAAAAAACTATATTTGCCCGCAACCATGGGGCAGTATTATATAATTGATTTTGATAGCACCTTTACACAGGTAGAAGCGCTGGACGAACTGGCGCGTATCAGCTTAAAAGATCATCCCGACCGGGAAAGCATCTACCAGCAAATTGAAGATCTCACGAATTTAGCAATGGAAGGCAAGCTTTCTTTTGCCGATAGTTTAGAGGGGCGCATCAAGCTGTTGAAAGCTAACCGCGGGCATTTGACGCAACTGGTTAAAATTTTGCGTAGAAAGGTATCACCTTCATTTTCGAGGAACAGTAAGTTCTTTAAAAATCATGCAAATGAGGTTTTGATTGTATCGGGGGGCTTCAAAGGTTTTATTACCCCGGTGGTTACCGAGTATCATATCAAGAAAGAAAATATTTACGCCAATACGTTTGAGTTCGATGAAAACGATAATATAGTTGGCTACGACCGCAGCAACCCGCTATCGCAGGAAGGCGGAAAGGTTAAGCTATTGAAAGAACTCAACCTGCCGGGAGACATATTTGGTATAGGCGATGGTTATTCTGATTTCCAGTTAAAGGAATCGGGGATGATCAAAAAGTTCTTTGCCTTTACCGAGAATATCGAGCGTAAATCGGTAGTGGAAAAAGCCGACCACGTTACGCCCAGCTTTGATGAGTTTTTATATATCAACCGCCTTCCCCGTGCTATTTCGTATCCTAAAAACCGCATTAAATGTTTGGTGGTAGGTAAGGTAGATGAAGAGGCGATTACCCAAATGCAAAAGGAGGGTTACAACATCCGTCAGCATGAAGAGATCAAGGAAAGCTACCTGCAGGAAGCCGGTGTACTGTTATGCGATGAAGCCCATCAACCAACGCCGGAGCAATTGCAAAACGCGGGACGCCTAAAAGTGATAGGCTGCTTTGGCAAGGTCAACAGCCGTAAGTTGATAGAAACCGCCTGCGAAAACGGCATTATTATATTCGACGACCCTAAGCACAACCCCCGCAGCGGCGATTTTATACCCAAAAGGGTTACCGCGTTTATGAACGAGGGCAAAACCCATACCAGCTGTAATTTTCCCGATTTGCAACCGCCAAGGGTTAACAACGCTCACCGGTTAATTCACATTCACAAGAACGTACCAGGTATTTTAGCAAAAATTAACGAAGTGTTTGCCCGTCATAACATCAATATTTTAGGCGAGTTTCTGGTAACCAACGCCCAAATAGGTTATGTAATAACTGATGTTAACTCAGGTTACGATGAACAGGTACTGGCCGAATTGAAAGCTATTGAGCATACAATAAAGTTTAGGTTGCTATATTAAAAAAGAGAGTATAGAATACAGAGTCAGGAATATAGATTTTTTTTGGAGTTAAGGCATTTCTTATCTGTATTCTTGACTCTGTACTCTTGATTCTATTCCCTCCAAAACATATCCCGCTTAAACTGTTATATTAAAATACCCGTAAACCTTTAAGATATGAGCATTACAAGAATATTAATTGGCATAGATGAGAGCAAGTACGCCGATCATGCTGCAGAATATGGCTTTAAGTTAGCACGTAAGTTTGATGCGGCGGTAGGTATAGTGAGTATTATAGAACCTTTATCCGCAGCCGTAACACCTATGGGCGATACGGCCTTTGGTTTGCCTTTTGACGGTGTTAACGATGTAAACAATGTAGACATTATGAATGCGCAAAATCAATCGGCCGATGCGTTGTTGAACCGGATAGTTGACAAATACAGTGAGGGTTTGCCCGTTACCCAATATACCGATTACGGTACCAGTGCCGATGGCATTATCAATTGCGCAGCACAGTTCGGTGCCGATTTGATAATTGTAGGCACCCACCACCGCAGTGGTTTCGATCGTTTGTTGATGGGTAGCGTTGCTGAAGAAGTAATCAGAAATTCTAAAGTGCCGGTGTTGGTTGTGCCGATGAACGAGGAGTAAACCCCCGTAGAGAAACAATACTTTGTATCTCCCAAAAAACACCGTTATAAGAGACCCAACACTTTGTGTCTCCCAAACAAACAACCGGCATAAGAGACACAAAGTATTGTGTCTCTAGGGATGTATAACAATAACAAGGCACTTCCTGACAAATGAAGTGCCTTATTTGATTTAAAACTTCCCATTCAGGGGGCTTAGCGTTATACCATATAGTTCCAGCCATGGGTATCTTCTGCCTTACCGTAACGAATATCGTTCAGCGTATTAAACACCCGGTTAGAAAACTCCCTTGAAGCAGGATCGCTCAACGGGTATTCTTCACCTTCGTAATTTAGGGAACCAACCGGTGCAATAGTAGCGGCTGTACCGGCACCAAAGGCATCGGTAAGTTTACCGCTTTTAGCACCCTCCAAAATTTCAGCAATAGATACACGGCGTTCTTCAACCGAAATGCCCCAATCTTTTGCCATAGCAATTACCGTATCGCGGGTAACGCCATCTAAAATAGTATCGCGGGTTGATGGGGTTACCAATTTTCCATCTAAAAAGAACATAATGTTAGCCGCGCCTAATTCTTCGGCGTACAAGTGCTCTTTGGCATCGGTCCATATCATTTGATCAAAACCCTCTTCTACAGCCTTTAAAGTAGGGAGCATAGAACCGGCATAATTACCGGCAGCCTTAGCAAAGCCGAAACCACCTTCGGCCGCACGGGTAAATTTAGTTTCAAACTTTACACGTAAAGGCTTGGTAAAGTACGGGCCAACCGGGCAGGTAAGCACTATAAACTTATAGGTTTTAGATGGTACCACACCTAAATACGGATCGGTAGCAAACATAAACGGACGGATATATAAAGAGTGATTAACAGCCGTAGGGATCCAGTTGCGCTCTACATCAACCAATGCTGCAATGCTTTGAATAAATAGCTCCTCAGGCAGCTCGGGCATGCAAAGGCGTGCTGCCGATTTGTTAAAGCGTGCGGCGTTCTTATCCGGGCGAAAAACCGAGATTTGTCCATCTTCATGCTTATAAGCTTTCAAGCCTTCAAAAAATGCTTGACCGTAATGCAATGATGAAATAGCCGGATTCAGCCCAATTTCACCATAAGGCACAATCTGGAAATTCTTCCATTCACCGTCGGCATAATCGGCCACCAGCATGTGGTCGGTAAAAGTATGACCGAAAACCAGCTGGCTAAAATCTGTTTGTGCCAGGCGTGATTGTGCGGCTTTGGTTATCTTAATATCAAGGGTTTCGGTAGTCATGGCCCAATGTTTTTATAAAAACGGCAATTTATGATTTTTTGTATTAATTGAGGATTTATATGAAAAAATAGGTGGCTTTATGAAGCTGATACAGGCTGTATAATACCTTATTATCAAATTAATAAAAGCGTTTTAGCTATTGTATTTAAGCAATCACAATGTTAGATTTGTGTAGCATCATTAATATGGTGTTACTTATTTGTCATCAATACCCTGCGTAGTTCTATCACCGTTAATAAAAGAAATAATAAACATATATGAAAAAAGCAGTATTAACCCTGTTAGCCGCCTTACCTTTTGCAGCAATGGCTCAAGCACCCGCAGCTACTTTTACCGTTAAAGGAAAAATAGGTAAAGTAAGCACACCGGCCAAAGCGTATCTGGAATACCGTAAAGATGGCAAGACTATTGATGATTCGGTAGCGGTGGTAAATGGTGAATTTGAATTTAAGGGTGCTGCCCCGGCCTCTCCCATACAAGCGTACCTTTTGCTGAACAAAGCCGGTAATGGCTTAAATAAAAGCCGCGATTATCAGCAAATTTACCTGGAAAAAGGCGTAGTTTCTGTAACTAATGCTGTTGATTCTATGAAAACAGCCATGGTGACCGGTACTCCAACTAATGCTGAGAATCAAGCTTATAATGCCGTTAATAAACCGGTGAGCGATATTTATGCCGCCATGACCGCAAAAACTAAAGCCGCAACTCCTGAGCAACGCGAGTCGGCCGAGTTTAAAAAGGAAATAGAAGATATGGATAAAATGGCTGACGAGAAATCGGATGTCATCAATAAAAAATTTGTTAAGCAAAATCCTAACTCATTAATTAGCCTCAACCTGTTGCGTAATATAGCCTATGGTGCCGATTACGCCGAAGTAGCACCGATGTACGCTGCATTAGGGTCATCCCTGAGAGATAGTGAAGCGGGCAAAAAGTTTGGTGAGCAATTGTCTAAAATGAAAAATGTAGCTATTGGAGCTACTGCGCCCGATTTTGCCATGGCCGATACTACCGGTGCCATGATCAAGCTTTCATCTTTTAAAGGGAAATATTTACTGGTTGACCTGTGGGCATCATGGTGTGGCCCTTGCCGCCAGGAAAACCCTAACGTGGTACGTACCTTCAATAAATATAAAGACCGCAATTTTACTGTTTTAGGCGTATCGTTAGACAGGCCCGATGCCAAAGCTAAATGGATAGCCGCCATTAAGAAAGACGGTTTAACCTGGACCCACGTATCGGACCTGAAATACTGGGATAACGAAGTCGCTAAAATGTACGGTGTGCAAGCTATTCCGCAAAACTTCTTACTCGATCCAACGGGAAAAGTAATAGCCAAGAATTTACGTGGCGATGCCCTGGATGCTAAATTAGCTGAAGTGTTAGGTAAAGCTAAAACTGAAAAGATTAAAGCTGAGTAATCTATCCTCATTTTATAAAACAAGAAAGCCGCGTTAAGCGGCTTTCTTGTTTTATAAATCAATAATGTCCTTTAAGCGAATAGATATAAATAGTGTTTTCTTCCACCAAATATACTATTCTATGTTCTGAGTTAATGCGCCTCGACCATTTGCCAGTTAAAGAATGCTTAAGAGCCTCAGGTTTACCTATTCCATCAAAAGGAGAATCTTGTATCGATTTTATTAATTCAACGATCTTTTTTTGAATAGCTTTATTTCCTGATTTTTGCCACGATTTTAAATCATCTAATGCATCAGGAAGCAGAACTACTTCCATAAAGTATCAACATCAACTTTTGTGCCTCTACCTGCTTTTCTATCTTCGTCCCCTTTTAAAATTTTGGTTACAAACTTTGGGTCGTATTTGTCACTGTCAGATTTTTTTTGAATTTCTATATTAAGCGTTTTTGCTAACTCGGCTATAAGTGCCAGGTGCTCTTGTTGAACGTTTTTTAATAGCAGTTCCATATGTAAATATAATTATAAAGTATACTACTTACTCAATTATCAATCACCCTAATTTCCCAACTGCTTTAACGCCATGTAAGCCATTAGCCCGGTGCTTACGCTTAATGCGCTTTCTTCCACATCAAATGTTGGGGTATGTACGGCAGAGGTGATGCCTCGGCTTTCGTTACGGGTACCTAAGCGGTAAAAGCAACTATCTGCAACTTGCGAAAAGTAGGCGAAGTCTTCGGCTGCCATCCAGATGTCCAGGTCAAGCACATTCTCTTTTCCTAAATAATCTTCGGCATTGGCACGTGCCGATGCCGTTAGCTTTTCTTCATTGATCAGGAAAGGATACCCCCTCACGATGTTAAACTCACAGCTGCCACCCATACTTTCTGCAATGCCTTCGGCCATTTTTTTCATGCGGATATGTGCTTCGCCACGCCACTTTTCGTCCATGGTACGGAAAGTGCCTTCCAGGTAAACCTCATTAGGAATGATATTGGTAGCACCGTTGGCAATAACTTTACCAAATGATAATACCGACGGGCTTTTAGGATCGGCAAAACGGCTGACTACTTGTTGCAATGCGGTAAGCATGTGCGCCGTTATAATTACCGGATCTATATTTTGCTGTGGCTGTGCGCCGTGACCACCTTTACCTTTAACCGTTACATAAATTTCATCGGTTGATGCCATGTATTTACCGGCTCTGAAACCAACCTTACCGGCATCAATTAAAGGCATTACATGCTGCCCTAATACGGCTTGCGGCTTAGGGTTTTCCAACACCCCTTGCTGAATCATCAGGTTAGCGCCACCGGGTAATTTTTCTTCGGCGGGTTGAAAGATAAATTTGATAGTACCGCCAAACTGATCTTTTAATTCACTTAATATGGTAGCAGTTCCCAACAAAGATGAGGTATGCACATCATGCCCGCAAGCATGCATTACGCCTACGTTTTGTGATTTATAAGGTACATCGTTAGCCTCGGTAATAGGCAGCGCGTCCATATCGGCACGGAGAGCAACCACCTGGTCCGACGGTTTTGAACCCTTTAACAAGCCAACCAAGCCATTATCGGCCATGCGCACGTAAGGAATGTTCAGTTCATCCAATTTTGCTGACACATAAGCCGAGGTTGCCACCTCATTAAATGACAATTCGGGATGGATATGCAGGTGGCGGCGATTAGCAACCACCTCATTAAATATTTTTTGGGATAACTCTTGTATTTGTTCTTTGATCATTGCGGGTTGGTGTTAAGCTCCAGTTTGGGTAAATTGATCTTTTCGGATATAACGAACAGCGGGCTAAATATACCTTTTAGTTCCTGTATAAGTTTAGTTGCCTCCAGGCGGCTGCGGAAATCGCCACCTTTTACCTTAAAGTTAGGTTCTTTGTAGCTGATGTAAGTCCGCATATCTGGATGCATTTGCTGAAATCGGTTTTGGGCATTGAAGGCATCTTTACGGTTAGAGCCACTGTAAAACTGCACCCGGTAACCATAGGCCGATATGGCACCGCCAGCATTACCGCTGCCTCCTCCAACGTTTAGTTTGCCCGCAGTTGTACGGTGTGCAATCAGCGAATCTATACGTGGATCTTTAATAATCTCCAGTTTACCGCGCGTTTGCGCTTGCGATACTTTACTTAATACACACAGTAACAGGCATGCAAACAGGGCCTTTATAATCCTGCATGCTTTTATGCTTGTTCTATTTATTCCAGCTTTCATTTTTACTTATAACAGCATTGCGAGATATAAAGCGGTCTCTGGGCTATGTATGGCTGTTATACATACGCAGAGATTGCTTCGTACCTCGCAATGACGTTTAATCTAATATACGGTAACTCTCTATGCGCCGTGGCAGTTCTTAAATTTTTTACCGCTTCCGCAAGGACATGGATCGTTGCGGCCAATGCGTTGCTCAGCTTTAACCGGTACTTGTTTTTGCGGCTCCTGAAAATCTTCTACTTGTACAATGCTGCCATCGGCTGCCAGTTCGGGCTTGCTCATACGCATTTGCCGCATATCGGTTTTAGGCTCGGGTTTGGCTTCGCGAATTTCTTCGGGTGCCTGCTGAACCGGTATTCCACCTCTGAACAGGAAGCTCACCAACTCTTTATTTACATTAGCCAGCATTTGTCGGAACAATTCAAAAGCTTCGAACTTGTAAACCAATAAAGGATCTTTTTGCTCGTAAACAGCATTTTGTACCGATTGCTTTAACTCATCCATTTCGCGTAAATGCTCTTTCCAGGCATCATCTATCAGGTACAGGGTTACGTTCTTTTCAAACGATTTGAATACTTCTAAACCATGATTATCAATAGCTTTCTTCAATGGAACCGCTACTTGTATGCCATGTACACCATCCGTAAATGGTACTACAATATTCTCTACATATTCGCCGCGGGTATCATATACATCTTTCAATACCGGGTAAGCCTGCTCGGCAATACCATGGGTTTTACGTTGATAGAAATCTGTTACCACGTCGAACGTGCCCGATACCAAACTGTTAACGTTGGCGGCTGCAAACTCTTCCGGCGTAATTTCGGGGTCTACCGAAAACAAGCGGATCATTTCCAGTTGAAAACCTTCGTAATTGTTCGATTCTTTATATTCGGCAACTACGTCCTCAACCACATCATAAATAGTATTGCTGATATCTACATCCAAACGCTCACCAAACAGGGCATTTTTACGTTTAGCGTAAACTACAGTACGTTGCGAGTTCATCACATCATCGTATTCTAACAAACGCTTACGGATACCAAAGTTGTTCTCTTCTACTTTCTTTTGCGCACGCTCAATAGATTTGGTGATCATAGAGTGCTGTATAACCTCACCCTCTTCAATACCCATACGAACCATCAGGCCCGAAATACGCTCCGACCCGAATAAACGCATCAGGTTATCTTCTAACGATACGAAGAACTGTGAAGAACCCGGATCGCCCTGACGACCGGCACGACCGCGCAACTGGCGATCCACACGGCGCGACTCATGACGTTCGGTACCCACAATGGCTAAACCACCGGCTTCTTTAACACCCTTGCCTAACTTTATATCCGTACCACGGCCGGCCATATTGGTGGCTATGGTCACTGTACTTGCCTGGCCAGCTTCGGCCACAATATCCGCCTCTTTCTGGTGCATTTTGGCGTTCAGTACATTATGTTTAATTCCGCGCAGTTTTAGCATGCGACTTAATAATTCCGAAATTTCTACCGAAGTAGTACCTACCAGTACCGGGCGACCAGCTTGCGTTAGTTTAACAATCTCGTCGGCTACAGCATTATATTTTTCGCGAACGGTACGGTAAACATAATCCTGACGGTCATCGCGCTGGGCGTTTACATTGGTTGGTATCTCTACCACATCCAGTTTGTAAATTTCCCATAACTCACCAGCTTCGGTTACGGCAGTACCCGTCATACCGCAAAGCTTGTGGTACATACGGAAATAGTTTTGCAGCGTAACGGTAGCGAAGGTTTGGGTAGCATCCTCAACCTTAACGTTCTCTTTAGCTTCAATAGCCTGGTGTAAGCCATCAGAATAACGGCGGCCATCCAATACACGACCGGTTTGCTCATCCACAATCTTTACTTTGCCTTCGTCCAGGATGTATTCGGTATCTTTTTCAAACAGGGTGTAAGCTTTCAATAGCTGGTTAATTGAGTGAATACGTTCCGATTTGATAGAAAAATCGCGCATCAGCTCATCTTTGTGGGCTACTTTTTCTTCAGCGCTTAAATTCGATTTTTCTATTTTGGCAATCTCGGTACCTACATCAGGCATTACAAAGAATTTTGGATCTTCGCCTGATGTGGTGATCAGTTCAATACCTTTTTCGGTGAGTTCAACCGAATTGTTTTTTTCATCTATAACAAAGAACAGTTCGGTATCAACCTTAGGCATTTCCTTACCCTGGTCCTGCATGTAATAGTTCTCTGTTTTTTGCAGTACGGTACGGTTACCACCCTCGCTCAAAAACTTAATTAAAGCCTTGCTTTTAGGTAAGCCGCGGTGCGCACGTAACAAGGCTAAACCGCCCTCATCGGCACCGGTTTTACCTTCGTTTATTTGTTTTTTAGCCTCGTTTAAAGCGGTATTGATGTAACCTTTCTGGGCATTTACCAAACGCTCTATTCGAGGTTTAAGCATGTGGAACTCGTGCTCATCGCCGCGAGGGATAGGGCCTGAAATAATTAAAGGGGTACGGGCATCATCCACCAAAACGGAGTCAACCTCATCTACCATGGCGTAGTGCAGTTTACGTTGTACCAGTTCTTCGGGAGTACGCGTCATATTATCGCGCAGGTAATCAAAACCAAATTCGTTGTTGGTACCAAAAGTAATATCGGCCAGGTACGCAGTACGGCGCTCTTCAGAGTTTGGTTCATGCTTGTCAATACAATCAACCGATAAGCCGTGAAACTCATACAATGGCCCCATCCATTCCGAGTCACGACGGGCCAGGTAATCATTCACGGTTACAATGTGAACGCCTTCGCCAGCCAGCGCATTAAGGTAGGCAGGCAATGTTGCTACTAAGGTTTTACCCTCACCGGTAGCCATCTCGGCAATTTTACCATTGTGTAATACCGTACCACCAATCAGCTGCACATCATAATGTACCATGTTCCAGGTAACATCGTTGCCGGCAGCTTTCCAGGTGCTGCTGTGGGTTGCCTTATCGCCTTTAATAACCACGTTGGCTTTACGGGCAGCGAGCTGGCGGTCAAAATCGTTAGCCGTAACCTCTATACCGGGGCCGTTGGCAAAACGTTTAGCTGTTTCTTTAACCACGGCAAAAGCCTCGGGTAATATATTTAACAGAATTACTTCCAGTTCTTTATTGCGGTCTTTTTCCAGTTTATCTACACGGGTATATAGGTCTACTTTAGCGTTTACCTCCATATCCAGGTTGTTCTCAATATCACTTTTTATAGCGGCTATCTCCTCATCTATACTGGCCAGGCCTTGTGCAATCCTTTCCTTAAAATCTATGGTTTTAGCCCGCAATTCATCATTGCTGATATTTTCGAGCTTTGCAAATTCGCCTTTTATTTTTTCAACCAGGGGCAAAATGCTTTTCACATCCCTTTCTGATTTGCTTCCAAAAAGCTTACTGATAAATCCTAACATGTTCAATAAAATATAGTCCTTTTAAACCAATAATTGCGCCAACAGATAGTGAGCGCCATTATGACAGGTAAAGGTAGGTTTTTTTTAGGGATAGAGCCAAGAAACAAGAGGGTTAATCAATGGGTGGACATCTAAATAGACACTATATATGCTTTGTTTTATCTTTTTACTATAAGCATGTGTCTTGTTTCTTGGCTCTTGACTCTTGTTTCTTTCTTCAAAACTCTATCTTTACCGCCATGAATATTCTGCTTATTGGCTCGGGCGGGCGTGAAAGTGCCTTCGCCTGGAAACTTACCCAAAGCCCCAAGTGCGAAAAGCTTTTTATTGCACCCGGTAATGCCGGCACTGGTCAATATGGTACTAATGTAGACCTCAAAGTAACCGATTTTGAAGGGATTAAAGCCTTTGTATTGAGCAATAGTATTAACCTGGTTATAGTTGGTCCCGAAGAGCCGCTGGTTAAAGGTATTCACGATTTCTTTTTGGATGATGAGCAATTAAAGCATGTTCCGGTGGTTGGCCCGCAGCGTGAAGCCGCTCAATTAGAAGGCAGTAAAGATTTTTCCAAGCAGTTTATGCAGCGCCATAACATCCCTACTGCGGCATCGTGCACGTTTACCCGCAATACCCTGCAGGGTGGGTTGGAATATTTAGCCACACAAAGTTTACCTATAGTTTTAAAGGCCGACGGACTTGCTGCAGGTAAGGGTGTATTAATTTGCCCGACTTTACAGGAAGCTCAGCAGGAACTGGTAGAAATGCTGACCGAAGCTAAGTTTGGCGAGGCAAGCTCCAAAGTAGTGATTGAGCAATTTTTACAAGGGATAGAGCTATCGGTATTTGTACTGACCGATGGCAACAGCTATAAAATATTGCCCGATGCCAAGGACTATAAACGTATTGGCGAGGGTGACACCGGGTTAAATACCGGCGGTATGGGATCGGTATCGCCCGTGCCGTTTGCCGATGCCGCCTTTATGCAGAAGGTAGAAGAGCAAATTGTGATTCCAACCGTTGAGGGTTTAAAGCAGGAAGGTATTCCTTACAAAGGTTTTATCTTTATAGGGCTGATGAATTGTGAAGGGGAGCCTTACACCATTGAATACAACTGCCGCATGGGCGACCCGGAAACGGAAAGCGTACTGCCGCGTATAGAATCGGACCTGGTGGAGCTGATGTTAGGCGTTGCCGAAAATAACCTGCACGAAAAGGAGTTGGTTATATCGCCAAAAATTGCGGCTACTATCATGTGTGTAGCAGGCGGTTACCCCGGCGAATATCTAAAAGACAGGGTAATTAGCGGTTTGGATAACGTACGCGGTTCCATTGTTTTTCATGCCGGTACCGGCATGGAGGGTGAGAATGTGATTACTACAGGCGGCCGTGTATTGGCCATTACTTCTTTACAAGATGACATGTTCACCGCCTTGCAGCAAGCCACATTGGATGCCAGCCGTATTTATTATGATGGTAAGTATTTTAGAAAAGATATTGGATTTGATTTGCTGTAAGCCTTTGTCAAAAATCATTCCCAGGGAATGCCGCTTTTTACTGATACGAACACAATAAAGGTTTCTATTAAGAGCTTCGGTACGTGGCTGACAAGCCAAAGAAATTAATTTATTGTAAAGATTTATTAAAGAAGATCTGGCGAAAATTTGTTATTATGAATACAAAAACGCAAGCAAGCGACTGAATTTACGTTCAGGAAGTTTGCGTTTACGACATTAAACTACAAAAAATTTCGGGGGCATTTAAATTCACCCACTCAATTATCCTCGTTTGCAGTTGCCTCTTTTTTTGGGTAATGTGTTTCATAATACTGTTAACCTAACAAACGATATGCCTGTAAAGCACTTATTTATTATTTGCAACAAAATTAATCTGATTTACGTAAGCAAGTGTCATAAATTAATCATTTGATTAACTTTAAATAACGTTTAATGTCATTAAAACAAGTTTCAATTATTTAAAACAAGAAACCCTGTCTGCAAAAGCAGACAGGGTTTAAAAATAATAGTATTATTAGTACAGCAATGATATTACATCATGCCGCCCATGCCACCCATTGGAGGGGCACCGCCGCCACCTTGTGACTCTTCAGGATCATCAGCTAACACACACTCGGTAGTTAACAACATGGCCGAAATAGAAGCAGCATTTTCTAAAGCTACGCGTGATACTTTAGTAGGGTCGATAACACCAGCACCAATCAGGTTCTCGTATTTATCGGTACGTGCATTGTAACCAAAGTCGGCAGTGCCTTCTTTAACTTTTTGCACTACGATAGAACCTTCGATACCTGCGTTTTCACAGATTTGACGTAAAGGCTCTTCAATAGCGCGTTTTACAATCTGGATACCGGTTTTCTCATCTTCGTTTTCGGCAACAATATCAGCAAAGGCTTCAACCGCGCGAATGAAAGCTACACCACCACCAGCTACGATACCTTCTTCAACGGCAGCGCGGGTTGCATGTAAAGCATCGTCAACACGGTCTTTCTTTTCTTTCATTTCAACTTCGGTAGCCGCACCAACATATAATACAGCAACACCACCCGATAATTTAGCTAAACGCTCTTGCAGTTTTTCTTTATCGTAATCAGAGGTAGTAGTCTCAATTTGAGCTTTGATCTGATTAACACGTCCCTTAATAGCATCAGGTTCACCAAAGCCATTAATAATGGTCGTATTATCTTTGTCTATAACAATCTTCTCTGCAGTACCTAAGTAAGTAAGGTCAGCGTTCTCTAATTTGTAACCTCTTTCTTCAGATATTACAGTACCGCCGGTTAAGGCAGCAATATCTTCCAGCATAGCTTTACGACGGTCGCCAAAACCAGGTGCTTTAACAGCCGCTACTTTCAGTGAACCACGAATTTTGTTAACTACCAAAGTAGCCAAGGCTTCGCCATCTAAATCCTCGGCAATAATTACCAAAGGTTTGCCGGTTTGTACTTGTTTTTCGAGGATAGGAAGCAATTCTTTCATCGAAGAGATCTTTTTATCATAGATCAGGATGTAAGGATTTTCCAGTTCAACTTCCATTTTATCGGCGTTGGTTACAAAGTACGGAGAAAGGTAACCACGGTCAAATTGCATACCTTCTACTGTTTTAACTTCAGTTTCGGTACCTTTTGCTTCTTCCACAGTAATTACACCATCTTTACCAACTTTAGCCATAGCGTTAGCTATCAGGGTACCAATAACTTCATCATTGTTAGCCGAAATAGTAGCTACCTGTTTGATCTTATTATTATCGTCGCCTACGGCTTGTGATTGCAATTTAAGGTTAGCTACAACAGCAGCAACGGCTTTATCAATACCACGTTTAAGGTCCATTGGGTTAGCACCCGCAGCAACGTTCTTTATACCTGCGGTTATAATAGCCTGGGCTAAAACAGTAGCGGTAGTAGTACCGTCACCGGCAATGTCAGCAGTTTTTGACGCTACTTCCTTCACCATTTGGGCGCCCATGTTTTCCAAAGGATCTTTTAATTCGATTTCTTTAGCTACTGTAACACCATCTTTAGTGATTGATGGAGAACCGAATTTTTTATCGATAATTACGTTACGACCTTTAGGGCCTAAGGTTACTTTAACTGCATTAGCTAAAATATCCACACCACGCTTTAAAGCGTCGCGTGCTTCCACATTGTATTTAACTTGTTTTGCCATTTTCTTTTTAATGAATGAATGTTTGAATTAGTGATTATTGGATAAGTGAATAATAATGTCATTCGCCTATTCAGTCCTTCAATCCTTGATTATAAAATTCCGTAGATGTCAGATTCGCGCATCATTAAGTACTCTTTACCGTCGATGGTAATTTCGGTACCGCCATACTTGCTATATAAAACCGTATCACCTACTTTAACAGTTATAGGCTCATCTTTTTTACCATCACCTACAGCTACTACAGTTCCTTGTTGAGGTTTTTCTTTAGCAGTATCTGGAATGAAGATACCCGATGCAGTCTTTTCTTCGGCAGGAGCAGCTTCTACTACTACTCTATCACCAATAGGTTTAATGTTTAATGACATACTTATAATAATTATATATAAATTGAATGTTTGCTTGCTGTTGAACACGAATTATGCCAATAGCATAATTTTAAAAAAATGACATACAATAGCTGATGTAATGTCAGGAATAAAAATAAGAGGTTAAATTAACTGGCGAGTGATGTCATCTTACCTATAATTGACAATGCCATGATGGCAGACCAAACTTAAACAAACAAGGCCTCAATTTCTTGAGGCCTTGTTATGTTAATTTCTGCAATTACTATTTCTTGGTGGTATCAGTTGGTTTAGCGCCTGCTCCTGGTAATGTTAACGGAGTACTATTACCTACAGGGCCGCTCGGCTTAGAGGCTTTTTGAATTTGCTCCTGATAATCGGCCCCTGTTGAAGAGGTACCACCGCTTTTAATGGCTACGTTAATAGCCAACGACAATACCATTAAGGTAATAGCCAGTACCCAGGTACCTTTTTCTAAAATATCGCCTGTTTTTTGTACGCCCAGCAATTGCGAGGAACTGGAAAAATTTGAAGATAAACCACCGCCTTTAGGGTTTTGCACCAACACAATTACGCCTAACAGTAAGCACACCAGTATGGCAATTATTAGTAATACTAAGTACATCTTTTATATATTAATTTATTTTCTTTTGTAAATTTTCAATCTGGCTGGCAAAGTAACGTCTTTTTTCCGGATTTTTCAACATTAAAATTTTATAAGCAGCTATAGATTTAGAGTATAACATTTGGTCGGCATAAATACGGGCCAGCGTTTCGGTTATCAGTTCTTCCTGATCCTGCTCACTTTGTTTGCCTTTATTCTCATTATCTAACTGGCTGCTGCTTTGTGGCTTTATCTGCGGCTCGTCCTGCATAAAACGTTCCACTATTTTTTCGGTGTTACGCTCTTCAACTAACTCGCTAATATGTGTTTCGGGAGGCGGTTGTGGTACATTACTGCCCGGTTGTGACACGGGCTTGGCAAACGGCTGATAAACGCGACTGTGCTTATTACGGGTTTTATCCAGCCACCACATAAAGCTGTATGGCATTTTATCGTCATGATAGCGGGTTACGCCACCTACTTCGGGCACGGGCTCAACAGCTGCTTGTGGCGGCGTTGGCTTTGCCATTACCGGGGCACGGTAAGGTTCGGGCTCGTGTGCTTTAGCATCTTCGGGCTCAGCTTGATTACGATCGGCAAAAGCCTTATCAAAAATAAAATAATCGTTAGCGGCTATATTCTCAATAATTAAATGCTGTGTTTCATCAAATGTTTCTTCTCTGAATAATGGGCGAAAAAATTTCTCATCCGGGTTATCGGCTACCGTTGGTTTGGCTTTAACTGGTGTAATTTCTTCCTCATCAAGTATCTCGTAATAAGTTTCTATCTCAGGTTCTTCTAAAACCGCCCTCCCTTCCTGCGTTGCTTGGTTCTGTACTTTAATAACCGCTTTTCGGATAATGATATGAGCCGGATCTAAAGCAGGCAAGCTTCCGGGTGCTTTCACTATTTTTTGCAGCACAATACTGTCACTAAACCAGGCGGCGGCTTCATTAAGCTTACGGGCATCGCCTGTACGGGCATGTAAAGCACGCAGCAAGCCGCATTGCGGATAGCTGAAAATTAATGTTTCCAGGCTATTTAATTGTTCGGTATTAAGCCTGGCGCTGCTAACCAGCACCTGCTTAAAAATTTCGGTAGGGTTATTACTAATATCTTGTTGCACGTGGTTGAAACTACAAAAATGATTACCAGTTTGCAAAGGCTTTGTTAAAAATATCCTCGGTCAACTGCTGATTAATGATCCTGATGAGGTCTTGTTCCCTTGAATTTAGGTCACCTGTAAAATCGATATAGCGCGAAAAAGACTGTTCAAAATCGGGCGATAGCTTTTTGTCTTTATTGTTGACATACTTTACGTTAACCGTAATAGTTAAACGTGTGGCGGTGGCAATAGGTGCTGTGGTGTTATTGGTGGCCTGTATAGATACCGGCGCAATACTGTAACCTGTAATAGTACCTTCAATAGTAGCATCGGCCTCGCCCCTTACTATCCCTAACCGGGTTTGCGAACGGATACGGTCTTTTAACGCCTCGGTAAAAGAAGTGCTCAGGGTGTTAACTACCAATGGCGCGGTGTTTTCAAAAAACGCCACGTTAATGGTTTTCATATCGGGCGGTATAGAGGCACCATTTAACGTAACAGAGCACGACGAGTATAACAAAGCCGCCATTGCCACCATAAAACTCAGCAGTTTATTTTTTAACATTACAGGTTCAGTTCTTTTATTTTTCTATACAGTGTACGCTCCGAGATCCCCAGCTCGTTAGCCGCCAGTTTACGCTTGCCTTTGTGTTTTTTCAAGGCCTTGCGTATCAGGTCCGATTCCTTTTCCACCAGCGAAAGTGATTCTTCCACTTCCTCGGCGTGCGGGGTAATCATCGAATCATTACCATTGATGTTATTATTACTATGATTATTAACAACGGGCTGTTGAATGGTAAATTGTGCTTCCTGGCGGGCGGGTAACTCAATATCATGATAGAGCTGGCTAAGGGTTTGCGTATTGGGCGTATAGTTACCTGCAGCTCCGCCGTGTTCAATAATTTCAGCCACCAGTTTCTTTAGCTCCACCATGTCGCGCTTCATGTCAAACAAAACCTTGTACAGGATGTCTCGCTCCGAAAAATCTTCTCGGGGCTGGTTATCCAGGCGCATAGGCAAGTTGCTCCTACCTGCTTCATGCGGAATATAGGTTAACAGCGTGGCAGCGGTGATGGTACGGTCGCGCTCCAATACAGCTAATTGCTCGGCAATATTTTTTAGCTGACGAACATTACCCGGCCAGGTATAGTTGGTTAAAACTTGCTGTGCTCCTTCATCCAATTGTAAAGCTGGTGAGCGGTATTTGTCGGTAAAATCGGCCGAGAACTTGCGGAATAGCAGGTAAACGTCTTCCTTTCTGTCACGCAGTGGCGGTATCCTCAACGGAACAGTATTTAGACGATAATACAAATCCTCGCGAAACTTACCTGCTTTAACGGCCTCGTAAACATCTACGTTAGTAGCTGCAATTACCCGCACATTGCTTTTTTCAACTTTAGATGAACCTACGCGGATGAACTGCCCCGATTCTAAAACCCGCAGTAAGCGGGCCTGGGTACCTAAAGGCATCTCTCCTATTTCATCTAAAAATATAGTACCGCCATTTACGGTTTCAAAATAACCTTTACGCTCGCCTACGGCACCCGTGTAAGCACCTTTTTCGTGCCCAAATAATTCCGAGTCGATAGTGCCCTCGGGTATGGCGCCGCAGTTTACGGCAATAAAAGGCCCGTGCTTACGTGGGCTCAATTGGTGAATAATGTGCGAAAAGGCTTCCTTCCCGCTCCCGCTTTCCCCGGTAATGAGCACCGAAATATCGGTAGGCGAAACCTGATTAGCTATATCTATAGCCCGGTTCAACAACGGCGAATTGCCGATGATCCCGAAGCGTTGTTTAATTTCTTGTACTGTCATAAGTTGTAAAAAATAGAAACAAGAACCAAGAGACAAGAGCCAAGTTTATATTGGATTAACAGGTTTATTGACCACGTGCTCTCTGAAAGCAAAGATCATTTTTTGAACCTCCTCTAATAAACTTAAACAACTTTCTAATTTTTCTATATTTCCATACTGTCTTCTTTTACATATTAGCAACTGTGTCTCTAACTCAAAAGAAGAAGTTAGCGACGTAGATAGAAATTCAGCCGTGTGTATATTAGTTCTTTTGCCAGAGCCTTCAGCAATATTTGAGGGTATAGAACAAGAGCATCTATTAATCTGATCTATCAAATTATAGCGTTCTGTTGAAGGCAGTTCACCACAATAACTGTAAGTAAGATCGGTAAGGTCCATTGCCTTTTGCCAAACTTTAAGGTTCTTAAAATTGTGCTTCATCAAACTTGTCTCTTGGCTCTTGTTTCTTGTCTCTAAATTATTCGTCCCATTAAGGTCGCCGATGTACACCTTTCAGCCAACACATAGGCGTACATACCCGGCTTGTATCCTTCTTTAACCGGGAATACTACCATAGCATTTTGATCGCTGCGGCCGGCGTAATCGTTCTTTGATTTTTTAGAGAAACCTTCGATCAGCACCTTTTGCACTTTACCTAACTGGGCTTGCATCCGCAAATGTGAATGTTGCTGTTGTTTGGCTACAATTTCGGTTAACCGGGCGCTTTTTACGGCATCGGGTATATCATCGGCATAGCGCTTGGCAGCTAAAGTCCCGGGACGCTCCGAGTACATAAACATGTAGGCAAAATCGTATTGTACGTAGTCCATCATACTTACGGTTTCCTGGTGCTCTTCGTCTGTTTCGCTGCAAAAACCAGTGATTACATCGGTTGATATGGCACAACCCGGTATAATACGACGGATGGCATCGATACGGTTGATGTACCACTCACGGTCATAAGTACGATTCATCAGTTCCAATATACGGCTGTTGCCCGACTGTACCGGCAGGTGAATGTATTTGCAAATATTATCGTGCTCAGCAATAGTATGCAGCACCTCATCAGTAATATCTTTTGGATGCGAAGTAGAAAAACGCACACGCAATTCGGGACTGATTGCAGCAACCATAGCTAATAATTGGGCAAAGTTAGTCCCCTTAATTTCGGCTATGCTGATGCTTTCGCCTTCAACTTCTGGCTTCCATTTGTATGAATCTACATTTTGACCCAGCAAAGTAACCTCGCGGTAACCTTGGCCAAACAAATCGGTACATTCTTTAATAATAGACTGTGGATCGCGGCTGCGTTCGCGGCCACGGGTAAACGGCACTACGCAAAACGAGCACATATTATCGCAACCACGCATAATAGATACAAATGCGTTGATGCCGTTGCTGTTTAAGCGTACCGGGCTAATATCGGCATAGGTTTCCTCGCGAGATAGCAACACGTTCACCGCCTTTTGCCCACTATCAACCTGGTCTATCAGGTTAGGCAGATCGCGGTAAGCATCAGGGCCTACTACTACATCAACTAACTTTTCTTCTTCTAAAAATTTAGCTTTCAGGCGTTCGGCCATACAGCCTAATACACCTACTATCATACCCGGATTGTTAGATTTGGCCACCTTGAATTCTTTCAGGCGGTTACGTACCCTTACCTCGGCATTTTCGCGTATAGAGCAGGTGTTAATAAAGATCACGTCGGCATTGGTAAAATCCTTGGTAGTTTCAAAGCCTTTGTCGAGCAATATAGACGCTACAATCTCGCTGTCCGAAAAGTTCATGGCGCAGCCATAACTTTCAATGTACAATTTACGACCATTATATTTTTCGGGGGTTTGCTCCAGCATCAAAGGTTCACCTTGCCTGCTTTCATCATGTACTTTTTCTGGAATAAGCAAATCCATCATTAATTTAAATTTTTGAGTTGCAAAAATAAGTAATTTTTAATTAATAGCGTGACATATTGGCAGATATTAACAAAAATGACTTTTCAATTTATTGCCGTTAAAGGTGCAATGCTTTACGTGTAGGGTGCAACCATCCTCCAATCATGCTATTATCGCCCCATTTACTATTGGTTGTCTTCTGTTTCAATTCAAATAACTATTTTGGGAGAGACAATTAAAAGAAATAGTATAAGTTTGATTATAAATAGAGATGGGATATAAATGGCAATAAAGTTTTTAGAACACAGGTGGCAAAAAGTATTAGCCATTGTTTTATTAGTTTTCTTGTTTGTAATAACCGTTGTAGCCTACTTTGTGAACCGGTATTGGTCGCCCATTTTGGCCGACAAAGTGCGCAGTACCGTATTAACCAGTACCGATAGCCTGTACCACGCTGATTTTACCGATGCCGACCTGCACATAGTTCAAGGCAAACTGGTGATTCACAACCTCACCCTAAAGCCCGATTCGGCCGTTTACCAGCGCAGATTACGTATGGGAACTGCACCCAATAATCTTTACACCCTAAAAGTTAAACGAATTGTTTTTAAGCGTATCCATCCGCTTAAATTGTACTATCATAAGCAACTTGATATAGGTCAGATCATTTTAAGCGAACCTGAACTGCAGGTGAGTTACCAGCTCAACCAAAAAGCGGATACTTCTCAATATCAGGTCAATGCCTGGCAACGTATTAAAAGCATACTTAAATCTGCACATATTGGGGAGGTTATGCTGAACGATGTAAAGTTCATGTACAAAGATTACTCGGGTAATAAACTTAACATATCAGAACTAAAGGAAATGAACTTGCTGGCTAAAGACCTGCTGATTGACTCCACCACGCAAACTGATGCTTCGCGGTTATTTTATTTTAAAGATATACAGTTGGAGCTTAACAATTTCAGCCGCCCAACCGATAACGGGCTTTATACTTATAAAATTAAGCAACTGCTATATTCTACCTTAACCTCTAAATTATATGCTACCGGAGTAGGCTTGATACCCGCAGCCGATTCTCTTTTTTTAAAACGAAAAATACGTACCTGGTTCTCCTTTGATACAGATACCCTAAAACTTAATGGTTTTGATTTTAAAAAGTATAATAAGTTTCGCTTACTTAATGCCGGCCACCTGCTGCTTAAACGGGGCAACTTTACCGTATTTACCAACCCGGGGGCGCAGGCTAAAAAGGGTGATCGTTTAATTACTTTCCCTAATGTAGCCATCCAACAGCTTAAAAGCAAATTCACGCTGGATACTGTAGAACTTAACCGCATTCATATTACTTACAAAGGCTACGGTAGAAAATCGCACAAGCAGGGCATCATTTCGTACAACAACACGCGTGGCCATATCTATAACATCACCAACGAGCCTGATGCTCTAAAAAAGAATAACATTACCCGCGTGCATCTTAATTCTTACCTGATGGATGCAGGGCCGCTGGAAGCAGAATTTACATTTAACCTAACCGATTCGGCCAGGAGTTACACCTACAAAGGCTGGGTGGGCACCATGGATCTGGAAATGCTGAATAAAGCGGTAATACCCTTTGGCCTGGTGGAAATTAAATCGGGTTGGTTAGATAAATTGAGCTTCGACTTTAAAGCCGACCGATACGCCGCTAAAGGAAAAGTATCATTTTTATACCATAACCTAAAAGTACACATATTAAAAATGGACACGGTTACCCAAAAGTACAGGCACCGGGCCATTGCCTCTTTGTTAGCCAACGCCTTAATAGTAAAACGCAACAACCCCGATGAACCGGGCGATGAACCCCGAACCTTCAACATTAATTACGTGCGCCAGCCCGATACGCCATTTTTTAAAAGCGTTTGGAAAACCCTGGGTATTGGCATTAAAGCCAGCGCCGGTTACGATGACGCTACCGAAAAGGAAGTTAAACAGCACATAGCCCGTCACCTGGCCGATAAAGAACGCCGTCGTGTTAACAAAGCCCTACGTCAGAAACGCAGGGCTATACGTAAAGGCAGGAAAAATTAATGTCCATAGTGTTCACGGAAAAGCATCCAATTTTTATTCATAAAACCGCGAAAAACCTTATTCTTCCGCATTCATATGCATTTTTGCGGATGAAGGAGCAGCCAATATTGATGAAAACAAGCCCAAAAGTGTTCACGCGTGAACGTTTTATGAACAGATATGAACGCTTTTATGAACAGTTTTTTTGCTTATGTGAGCATGGACGCTCACAAAGTATTTCGCTCAGTCGTAGAAGCCTGTCAGGTGAAATCGGCCCTTTTTTTCCTTACCCGAATTGATTTGCACAATTAAATATTATAATTGAATATGACCATTGAGATAAAAACACCGGTTACAAAAGAAAAGGTTCAACAAGCTATTGCGCAGTTAACCGATAACGCCAACAAAAAATCGCTTCGTCAGCATTTTGGGAAGTTGAAGCGTGGTTTGGATGGATTAGACTACCAAAAACAGGTTAGAGGTGAGGATTGATTGAGAAACGTTACTAATTAACAATTTAACATTAATTAAAAAACCATATTGCATTAAACATTATGCTACTATGTTTCTATTATACAGATAATTGCAAGGATTGGTCAAGCATCTCAAGTGCAAGTTTAGAAAGATTTACAGGATTATAGCACTTTTTACAATAGAATAAATGTTCATAAAAATAATTCTCAAAGTCTCGCTTAGTAAACTTATTTACATGTTTGCAAATTTCGCATTTAGTAACTAACATCTTGGAAAACATTAAATACATTTTTTTAGAGAATGCTTTCTCCTCGTCATCATATAGCATCATTGTTGCTATAAAACGTTTAAACATTTTTTCCTCCCTACGGCCATCTCTATTTTCAATTAACTCGAAAATAATTTTATCTACAACAGATGCGGTATAAATTAGAAGTATTGATACACTATAATAATAGTGTTCAAACAAACCATTAATATCATCATCCTCAAAAGGAAATGTGAAATTTAATCCCTGTCTTTCTGTTTTATAACTTTTATCATTAGTCACAATGTGAAGTGCATGATTGCTAAAAGCATTAATACCCGGTTCAAAAACCTTATCATATCGTAACTTGTATATTATATCCGACTGAAAAACAACAGAACCCAACTTTGCAAGTGCACTATCAATGATAGCCTTCTTGTCAAGCCCTCTTGCACTGGGGTCATATTTCTGAGGATCACCATCAAAATAATAACGATCTATAAAATCCTTTCTGTCTGCTAATATCTGTTCTAATATTAGCAACTGATCGGTAAATGGTTTGCGTAGTAATGCGTAAGCTACACTCATCTTACACTTCTGTGCAATAATAATAGACTCGTATATAAAATTAACCATGTCTGCTATAATTGACATTACAACATGCTTGGTTACTATAATTTCTATTTCATAGCTCCTTTCAGCTTTATGCAGTATATCAAGCGGATGATCATTACTATTATTGAAAGCTGCTTTTAACTCTTCGTCATCGCCAAAATCAAAATTTGAATTGCCCATATCCATGTAGAAAGGATGGGATAGAATCTCCGTTAATTGGTCATAAATGTAAGCACAAACATTATTTACATTATGAAAATGTTTAGGAACCTTGGTTTTAGTATCTTTTTGGATAACTATCATATAATTTCATCCTTAAATAGTGTTCACTGTTTTTCTCAAGAAGCTTAGATATTTAATTCTGCTAAACCCCTTACTGCAACAACAACTTCAAGTTAATACCAAAATTGGTAAACGCCGTATTAAACGTTTGCGAGGTGTAGGGCTTGGTAATGTTGGAATCGTAAAAGAGGTTGAAGTTGAAGCGCTGGTTGATCACATAATCTATGGACGGGCGCACGGTGATGTTCTTAGCTCCGGCCGATATTTCAGCGGTTTCCACATCTGCGCGGTAGATTACGATCTTGTTATCGCGCAGGGCGAAATCCATTTTAAAGTTCAGGTCGTTATTCAGCTTAAAGTTGCTGAACAAGCCAAACGGAAAATGAAAGTTGCGGGTACGGTAACCAAAGCCAAATACCATAATTTTTTCGTTTTGCTGCGCCAGCTGACTATTTAATAAACTCAGGCTCATGGTACGGCTTTGGCGGTATTCGGCATTTACGGTCATGCTGTTTTTAAAACGCACATCAACCCCTACTAACGGTACAAACTGCTCAAATATGGTCACCTGGCTAAACTGGTAAAAAGGCAAAAAGTCGGTATTTACATCGCGCTCGCTCGATGCACCATTCAGTTCGCGGTAGCGGATCAGCGAGTTATAACTATTTACGTTATAGGCAGAACGGTACCCATGGCGCAGGTCGAATGAATCGAAAAACTCTCTGAACCAGCTTACGCGGCTCAGGCCATTATAAGTAACCTGCCAGTTAGGGATAGGTATTTTAGGAAAGCTGTTCAGGCCTACACTGCCTGCATCCTTACCGCCATAAGCCGCCATAAATGCGCCCACCAATACATCCTGCTGATTTGGCCCGTAACCATCGCGGTAGCCACCCGCTGTAGTACCGCCCGAGTTGGCATTTTGCTGACCTAAACGCTGTGAAATTACTAGTCGGCTATCCAGCAGTTTTTGAAAGGTGGAAGAGTAATTATTAGGCCCTTTGTCCTGGCTGAAAGCAGTACCAATAGAAAGGAACGATACACTGTACGTACCCGAGGTAATAGGGCTTAAACTTTCAAAGTTGTTACTGTTTGAATTGAACTTGTAATTAGTTTGAAAGTTACGGTCCTGCGTACGGAAAGCGGTGAGTTCAATAGTTAGATCGGCAAATGGCCTGATGGTGCTTCGGAGGTGCATATCCTCGTTCAGGGTATTGGTATAAAGCTGGTTTTGCAGCGTATCGGTGCTTAGCCAGCCGTTAGCTACCGCCCGTGGACGAATATCGGCCTGGCTGCCTAATAAAAAACCTATGCCGGGTGCATTATAACTAAAATCCTGACCGCCAAACGAGGTAGTGGGCAGGTAGCCGGGTAAGTAAGTACCCTCGCTGCGGGTATAGGTACCACCTATATTCTTAATACTGGTTAACAGACCTACCAAAATTTTAGCGCCTTTACTTCCCTTACTATCGGCATTATTGAACTGACGGATGGCCGCAAATTTGTTGTATAAACCGCTAAGGTTTAAGGTAGGATTCAATTGTACCGACCGTGAATTTTGAATAGTATTACCCACATCGTAGTTGGCATCATCAATTGCAAACTTAGGTTGAGTTTGCCAGTTGAAATTGGTGCTGTAACGGGCAATGGTGCTTACCCAATCTAATCCGGGCACTTTACCAATAGGTACGGTGTAGTTAAAGTTGAGTGTGTGGTTATAATTGGTAGTACGGCCCAATCGTTTCAGGTTTTCCCAAAGGGTATCGCGCTTCATACCGTTCACCCGGCCGGCAGGTTCGTCTACTACCCCCAGGTTAGTAGCATCGATATCCATTTGTAAGGATTTGGTCAGGTTCCAGCCTATCCCATAAACACGGGTAATGTTAAAGTTTTTGTTGAAGGTAGTAGTAGGGATGGGTAAAAAGTTATTGGGGTCGTTGTTACGCAGCGTGTTTTCCGAATAAAAACGATCAAAGCTGATGGCGAAATTTAACCGCGACGGCAGTATGCTGAAATTGAAATCTCGTAATAAGGTAAGCATATTACTTTTGATCACCTTTTCCAACGGCGTGTAGTATTTGGCCTGGTTCAAATAGTTATAGGCCAAAGCTACTTTATACACTTTTTGATAATCGTTCTCGGTAATAAAATCGTGGTGTTCGTATTCCGAATAGGCATAAGTACCAGTCAGGTTTTCTACATCCCAAAGGCGAACGGGTTCGGCCGGATTCACCTTAGCTTTGTGCACATTAGTAAAGTTGATACTCTTGCGCATGGTATAATCCTGCGCTATCCGTTTAATCTCATCCTTCTTTTCCTGTGTTGAAGCATTGGCTATAGCATCTTTCAGTTCCACATCGGGCTGGGCAGGGTTGTATTGCGGCATAGCCACCTGTTGCGATAGGTTCACATACATCGGGATGTGCATCCCGGTTTTTGTGGGAAACAGCTTGCCTAACTCCAGGCTACCGGCCACATCAAAGGTTTGGTTGTCGCTGCGGCTGCGTTCGCTTACCCGTTGTTCTATCGAACCGAAACCAATGGTAGTTTTGCTACCGGCTAAAGATACATCACCAAAATCGGCCAGTTTGGCGTTCAAACGGGCGGTAGCAGCCCAGCCTCCACGCTGGTCAAAATCGGTTAAGCGTAATTCGTTAAACCACACTATAGCCGATTTATCGAAGCCCCCGGTAGCTTTGTACGGGTTACGCACCCCCAGCATAATGGCACGTAAGCGGCTCAGATCGGGCTGGCCCTTAATGGTGATTTTGTTATTGCCATCCATTATAGAAAAAGGTACCGTTAAGGAAGCTTGCCCGGTGGCAATGGCATTATCACGCGCCAGTTTAGCACGGGTTAAAGCTGCCAGTTCCAGGTCGAGGTTATTTACATCGGGCCATATCGCGCCAGGGTCGGACGTACCGGGGCGGGTAATTTTTAGCGGGATTTCGTACTCGTAATAACTGTCCTGGTAATCTACCCCTAAACGTATAAATGCGCTCAGGTCTTTATCGTTCAGCTGATCGCCTTCGGCATGTATGAACATTTGCAGGCGCTTGTAGGCACGCAAATCATTATAAAAAGTTCGGTAAGCCGCACGCGAATATCCGTTACGCAGGTTCAACACATTCAGCGCCAGCGATTGCTCGTTCAGGCGGGTATCGGTACGCAGGTTGTTATAATCGCGCTGCCGATCGATGCCCGGCGGCAGCACATACGGTATGGGGCTGCGGTTACCGTTAGCTTCTACGTTTACAGCCTGTACGTTCAGGGTCGAATTATCGAGCGGAGCATTAACCAGCACCGGGTCGGCAATTACCTTGGTGGCATTATTTTCTACGTTATAGGTACGCCATTCGCCACGTACCAGTTGCAACGTACCCATCCGCACAATGGTGGTATCGGCAAAATTGGTCATAAACATACGCATATAGCGAATGGCCTTAAAATCCTGAATATTACCGGCGCGCGATTGGTAACCTGCAATAGGCACCCTGAACTGGTACCAGCTTACCTGCTGTGTGGTACCATCGGGCAGGGCCACGTTTGAGGTCACCTTATCATTAATAAAATTTTGACCTACCACCAGATCGGCCGGGCGAATGGAAACCTTGTATTGAAAATATTCGTCGGCCTGGCTCATACCGTTATCGCGGTTCAAATCTTCACCATCGGGCAAAGAGGTAGAGGCCGAGGTGGATATACCAAACTCCGCTTGCGATTGTTCGGCGGTTTTAGAGTTACCCTCCGTACCATTATAACGGCTATAACGTTGTAAAATACTGGCCCGGTTTTGATCCAGCTGCGGACCCTGGTAATACTGGTAATTATCTGTCGATGGATCGGCCGCCAATATATTAGCAGCAGCCGGTGTTAACTGCGCCCTTACCTGCTGCACAAATCCCGAAAACTTGGTTTGCTCGCCGGTATCGTTTAAGCCGTCCAAACCTATATCCTGCAAACGGCGGGCATCGGGGTTACTATCAAATGCATTAATTACCGGTTGCAGGCGTGGCACACGGCCCCACACGGTTTCATCGGTTGCGGCTGTAGTACCATCAGGAGGTAAACCGTTCTCTACCGATTTACGACCATCCTTTAATATATCTTCGGAGATGCTACCCAAGTTAAGGTACAAATCTCCGCCTTGGGAGTTAGGTTTGTAGATGAACGGATCCATTACCCAAAACTCAATATACTGCACATTGAGCGATTCAAAATCATTGGTTTCCAGCTTGCGGAACAAACCTCCCCAGCGCGTACGCGGATTTTGCAGCGTACCATCGGGGTTTACACCGGTTGTGGTATAGTTATACTGACCACGTGTATTAGGGTAAAAAGCAAGATCGAGCGTTGGTAATAACAAAGGTTGCCCGGTAACCGATTGGCGGTAAGGCAATACTTCTGTTTCGAGCACTTGCCGTACGTAATGGTTCGATAGATCGGCACGTGAAATATTGAAGGTAGAACTGGAATTATAAAATATAGGGTCGATGTTGTAGAATGATAAACGAGCGCGGTTAAAGCCGTAGCTCAGATCGTTAAACAACCTCGACTCGTTAAACAACTGCGGCGTGCCCGATATTTGCCAGGCTAAAGCGCTTTTCAGATCGATGACCGATTGGCTGCTTTCAAAATCATCCAAATAAGAAGTACCTTTTTTAGAACCGGCAAAGTTCAACGCGGCCGGACTACCCGGAATTAAACGGGCCACCTCACCGCTAAAGTTAATAAAGGATGGTGCTTTGGTGTTAATGAACGGCAACCTATCTACCATGCGCGTTAACCAGCGCGATTCGGTGCTGTAGTTTACATCCAGCCCCATAATGGTGTTCGATACCGACTCCTCGCCTATGATTTGCTTTTGGGTAAGCGGCTGTTCGGTTAAGTGCATAATGGTACCGCCCAAGGCCAGTTTAGGGCTGGCCCTGTAATCGAACCGGGAACCATACAAGGTTTTTTGCTGGATGCCGAAGAGTTCGTTATTTTCTATATTAACCGTAAGCGGTTGCCCCGATGCCAACAGCGACTGATTAAGTACGCGGATACGGCCAATGCTATAATCCACCGTAAAATCGGTGCCCTCTACCAAACGTAAGGCACCTGCATTTACCACTACCGAACCCTGCGGAATATTAACGGCATTCAACTGAAACTCCGAACCCGATTGAGAGGAATAGGTACCCTTAATTACATAGCGGTTCAACTGCGGGAAAAACTGCTGGGCAATAGTACGTACCGAATCGTAGAGCGGCTGATAAATATAACGGTTTAACAATTGCGGACTGCCCGCAAATCTGCGGGCCAGGTCGCTGCCGAAGGGCTCGATGGTTGGGAACATAATGCGCCCGTTTTGCGAATCGATAGTGATGCCTTCCAAAAAGTCAAAGTAACCATCGGGCCGGCGGTCGTTTTGCTGGCTTAATCTATCAAGGTTTGTTAATTGCAGCCAAAGCTTTCCTTTTATAGTAGTATCGCCTTCGGTTAGTAAAGGCTTTTCAATGTTCGATTGATCGTCTAAGCGGGCAATGGTCATCCTGAAATTCACCGGGCTAACCTGGTATGCACCTAAAGAGTAGATGTTCTTCATCATTAGGTCCCAGGTTGGCAGGTTGGTTTTCAGGATCTCGTTCTTGAGTAACTTTACGTATAAGGCCTTAGGGTTGGTAGCATCAACCGGAATATCATTGGAAAACTCACCTACCTGGTATTCCACGCCATTATATGTGTAGCGGTAAGCTACGGCCAGTACCTCATCATTGTTAAGCGGGTAGTTTAGCGAAATATAACCCAGTTGCGGATGTAGGGTAAACTCTTTGCTGGTGAGCTTGCGCGAATAGGGCAGCTTGGCGTAGTTATCGGTAGCGCCCGATGGCTGAAAAAAATTGGCTACATCGTTAGAGTTGGTCAAACGGCCTTGGTTAGGTAAACTTAATAACCGGTTCATCAGCGAGTTGGATTGCTGCGTAAAGCCTGGTCCCTGGAAACCGGCGGGCAAGCCCGAAAATCCTGGTCCGCCTTGCAACAGAGCCGTGTTGAAAGGCTGATTCTCCCCCAAATCTAACAACCCGATGATGTCGCGCGAATCGGTAGTGGTGTTAGTACGGTTGGTAGTCCACACCTCTACACGGGTTACGGTTACGTTAGAACTGATGATGGGGATATTAGCGAGTGCCTTGTTATAATTATCGCGAAAGTACTTAGCCAGAAAATAGTGACGGTTGGCCTCATAATCGGCCGGGGTAAGGCGAAACTCACCCTGCTGTGAGCCGTTGGTAATGGTAATGGTTTTAGCCTGTGAACGCTGCTGAGAGAAAATACTGGTTACATCCAGCCTGCCAAACTTCAACTTGGTTTTTAAACCGAACAGTGCCTGGCTCCCGCGTATTAAAGACGTGTTCAGCGGCATGCTAACGGTACCGGCTTCAATCTTCTGAATGATCTCATCGGGCTTACCGGTATAATCGAGCTTTACCTGGTTTTCGAACTGAAACTGCGCATCGGTATTATAATTGGTGGCTATCTTCAGCTTATCGCCAATGGCACCCGTAATATTCATTTGGATGCGTTGATCGAAATTAAAGTTGAACTGCTTGCGTTGCTGTGTATTGAATAAAGGGTTTTGGTTACTATTTACCTGACCGGCAAACACCAGCTGCGCCGAGCCCTGCGGACGGATATCTATAACATTGCTGCCAAATATCTGCTCAAACGTACGGCTCCGAATTTTAATTTGCGGAATAAAGCCCGGCTGCTGCGAACTGTAGGCGTAATCATCGGTCAGCTTTTTAAAATATTCGCGCCGGTTTTGCTGCTGGGTAAGCTGCAAATATTCCACAAATGTTAAATAGCGCGGAGCACGGTAAAGCAGGTTGCCCACCTTTTCAATAAGCACATAGCGATTAGTGGCGGCATCGTACTGTATGGTGCGCACCAAATTAGGCGGATCGTTCTCAAAACGACCTTCTCTCAGCTTAAAGTTTTTGGATCTTTCTGTTCGGTAAGGCACACTGATCAGGAGAGAATCCTTACCCTTGCCAGGATTTTTTTGGGCATAAGCCTCTCCCATCCCACCGCAAGCAGAGCATAATAACAACCATACAATAAAATTTAAAGTAAAATTTTTAGCCAAGCGTGCCTTTTAAATTAGCGATATAATTATAAGGTTTTTAAGGCAGATTTAATCAGTTGTTCCACTGTTAAATTATCGTTATTTCGCCCAAGTTCCTGGTCTATCACTTTTTCGGCTGCATTACGGGCAAAGCCCAGCATTACCAATGCCGAAAGTGCCTCATCTTTAACCGTGTTATTGGCTGGCATGCTGGTCAGGGTATCTGGCCCGTCCTTACGCAGTTTATCCTGTAATTCGAGTATTACCCGCTGGGCCGATTTAGGACCGATCCCTTTAATACGCTGAATTTGCGTAACGTTTCCCTGCACAATAGCCGCCTGAATTTCTTGAGGAGTAATAGACGACAGCATCATACGGCCCGTATTTGGCCCAATGCCCGATACCGAGATCAAATGGAGGAACAAGCGTTTCTCACCTTCGTCGAAAAAGCCGTAGAGCGTATGGCCGTCTTCTTTTACATGCTGCCATACATATAATTTACAACGCTCGGCATCGCCCAGTTTGGAGAAAGTATTTAATGAAATGTTGATGTGATAACCTACGCCACCCGCATCAATTACCACATAAGCAGGGCTTTTAAATACCAGTTTGCCATCAATATATGCGTACATAAGCTATCTTAACCCTCCCCTAAGGGCTTTATTTTTTAAATTGTTAATTATTAAACCCCAAATTACTAAAAAAAGGTAAAACGAGCGTTTATACGTTTTACCTTTTATAAAATATAAGTTTACCAGTTTTGGCAAACCCGAATCACATTTTTTTGATCGACTTATAAATCCAGCAGCAAACCCTCGGCCTGTGCTTTTTGCTGTGCATCAACCACCGCAATGGTAACCATGTTTACGATTTCGCGTACCGAACTGCCTAATTGCAATACATGCACCGGCTTTTTCATCCCTAACAAGATCGGGCCTACCGCTTCGGCACCACCTACCTCCTGTAACAGTTTATAAGCGATGTTCCCCGATTCGAGGTTAGGAAAAATCAGCGTATTGGCCGGCTTGCCATTCAATGTGGAAAACGGGTAATTATCTTTTAACAAGTTAGGGTTCATGGCAAAATTGGCCTGCATTTCGCCGTCTATTACCATATCGGGGTATTGCTTATGCAATACTTTTACCGCCTCGCGGGTTTTCTCGGGTACTTCGCCTTCGTTCGATCCAAAATTGGAGAACGAAAGCATGGCAATTCTTGGGCTAATGTTGAACTGCTTAACCGAACGCTCTACCAAAACGGTAATATCTACCAGGTCTTGCGTGGTGGGATTCACATTCACCGTAGTATCGGCAAAAAACAGCGGACCTTTTTTGGTGATCATCATGTACATACCGGCTACCCTGCTTACGCCCGTTTCGGTACCGATGATCTGCAGTGCGGGCTTAACCGTGCTTACATAATTTTTGGTTAATCCCGATATCAGCGCATCGGCATCGCCAAACTGCACCATGCTGGCACCGTAATAGTTACGGTCGCGCATTATTTTTTTAGCCTCGTACAAAGTAATGCCCCTGCGCTGGCGTTTCTCATACAGATATTGGGCGTAATCATCCTGCCGCTCACAAGGTATCAGGGTATTAATAATCTTTACATCATCCAGCTCCAGTTTATGATCAGCAATAATTTGCTTGATTTTTTCGGTGTTGCCTAACAAAATAGGAATAGCTATGCCTTCGTCTTTAACGATCTGAGCAGCACGCAATATTTTATAATTATCGGCTTCGGCAAATACTACGCGCTTAGGATCTTGCTTAGCCTTGCCGCTCAGGTTACGCATCAGTTTGTCTTCGGCACCAATGCGGGTACGCAGGGCTTCGGCATAAACTTCCCAATCGGTAATTTGCGTACGTGCCACGCCCGATTCCATAGCCGCTTTAGCCACCGCCGATGACACCTCGGTAATTAAGCGCTGATCCATAGGCTTAGGGATAATGTAATCCCTACCGAAACGCAAATTAGTGGTATTGTAAGCCAGGTTAACCGCTTCGGGCACCGGCTTTTTAGCCATTTCGGCAATTGCGTAAACGGCGGCTATCTTCATTTCTTCGTTAATAGCGGTAGCCCTTACGTCTAAAGCACCACGAAAAATGTAAGGAAAACCTAAAACGTTGTTCACCTGGTTAGGGTAATCGCTACGGCCGGTTGCCATAATAATATCCTCACGAGCTTCTTTAGCTATCTCGTAAGTTACCTCTGGCTCGGGGTTGGCCATGGCGAAAACTATGGGGTTTGGCGCCATACTTTTCAGCATATCGGCGTTTACCAAATTACCTGCCGAAAGACCGATGAACACATCGGCATCTTTCATGCCATCGGCCAGGGTAATTACATCTTTACGGTGACTCGCAAATTCCAAACGGATCTCGTCCAGGTCGGTACGTTCAGGCGTAATTAAACCGCCGATATCGAACATCAGCAGGTTCTCTTTTTTCACACCCAGCATCAGGTACATTTTTGTACAAGATACTGCCGCGGCACCGGCACCGTTCACTACCAGCTTGATCTCTTCCAGTTTCTTACCCTGAATTTCGCAGGCGTTCATTAGCGCCGCACCCGATATAATGGCCGTGCCATGCTGGTCGTCGTGCATTACCGGGATCTTCATCTCGGCTTTTAAACGGCGTTCTATTTCAAAACAGGTAGGTGCCGAAATATCTTCGAGGTTGATACCCCCAAAGGTTGGCTCCAATGCCTTTACTATATTTACAAATTCATCTACATTTTTGGTGTTCAGTTCTAAATCGAACACATCAATATCGGCATAGATCTTAAACAATAAGCCCTTACCTTCCATTACCGGCTTACTGGCCTCCGGCCCAATATCACCCAAACCTAACACAGCAGTACCGTTACTAATCACCGCTACCAGGTTACCTTTGGCGGTGTATTTATAAACATCATCAACGTTATTGGCAATTTCGCGGCAAGGCTCGGCTACACCGGGCGAGTAGGCCATGGTTAAATCGCGTTGTGAATTGGTAGGCTTGGTTGGAATTACCTGTATTTTGCCGGGACGGCCTTTGGAATGGTAATTCAGCGCATCTTGTTTACGTTTCGAGTTATTATTCATCTTCTCCTATTCAGTATTCAGGTGGGCAAAATTACAATTCCTTTTTTAACTGACGTTAAATAAGGCTGATTATTAATTAGGTGCGGGGAAGGAGTGTGGGGATGGGGAAAGCGGGTTGAAAGGAACGAAGTGTAAGGAGATGAGAAATTACGGTTTACTAAGCACTAATGTTTAGTTACTTTGGGCGTTGCCTACGGCCCGGGCTGTTCGCTCATATTACATAGGCCTTAGCCACAGGCCGGTATCCCGCTGCTATCCTTAATGTATAAATTAGTTGGTGCATAATTAAGTTATCTAACATCTACTCTGGGTAACTGTTATCTGCAGCAAAGCCTTTTAAACAAAAAACGCCGACGTTTATTCAACATCGGCGTTTTTTTATTTCATTTTATACTATTTTTTACTGCTTATTGAAAGTGTAAACCACGTAACCTGTGCTACTGCCAATGGCAACCGGGGTTTTTAACACCATGCTGTTGCCATCGTTACTTTCAATCAGTAACTGGTAACCTTGTTGTACGTTTTTAGCTTTATCGCCTTCAAATATTTTTTTGAACTGGAACATTTGTCCGTTAGCACCATTATTATTTACTGACCAAAAAATGGTTTGCGATGGGCCGCTGCTCAAGGTGTACATGCCGTTACCACTGTTGGTCAGTTTCCAGGTACTGCCCACAAAAGCCGACGGACGGGCTTCGTCGAAAACATTTGAAACAGCACTTTCTATTAAACCCTGGTAGCTTACATTGCTAATGGTCCAGGTGCCGGTAAATTTACCACGACCTACGTTACTAACACCTGTAGCGGCATTTTGAGTTGAACATGAGGTAGCTGTTAAACCAATTACAACGGCCATTAAAATAATTTCGAGTATCTTTTTCATATGATTTAGAGTATGTTGAATTAATAATACATAAATCATGCCCTCTTGTTTTTTAAAAGAAGATGTTAGTGGGGCTTAAAACGGTTTACTATTAGCTATAACCTCTAAATAAAAGTTCTCATACTCGGGCAAAATATTGGCCAGGTCAAATTTGCGGGCGTGGGTAAGGGCATTCTCTTTAAATTGGTTTAGTCTGTCTTCATCCTGTAGCATATAAATGGCGCGTTCGGCCATACCGTCAACATCGCCTACCTCTCTTAAAAAGCCGGTATAACCCTCTTCATTAAGTTCGGGCAAACCACCGGCATTACTGCTGATGACAGGAACACGGCAGGCCATAGCCTCCAGCGCCGCCAAACCAAAGCTTTCCGATTTAGAAGGCATCAAAAACAGATCGGAAACCGACATGATTTCTTCTACCGCATCCTGTTTACCTAAAAAGCGCACGCTATGGCTTACACCCAAATCGCGGGCCAGCTGCTCACATTCAGGGCGGTCTTCGCCATCGCCTACCATAAGTAATTTAGAGGGCAGCACGGCATTAACCTTAGCAAAAATGCGTACCACATCGGGCGTACGCTTAACCTTTCTGAAGTTGGAGGTATGTACCAGGATCTTTTCCCCATCGGGGGCTATAGCCTTTTTAAAATGTCCTTTAGGGCTATGGCTAAAACGACGGAGATCAATAAAATTGGTGATCACTTTAATATCCTTTTCTATTTCAAACAATCGGTAAGTATCCTTACGCAAATGTTCGGATACGGAGGTAACGCCATCGCTTTTATTGATAGAAAATGTAACTACCGGCTTGTAGGTACGGTCATTACCTACCAAGGTAATATCGGTACCGTGCAGGGTGGTAATTACCGGGATATGAATCCCGTATGTAGCCAAAATTTGCTTAGCCATAAATGCCGCCGAAGCATGCGGAATAGCGTAGTGTACGTGCAATATATCCAGTTTTTCGAAACGGACCACATCAACCAAACGGCTGGCCAGTGCCAACTCATACGGGGGGTACTCAAACAAGGGGTACTTGCTTACGGCTACCTCGTGGTAAAAAAGGTTTTCAGAAAAAAAATCGAGCCTTACGGGCTGATTATAGGTAACAAAATGAACCTGGTGACCACGGTCGGCCAGGGCTTTACCCAGTTCGGTGGCCACAACGCCGCTACCGCCAAAGGTTGGATAACAAACTATACCAATTTTCATTAAAACAACATAATGCTAAAGTGTAATGAGCTTACCCAACAGCATTTTATCCTGCAAAGGGTACAGGTGTTGCCGAATAATTTCATGCCGCAAGTTTAACAGCAATTTATGGCAAATGTGTTAAGCGGATGTAAAGATTGTGTAGCAAGTCTGTTGCCTGTTTTTTTAATCCCTCCTTGGGAGTGGTGTGGTTGGATATTTGTTGGCCGAGAGGGATAAAGACTTCTATCTTTACTGACTTTTCCATTCTTTTTTACTAAATAACGGACTCTCCCACTTCCTCTTAGGCTTGGGTTATCCACCAGGTATTACCAAATGCATCTTTAATGCCGGCGCCAAGGCCATAATCTTGTTTAGTAGGAGGCATAATACTTATAGCACCGTTTGCCAATGATTTTTGATAGGTAGCTTCACAATCGGCTACGTATATAAATAAACCTGCATTTTGCACAGGGTATTCTTCGGTAGCATCGGTAAACATGATGGTGCTGAAACCTAATTGCAGTTCGGCATGCATGTACAGCTTATGATCACGCATAACCTTCATTTTTTCGGTAGCGCCAAAAACGGTTTGCATAAATGCAAAAAAATCAGCTGCACCGTTAACAATCAGGTAGGGCATTATACGCTGGTAACCTTCAGGTATGTTTAATTCTTCCATTATGATTATGATTAATTATAAGGCAAATATAGGCTACTCAATGCATAGCAACTTGTAAAAATCGGTCATGTTTTAAAAATTCTTATACTCGGTACCCTCGGCCATGCCCGAGAAATAATGGCTGGGATTATAACCGGTAAAGGTCTGTACATCATGTATAAAATGCGACTGGTCGTAATACCCACACTCTTGCGCTATTTGTCCTAAAGATTTGTGGGTTCCATAGTTATCCAAAGCCGAACGCAATCGCATCAATCGCAAATAAGTTTTGGGGCTAAAGCCCGAATTCGCTTTAAACTTACGGTCGAACTGCCGGGTGGAGAGGCAAAATTTATTAGCCAGTTGCGCAACCGTTAACTGCGGCCGGCTATGGATCACGTATGCTACCGATTGAATAATATGCTCATCTTTAACCGGCTTGTTTAGTAAGCGCTGCTCCAAAAAAGCGGACAGGATCTGCGCACGCTCCTGGTTATTAACAGCCAGCATCATCTGCTCCTCCAGTTCGCGCCCGGCGGCTTTAAATAACGTGTTTAAATCGGGGGTATGATTGCTCAACTCGCAGGCCGGCATGTTTAATAATTGAGGTAATGCAAATGGGTAAATGTAAGCGCCAAACAAGCCGAAGCTTTGAGTTGTAATAAAACGCCGGTACCGGGTAGATTGTGCATGCAGGCCCGATTGCCAGCCCCGCACTTGTTCATCGCCTATTATGTCGTTAAAGAGGCCACGGTAATGAAAAACCAGTTCGGCACAGCCATCGGCAATGGAGCGGTAAACGTATTCCGTTTCGGCATACGATAGATCGTGCTCCAGCACCCAAAAGCATCTTACAAATTGCTTTAAACTTGGCGGAGGCGGTATGGTGTAGTACTTCATTACCTGTGGTTTAGAGGCAATTTAGTATTTTTGAATAATATTTAAATGATCTTATTGGGGAAAGTATCTGTAAATTTCTTTGCGGTGCCGAACCCTTGAAAAGATTAACACTTCATCTTCCATAATAATTCCTATACGGTAGTTTTTGATCCTGATACGATAAGCATTCTTATAGCCCGAAAGCTTTTAAACATGACTAAGATCTGTAATGGAAACAGCCTTTGTAACTTCCAAAACAACTTTTGCTATTTCTTATAGTACACGGAAGCTTTTTTGCATCCTTTATAAATGAGTTATGGTAATTATACTGCACGTATAACAGGACTACTTTTTAAATAACCACTCTTCAAACTTGCTTTTCTGGCTAACGCTAACTATACCTGAATTCTCACCTTCTTCTATAGTTGTATGCAAGGCCTTTTCCTCTTGTTCTTCAGTTAATTCAATTTCAGTAACATTGAAAATGTAAAGCCTTAGCCATTTCTGCTAACAGTGTTTTATAAGTAACACCCACATTATCTAACACCAGCTTCATATACAATTATACTTAATCATTCTTATCAAGAATAAACTACTTGAACATTTGCACATCCGCACAAATACAAGTTTGCACATCTTTTACAATCCCTTTGCCAAAGCCTCGTAAAACACATCCATTATACGCGGACGTATGCGGCGGCTGTTTAACAGTTGTGAATCTTTTGGATAAACCCTGTTCGACAAAAAGATATAAACCAAATTACTTTTTGGATCAACCCATACGCAGGTGCCGGTATAGCCGGTATGTCCGTATGTTTCGGGCGAAGCCAGGTTTGAGGGATAATGCTTACTTACCACAGGGTCCCATCTGTCGAAACCTAAACCACGGCGACTCACGTTGGATTGCCTGGCCGTAAACTGGGCCACGGTTTCGGGTTTAAAATATTGTATGCCGCCGTAAGTGCCGCCGTTCAGTACCATTTGGTATAATATAGCCAGGTCGTTAGTTGACGCAAACAAACCGGCATGGCCCGATACGCCACCCACCATGGCGGCCCCCTGATCGTGTACGTAGCCGGTTAACAGCGTATGCCTGAAATAGGTATCATTTTCCGTAGGTACAATTTGCTCTTTAGCGAAGCGGTTGCGGGGTAAAAACCCGGCGGTTTGCATACCCAGCGGATTATAGAAGTTATTTTGCACATACACGTTAAGCGGCATAGCCGTAACCGTCTCCACAATTTCCTTCATAAAATACATACTCAAATCACTGTACACGTATTGCCCGCGGGTACGCAGACCGGTGTTAAGCATTTGCGGCCACATCACATCACGGAAATAATCTTTACGGATAAAATACCCATCGGCCACTTTGGTAGGGTACATAGCCGATGAATCGGAGCTATGATCGGTAGCTTTTAAACGCTCGTAAAAAGGAATATAAGGGATAAGCCCAGCCTGGTGCAGCATCAACTCACGTACTTTTACGGTGTTTTTGTTGGTGTTTTTGGCCAAAGCCACGTAACTGCCCACGGTAGAATCCAAACCTAATTTACCCTGTTCAAACAATTGCATTACCTCCATGGTAGTGGCCGATATTTTGGTAACCGAAGCAATGTCGAAGATATCGGTAATTTTATCGGGCTTCGTTTTATCGTAAGTATGGTAGCCGTAAGCTTTATTAAAGATCACCTTGCCATCTTTAGCTATCAATACGGCAAAACCTGGTGTGGCCTGATCGCTGATGGCTTCGCGGGCGATATTGTCAATAGGCTGTACCATGTTTTCGGTTTTAATGCCAACGGATTCGGGTACGGTGTATTGCAAGCGGGTTTTGGCGGTCAAAAATCCCGAACCTGCCGAGTATTTAGCCGATGCGCTCTTATCCAGTTTATGTGTGATGGCAACTCCCCCAAAAATGGCTTGCGCTATATATCCCGATGCAATAGGAGAAATGCGCGCGCACCATATTACTGGTGTACTCACTAAATCTAATTTATTAAGCGGAATACCGCTACCCCAATAAGCGATCACCAGTTTTTTCAACTTATCGTTCATGGTGATAAAGCTGAGCAATTGGGTATTTTCCAGGTCAATATCGGTGAGCTGCAAAACTACCGTGTTATACAATTTCAGGTCATCTGTTAAAGCGCCCATAGTTTTATAGGCCAACCCATTGAAACTTTTTATTTTAGTGTACTTGTTCAACAGGCTGTCGAAAACGGGCGCATCGGTATGCGTGAAACGCACACTGGCTACAGTACTTTTATCCAGGTTTTGCAGGGGTATGATGCTTTGCTCGTTATTCAGCAACACGGTCGATTGCCCGCTCAAGGTCTCCTCGGTTACATAGTTACTACCGGTAAGGGCAAGCGGCGGGTTTTGAGCACAGGCGGTATTTAATAGTATAAAGCCCGATATTACGGCTATTAACCAGCTACACTTACTTCTTCTCATATACTTTTTCGCCGTTTACAAAGGTCTTTATTACTTTAATGAGGGGAAGGTCGGCACCTTTAGCCTTCATGATATCTTTATCCAGTATTACAAAATCGGCATACTTACCTGCCTCAATACTGCCTTTTTCTTTTTCTTCAAAATTTGAACGGGCGGCCCAAATGGTCATACCACGTAAGGCTTCTGTGCGGTTTAGCGCATTTTCTTTTTGGAAACCCGCTGCCGGGAAGCCTTTCATATCCTTACGCTCGGTAGCCGAGTAAAAAGTGTACAGCGGGTTAATATCCTCTACCGGGAAATCGGTACCCAAAGGCAGCCAGCCGTTCTGTTTCAACAATTGTTGATAAGCATAGGCCGTTTTTAAACGCCGCGCACCCAGGCGGTCGCCGGCCCAGTACATATCCGATGTGGCATGCGTAGGTTGTACAGAAGGGATGATGTTGTTCTCGCCAAAATATTTCAGATCGGCCGGGTTAATTACCTGGGCATGCTCAATGCGCCAGCGGCGGTCATTTTTACCCTTTAAAGCATTAGCATAAATTTTAAGGATGGCGCGGTTGGCCGAATCGCCTATAGCATGGGTACACATTTGAAAACCTTTGGCGGCTATGCGCTGGGCCACATCTTCAAAATGTTTCTGGCTGCTCAATAAAAACCCTTTCCAGCCTTTTTGGTCGTTATAATCGTGCAACAAGCAGGCACCGCGCGAGCCTAAGGCACCATCGGCATAAACTTTAAATGAGCGCACATTAAGGCCCGGCGTTTTATATACCCCGCGTTTAAACAGGTAACTGATATTCTCTTCATTATCCGACAACATGACGTACATGCGCATCTTCAATGCTTTTTTGTGTTGCAATTCGGCCAGGGTATTTACCATGGGGTAATCCAGCCCGCAATCATCTACCGTGGTTAAGCCCACGGCAAAGCAGTTTTTTTGCGCGTCCAATAAACCAGCCTGTATTTGCTGTTCCGATGGTTCGGGTATTTTACGGGTTATTAAATCTACCGCGTTATCAACCAATATACCCGTTAGCTGGTTGTTTACGGTTTGCACCTCACCACCTTCCAGCTTTTGCCCTGCCTTTACTCCGGCAATATTTAAGGCAGCCTGGTTAACAATAGCGGCATGACCATCCACACGGGTTAATATTACCGGCCTAACCGGGAATAGTGAGTCGAGCTTACCTTTGGTTGGAAACTGCTTGATAGCCCAGTCATTCTGGTCCCAGCCGCGACCTATAATCCAGCCTTCCTGGTTTCGGGAGGCATAAGTTTGCACCGAGTCTACGATCTGCCCCCAGCTTTTAGTACCTTCCAAATGCACTTCCTGCAAACTTAAACCATAGCGGTAAAAATGCGTATGCGCGTCAATAAAGCCAGGGTATATCGCTTTACCATCGGCATCTACCACTTCGCGGGCTAAATAAATCTTTTCCAGGCTATCGGCATTGCCAACGGCCACAATTCTCCCGGCATTAACCACAAAGGCTTCGGCGGTGCTAAAATTACTGTCAACCGTGTACACCAGTGCGTTTTTAACCAGCATATCGGCGTTGTATTCCTTTTGTTTACAGGCGGCAAAAAGCAGCAGCACAAAAGCAGGCCATATTTTTTTCATAGAGAATAGAACCCCTCCCCGGCCCTCCCCGAAAGGGGGAGGGAGTTAATGTAACTCCTAAAAGCCCTCCCTCCCGGGGAGGGTTTGGGAGGGGCTGCTTTTATTAACAACATTCCAAAGGTAAAGTTATGCCGTCAAATATTTAATTTAGCCGCTGAAATTGAAGGGAATTTTTTAATGTCGGATATAATACAGCTTTTACCGGATGCCGTAGCTAACCAGATTGCCGCAGGTGAAGTGGTGCAGCGCCCGGCTTCGGCGGTAAAAGAACTGGTGGAGAACGCGATTGACTCGGGTGCGGATAAGATACAGTTACTGCTGAAAGACTCGGGCAAGGCGCTGATACAGGTAATTGATAACGGCTGCGGTATGAGCGGCACCGATGCCCGTATGTGCTTTGAACGCCATGCTACCTCCAAAATTCGCAAGGCCGAAGATCTTTTTGCTATCCGTACCATGGGTTTCCGCGGCGAGGCTATGGCTTCTATTGCCGCTATTGCACAGGTAGAAATGAAAACCCGCCGTTACGAAGACGAGTTGGGTACTTATATATGTATCGAAGGTTCGGAAGTGATTAGCCAGGAAGCTTGCGCCACCAGCGCGGGTACATCCATTTCGGTTAAAAATCTGTTTTACAATACGCCCGCCCGACGTAACTTTTTAAAAAGTAACCCGGTAGAGTTACGGCATATTATAGATGAGTTTCAGCGCGTGGCGCTGGCGCATCCCCAAATATTTTTTACCATGCACCATGATGGGCAGGAGGTTTACCACCTGCCATCCTCACAGTTAAAGCAGCGCATTGTGCATTTATTCGGTAATAATTACAACCAGCGCCTGGTACCGGTTGAAGAAGATACCACTATTATTAACCTGCGCGGCTTTGTGGGCAAACCCGAGTTTGCCCGCCGTACCCGTGGCGAACAGTTCTTTTTTGTAAATAACCGTTTCATCAGGGATAATTACCTCAACCACGCGGTAATGATAGCTTTTGAAGAACTATTGCCCGAAGATACTTACCCCTTTTATGTGCTTTATATTGATATTGATCCGAGTAAGATCGACATTAACGTACATCCAACTAAAACGGAGATTAAGTACCAGGACGAGAAAGCTATTTATGCCATTATCCGTTCGGCGGTAAAGCGTTCGTTAGGACGCTATAATATTACCCCATCGCTCGATTTTGACCAGGAAAACAGCATTGAGCATTTGATTACCGCCAAGCCGCTCGAAGAAATCACCCCGCCGAGTATTAGTTTTAACCCTAACTTCAACCCGTTCGACCCGGTAGAAAAACCTGCCCCGCGCGAAAGCAGCTATCAAAACAGCCATAACCCATACAAAGGTGGCATGACCCAAAACTGGGAAACGCTGTACGAGATCAGTAAAACAGATACACGTCAACAGCAAGAGATCATACCCGATGACAGCTTTGAGATCAACAACCAAACGATAAGTAAATCAAGTGAGCGGCAATTGTTCCAGATCCAGAATAGGTATATATTGTCGCAAATTAAATCGGGCTTTATGCTCATTAGTCAGCAGGCGGCACACGAGCGTATTTTGTACGAACGGTATCTGCTACAGCTGCAAAACCATTCGGGTACCAGTCAGCAAAGTTTATTCCCGCAAACGGTTACCCTGAACAGCAGCGATTTTACCTTATTGAAAGAGTTACTGCCCGATATTAAAGCGCTGGGTTTCGACATACGCGAATTTGGGAAAAATACCGTTGTTGTAGATGGCATACCGGCCGATGTGAACCCCGCCAGCGAACACCAGTTACTGGAGCATTTGCTGGAAGGGTTTAAAAACAATATGGCTATCCTAAAGTTAGACAAGCGAGATACTTTAGCCCGTACCTTAGCCCGCAATGCCGCTACTAAAGCAGGCACCAAGCTAACGTTAGAAGAAATGAATTTACTGATAGACCAGCTCTTCGCCTGCCAGCTGCCCAACATTGCGCTCAACGGTAAGCCGGTTATCAGTACCTTTACCATGACCGAACTGGCTGATCGGTTTGAGAAATAGAACTGATAATAGAGTCAAGAGTATAGAATTAAGAATATAGAATACAGATATTAATGCAAAGCCCTTTCAGTAACCTTACACCGGTAGTTAAAAATCTACTGATCATTAACGTGATATTTTTTATTGCCACTTTTGCACTTCAAAGCAGCGGTATCAATTTGGTAAAATGGCTGTCGGCCTTTTATCCAGCCTCGCCATTTTTTAAACCATGGCAAATAATTACCTATATGTTTATGCACGCCAACATAGGCCATATTTTTTCAAATATGCTGGGTTTGTTATTTATGGGCCCTATTATTGAGCAAACATTTGGTTCTAAGCGTTTTTTCAATTATTATTTTTTTACCGGTATAGGCGCATTGGCTCTTCACTTTGTAGTACAGGCTATAGAACTGCACCAGGCAACAGGCTTATTTTATATCAATGCCGATACATTTGACCCTCAAAACCAGCAACAGTTTCAGGTAGTCAGATCTATTTTAACCGAGCCTATCCTGGGTGCATCGGGTGCGGTATTCGGAGTACTGATGGCCATCTTTTTATTGTACCCCGATTTGGAATTTATTTTATTTCCCATACCTATTCCTGTAAAAGTTAAGTATTTTGTACCAGTTTATGTATTGTACGAATTGTTTAGCGGCGTAATGCCCACACAGGGCGATTCGGTGGCGCATTTTGCACATTTAGGCGGTGCCTTATTTGGTTTTATATTAATAAAAATATGGGGCTACAAAAAGTCAAACAATTTTTATTAACTTATGTAAGTTTATGTTATAACAGTTTTCCATTTTTATGAAATCCCTCTGGCAAGATATACGTTACAAGTTTCTGCAATCGGGCAGCCGCATTAACCTGCTTATTGGTATTAATGTACTTGTATTTTTATTAATTAACGTACCGGCAATTATTTTGCGCCTGATGGGCAATACCATGCTCGACTCATTTGCGCACGAATACCTTGCCCTCCCTGCTCATTTACCAACATTGCTAACCCGTTTTTGGACGCCCGTTACCTACATGTTTATGCATGCCGATATTTTTCACATCCTGTTTAATATGCTTTGGCTGTTTTGGATGGGCCAAATATTTGAAGAATATTTAGGCAATAAGCGTTTGGTGAGCTTGTACATTATAGGCGGGCTGGCCGGGGCCACGTTTTACATTTTAAGCTTTAATATATTCCCGTTTTTTGCAGGTGTGCTGCCTTTTGCAACGGTTGTGGGTGCCTCGGCCAGCGTTATGGCTATTGTTGTTGCAACTGCTACCCTGTTGCCCAACTATACCATATACCTTATGTTTTTGGGTCCGGTTAAGTTAAAGTGGATAGCGGTATTTTATGTAGTGATTGATTTTTTAAGTATTACCGGCCCTAATGCCGGTGGCGAAATTGCCCACCTGGGTGGTGCGCTGTTAGGGTTTTTATACATTAAGCAACTTAAACGCGGACAAGATTGGAGCCGCGCGGTTGATAACGTATTTAACCAGCGCCCTAAAGTAAAGGTAGCCGCTCAAAACAAAACCTATCAGCAGCAAAGTCCTTCTACACCCCGGCAAGACGAAATTGACCATATCCTGGATAAAATATCGCAAAGCGGTTACGAGAGCCTGAATAAGCACGAGAAAGAAGTATTGTTTCGGGCAAGTAAAAATGAAAGTTAAAAAAAAGAAACAACTCAACTTTCTCGACAAGTTCTTATTAGGGATAAGCGTTTTGCTTGGCCTGTCTTTGCTCATCAGCTACCTGGCCCCCATAACCGATCCGCAGAAGTTTTGGCCCATTGCATTTTTCGGATTAGCTTACCCGCTTTTATTACTGGCAAACCTAATTGTTACCGTTTATTGGCTTTTGCGCCGCAGCAAATGTATACTGGTACCACTGCTATGCATTTTGGTTGGCTGGGGTGTATTAAGAGATAATTTTGGATTTCGTTTCTCTGAATCGGTAACAGATGCCGTTGAACCTAACAGTTCGTTAGTGTTAATGACCTACAATGCCCACTCTTTTAAGCGCTATGGAGAAAAAAACGACTCAACAACCCGTCACCAGATGCTGGAACTTATTAACGATCAACGCCCGGATATTATAGGCATACAAGAATTTTACACCAAAAACCGGGGGCAGTACGCACTTAAAGATTCTATGAAGCAGATCATGGGATCTGATGCCTGTTATTTTGAACCCTTTAATTTCGATAAAAAGGGTGAAGCTATGGGAATTGCCATATTTTCCAAATACCCTATCATCAACAAGGGCAGTATCTTACTTTCCGAACAAGGAAGCGGCAACCAGTGTATTTATGTAGATGTTAAAAAGAACGCGCAAACATTCCGTTTTTACAGCATTCACCTGCAATCTATCCGTTTTGAGCCCGATGATTATGATTACCTGGCCAAGTTTTCTCAAAAAGGAGATGCTGATATTACTTCATCCAAACGTATAGGCGGCAAATTAAAACGTGCATTTATGAAACGTAGCGAACAGGTATTTAAAATAAAGAATCACGCTAAACATTGCCCCTATCCCTACATCATAGCAGGTGATTTTAATGACACACCGTCATCCTATGCGGTAAACCAAATGGCAAAAGGCTTAAAAAATGCCTTTCGCGAAAAAGGATCGGGTTTTGCACGTACATATAACGGTAGCTTCCCTAATTATCAGATAGATTATATTATGGTTAGCCCTGTAATTAATGTAACCAACTACCATATTGTGCAAAAAAAACTTTCCGATCATTACCCTGTATGTAGTAAATTACAGCTCCAATAGCCCGGTTCAGCTACAATTTTTAAACTGTGTTTGCTATACATTGCTGCAAAAAATCATCGGCCTGAATTAAAAATTGTAAGTTTGCCCTCATGAAACAAAATGTATTTGTTTACAATACCTTAACCCGTACCAAAGAAGAATTTATACCGTTTGATGCCCCTTATGTAGGCATGTATGTTTGCGGCCCAACTGTTTACAGCGATGCCCATTTAGGCAACGCGCGTACTTATATATCCTTTGATCTTATTTTCCGTTACCTTACCCACCTGGGTTACAAGGTACGTTATGTGCGTAATATTACCGATGCCGGTCACCTGGAAGGTGATGCCGACGAAGGTGAAGACAAAATCTCTAAAAAAGCAAAATTGGCCAAGCTGGAACCTATGGAAATTGTACAAAAGTACAGCACCGGTTTCCACGATGTAATGCGCACTTTTAACGTATTGCCCCCCAGCATTGAACCTACTGCTACCGGCCACATTATTGAGCAGATAGAGCTGGTAAAGATCATGCTCGAAAGAGGCTACGCCTATGAAGTGAATGGTTCGGTGTACTTTGACGTAGAAAAATACAACAACACACAAGACTATGGCATTTTAAGCGGTCGCCACCTGGAAGACCTGCTGACCAATACCCGTACACTTGGCGGCCAGGATGAAAAACGCGGCAAACTTGATTTCGCCTTGTGGATTAAAGCCAAGCCGGAGCACTTAATGAAATGGCCTTCTCCCTGGAGCATGGGTTTTCCGGGCTGGCACCTGGAGTGCTCGGCCATGAGCCATAAGTACTTAGGTGAACAATTTGATATACATGGCGGTGGATTGGATTTGATACCTACCCATCATACCAATGAAGTAGCTCAAAATGTAGCTTGCTATGGCAAAAGTCCGGCTAAGTATTGGGTACATACCAATATGCTTACGGTTAACGGGCAAAAAATGTCGAAATCTTTAGGTAACAGCTTTTTACCGCACGAGCTTTTCAGCGGCGATAACCTGATCCTGAATAAAGGGTACAGCCCCATGACCGTACGCTTTTTTATGCTGCAAGCTCATTACCGCAGTACGCTCGATTTTAGTAACGATGCTATGGAAGCATCAGAAAAAGGGTTTAAGCGCCTGATGAATGCTTGTACATTAATAGATAGTTTAAAGCCATCGGTAGAAACAGAAGTAGAAATACAACCACTGCTTACCCGTTGCTATGAAGCTTTAAATGATGACTTTAATAGCCCTATACTTATAGCAGAACTATTTGAAGCATCGCGAATTATTAATTCGGTACACGATAACAAACTAAAGATCGATGAAGCTAACCTGGAATTACTTAAAGCAGTAATTAACACCTTTGTAACCAATATACTGGGCTTAAAAAATGAGCAGTCCAGCAGCGATGAACTCCCACAAGTATTAGATTTTGTAGTAAACCTGCGTAACGAAGCCAAAATAAACCGCGATTATGCCACATCAGACAAGATTCGTGATGGCTTGCAAAAGATAGGGTTTCAGCTAAAGGACAGTAAAGAAGGCACTACCTGGAACAAGGTATAATTACTGGGCCAGGGTGTTATAGTAATCGAACAGCCTGGCTAAATCTTCGTCCCTTTTGAAATTGATAGAGTTGCTTTTTAAATAGTTATCTATATCAGTTTTCTTAGCACCTGCAAGAGCATAAAGTGTTTTTTTGGGGTTTTCCAACTTTGCTATTTTATTGTCCTTAAAAATGTAGTAATTGTTATACTCCTGATACTTTTTGACTACAGTATTATAACCTTTTGATTCCAATACTACTTTAGTACGTCTCTTCAACAGTTTAGTTTTTCCATTTGATATCAGTTGATAATAGGATTGTGAAGTTTGCTTATCTATAGATGGAAAGCCATTAGTAAAAACAATTGGTTCTGGTAAAATTATAGTGAAAGTCTTTATATCATCTACAAACTTTAATGGTTCGTCAGCAGAATCATATGCAAATACTAAAAGGTCATCCGCAATATCATATTTGAGTTTAAAACCATCGTATGTTTTATCATTTGCCGCTTGCACTTTACCAGGTAGCCACTTGTCAAATAAATATGGATCCCCCTCTATTTCCGAAGTCTTCTTTGTAAAAGGCCTACCTTGATTATCAAAATAATTTTCTTGTGACGTTTGTGCTGATACCTTATAACTAAATAGCACTATTAATAGAAAGGCGAAAACAACTATTTGCTTAGTCATGTTATGAGGTTTGTAGATTTTTTAGATATGTAATAGTATAATATTTATATGCAAAATAACAATTGGCAAGCTAATATCCGGTTATATCTAAAAATAATTCCAGATTATTACCAAATTGACCAAGAAATAAATTAACTGTATATCAACAGCATACAATTACCATATTATATGTTATAATAATTTTCATTATTTTGAGTTAAACTTTACAAGCACAATGCATTTTAAGCATACTACTTTTTAGAAAGTATTTTTATTTTGCGCTCCTTCAATCTAAATATGAATATGAATAAAGCTATATTAGCTATAGCTGCTATCAGCTGTTATGCTGTAACAGCCGTTGCACAAAAAAGCGCTACTGTACAAACTGTAATAAAGGCCGAAGATGAATTTGTAAAACTATCTGCCCGTAAGGGAATGAAAGAAGCATTTTTGGCGGTAACCGATGCGGAGGGAATTGTATTTAAGCCCGATGCTGTTAAAATAACCGAATTTTACGGACGCATTGATAAGCAACCAGGCACCATGACCTGGACACCCAATATTGCGAGAATATCTGCCAATGGGGATTTGGCCTTTACTGCCGGTCCATATACCTACCAGAACGGTAAAACCGAAGAAGACAAAGTTTATGGTGATTATGTGTCGCTGTGGCGTTTAGATGCCGCTTCCAATAAACTTAAATTACTGATAAATCTGGGCATACAGCATCCGCCGAATGACAATGTGCAGATCACAGATTTTAAGGAACCCGATTCGGTGAATAAGGTTACTGCCAGTAAAGATCCCTTTAACCCAAAAAAAATCATTTTAGATAACGACCGTCAGTTTAACCAGGGTTTGAAAGTATCGACGGTGGGTGCATACAAGGAGTTTTTCGTACCGCAGGGCCGTTTATATTTTCCAGGATTTGAACCTATGGCTGGTAACGACACAGCCATCAAATTTGTAGCTAACCAGGCTATAGTTATTTCGGGCGAAACACTTAGTGCCGGTCGCGCCAGCAGTAACGATCTGGCTTACAGCTATGGCAGGGCCCGCATACAAAAAGGCAACATTGTAAGCAGCTACAACTATGTACGCATTTGGGAAATTGATGCCAAGCACCGTTGGAACGTGATGCTTGAGATATTTTCGGCTATTGAAAATGAATAAATTTGGTGAAAAAACATCAACGTAAATAGCTCATTTAGCGGGCTTTTATATTTAACCAAGCTCATAAATTCACCTATTATAATATTTTGCCAAACAGTAGCAGAATAAATTTGACGTTATACATGGGTACGTAATTGAATAAGCAGTATGTATTATCGGCAATAAATTTTTTTCACCCATAACCTTTTATTATCGTTACCCGTTAATTTGTAACATTTACATATTTACCGCCTCTAATATTAAAATCATGAATATATACTTTGTATATTTCACCAAAATGATGATGACGTTATGAGTGTAGCCCCTTTAATACAGATCCAAAATCTGTCTAAATCTTACGGTGCAAAACTGGTCCTGAAAAATTTATCATTGGATATTTACCCGGGGCAGGTAATAGGTTATATAGGCCCTAATGGTGCCGGAAAATCTACCACTGTTAAAATTTTGACGGGCCTTATCCCCGATTTTGAAGGGGAAGTACTGGTAGACGGAATCAGCATGCAGCACGATCCGCAGGAAATTAAGAAACGTATTGGTTACGTTCCCGAAAATGCCGAACTATACGATGTGCTTACCCCCATGGAGTACCTCGATTTTATTGGAAAACTTTATGATATGCACGAGGTGCAGTTGCACACCCGTGCAGCTAAGCTCCTCACCGCTTTTGGCCTGGGTACCAATAAAGACGACCGTATGGATACCTTTTCGAAAGGAATGAAGCAAAAAGTGCTGTTAATATCAGGCATTATTCACAATCCGCAGATCATTATACTGGATGAACCCCTTTCGGGCCTGGATGCCAACGCGGTAATCATGATCAAAGAGCTCATTATTCGCTTATCGCAAGAGGGTAAAACCATATTTTACTGCTCGCACATGATGGATGTGGTAGAGAAGGTAAGCGACCGTATTTTACTGATTAACAAAGGTGAAATTATTGCCGACGGGACTTTTGAATCGCTGAAGCAAAACCATGCCGATACCCTGGAACGTGTGTTTGCTAAACTTACCGGCCGTAACGAATCGGACAGTGAAACCGATGCTATTATCAATGCTTTCGACTAATAAGCCCGGTACCGATGGATAAATTATTACTCCGCTTAGTTAGTTTTTTTATGCCTGTGCTACAAAAAACAGGTGTTGATACCAAACAACTTTATCAAATTCTTAAAGTTAAGTTGCTCATGGACGGCCGCAGGCCCAGCACTATGTTTGCCGGGCGCCGCAAAGCTCCTGCTAACGGCAAGGCATCCAGTTCATGGGCGGTATCATTAGTAACCGTACTTATGGGTATTTTTATAGGAGCTGTACTATTCTTGTTTAAAATGCCGTTGGTTGCACAAACCGTATATTTCAGCATGTTTATGGTACTGATGTCGTTAACGCTCATTACCGATTTCACCACCGTTTTGCTTGACGTACGCGATCAGTATATTTTACTTCCACGCCCGGTTAATGATCGCACACTGGCTTTATCACGTATCCTACATATTAGTATATATGTGTTCCGGCTGGCATTTTTGCAAGGCCTGGCAGGTATCATCATAATTGGTTTTACCGATGGTTTGCTGGCCGTACCTTTGTTTATAATACAGATCATCCAAGCCACTTTTTTAAGCATTTTACTGGTTAACGTGGTGTACCTGCTCATCATGAAAACGGTATCACCACAAAAGTTTAAAGATATTATCAGCTATATACAAATTGCTTTTTCTGTTGTAATATTTGGTGCGTATTACCTTTTGCCCCGGTTAATTAACCTTTCGGTGCTGGCACAATTTAATATTTTGCATTATACATCTTCGTACTTTTTACCCCCCGTATGGATAGCTGCCATAAACGAAGTACTCATACACCCTGCCAGGGCTACGCTGCTTACCAGTATTGTAGCAATTATTGGTGTAACAGTACCATTGGCTGGCTTATGGCTGGTAGCCAGGGTATTGGCACCAGGATTTAACAAGCAACTGGCTATAGCTGCTACATCAGATGGAAATTCGGCTTTGCCGCTACCGGCGGGCACGGTTAAAAAACCAAAATTTGATCTTGCCGGCCGCCTGGCCAATTTGGTAGCTGCCGACCCGGTAGAAAATGCTGGTTTCCGCATTACCTGGAAATTGGCTGCCCGTATCCGCGAATTTAAGATCAAGGTATATCCGTCGTTCGCTTATGTGCCTATTTATTTTCTGTACTTTACGCTAAACGGAAAAGGTAATTTAGATGAACGCCTATACAAATTAAAAACAGGCTCAGGATATATTTTTTTGACCTACTTAGGTATATTAATTATTTCCTCCATACTACAGCATATTTCGTTTACAGAAAAGTATAAACCAGCCTGGGTATATTATGCACTACCTATTACCCGCCCAGGGAAAATTTTGTCGGGGATGTATAAGGCAGTAGTAACCCTGTATTACCTACCTTATTGCCTGGTATTAGGAGCTATTAGCATAGTAATTTGGGGGCCTCAAGTAATTAACGACCTGGTACTTGCCTTTTTTGTTGGTTTGATTTATGGATTGCTGATGGCGTTATATATGGTGAAGGGATTGCCGTTTTCAAAACCAGTGCTTATTAAGCAATCGGGTGGGCGCATTATTACCTCGCTGCTTATTACCGGCTTTATAGCGGCTGTGGGCTTCGGGCATTATCTTTTAGCAAAATGGGAAACCGTAGTTTGGGCTTTAGTACCTGTGGCTATAGCGGTATATTGCATTATGCTATACTATTATAAACGCCAAACCTGGCAAAACATTGAGTTGGAAGAGTTTTAATTATAAGTAGGTTTTAGATGTGAAAGGTAAAAAGCCACCACCAATTTAAGCTTCATACATTCACACAATTTCTTCATAAAACCTTATAAAAATTCATTTTTATTACAAAAGCTATATAATAAACCCAAACTGTTGCATATATAAAGTACAACCTGTAACACAAGTTTATTGACCGGATGATTTTGAACTTTAAAAAAGTTTTTATTGGAATAGAAAATTAAATTGTAAATATTACCGATAGTATTATTTACAATTTAATATGCCGGTTATTATTAAAACCAATTCATGGAGGTTACTTCATGAAATACGCTTTAATAACCACCATCGCTTCATTTTCATCCTTAGCGCACACATTACAAAAAGTACCTATACCATTTACAGCACCTTCATGCGCCCAGTTAAACACCTTGTGATAATTTTTGGTAAGAGCTGCAACTTGTAGCTTACTGCCTGCAGGTAGTATGTAAAGAATATAATTGCCGGGCAATTCTACTTTAAAACACTTTTTCCCTTGATGTAAGCCTGTACTTAAATAGGTAGCCGCCATAGCTTTATTATCTTTTCCATAGCTGTAAGTAACCTCGGCCCGTTTACCCGCCTTTATCCAAAAAGAAAAATGCTCATAATCGGGAGTACCGTACTTTCCAAAAGAGTAATTAGCTACCTTTTGGGCAAAACTATTTACCGATGTAAACAAAAACAAGCCCGTACATAATAGGATAAGCTTTACACTGTAGTTTATTTTCATAATCGGGCATTTATTTATGCAACACACTTTAAAATAAAAGGTTCATTCCTGTTTTAATCCTAACAAAAGTTTAACCCGCTACAGCACACAATTTAACCTGTTAATTGTAACATTACACAATTAGTTACATTATATATTTTAAGTATTTAAAACATCAATTTTATTACCATATTTGAGTTTATACACCATACTATCTATCCAATAAAAAGACAATTACTTATGCAGGAATTAGATGCAACCATACTTCAAAAGGCAAATGCCTGGCTTGAGGGAAACTATGATGCCGATGTTAAACAAGCCATTCAAAAATTACTGGATGATAAAGCTTATGCCGACCTTACCGATTCGTTTTACCGCGACCTGGAATTTGGTACCGGCGGTTTACGCGGTTTAATGGGCCCTGGCTCAAACCGGGTTAACAAGTACACCATTGGCTCGGCCACACAGGGCCTGGCTAATTACCTGAACAAAACTTACCCTAACGAAAAAATAAAAGTTGCCATTGCACACGATAGCCGCAACAATTCCGACGTGTTAGCCGGTATTACCGCCGATGTATTTTCGGCCAACGGTATCCATGTTTACTTTTTTCAAGCGTTGCGCCCTACGCCCGAACTATCTTTTGCTATCCGTTATTTAGGCTGCAAAAGCGGGGTTATGTTAACCGCATCGCACAATCCTAAAGAATATAATGGCTACAAGGCCTATGGTGCCGATGGTGGTCAGTTCGTATCTCCTGAAGACAAGGCCGTATTGAGCGAAGTAGCGGCCATTACCAGCATAGATGAGGTAAAATTTACGCGCATTGCCGAAAACATAGAACTGATAGGCGAAGAAATAGACCAGATCTATTTAGATAAGATTACCGAACTATCGGTTTCACCCGAGGCTATCAAACGTCAAAAAGATCTCAAAATCGTGTACTCGCCTATACACGGTACGGGTATTACGCTGGTGCCTAAAGCATTAAAGCAATTTGGTTTTGAGAACGTTATCCTGGTTAAAGAGCAAAGTACGCCCGATGGAAACTTCCCGACAGTAATATATCCAAACCCAGAAGAAAAAGAAGCCCTTACCCTCGCCCTTAAAAAAGCACAGGAAGTTGATGCCGACCTGGTAATGGCTACCGACCCCGATGCCGACCGTGTGGGCATTGCCGTTAAAAACACCGAAAACGAATTTATACTGTTGAACGGCAACCAAACCGGCAGTTTACTGATCAATTATTTACTATCGGCCTGGCAGGAAAAAGGCAAGCTAACCGGTAACGAGTACATTGTTAAAACTATTGTTACTTCTAACCTGATAGAAGAAATTGCCAAAGCCAAAAATGTGAAGTTTTACAACACGCTAACCGGCTTTAAATACATTGGCGAAATTATGACCCAGTTAGAGGGCAAGCAAACCTTTATTGGCGGTGGTGAAGAAAGCTATGGCTATTTAATTGGTGAGCTGGTGCGCGATAAAGATGCCGTGGTTTCGGCTGCGTTTATTGCCGAAATGACCGCATTTTACAAGGATAAAGGCAGCAGCCTGTTCGAGGCGCTGGTAAACACTTACCTGGAGTACGGTTTTTACAAAGAAAAACTAATCTCCATCACCAAAAAAGGACAAAGCGGTGCCCAGGAAATTGTGGCCATGATAGAAAAGTTCCGCACCAACCCGCCGGCTACATTAGGCGGATCGAAAGTTATTGCATTGAAAGATTACGGCTTGCGTATAGAAACCGACATGGTTGCCGGTACCACACAACCCATTGAGCTGCCAAAATCAGACGTGCTGCAATTTATTACCGAAGACGGTAGCATCGTATCGGCACGTCCATCGGGTACCGAGCCTAAAATTAAATTTTATTGCAGCGTTAATACCAAGCTGGCCAGTAAAGAAGATTACCATAAGGTTGATGCGCAACTGGAAGCTAAGATTGATGCTATTATTAAAGACCTGGGCGTTTAACGTTCTGTTATTTATTTTCATATTGAAATCCCGGGCTTGTAACCCGGGATTTTTTGGTTAAACTGTTATAAGAATGAGCCTGTTACGCAATAAAAAAGGAGAGTTAAAAACGAATTTAGAAGGTTATGCTTATCATTGATTTAAAATTAAAGCCAACTGATTAACGCCATGAGCAAACAACACATCTACGTTTCAACCCTTACCTGGACCGGCAATAAAGGTGAAGGAACATCAAATTATCGCGCTTATGACCGGTCGTACGAAATCAGTATTGCCAGCAAAGCGCTTATCCAGGGTTCATCCGATCCGGCCTTTTCAGGAGACAATAACAAGCATAATCCCGAAGAATTACTGCTGGCTTCCATCTCCAGCTGCCACATGCTTTGGTTCCTGCACTTTTGTGCCCAAGCTGGTGTAATAGTTGTATCTTATACCGACCAGGCCAGCGCCACAATGATAGAAGAAAGTAATGGCAGCGGCTATTTTACCAGGGCAACTTTAAAGCCACAGGTAGTGGTTACCAATAACGCTATGCTTGCGCAGTTAAATGCGCTGCATCAAAAAGCCAACCAATATTGTTTTATAGCAAATTCAGTAAAATTCCCGGTTTACCATGAAGCCACTGGTGTACTGATTTGATCAAAAGTTTAAGAATACTGCTTACGGCGCCATAATTTGCCGGTATAATCCAGCTCTTCCAGGCCTAAAGCCACTTTTTGTCCCGAGTTAAAGCTGTAAACGAGTTCAAAGGTATCGGCCAAAAAATTATTCATTTTTTGTTCGCTAAAAAACCAGCAGGGGTACGATGCATCGTAAAATGCCGGAGGAACGGTTTGTATGGTGAGGCGGTCATCTGGCTCGTTAATAAATGCCGTACGGTCTATCATGAGGTAAGGTATGCGTGTTTGCTTTACTTTTTCCAGCAAGGTATAAGGTTTTTCCAGGTATTGCAGCGAGCTGGAAAACAATAATAACTGCGGCTCGGCCAGGGGCAACACATCGTCGAGCGAGTAATAGAATTTCAGGTTTTCGTTTTCGAAACTTTCGCGGCCTTCGTCAACAAACATCTTTTGCTCAATCAAGTGCCATTCTAAACTTTCAAGATGTTTTAAAAACGGAAAATTTTGCCGGTACGAAGTACCCAGCGATCCGCCGTAATCTATTAAACTCAACCGGTTGTTATTTTGCGATGCCACCCAAAGTAAGGTGGCCAGTAACGGATAAAAAAGTTCTACCTCATTTTGCGCTATGCCGTCGCGCTCATAACGGGCCTGTCCGCTGGTTACCTTTAAAGCGGCTTCTTTAACACGTTGCAACACGGCATTGGCATTATAACCGGTTGTTTGGGCTAATGCATTATGCCAGTTACTGTAGCGGCCATGCCAGCCATATTTAAAACTATAACGTACCACACGCTTTACAATAGCCGGTATAAATTCTCCTTTTTTAAATGGCATACTAATAAGAGTTATTCAAATTTTAACTTGTATATTTAAACTAACAAATTCATATAAGTTTAAGTTTTACCATGGTAACAACCTGCCGGTTATAAATTGGCAAACTACAAAAAATAATATTTTACTAATTTTTTTAGTATTTAAATAATAATCAGTATATTTGTTATACGAAATAAAACAAGATGAGTAACGCAAGCGCAGATAAATTAAAAGCATTACAGCTTACACTGGATAAGCTGGAAAAATCGTATGGCAAGGGAACGATCATGAAATTGGGTGATACCACTATAGAGCCCATAGAAGTTATCCCTACCGGCTCACTTACGCTCGACCTGGCTTTGGGTGTAGGCGGTTTACCTAAAGGCCGTGTTATTGAAATTTACGGTCCCGAGTCGTCTGGTAAAACCACCTTGGCTATCCACGCCATTGCCGAAAGCCAAAAACGCGGTGGTATTGCTGCCTTTATTGATGCCGAGCATGCCTTCGACCGTTTTTATGCTCAAAAATTAGGTGTTGATGTAGAGAACCTGTTGATCTCCCAACCCGACAATGGTGAACAGGCTTTAGAAATTGCCGATAACCTGATCCGTTCGGGAGCTATAGATATATTGGTGATTGACTCGGTAGCGGCCTTAGTACCTAAAGCCGAGATTGAAGGCGAAATGGGCGACTCGAAAATGGGTTTACATGCCCGTTTAATGTCGCAGGCATTGCGTAAGCTTACCGGTACTATCAGTAAAACCGGTTGCTGCTGTATCTTTATTAATCAGCTGCGCGATAAGATCGGTGTAATGTTTGGTAACCCCGAAACTACTACCGGTGGTAACGCCCTTAAATTTTACGCTTCGGTACGCTTGGATGTACGCCGTATATCGCAAATTAAAGATAGCGATGAAGTATCGGGTAACCGTGTGAAGGTGAAGATTGTTAAAAACAAGGTAGCACCTCCGTTCCGCTTGGCCGAGTTTGATATCATGTTTGGCGAAGGTATTTCTAAAGCCGGCGAGATCATCGACTTAGGTGTGGAGCATAACATCATTAAAAAAGCGGGTTCTTGGTTTAGCTACGGTGACAGCCGTTTAGGCCAGGGGCGCGACTCGGTTAAGCAATTAATTCAGGATAACCCTGAACTGATGGAAGAATTAGAAAACAAGATTAAAGAAGTTGTAACAGGCGACAGCCTGGCTATAGAAGCTGAATAAAGTTTTACAGATATTTTGCGGGCCGCTTACTAAGGTAAAGCGGCTTTTTTGTTGATTAATTTATTTTGATTGACCGGCCTTTGTAAAAAATTATACAAGATGGGCTTCCTGATACAACACTGACAAACAAATACAGGCTGGTTTGTTAATTTGAAAAAACAAACATTAGAAACAGAACACTCATGAGCAAAGTATGGTTTATAACCGGCTGTTCTACCGGCTTCGGTAGAGAATTAGCCAAAGAAGTATTAGCCTCGGGTTACCGGGCCGCAGTAGCCGCACGCAATACCGATGATGTAAAAGATATAACAGATGCATTTCCAGAAACGGCCATCCCTGTTAAACTGGACGTAACCAATCCTGCACACATTAGCGCGGCGGTAGCCCAAATCACCGAAAAATTCGGACAAATAGATGTGCTGGTGAACAATGCCGGTATTGGCTACTTCGGTGCCATTGAAGAAAGTGAAGAAGACGAGGTACGCCGTATGTTCGAGATCAATTTTTTTGGTTTAGCTAACGTAACCAAAGCGGTGCTGCCTATTTTGAGAAAACAACGCAGCGGCCATATTTTAAACATTGCCTCTATAGGAGGCTTGGTGGGTTTTCCGGCTGTAGGTTTTTATAATGCAACAAAATTCGCGGTCGATGGCTATTCCGAATCCTTATCAAAAGAACTGGCGCCACTGGGCATTAAAGTAACGGTAATTGCCCCAAGTGGTTTCCGTACAGATTGGGCCGGCCGCTCGGCTAATAACAGTAAAATAGCGATCGACGATTACAAGGAAACCGCCGAAGCCAACAAGAATAACATTCGCGGCTACAGTGGCAACCAGCCAGGCGACCCGGCACGCGCAGCCAAAGCCATGATCAAAGCCGTAGAATCTGAAAACCCACCACTACGCTTACTGCTTGGCGAAGCTGCACTAAAAGGTGCCCGCAACAAAATTGAATTATTGAAAAAGGACTTTGATACCTGGGCGGAAGTTACCGTAGGAGCCGATTTCCCTAAAGAGGAGCAGTAGCCCCTCCCCAACCCTCCCCGGGAGGGAGAGTGCAATAAATAATTACTATTAACAAAACATTCAAAGTCCTCCCTCCCGGGGAGGACTTAGGAGGGGCTTATTATGGAATACAGACAATTAGGAGCATCGGGTTTACAAGTACCGGTGCTAAGTTTTGGTACGGCCACGTTTGGCGGCACCAACAAATTTTTTAAAGCCTGGGGTAACACCCAGGTAGATGAAGCTAAACACCTCATTAACCTTTGTATGGATGCGGGCGTTAACTTTTTCGATACGGCCAACATTTACTCACAAGGAACATCCGAAGAAATTTTGGGTAAGGCATTAGAAGGTATCCGCAACCAGGTGCTCATTTCTACCAAAGCAACTTTCCCGATGGGTGACGGCCCCAACGATTTTGGTTCATCCCGCTTTCATTTAATTGAGCAGTGCGAGGCCAGTTTACGCCGCTTAAATACCGACCATATTGATGTTTACCACTTGCACGGCTTTGATGGCAATACACCGGTTGAAGAAACCTTAAAAGCATTAAACGACCTGGTTACCTCCGGTAAAATTCGTTATATAGCTTGCTCTAATTTTTCGGGGTGGCATTTAATGAAATCGTTATCGGTATCTGAAAGGTACGGCTGGTCACGTTATGTAGCTCATCAGGCATATTATTCACTGCTCGACCGGGAGTTTGAATGGGAACTGATGCCATTAGGCATCGACCAGAAAGTGAGCACGATAGTATGGAGTCCGCTATCATCGGGCAGGTTAAGCGGTAAATTTCGGCGTGGGCAACCGCTACCCGAAAACAACCGCATGAGCCAGGGTGGCTCTCACGGACCGGCAACCAATTTCGAACGCCTTTACACCATTGTAGATGCTCTGGACGAAGTGGCCGAAGAAACCGGTAAATCCATAGCTCAAATCTCTTTAAACTGGTTATTGCAACGCCCCACCGTGGCTAACATTATTATTGGCGCACGCGATGAGGAGCAGCTCAAGCAAAACCTGGGTGCTATAGGCTGGAATTTGACCACTGAGCAAATAAAAAAGCTGGATGCTGCCAGCGAGGTAGATCCTATTTATCCATACTGGCACCAACGGCAAAACACAAAGTTAATTCCGTTGCCCAAATTTTATTAATGAACAACGTGTTTAACAGCAGAAGCCTCCGGTTAAAAGATCGGAGGCTTCTGCTTTAATAACATAGTTATTACCCTAAAAGTAACCGGCGGTATTCATATCAGCAATTAGCCCGGCAGCACGCGGTTGCCATCCCAAAGCATCACGTGTTTTTTGACTGGAGGCCGGGCAATTAATGGAAGCAAAATGCGCAAACCAGCCAAAATGACCGGTAGCTTCGTCGCTGGTTTTACTGGTTACCGGCAGGTGTAGCCCCCGTCCTATAGTTTCGGCAATTTCCCGGAACGGGATACCTTCTTCGGCCACCGCATGAAATACTTTAAGTTCGGGTTGTTTCTCCAAAACCAATCTGTACAATATGGCTGCATCAAAGCGGTGTACCGCAGGCCAATGGTTATTACCTTCGCCCACATAGGCCGATTGGCCTTTACTACGGGCCAGGTCAATTACCATAGGCACAAATCCGTGGTCGCCCTGGCCATGCACACTTGGCGGCAGGCGCACGGTATAAACATTAACTCCCTTAGCGGCTACAGCCGTTGCGGCCTCTTCCGAAGCCGCACGGGGTATTACATTTGAACCGGCTGGCAGTACATCGGCCTCGGTTACCAAACGTCCATAACTTAACAGCCCTACCCCTGAAGTAATAACCAGCGGCTTGTTTGAACCGACAAGCGCTTCACCAAACGCCTGAATAACCAAGCGATCGGCCTCACAACTGGCTTGGTACTGCGAAAAATCATGATTAAAGGCAGTATGTATAATGGCATCACAATTTGTGGCGGCCTGCTTAATAAACTTCACATCGTTTACATCGCCCAGGTACACCTCGGCACCCATTGCTTTAAGCTGTTCGGCAGCTTTATATGAGCGAACTAAACCCAGCACTTGATGGCTTGCCGCTAAAAGTTCTTTTACTATTTCGGAGCCTACAAATCCAGAGGCCCCTGTTACAAATACACGCATAATTAAGCAATTTTGTTTCTGCAAAATTGTGCATTAACCATGTACTAAACTACGTCATTTGACCATAGTTTCAATAGCGCTGAAGCTGAGCGTGACGAACGCGGGTTAACGTTTTAAGCGAAATGCCCAAATAGGCGGCAATCATACGCAGTGGTAAGCGCAATAGGTAGCCCGGAAATTCCTTTACAAAATCCTCATATTTTTCTTCGGCCGTGTTACTCAACGCTTTTAAGATCCGCTGGCGGCTGTAATAAATGTTACGGGATATAATTTGATCGGCAAAGCTTTTAAACTGTGGTATCTCTGTTAGCAATACGTTAAAATCGGCCTTTTGCCAGTACAAAATAGTGGTGGGTTCAACCGCTGCAATGCTCACGAGGGACGGTATTTGCCGGTCATAGCTTTCAGGATCCAACGTCCAACTATTTTCTGCCGAAAATTGCAGGATATGCTCGCCACCATCGGCAGATGTATTAAACGTGCGCAACATACCCGATACCACAAAAACCTTATGCCGGCAAATTTCACCCGTGCTAAAAAGGTATTCGTTACGGCGTAAGCTGCGCAGCAACGCAAAGGAAATAATTTGGCTGATAGCTTCCGGCGGGAGATTGGTATTGGTGCGCAGGTAAGATTCAAATTGGATGTGCATTACTCAAATATAACAAAGATTTTAATGAATGGGCACTGTTAAAGTTTTGCAAATTAAAGGCTTATTCCAAACTATGCCATTTTAAAGTGTTTTATCAAGGCGCAGTTTATTTCTTATACAACCTATTTAAAAAGCCGGATATGTAATTCACCGTTGGCGTAAACCATGGTTCAAACAGGCAAAAGGTGTGCGGCGAATAAGGGAAGGCGTGTACCTCGGTGTATATTTTATTTTGGGAGAGGATTTCCATATAATCATCACGACCGGCATGCATCCGGTCTACCGCACTATTAATAAATAGCGTTGGCGGCGTATGAGCACCGGCATGGCTTAGCGCGCCCGCTTTTTTCCACAGATCGGGCCGCTCAGTTTTGTTATAGCCAAACCAGTTGGTAGCTGCCGAAACAGACTTGCTATCATCCCCCTCGCCAGATTGGGGATGGATAAAGGCCAGCGTACCGTCTATGTCAATTATGGCTTTGATACCTGGTTGGGTGTTTCCTATTAATGTGGCTAACTGCCCTCCTGCCGAAAAGCCGAGGATCACTATTTTACCGGTATCTACCTTGTATTTGGAGGCGTTGGTTTTAACCCAGTTGATGGCCGCTTTCAAATCCTTTACTGCTGCGGGGTATAAGGCTTCGGTAGATAAACGGTAAGATGGGGTGAAGCATACATAGCCCAGTTGGGCCATACGTTGAGCCAGCGGGTAATGCTGCGTACGGTTGCCTGAGCGCCATCCGCCACCATGAATAATGATGATAGCAGGCTGGCGTTTGGCTTTGGCTTTTTTCGGAGAAAATATATCCAGTAACAGCATTTTGCCATCAATGCTTGTGTAGGCAATCCCTTTATCGGCCTTTACCGATGGCGGCAGGCTGTCTTTAACCAGTACAATGTTAGGGAACTTTTTTTTGGCATTAAGGTATGCACTGTAGTTGGTAAAAGAAGTATCGGGCTTATGGGTTAGGCCTTCGGTACGCTGGGCTTGAGCGAAGAATGCCTGTATCAATATTAGAATAAAGATATACTTAGTCATTATGTTATAAATAATCTATATTTTAAAAGTTACGAAGTCAGTTCATTTGATCAGGAGGAAGCTCTATTTTGGGCAAATAATTGGTGGATTTTTGACATCGAAGTATCCTGGCTGACAATATTTTATCCTGAATTTTACTAACCTTTTTATTGGTCTTATGAGGTGGAACCCCTAAACCATCCAACGCATCATTAAACTCTTTTGTCATAAAAGGATTTACAACAATGATTTCATCGCTTTGATTCGAGCTATCAACGTAACTCAAGTAATCAAAATCCCCCCCATAATGCGACCCTTCTTCCAATTTCGTTTTTAGAAGATAGCTTTTTAGTCGCGTTTTTCCATTGAAAATTTTGTTAAGCTTTTTAATGGTTTTGTTGTTAAGGTGATAAACTGTATCGGCAACACCATTATAATACTTTGATCTGTAATGAACTTTTCCAAAAGCATCTATCTCCAGTAAGTCTATTATTTCAGCTTTTTCAACCTTACCCACAAAAAAGCTTTCGTAAGTAGCAAAAGTTAATTGTTTAAAAACCGGCTTTTCTGCAACCTGTGATAGCGCGTTAATGGCCATGCTTAATAGTGCGACAAGCAAATACGATTTAACTTTGTTCATAAAGTAAATATAATCTAAAAAAAAGTTACTTACCACCTGTACGCACGTACATATACACAATGCCAAAGATCACAGTCACTATTAAAAGAATAAGGCCTGTTACGCCTTTGCGCTTATCCTGCCGCATAACCCATACCAGCAAGGCTATCAGTGGTAAAACAAATATCAGCCAAAAAATAAGAGATGGAATGCTCATAATAAATAGTATTTAAAACGGCATGCGCGCTAACGGCACCACATGCTGATCGGTAAAATTGCCTTGTAAAAATTTATAGTAACCGGCTACGGCAATCATGGCCGCATTATCGGTGCAGTACTCCATTTTCGGAATAAAGGTGTTCCAGTTTTGTTTAATGCCGAGCTCTGAAAGCCCTTGGCGTAAACCCGTATTGGCCGATACGCCTCCCGCCAAAGCAACATCCCGAATGCCGTAAGCCTTAGCGGCTTTGGTAAGCTTGTTCAGTAATATGGTAACCACCCGTTTTTCTACCGAAGCACAAATATCGGCAAGGTTCTCTTTCACAAAATCGGGGTTTTTAGCCTGGTTGTTTTGTATAAAGTACAAAATAGCTGTTTTTAAACCACTAAAGCTAAAGTTATAACCTGGTATTTGCGGTTCGGGGAAGGGATAAGCATCGGGGTTACCCAAGCGGGCATGTTTATCGATGAGCGGTCCGCCGGGATAAGGCAAACCCAGGATCTTACTGGTTTTATCCAGCGCTTCGCCGGCGGCATCATCTTGTGTTTGGCCTATTACTTCCATCTCAAAATAATCTTTTACCAGCACAATTTGCGTATGGCCGCCAGAAACTGTTAAACATAAAAACGGAAACGCCGGTTTTGGGTTATCTATAAAATGGGCAAGTATATGGGCCTGCATGTGATTAACTTCTATTAGGGGCAGGTTTTGGGCCAAGGCAAATGCCTTGGCGAACGATACCCCTACTAAAAGAGAACCTAAAAGGCCTGGTCCGCGCGTAAAAGCTACTGCATCAATATCATTTTTGCTTACTTTTGCGTTAACTATTGCCTGTTGTACAGCAGGAATGATATTTTGTTGATGAACTCGTGAAGCGAGCTCGGGCACAACGCCCCCGTAAGCTTCGTGTATGGTTTGGTTGGCTATAATGTTACTTAACATTACACCATCCGCATATACTGCTGCAGAGGTTTCATCGCACGAAGATTCAATTCCTAAAATAACAGGCACTTACTATGGGGTTTTAAAGCAGCAAAATTATTAAAAAAATACTCAAAATAGCGCTTGTTATTGTACTCATTGTGCTGCTCATTGTCAGTATAGTGTTAATACTTTTTCAGTATAAGCCGGTTCAAACTTGGGCCGCGCGCAAAGCAACCAAATACCTGTCTGATGAATTGCACACCAAGGTGGATATTAAAGGTATTTATATTAAGCCTTTCTCATCGGTTGTGATCGAAGACCTGTATGTTTTAGATCAGCAAAAAGACACCCTGCTCCGTACACCAAAACTTACGGTACGGCTAACCGGCTTTTCGGTATTAAACAGTATAAAAGACCGCACCATAGCGTTTAGGAACGTTGAGTTAGATAATAGCTCCGTGTATCTTAAAAAACTCAAAGATAGCACCACCAACTTAAAGTTCATTATTGATTATTTTAACGGCACGCCCGATACCAGCAAAAAAACAAGCAAACCCTGGACACTTAATTTTGAGCGCATAGGTATAAACAACCTTCATTTTCGTTATAAAAACTATTTAATTAAAGCAGCTACACCCAAACAAGTAAACTTTGATGATTTGGATATAAGCAGTTTTAGCACGGTGGTAACCGGTATTGATTTGAAGAACCATTTATTTAAAGGCAACATACAACGGCTTACCTTGCACGAAAAAAGTGGCTTTACAGTTAAAAATTTAAAAGTAAATGCCAAGGTAGATACCAACCAGATTTACCTGCAAAATTTGCTGCTGGTTACTCCAAATTCGCGTTTGAAAGATTTTTTCAGAATGCGGTTTAAGTCGTTTGCTGATTTTAGCAACTTTGAAAATAAGGTATTGATGGATGCCGACCTCAAAGAGTCGCACCTGTCATCAACAGATATTACTTACTTTACCAACTCGTTAAATAAGGCCAGTTTTGAATTTAATATTAACGGCCGTGCCAGCGGGTTAGTGAATAACATTAAGGCCCGCGATCTTACCGTATCAACCGGGCAGGCTACTTACCTTAAAGGTAACTTTAGCCTCAAAGGGCTGCCCGATATAGAAAAAACGCAGCTCAATTTAGAGTTCGATCAGTTAGCTACCAACAAAAAGGACCTTGATAATTTATACAGCCGATTTACCGGCAAGCCCAACCAGCAATTGCCTGCCATGCTGGCTAAGTTTGGCAATGTAAACTTTAGCGGCAAACTAACCGGCACCCAAAACAATTTTACTACCAAAGGTACTTTTAAAACCCTGCTGGGCAGGCTCGATCCTGATTTGAACCTGCGGTTTAATAGTAAAGGAGTACCCGCTTATAAGGGTACCATTACAGCCACTAATTTTAACCTGGCCGAGTTGTTAGATAACCATACGCTGGGCCGCACTACGCTTACCGCAAAAGTAAATGGCAGCGGCGGTGAGCTTAAAAACCTTTCGACCACGCTTAACGCCAAGGTTAATTTTATTGACTTTAAAGGCTATAGTTACCAAAATATTAACGTGGATGGCAACTTTAAGAACTGGATAGCCAATGCCAAAATTAATATAGCCGACCGCAACCTGAAAGTCAAATTAAATACAAGGGTTAACCTTAACCCTGCCAGGCCCCAATACCAACTCATAGGTTCTGTTACCGAAGCACGGTTAAATAAACTTAAATTCGTTAAAGATACCATTACCATTACTACGAGCATCAACACCAGTTTTTCGGGCAATAATTTAAACAACCTGCAAGGTTACGTAAACCTTAGCCCAACCCGCATAAGTACGCCTAAAGATAATTTTGTAATTGACTCCTTAGAGTTAACCGCATCGGGCCTGGGCAATCAGCGGTTAATCAGCTTACAATCAGATTTGGCCGATGGTAGCATTAAGGGAAGTTATGACCTGGCCACATTACCATCGTATTATAAAACTATCGCTAAAAAATATGTACCTTCCTTAAAAACCACCATATACAAACCCGGGCCACAAAACTTCGAGTTCAGGCTTAAACTTAAAAACTTAGATCCGGTGCTGCTTATTTTTGCGCCCGAACTGAAAATACCAGAAGGCGGAACCTTTGTGGGCAGGTTTAACTCGGCCGATAAAACAGCTACACTGAGCGGCTTAATGAAAACCGTAAAGTATGGCAAAATGGTTTTTCATGACTTTATTGTGGATGAAAGCACAGCCGATAGTTTGTTAACGCTCAACTTATCATTAAGCCGGGTTGATATTACCGACAGTTTGTACATTAAGGATATTAATATTACCAACTTTTTACGAAACGACAGCCTGAACTTCAACGTCAAACTATCAGACAAAAACGCCACCAACCAGTTAGATTTATACGGGTTGGTAGAATTTGGGCGCGATACCACCGCCAAGCTTTCGCTGCTCCCGTCTGATGTGGTTTTGGAACGCGAACCCTGGCGGTTAACCGATCAGGTACGCATCAGGTTGCTTAATGGCAAAACAAAGGTAGAGGGATTTGAGCTTACAAACGGCAATCAGCAGGTACGGATCAATGGTTTTATATCGGCCAGTACTGAAGATAAGCTTAAAGTGGAATTTGAAAAGTTTAGTGTGGCAACCATTAACCAGCTTACCAAATCGGCCGGTATAACTTTACACGGATATATAAATGGAGATGTTAATGTTACTTCGGTAATGAAGGCACCCGGTATAGATGCCGATTTGAGGATAGATTCGCTAATGATGAACCAAACACTGGTAGGCAACGTAAAAATAGTATCGGACCTTGACGGGGAGCGCAAACGCGCCAATGTAAAACTGAATATTTTAAACCGGGGCCTCGAAACCCTTAATATTGCTGGTGCCTATTATTTAAACAAAGAAACCGGTGATAAACTTGATTTTGATATTAAGATGGACCAAACCGAGGCTGTGATATTTGCCCCGTTTATTAAAACGCTGGTATCAAATGTAAAAGGAACAGTATCAGCCGATATGAAGTTGACCGGTGCCCCATCTAACCCGCAGTTAAATGGCAGTATTACATTGGCCAACACCGGTATAACGGTAGATTATTTAAAAGTACCCTATACCATTAATGATAAAGTTACGGTAGCCAATAGTATAATTAAGATAGATGATATGGTTATTACCGACCCACGTGGAGGTAAAGCCATAGCTAACGGTAGTGTTGACCTGTCGGATTTTGCTACGCCATTGCTGGATATTAATGTGCAGGCCAATAACCTGATGGCGCTTAATACCACTTTTAGGGATAACCGCCTGTACTATGGAACCGCTTACGGTACCGGCCGTTTTAGTTTTACAGGCCCTGTTGATAACATGAACATTGATATTAAAGCCAAAACAGAAGACGGTACGGTATTTAATATCCCTTTAAATACATCGGCCACAGCAGGTGAATATGAATTTATTAGATTTGTGAGCCATAAGGACTCTACCAAAGTTTTCACCACCGCTAATTCTTTTAAAGGAGTTACATTAAACTTCGACCTATCGGCCGATGAAAAAACGCTGGTGAAAATTACTACTGATTTAGGCTTGTTAGAAGGGCGGGGTACGGCCAACGGCTTAAAGCTGAATATAAATAGCTTAGGCGATTTTGATATGCGGGGCGACTTTTTGATCACATCGGGTAAGTTTGAATTCACAGCCAAAAACTTTATCAGTAAAAATTTCCAGGTTAACCAGGGTGGCACCCTGCGCTGGACGGGCAATCCTTCAAACGCCGAGATCAATTTAAAAGCAACTTACGAGTTGAGGGCTAATATATCCGATCTTTACACGGCAGCTGGCTTTCAGGCGGCGCAACCAAGGCAAGAACTGGTTCAGGCACAATTAGTATTAACCCGTACACTTTTGCAGCCGGTTATTGAGTTCGACTTTACTTTTCCGCTAAACCCATCCATTAAAGACGAGTTAAATACCTATTTAAGTGATGTTAACAACCGTAACCAGCAAGCATTAAGTTTGATAGTGAGGCGACAATTTGCACCAGGAACCGGTTCAAATATTAACCAGCAAGTATTGGGTACCGCCAGCGCGGCAGCCAGCGAGTTTTTCTTTAATAAGCTTAACAGCTACATTGCCCAGTCAACCAGTTTTAAAAGCCTCGATCTCAATATACGCTCGCAAAGTGATGCCAGTGCTTCATTAAGGCTTTTTAAAGATAGGGTATTACTTAATGGCAGCTTGTATAGTGCAAATGGAGCCAATGATCTGTTTAGTAATAATTCCTCAAACCTGTTTAATTCCAGGAACCTGACTACCGATTTCAGCGCGGAATATTTAATACGTAAAGATGGCCAGCTAAGGGGGCGTTTTTCGTATCGTACCTTAAACAGCACCACGCTTACCACCTTTAGCGATTTGCAAAGGCCGCAATACGTAAATGGACTGGGCTTAATTTACCAACGGGATTTTGATACGTTTGGAGAATTTTTCAGAAACCTGTTTAGAAGGGGCAGAGCAACTAACAACGCCACCCAACCGGGTACTACGGCATCTCCCGCTACTATTGACGACCCCTGATGAGGAAGAGTAAGCACTTGTATAAAATGAAATCTAAAAACGCCCCGTTATGCTAATGAATATAGGCATCTCACTTGCTAAGTAATCCACTACCTTAAATAAAGGTTTCCTATCTGTAATATGCCGATATTCGTCGGCATAACGGGGTTGAGTAATTTGGCGGCTTTGCTAACTAATTAATGATTTTTTAAAATGGTGTGATCCATCTTATCGCGCTTAGTTCGTAAATAAACCTCGTTATGTGGGTTAGGAACAATTTCAATAGGTACGGTTTCTGTTACCTCTAAACCGTAACCCGTAAGGCCCGAACGCTTTTTAGGATTATTGCTCATTAAACGCATTTTAGTGATCCCCAAATCGCGGATGATTTGGGCACCAATGCCGTAGTCGCGTAAATCCATTTTAAAACCCAGTTGAATGTTGGCTTCCACAGTATCAAGTCCGCTCTCCTGCAACTGGTATGCTTTCAATTTATTAATCAGCCCAATACCGCGGCCTTCCTGGTTCATGTAAATAATTACGCCTTTGCCTTCTTCGCTTACCTGTTCCATTGCCTTATGTAACTGCGGACCGCAATCGCACCTGCACGAACCAAATATATCCCCGGTAACGCACGAACTATGTACCCGCACTAAAACCGGTTCGTCGGGTTCCCAGGTACCTTTAATTAATGCCAAATGGTGATCGCCGGTATTTTTCTGTGTGTAGGCTATCATATCAAAATCGCCCCATTGAGTAGGCATTTTAACGGCCACCTCACGTGTTATGAGCGTTTCGCTATTTAAGCGATAAGCTATCAGGTCTTTAATTGATATGATTTTCATATCAAAGTCTTTAGCCATTACCAACAGTTCGGGAAGGCGGGCCATTTCACCATCCTCCTTCATAATTTCGCATATTACACCCGCTGGTTCCAAACCGGCCATCACCGGCAGATCTATACCCGCCTCGGTATGGCCCGAACGGCGCAGTACACCACCATCTTTAGCTATTAACGGAAACACATGCCCAGGCCTGCCTAAATCAGCAGGCTTAGTGGCCGCATCTATTAAGGCAAGCGTAGTACGTGAACGGTCGGATGCGGAGATGCCTGTGGTACACCCATGACCCAGCAAATCAATTGAAACGGTAAAGCTGGTTTCCAGTGTAGCGGTGTTATTGCTCACCATAGGCTCAAGTTCCAGCTCACGTGCACGCTGGCGGGTTATGGGAGCACAAATTAAGCCACGGCCAAACCTGGCCATAAAGTTAATGGCTTCGGGCGTTGCATAGCGTGCCGCAACTAAAAAATCACCTTCATTTTCCCGGTCCTCATCATCAACTACAATGATAATTTTACCGGCTTTTATAGCTTCAACAGCTTCGGGTATGGTATTTAACATTTTTGTAAGAGCATCAGAAGTAAAATGGATTGTTCGGCCACTAACTACTTATAATAAGCAAAGTTAAGTTATAGTGCAGGCAAACAAGTCTGTAATTTGTAAAATCAAGATTGCAAGGGTTTTCCCTGTTTATTGATTTTGAAGAGTTTTTTAAAGAATCGCTTGTAAGATTCTATGTCAAACAGCACTGAATCGTTAGCAGCCTTGTACGATAAAAAGAGGCCTACAGGTGTTAGTATGATAATAGCTATCCACATACCAGCCGCGGGAGAAATGCTTCCCTCTTTGGCCGATTTTTCGCCAATGGTACCTATAATGTAGTAAATGAGGAAAAATATAACCGATACTACCACAGGCAGCCCTAACCCGCCTTTACGAATAATTGCACCCAATGGTGCCCCGATCAGGAACAGGGTTAAACAAGCTGCCGACAGGGTAAATTTCTTTTGGTATTCGATAGAATACCGCCTGATGTTTTTCGACTCGTCTTTGTACCTTTCGGCCAGGGTACGTAACGATTCTTTAATAGAGTTAGCCTCGCTCATAGCGCCGGGTAACGCCCTGTCTAAATTAGCGCCAGTAATAGCTTTAGTGGCTGCAACTAATCTCACATTTGAATTTGCCCGCATTTTAGGCGGAAGAGTGTAGTATTTAAGGTATGGTTCTATCATTTTATAATTAACGTTAGCAGCAGAGTTAACCGCCTTAATGGTTGAATCCTGAAACTTAGTCAGTTGTTTCAGGTTCATCATTTGTATGGTAGAACGCCACTCGTTTTCATTGGTGCGTTTCATTTTAAAGCCCCCCATATCAAACTTTTGTTCACTGGAGGCAAAGCGTTCACGCCTAAACTGCTGCCGCTGGTTAAAATTTGATTTACCCGGCTCTTCTACGTAACGCACACCATCTTTAAGTTTGAGTACTAAAAACAGATCGTCGGGCGTGCGGTACATTACCGCCTGCTTAGCAAACAGTACGATCATATCGCTCGATCCTTCTTTCTTTTCATAGATCATTACGCCGTGAAGGGTTTGCCCATCGGGATCCTTCTTTTGCACACGGATAGAGTAGCCCGGAAAACTGTTATTAAAAATACCTTCGGATATTAAAAACGATGTTTTTTGCTGCCTAACATCGTATAAAAGAGAATAATACTTAAAATTGGCAATGGGCAACATATAATCGGAAAACACGAATGCCCCTACGCTGAGCATGGCAACAACAATAATCATAGGATACATGGCCCTCCCCAATGAGATACCGGCCGATTTAATGGCCACCAGCTCATAGTTTTCACCTAAGCTGCCATAGGTCATGATAGATGAGAGCAGTACCGAAAGCGGTAGCGCCATAGCCACATTGGTCATGGAGGCATACAACATCAATTCCAGAATAATATACCACTGAAAGCCCTTGCCTATCAAATCGTCGATGTATCTAAATAAAAACAGCATCAACAACACAAACATTACAATGAAAAAGGTAACTATAAAGGGCCTGATGAAGGATTTAAGAATTAAAAGGTGGATCTTTTTCACTGGGCAAAGTTAAGCATTTGTACCCGTTGGTAGCCGCAGGCAGCAATATTTTGGAAACGTTAACTATAAACGTATCACCCTCCTTTTTTAGTATAGGTGGCGGGTAACGGCAATGAAATCTTATACGGAAAATTATGCGCCTAATACGCCAACGAGGTAATCTACCTGGTTGTTCCAAATGAGCTTACGCTCGGCAATGGTTTCTTCCGTAGCAAAATCAGTAACGCTCAGAGCTACATCATTAGTTAGTTCATCCTGTACAATTTCCATTTCAAAGTAACACTGAGGCTCATCGTCTAACCAGCGAAAGCGTACGAATTTATTCTCTTTCATACCCAGTAACCTGGCCTTTTGCTCTTCATCGTCCCAGGTAAAGGTGTAAATCTCGTCTCTGAATGTCACCTTGTCAGCAAACCATTGCGTAAGCCCGTTAGACTCACTTAAAAAATTATACAAAATACGGGGAGAAGACTTGATCTCATACTCCAGGTTAAACTTTTTCTTTTCGGACATATACCAGGTTTACAGAAGATTTTGCAGGCTATACTGCAAATGTTAACATTTTTTCTAAAGAAAGGTAAATTATCCTATATTTGCAAACCTTTTTAAGGAAGCTTACAAAGGCAATAAGCATAGCGTTACAATCTGATGATTAAGCGCGATCATACCACCCGGCGGGGTAGCTCAGATGGTTAGAGCGTAGGATTCATAACCCTACGAGTTTGACACAATATGATCTGATATGGGCTAAATTGGATGTACTTAAAGTTGTAAAGACCACAAGACACCATCACATCGCAGGTTGAGCCAGCCGAACCGTTAACAAATCCGTTAACAAAACGCGACCTTTGAACGGGGCGTGGAAACAAATAAATTTTTTCACCAAAAAAATGTTTCCACATGGCAACCGCAAAAATTGTTACTTGGAGCCGTAAAGACAAACTCGGCCAATTCCCTATCGGTATTAAAGTCTCTCAGAAAGGCATTCCTGCTTATCTGTTTGAGGGCAATGCCCTTGCTTCCCGTGAATTATGGGATGCAGCAAAACAGCAAGTTAAGAAGGCGCATCCACATGCCACGCGATTGACAAACTTTCTGTCAAAACGACTTTCTGAAATCAACGGAAAAATTCTTGAATTTGAAACCGACCAAAGAACGTATTCAGCAGAAGACATTATTAATGCTATTAAGCCTAAGCCAGTGCTGGATGTGCCTATGCCACCAGCCCCAAAGTTGCCTTTATTCAAAGACGTTGCCGACAAATATCTTTCGGAACAAAAAGGATTAGGGAATTACGATGTTTACAATACCGATAAAAGCCGCCTGAAACGGTTTTACGAGTTTGCCGGGGAGCAAGTAACATTTGCTGATATTACCGTTGAACACCTGCGCCGCTTCACATTGTTCTTGCGGATGGGTCGCAACCGGAACCATAAAGAGCATAAGCCGTTAAGTGATCGCACGGTTACAAACCATTTGCTGGTAATACGCACCATGTATAACCGCGCTAAAACCGCCGGGCTGATTGGTAATGATACCTATCCGTTTGGCGGCAAAGAAAAGATTGTTATCAAGTTCGGCAAGACGGAAAAAATTGGGCTAGTAGCCGATGAAATTAACCAGTTAAAGGAATATAAATTTGATAAGCACCAAACGCATTTGCACCATAGCCGCAATATATGGCTGACCTGTTTTTATTTTGCCGGGATGCGTATCACGGATGCGCTATTATTAAAATGGTCTGATTTTCAAAACGGGCGTTTCTACTATGTGATGTCAAAGAATGGCGAGCCGGGGTCTTTACCAACCCCTGCGGTAATTGCAGCCATTCTTGAAGAATATAGAAATAACGACCATGTCCATGATCTTGTATTTCCATACCTTAATGAAGTAGAAAATCTCGAAGACCGTTTTGAAGTGCGTAAGCGGATTGGTTTTGTAACGAAAATGCTCGGTGAGCATATGGGTATTATCATGGAATTGCTTGCAATTAAAAAAAATGCATCACCGCACAAAGCTCGTCATGCGTTTGCACAACTTGCTGAGGAAAAAGAAATACATCCGAAGGTATTACAAAAGCTTTATCGCCATGAAAGTATGCTGACAACTATGGGCTATCAATCGAATTTCTCAAACAAGAAGGCCGATGAAGCATTAGAAGCGGTGATTGATTTTTAAATTCTTTATGCTGCAAGATTTAGAACAGCTAACTCTGATAAACAAAAATTAGATATGGCAAAATTCACAAAAGCAGGTTTAGGTTTTATAAAACTTGATGATGAACTAATCAACCTGAAAGCATATAGAGAGATAACCAAATTAGATGAATTTGATGATATTATGATAGGCTTTACGCCATTCATGCCGTCAAAAGAAGATTGGGAAAGTGGCGTAGAAGGTTCCTGGGTTGTTTCTTATGAAACAGCAGATGAACGAGATGAAGATTTTCAACTTATTGAGGAAGTTCTAAAACAAGAATAATCGCTAATAATTTTGCTTAGCAAATGGTTATTGCTTGCAACGTTGTTATACCGATTTGTATGGAATTGAATGAAATTCGAATACAGGTAAATGAGAATCGCCTAAATCCGATTCAAAGATTCGCAATAAATTTATATCCCAAGACAGCCCTTTACGTTGTCTTGGGATATTATCAAGCTGCTATATATCAAGTGATTACACAGTTTAATTCCCGTCAAATCTATCTGCCTCTGCTGCAAGTTGGATAACATGGCCAACAAGAAATGCATCAATCAAGGATAAGGCATAGTCACGGTCAATCGGCAACATGTCCTCACTCAAAAGATCATTATCTATATAGAATTCCGGGTTCCAGAGCTTTCTAACGATTTCAGGATTTTCAGGCTCAATCCGCTCAAATATTCTTTTAAAAACGATATTGGCTACTTCAACAAATTCCAATCTATCTTGACCTGATAATGGTAGTGATGCAATTTTTCCAGTAGTTGTATCAGCCGCTTCGGAAACTTCTTCGCTTTCTAAATCAAGTTCAATAGTCGCGCTTAGGCGATAATCCGCATAGATTGTTTGATGGTCTTCTGCCTCAGCAAAAACCTGTTTGAATATTCCCAATCTCCATTCTGCGTCATAAATTTCATTATTAGTGATTTCGAGATCTCTGATATAATAGTGCCATTCCTCCGCACTAATTTTGTGCATATTATCAAATAGGAGTTTTGCCAGCTCTAGTTCGATGGGCGAAGCATCCAACATTTCCGTCCACTTTGAAAAGCCGACTAACTGTGCAATGACATGCTGTGCTTTCATTAACGTAAAATTCTCTTTATTAATGTCGTAATCCAAGACAAGGCTGTCAAAATCGAAAAACGTTGGATTGTACTCATAGAGATGCTCATTAATTGTAGCATCAAAAACGGAAGTTTGGGTTTTGTAATCTCGGTGGAGATTTTTTGACTGAAGTTTAAAATAGTCAATCGGTTTCATAAATACATACCTTATGTTGCCAATGTTATTATCTTGAAAGTATAACGTTCGTAATCTTGGTCAGATAATAACCTGGCAGGTTTGCATTAATGGATTAATTGGCCGATGAAATCTTTGCACGAACGAGCAGGCTTGCCAACAAGCACAAGCAATTATAACAATTATTTCTAGAAATTTCAAATGTAATGGCATAAGATAAATTGCTCGCTTGTCAGAGCCGGGTAATCATATTTCGCCAATCTTTCATTTTCTAAATACCAAGAAATAAACTTAAATGTGTCCTGATTTTCAAATGATTTTACGGCTAATATGGCTGTTTTTAATATATTGCGGGTTCAACCTTTTTAGCCTGAATGGAGACATTGACCCCTGCGAATTGCAGAAAAATTACTGGATATGATTTTAATTCTATACTACGGCTTACAGGGGTGTATGGGGCGCATTCCCATTTTGATTTTAAGAAAGCAAAAAGATTTGTTCCACTTTATAGCCCAAGCTACATCGTAATTGAAATAACTACTGACTTAATCGAACTTGCAGTCACTATTAACTATAAAGAGAAAATCATCGTAAACGATGTCGTTAATGCTTTCAAGACAGGACAAGACTTAGGTTTAAAAATGGCTGAAAACCAGGTTGAGGAAGCTATGGATAAAGGGTTTGAAGAAATCCACTTATTTGCACAGGGAGGCAAAGACTATCCTGGCTATAATGGACACATCACTTGGGCAAAAGTTGGATTTACAATGGGAAAAACAGCGCTTGCTAAATACAAAAAACTCTTGAAAGGGCTTGCTCAGGTTTACAGTAAAGATTTATTTTCTTTGTACCCCGATTTACTGATGCTACTATCTACCTCTGAAGGTCAGAAAATTTGGGCTGATCATGGCTTTGCTTGGGGCGGTTATTTTAAATTAAACAAACGGTCAAAAAATTACAAGATAATGTCTAAATACCTTATGCTAAAGTTCGGCTAGATTTATCTATGACCTAAAGAAATAAACCTCTTTTGAATTGCTTCAAATTGCTCTGAACGCTGATCTTTCGTCATACTCTTAAAATCGATAAACAGATTAAGCGCTTCAGGTTGATCCGAGGTAGGCTGCTTAGCGAAGTTTTCATCCATAAAGCGATTTATAAGATAAATTGTGTGGGAAAGCCTTGTTTTTAACAAAGGTTCTTTAGACATGCTCATTCCTTTCGATTGATGCGCATGAGTTCTTACCTTGTAAATAATGCCTTGGGCATTTCGTTCGGCTAAGTATGATGCTAAGGCAGAATGTTTCGGACTTAAGGAAGTCGCTTTTCTCCCTCTGGTTCTTGACATTCTTTTTGATTTAACACTACCCATAACTTATAAAATTTTTGTTGTCAACAGGAAAATGACGAGCAAAAATATAACTATTTTTGAATTAACCAACAAATACTAAAAGTTTAGGTTCCTCTAATTCTTCACAAAAGCTCTTTTTTTTACTGACATAGAAGTATCAAGTGCAAAACTATCTTAACGGCAAATCTCCACGCCGTTTCAGGAATAAATAAAGAAATGAAAAAGATTATGAAGTTTTTGGCAGCACAAAGAATGCGTCGCGGCATCAAACCCGGCATACCTTTGCCCAACGCGCCGAAGAAAAGGAAATACACCCTATAGTTTTGCAAAAAATGTATAGGCACGAGTCCATCCTAACGACGATGATTTACCAATTAAACTTTTCACACAAAAAAGCGGACGAGGCATTAGATGCTGTGATCGGTTAGTTGAAAGCAAAGGGGCTAAATCGTAAACAAGATATGATTAGCCTCTTTGCTTTATTTTATTTGAGCAACTGTTAGGGTCAATTACTATCGCTATTCTAAAAATGATAGCCAAGCGAAAGCCGCAGAGTATTAGCTAACGGACTGCTTTCCTGACTGGCTAAGAGATATGAAAAATCTATAGTGAGTTGTTTATACTTGAACCCTGTTCCTAAAGTCATGTATTGCCGATTGCCCTTCTTCGGATTTTCGTAAAGGTAACCAACCCTTACAGCAAATTTTTTGTCATACCAATATTCAAAAGCCGGTGAAAAGCTGATCTCCTGAAATTCTTCCTTCAACCCTCCAGGTGCATCGCCAAAAGAACCAAAGATACCGGCAGGGACTGACTTGTTATCATCTTCTCCTTCAATAACAGAACCATTTTGATCACGAACAGGAGGTGTTGGCACCAGCAGTTTATTCAAATCTAAACCTACCATCAATTGGCTGTACTCGTCTAAAAACCATATATTGGATACACCAATTTTTAAATTTGTTGGGAGGAAGTATTTTTGTCCTAAGTCAGTGTAGCTTAGTTTTGATCCTATATTCGATATGTTCAAACCTAAAGCAAAGACGGCATCTTTGCCAAATTGTAGCGTTTGACTCCGGAAATAAAGAGAAACATCAGTCGCTAAAGAATTTCCGGGTCTTGCTTGCTGCCCTTGAGTTAACAACCCGCTCGTGAGGGAAGAATGGATGTATCTAAGAGATAGACCTATGGAAAAATTTTCACCGAATTTTCTTGCTAATGCAATGTCTAGTGATAGTTCATAAGGCCGAAAATAACCAGTTTCGTTTTCGTTACCATCAAAAAGATCAGCCCTGCCTAAATTTAAATACCGGAAAGAAGCGCCAATGGCATTTCGCTCATCAAGCCGATGCGCAAAGCTCAAGTAAGCGAGGTTGGCATCTGGTGTGATACGACGTAACCACGGACTGTAAGACAATGACAGTTCGCTGCCATTGTCTATAAAAACCAGTTTTGATGGATTCCAGTAGTTAGCATTAACATTAGGCATGGTTGCAACTCCAGCATCCCCCATGCCTCCCGATTGTGCATCAGGTGAAATATTCAGGAATGATACCGCAGTTGGAATAGCATTCGAATTGCTGCCATTTGTATAGGTACCACTTGTTGTCTGACCTTGCGATAGGGTGTAAAATAGGGTGGTAATAAAAAGCAGGGTAAATTTAATTCTCACTTATTTGTATAATAATTTCTAAAACCTGTTTTAAGTTTGATCTTAAAATGCTACGTTATAAATCTGCTTAACTGCTTCTTTTTTTTAACATCGCAACCACCCATGTGATTACAATTAAACACATGGGTAGTTATGTTATGAGCCTAAATCTGTATTTGATTAGCATCAAAATTTCCCCCTGATAAGGAAACTTTGCCAAGGGGAATATAGCCTTTGGTGTGCCTTGAGCTTTCACCGAGCCATACACGAAAATAAAATAAACCATACAAGAGCAATTTGTCTCATTAAACTTATTTTCTAAGGTAATCATCAAGCTTTAAGTCAGTAATTATTTGCTTACCAAAGTATGCCTTAGCTTCATCTGTCCAAGCCAGTTGACTTTGTTTTATAACTTTATTAAGTTCTACATCTTTTAAGGATGTTTTCCAAATTGCAGTAACCATTTTATACTTCTTATCGTCCCCCAACATTTGATTTATCTCGTTATTAGTGTTCGCAGATATACTGATGTAGTCAATTGCAAGATTGGCTCCAGGGCCAATCAAATATGATTTTATTGGTAAATCCCAGTCATTAAGAAAAACCTGCAATGGCTTACCTAAATATCGCTCTTTATGATCAATAAAATTAGTTTTAATATAAGCGGATGTATCACCTCTAAACTTAGTTAAAGACATGTAACCTTTAACATGTGTTCGGCGCTGAATAGAACAAGAACATGTTATAAATAAAATAATTATTATAGTGATTTGATATTTCATTGTTTAATAGAATTAATTAACATTTAAAAACATGGTCGCCTTTCAAAAGTTACCGTACCATCCGAACCAGTTTCTTTATTTGCTTTTATAACTTTGTAATCATCACCAATTTTTTCATATAATGCTAAACCTGTATTTCGACTTTCTAAAATATATGCCATTGCCGCATTATGTGCTTCAATTCTGATTTCTTCCGGCGATAAATTGCTATTGCTGTTTTGGTAAGATAATGTAATGCTTGAATATACCGCATTATAATCAGTTGCTAAGGTACTTCCAGGTAAAAAATTCCCAACACCATCCACATTATTAGCTTTCGGATATTGAGCAGTAAAAGCATCCAATGCTGAAGCATTAACAACCACCATGGCATACTGCTGCCCATTGGGACCAACCACAAAACTGCTGTTTGCTGTTGGGTAAGCCGTATGAGCCGTTTGTAAGGCATAAATATCACCTGCCGATTGTGCCCATCCACCACTATGGTCATGCCCAATTCCTACGGCTACGGTACCAGGCGGGGGAGTTAAATTTATACTCGTTTGCGAAGTGGTTGAACCCGTTGAGCTGGTTGGCGTACTTCCTGTTACTTCGCCGGTTGTGGTATTTTTATAAAAGCCCATGCCATATTCGGGGTTGGCCGTGTTACCTGCGTAATTCTTTAGATCGTTTAAGCCCCCGCTCACAGAAGGGTGAGGGCTATCAACCATGGCTTTGGCTGCTGCGGCAGCATTTTTGGCGGCTTGGCTACAAGGGTCGGTTCTTAAAGGGGTGGGCGGATTGCCACCGCCGCCACCGCCGCCACCACCTCCACCAGTTGGTGGATCGTAAGGAGGATCTTCTGGTGGCGGATCATCGCCGGGCTCTGTTTCAATATTTACAATTTCTTGATGACAATCACGGCTATCTTCTACCTCGTCGCCTGTCTCGCAATCTTCAGTCCAACGGCAAACTTCCCAGGTTTGTATTCCAAAGCCCTCTAAAACCATAGTACGAGATGAGTTGCCCTGCACACAGGCTTCTCCGGGTAGTTCTTCACCTACTTCCTGCGCATTAGCTTTATAAAAAGCACTAACATGTAATCCGTCTTGGTTAAGATAAGGATATATCCCGGTAAGCAAAATTATAATCAGTATTAGTTTTTTCATTGCTCCAAAAATCATTGTTTAATCATGGTTGTGCTTCAGTCTATAAAGTTTTGTTCTACATAGTTTAATGTATTGCCGTTGGAGGACCACAGCGGCCTATAAATAGGCACAGGCCCTGTACGGAGGTGCCGTTTTAACAACCACATTAATTGGCCCGTCAGTTTTAACTGTCTTGCAGGACATGAAGAGTGCAAATATCAGGAAAGGTATATATTTCACGGTTATATTATCTTAATTATTAGCATGGATTTTTGCAGAGGCTTTTTTAGAAAGCTATCTGCCCGTTGAATGGGATTTTTAACGCTTCCTTTTTCTCCTATATATTATCCTGATTCAATAACTATTTTTTATCAAACCCATAGTCTTCCATATCTATATCCGCCACTAACTGCTTGCCAAAATAAGCCTGCGCTTCATCAGACCATTTTCCTTTTTTAATAAAGGGGATTGTTTCTGTAACAGGCAATGGCGTTTTCCAATTGATGATGATCGTTGATGGGGTTGTTTTAGCCGCAATTTTGGACTTCTTTTGAAGGTAACTATAAAACTCCAGAGAGAGTACTATATCTTCATTAGGATTAACACCAGCACTTCCGGAGGAAAAATCTTTGACCGTTAACTCAAGGTCTTTCAGGAGTATGCTCAGCGGTTTATCAATATAAGCCGCCCTTCGGTCTATAAAGTTTTGCTTTACATAGTTTAATGTATCGCCGTTGTAAGTTGACAGCGGCTTGTATGCAGGCACAGGTCCTTTCGGAACAGGCTTAATGCGGGGTACGGTTTTGACAATTACATCAATTGGCCCGTCTTTTTTAATTGTTTTACAGGATATGAAGAGTGCAAATAGCAGGATGAGTTTATATTTCACGGTTATATAACTTATTCAGTAAAATAGCTGTGTTTTTTAAAGTATGTAAATCATGAAACGAGCAGATGCTTAATTGAAAGCTATCTGCTCGTTTTAAGTCATGAATCAATCTCAAATTATGAAACTAAGGGATTTAAAATCTTAATCAGACACGGGTAACAGCATTATCGATTTATAATTTTTACATCACCTACGATTTGTTGTCCGTAGTAGTCAATTGCCTTTTTAGCCCATCTGGGGCTTACTCTTAAAACTTCAGTCGTTGTTCCATTTTGTAAGGGAACCTTCCAAGTGATGTAAAGTGTAACCATCTTTACCCCGGCATTTACTTTATTTATCCTGATTAAATATTTATCGAAAAAAAAGTAAGTTCCAGGATTAATGTCTAATACGGCAGGACTCGGACTAAGATAATTTGAAATAGGTATTTCCAAATCTTTAATTATTTCATTAATGAATTATTTAAATCGCAAACAAGCTTGAACCCTTCCTATCTCACTGGATTGGTTTTACAATAATTTTTTCAATTGAGCCAATTGTTTGATTGCCGAAATATTGTTTTGCCGCAGCGTTCCAAAGACCTTGTGTACTACGCATTATAGCTATCGTTGAATCTGCGGCTATTGGCTTTTTCCAATTTATAATTATCACCGATGGTTCATTTTTAGTTTCTATTTTTTTTGTCTGTTCTCTATAGTTGTCAATATTTAAATACACAAGTGTGCTCGTCTTAAAAGTAGATTGATCTAATACCGCCACAAATTTAGTAATAGGAACTTCCATGTCTTTTAATAAAACATCTAACTTCTTATTTATATAGGCTTCCTGCCTATCAATAAAATTCACTTTCAAATATTTGGCTGTGTCACCATTAAATGTTGAAAGTGATTGATAATTGGGAATCGGTTGATTAGGGTCTACTGTTCTGATTACTTTTTTGCTGTAATCAATATGAGGTACAATGACCTGTGCTTTTCGTGATGTTTTACAAGATGCAAAGAGTATCACGAGGATTATTAGATGATATGTTTTCATATAAGTTATTTAATGTTTTATCATGGACAATCTGAAATCCGTAAAACAGGAGTACCATCCATGTTAAGTTGATCATTTCCATACGGGTCCTTTACTGTCACATAGCCTATTTTTGTAAATGTATTAGAACCAGCTGGAGCTTTAAGGAGCGTTATACCTGCGTTATTCAAAATATATGCGGTTGACCTTTCAAATGCTTGAAACGGTGTAGAACCGTTGCTCATCATATGTTGTTGGACGTTAAAGAAATCTGCCCCTAAAGATGAAGTGGCCGAGAAGTTATGATCAGAAGAATTTACTGAACCAGGGTGTGCTGCTACCCAATTATGTAGTTTTGTGGCGTCTGTAACGGTTATCGCATACATTGAGCCATCTAATCCCCTTGTATAAGAAGTCTTAAACGTTGGTAGTTGATTGTTTATACTTCCAAGCCTAAATATATCTTGTGCCGAGGGAGCATTATTATTTTCATGTGTATGCACATCTGCGACCGAATTTCCGAATACAGAAAATGTACCACCGCTACCAGTCATTTGTGTAATTGGGGAGGCAGTATACGTGCCGCCATTATTTTGGATAGGGAACCCCTTTTCATTACTTGTGATAGGACTTAATTCAGCTATACGGTTTTGGACATCTGTTTTATTAATAACATTTGTTGCTGCCGTACCCGCCGCTTGTGCCGAAGGAGGGCAATCCGGATTGGGTGTCGGGCCGCCACCTCCACCACCACCGCCGCCACCTCCGCCAGTTGGTGGATCGTAAGGAGGATCTTCTGGTGGCGGATCATCGCCGGGCTCTGTTTCAATATTTTCAATTTCTTGATGACAATCACGGCTATCTTCTACCTCGTCGCCTGTCTCGCAATCCTCAGTCCAACGGCAAACTTCCCAGGTTCGTATTCCAAAGCCCTCTAAAACCATAGTACGAGATGAGTTGCCCTGCGTACAGGCTTCTCCGGGTAGTTCTTCACCTACTTGCTGCGCATTAGCTTTATAAAAAGCACTAACATGTAATCCGTTTTGGTTAAGATAAGGATATATCCCGGTAAGCAAAATTATAATCAGTATTAGTTTTTTCATTGCTCCAAAAATTATTGTTTAATCATGGTTGTGCTTAAATGCTCTCCATTGCTTGTGATGGAGAGTATATACGTCCCTAACATTGCAGGAGCGGTATTTACCCTTACATTATTGATACCTGCAAGTACCCTTATGCTGCGGTCCCGGTAAACAATATTACCCATCCTATCTACAAGCAACATATCGGCTACCCCTGAACGCTTTGCTTCAAAGGAGACTTCAAAACTGGTGGCAAAAGGGTTAGGCCATGCTTTAAACCGACTAATGTTGGTGTTTACAACCACTGCTTTATCAGCAGCTTTTTCTTCTGATGGTCTAACTAACGATACGAATACAGGCTTCTCGGGTTCGTTACGCTGAACAGACCAAAACTGCAACGGTCCAGCCAGTAAAATGGAATCACCCTTTTTCTGGAGTGTTAAACTGCCCCGGCGTAATTCGAAGCCAACAGGTTTTATAGGGCTGTAATGGTCGGTACGCTCTATAAGGCCGGTATTGTCTTCAAGATTTAAGACCGTATCTTGCTGATAAAGGGAGAAGGTAAGCATTGTTTTTTCATTTTCCTTCCACTTCACCCGGTATAAACTGTCGCGGCCGGTTATCTCCCAAACCAATTTTTCCTGGCTAACTATATGCTGGCCGCTCCAGTCGTAAGTGAACACCGTTCCTGTAAATTTGCCTGTCAAATCTTTTGATCTGGGCAGGTAATTAACGCCTGAAACCTGGGAAGATGCTTGCATAGCAACCCCTTTCTTTATAGCGTTCATTTCGCTCCTAATCGCTGTTTTAGGGCTTAGATTTTCCGGCGTTAAAACCTGCAATTCGTCGTTAGCCCTATCATATCCGCCTTTAGCTGCCTTACTTAGCCAGTAACGTGCACTATCCAAATTAGCAGGCAAGCCATATCCATTGCGATAGCATAAACCAAGCATATACATAGCGCCCATACTGCCTAATGATGCCCCGCGCTTAAATAAGCTTACGGCAATAGGGTAGCTTTGGGCACAGCCCAAACCTTTATAGTGCATAAAGCCTAAGCCATAATACGCCGAAGGTTGATTTTTTAAACTACCTTGTTCAAAGTATTTGCAGGCTTTCTCAAAATCCTGGTCTACTACAAGGCCTTGTTTATATATCAACCCAAGATTAAACCAGGAACGGCTATATCCGTTTTTAGCGGCTTGGCTAAACCATTTAACAGCCTCTTTGCCATTAATCGGCGTACCGTTGCCCAAGCTATACAGTACACCCAAGATATTCATGGCTCTTTTATTACCGGCCTGGGCTTCTGCGATGTACAGATCTACTGATTTTTTAGGATCATAAGCCGGGCTCTTGGGATTTAACCTTGTTTCTGCCTCAATCATTCCTGATACCGGCCTAAAAATTTTGTTCTGTGCTGCCAGGCTGCCTGACATGCTCAAAAACACGATTATATAAATAGAAACTCTCATTCTACATAGTTTTGAATTACCAGGTGAATGAGTTTTTCATTACATTTTCACCAGTCGGATTTTTTAATCTTTTTGCCGCTTTGAGCCTTTCCATTGGTTCAGGCATATTCTTTAAGGCAGCAATGGCGATACTATATTGCACAGGGTCATTTGCAAATCGGTCTTTTATTAATTGGCGATTGGAGTTATGCACCATCATATCTTTTACACTTGTGGCGCTATCTAAACCACTTGCTAATCCGCGTTGCTTTAATTCCTTCCAATCTGATACCGCATATTTTAATGCCAAGTCATTGTTTTTTACCAGTAGGAATTTCACGTATTGTGCTTCTGTGAGTATTTTAGGCATGTGTTCGGCTTCATAAGCTTTTGGACTAAACTTAACACCTACTGTAGTGGTTTTGAAACTTGCTTCTGCTTGCTTCATTTTACCGGCAGCAGCAGTCAACGCGTCTATCTGAACCTGGCTTAGTTTAAGTTCTTTCCTCATTCTTGAAGCGGCAGCAAACTGTGAATTGCCTTTTAATGGAGCGGTTTGTTGCAAAAGAATACGGCTGAGGGAATCTGTGCGCATCATAATGCTATCAAGCCTGCCTTGAAGTTGAGGTCCTAACTTAAATTTAAGCATCGCTTCTGCCGTTTGCAGGCGTTGCTCATAAAAAATATCGTAGAGTTTCTTTTTGAGCCCAGGGGTTGTGTTCTCTTTGTTTGATGCCATGGACACACCGGCCATTGCCCAAGCTTCCGCTTGCGCACTTTCTTTGACTTTGCTTAAAAAAAATGCGTCTAATTCTTCCTGCTTTGTGCTGCTTTGTTGTGCAAATAGGCAAAGAGGTGAAAATCCAACGATCAAAAAGAAAGTAAAAATTTGTTTTCTCATAAGTGTTTAAGGATTGATTGTGTAAAGATTAATTATAGATGACTTGAAATTACCACCATTGCCGCTTTCCGTCCTTATCAATGGTAAATGGCCGCTCTTTGCCCTCAGAATATTCAGGACGTAATAGTAAAAGTGCATTCAAAGGGACACCTTCAAAGTCCATTTCAGTAGTTTTTTCACCAGCGGTGTTTTCTCCAACCATTTTCCATTGATTATCCCAATAGAACAACTTGTATTTTTTACCAGGTCTGAATACCAAGTATTGTTCCTGCCACATAATGGTGATTGTGCGCTTTTGAAGTGTATCAGGCTGTAAGGTTAGCTGGCCATTGATTCCCGCAGCTACCGGATAACCGGCTGGTTGATGCTTGCCCCCTATATAATAAGCCGGTAAAAACACAGCGCCCTTACACATATCTTTAAATATAACCTTTCCATCTTTTACAGATCCCCACCAAGTAGGGCGCCAAGTACCACCATTAAATACATAGGCATAAGCAACGCTTTGATTAACCGGCGGAGTTTCAATTTTACAAATCACGTCCTGAGTTTCGAAATGCAGGCTGGTAACATCAATGTAATTTACACTACGCATAAAGCCGCTAGGTATCTCATTATTTGATTTAAACGAAGCTAACGTGCCGGGCTGTCTTGAATATGTTTCACGAATAATTTTAGATGGTTCCCTCGGGAACTTATTGATTTTAACTTCGGCGGAAGAAGCATCAAAAGGTATCGGAACCATTTGTTTGTTGAAAGTATTGTTGAAAAAATGTGTACCTGTTGATGTCGCCCAATACGGCACAACATTTACCGCTGCGGGATACCCTTGTGATCGCAAAGTGAATACTTCCAAGACAGAAATATCGTCACAACTACCTTTTTGCCGGTTAAGCAGTTGGATAGCGCCAAGCCGTGGAAGGGGCTCCGTTTTCTGTTCGACTCCCCAGGTATTGGTAAACCATAATTTTAAATCTTTGGCCAAATAATAAAGAGCGGTTTCTGTATCCTTCTTACGTGTGCTGTCTTGTAACCAGGCAAATCTTTTGGAGTAGACACTTCGCCAATTTTGTAAGGGTTCGACACTTACCCTGTATGGTAGTACATATTCACAAAAATCCTTGAATGAAAGATTTTTTGCCGCAGGGTAATTACGCACAGCGAAAGCTCGTTCAATGTTTTCAATTAAAAATGAAGCTTTGACAGAGTCAACATCAGCATATCTATAGGCTTGCGGATGGATGCCTGGGGTTATCTTTTTAACGGAGTCAAACGCAGCCAAAGCACTATTGAATGTCTTGTAATCAAGTTCATTATAATTAACACGCTTACCTGCGCTGTCAGCCCAATAATAACTTGATGAATAATGGATGTCCATATTAGCAATCAAAAATTTAACAGCTTGGAGTTTTAACGGGTCGCCTAAAGTGCCGTAGTGTTTAAGTGCTTTTTCTAACTCTGTCCTGTTTTTCCCTGCTTTATTTAGCACTCTTTCTACTTCCGCAGGATATTTTTTAACGGATTGTGCCAAGAGTATTACAGGGCAAAGAAGTAAATAGATAAGTAAGGTTTTTTTCATACGGAGAGGTTATCGCTGGTATTTATTCATGAATGGCAATTCTATATGCTTTTCCGCCGTCCTGAGACCGATCAACTTTCTGGCCTCCGCCTTATAGAAATAAACCTGTTCCGAAGGCACTTTTGCTTTCAAGCCCAAGATTTCATCTGCCATATGAAGGGAGGCATCTCGCTGACCTGTCGTCGTATAAAGCTCCATGAGGGCGTAGCGGTGCAGGAAACGGGTTGGTTCCATATTTTTCGCTATCAAATAAGATTTTTCAGCATCTTTCAACATGCCTAATGCTTTGTAACAACGGGCAGATTCATGATAGGTGTCGGGATTTGAGGTAAGCCGCTGTGCATTTTTATAAGAGATAAGAGCCGCCTGGTATTTTTTTTGTTTTACTTGCGCGTTCGCCAGTATTCTCCAGTAGGCTTCCGAATTATACAGCTTTGTTTTTAATCCAACTAGTATAGTTTCAGCCTGTTTAAATTTACCTGCTTTCGAAAGCTCAGATGCATATTTATTCTTTAATTGAGCCTGTGCTACAGGTATTTGATGGTATAAGATAATTAACCCTGCCAGCAGTATTATCATTCCGGTAAATACAGGCATGACACTATTTTTAGTTACAGTCTTACCAAGTGCAACGGTATCGGCCGTAAGCACCTGCGCATTTGCAGCAAGCATGCCAGCGTAAAAAAGGAAAATTATATATACCGGAATCGCCTGGATCGCAAAATTGGTAACCCCCATCAGGATGAAAGCGGCAATACCCGCATAAGCTAACTGGCTTGAACTTATTCCAGTAGCAAGCCTTTGCTTAACTACTTTATCAGTCGTCGACTTTGCCGAAATTAGAATATTGGCAGGTAACTTTAACAGAGTCACCAGCAAAGCAACAATTAGAATGGTCCCTATTAAACCGCCTTCAACGAGGTTTTCAAATAATTCATTATAAGCCATATTAACATTGCCCGCATTTCGGAGTTCCTTTGGCGTTGCTCTGCCGTCGGCTATATAATGCTGTTGGTAGAGGTTATAATTTCTTTCGAAGGTTCCATATCCGTAACCAGTTAATGGCTGGTCAGCCGCCATCAACAAGGATAGTTTCCAGATAAACAACCTGCCATCCGACGACGACTGTTTCGCTTTATATATAAACAGGCACCCTGTTATAAATAATAAAACCACACCTACTAAAATCAGGTTGTTCTTTTTCACAGCAGCTTTTAACCGACCAATGATGTTATATTGGTAATGTCCGCATAGCATCATAACAAGCCCGGCTCCTAACAGGGCAGTACGGCATTTCAAACTGAACAATGCCAGTACAATCAGAAGAACACTTATAGTGATAATATACCGGGGAATACGGCCAGGGTTCAGGATAACAAAAATAAGGGAGGGAATTGAAATTGCTAGGAAAATTGCCGTAATATTAGGATTATTCCACGTCCCTGTTACGGCAAAATAAGAATTTAAACTTTCGACTATTCCTGCATATTGTAACAAACATACAAATGCCTCTAAAGAAGCAAACGCCCACATTGAAGTAAAAAGAAACGAACTCCTGATAAGTTGCTGATCGAATAAATAATAAACGACAATAAACAAACCATAGCCGCACAATATATAAATATGCCTGTATGTTAAAAGTTCAGAAACCGCGTAAGAATTGTATATCGTATAAAATAGCAAAATGCCTGTGATGGTGATGGGGAGGCTGTACAAAATTGGCTGCTTTGAACGGATTTGATAAAGTCCGGTACATACAAACAATATAGCGCATAAAAAGATAAATAGAAAATGTGTGGTGAGTGACCTGTATATAAGTGCACCACTGGTTACTAAACCTGCACAAATGAGCAAACCCGTTATAATAGAAAAAAACAAACCTGAAACAGGCTTGGAAAAATTTAGCGAACCGGCATTAGGCAGCATTTTAATGAAAAGGTAATTTAAGTTTTATTGGTATAAATATTCGTCTTCGACAGGATTTATGCAGACACAAACCCGATACATAGATAAGGAAATACTTTCTAATATCTATCACCACCATTAAAAAAAATTTGTAGCTATTATTATAATCATGGTGAAGACAATTTAATGAAAGTAAGCCCCACTCTCTCGCAGAGCAGGGCTTTCAACCTAAACCTTATCATAATTAGATAATTGTCCGTTAAGTTTTTTATGATATAATATTTTACATTGTTACTATCGAATATAGAGAAGCTATCTACTACTTCTATTACCTATGATAGCAAACCTGCATCATTGAATGGTTTGAATAAAACAGTCCCACTTTTCTTCATTATATCTTTAAGACTATTCAATTAGTACAGCAATTTTAATCGCTCTTTTGCCTGCAATTCATAATATTTAGGAATAAACCGATGATACAAGCTGCATTGTGGATCTTTACCATCGGTACGATAAACAGGACATCCGCTGGTACAGATGGAACGATAACGGCATTTTTTGCAATCGTCAGATTTGTGGCCCTCGTGATGTTCACCGCTGGCGATCATGTCTACCAGGTCTAAATCTTCATTAAATATGGTGTGTGCTGCCTCATCGTTGTTTTCAAACTGCACATGGCAATATTTGAAAGAGCCGTCCGTATAGATCGCACCGCCTGAAAAACCCGAGGCACAGGTTTGAAAACCTAAATCGTTCGGCTTTAAGTCACAAAACTGGAAGCGTTTAGAAAACTGCCAGCCGTCATTGATGGCCTCCAGCATAATGGCATAGGATACAGATAAATATTCATCCAATAGTTCCGCATGGATCTTTTCGCCTTTCACAATGGAATACCGGAAGGGAATATTTAAATCAATTAAGTAGCTGGTGAGTTCCGGCAAGCCTATCAGGTTTAGGTTGGTCACAACGGTATTGACCGATACATTAATCCCTGCTGCCAGTAGCTTGCGTAGATTGGCATCCACGATATGAAACGAGCCGCAACCTGAACGAAAACTGCGTGTGGCATCGTGGGTGGCTTCTACACCGTCCAACGATACACCGTAACCAATGCCATGCTCTTTGGAAAATGCGATGATCTCGTCATTCAGCATCGTTAGGTTGGTTACAAACCCGGCATCAAACTGGCAATCTACATCAGCTAACGCTTTTCTTGCTTCGGGGATGAACTGTTTCCAAACGCCAAACTGCCCCATCGGTTCACCGCCAGCCAATCTAAGCCGGATATGCCGGATGCCTTTCACCGTTACAGTTTCCACCATTTTGTGCAGCAATTGCCGCCGTACCTCACCTCTCATCCCACCGCCAGTATTCAGGGTTGGGATATAGCAGTAACTGCATCCCAGGTTACAGGCATTGGTGGTGTGAATCCAAAAATTTAATGCGTTAGGCGCAGCGGGTTTTTCCGGTACGGTAAAGCTGTTGCCATCAAAACCAACAATCTCCGTTTTGCTTAGCAATAACATGAATTGTTCCAGTGCATCGGCTGGTATTTGCAACCCGCTCGCCAATGTCTCCATGTCGTCGCGGCCATTGACCGCCCGTAAGATTTCGTACTGGCGGCGGTTTAATAACCGGAATGAATGCGGGAATGAGCAATTAACCGCATAAGCGTAACCATCACCCACCGGGTTAAGCAATAATTCAGGGGATTTCTTCGGTACCAAATTCATAAAGCAGTTGGGATTAATCAATCAGGACTTAATTACCGCAATCACCATTGGGGTTTGAAACCTCATGATAGCCGGAACAGTTGCAATCAGGACTTAACTGTTCGGCGGTTTTGGCTGCATACACATTGTTGGTGCAGTCATTATAATTATTGGTGCAATCGTTATAATTGTTCGTACAGTCATTGTACTGAACAGTCGCATCGGCCGATTGGTTGTTGTGATTTAGCAGTCTGATTGCCGCAAGATCGTCAAATAGAATGTCATTATAACTTGTGGTGTGCATGGCAATGGTTTTTATATTGTTTATTAATTTTCTTGTTTATTAAGCCTGTTCATCAGTGTATGAACCGTACTTGGGTGCCATCTGCCGCCAGTACGAAAAGTTGGCACCTTTTTTTTATTTAATTCCTCGCAAACTGCGCGGGTTGTTATGATGCCCCGTTTGTTTAACCGCCTTATCATCGGCGACAATTTAACGGCAAAATCATCCGCTGCTTGTTTGTTGACAACGGACAGTATTTTACTATTCTTGCCTAATTCAACACCGCGTTTCTTGGCGGCGGATAAAGCCGCTTTGGTCGTGTCACTAATGCGCTGGCGTTGTTCTTCGGCTACCGCTGCCAGTATGTGGATAGTGAACCTATTGGCATGGGGATTATCTACAACCATAACCTCTACCTTTGATTTTACAATTCCTGCAATCTGCTCAACATCACGCCCCAGCCTGTCAAGCTTTGCAACGATCAATATGGCTTTGCGCTGTCTGCACAATGCAAGGGCATCAAATAATCCTGCTCGGTGCTTGCGGGTTGATTGAATCTCGATCACCTGTGTAAGCAAGCTATAGTCATTGACACTGCAATATTGCTCTACCGCATTTTGCTGCGCTTCCAGCCCCAACCCGCTTTTACCTTGTCTGCTGGTTGACACGCGATAATATGCGATTGCCTGTTTCATGGCTTTTGCCTTTTGTTCATCATTAAACCATCGGTTATATTTGAACAAGATTTAGTTTAAAATCGCTTAATGCCGAATTTCAAACTATTGAAATTCAACAATTTGAAATTTGAACAGTATAGAAAAATCGGGCTTTTTGTCTATGGATTGACGATGGTTTATTAACGAACAAGTTTTGCGCAAAAATTAGTTCGATTGTTTTTTCATTCTTACCTGAAATAGGTGTCTTGTGGCTATTACGCTCTCCATTCTGGCCTTACTGGCAACATTTTATCAATTGTACCTGCAACGCATTCATAATGAAAAATCAGTAAAGCCCCTGATACAAATTAATTTGACAGACCAGAACGGTCTGATCTACGTCCATGTTCAAAATAATGGTTTGGGACCGGTAATTATTGAAAAGCTTGTCTTTACAAAAGACGGGCAAGAACATTACGATATCAAGGAGTGGCTAACGCTTGACAGCAGACAATACCAGCATGTAACGATCAACGGGTCGGTCAAGAAAGTGGTGCCGCATGGAACTTTTATGGAAGTATTCTCGAAACAGTTTGAAAGCAATGCTGCGGCATCCGAAATGGATGATATCCGTCGCCAGCTTGCCATGCTTAAACTGGAAGTGGTAGGAAGGGACATTTACGATCACAAAATCTCTGTTAAAAGAGATTTACAGTGGTTTGCCCGGCATCATTAAAGTAACGGTTTTAAATTTGGATTGGTAAAACAAATCCCAAACTCTTTACAATATTTGCTATTGCAAGGCATTGGAAATTAGCCTTGAAGATTTACTTGATTAATCATTGTTATCGATGCCATCGGGCGAGGGCCTAATAACAAAACCCATGATATGACAGGCTTCTTTGTAACGGGGCGCGCATGTCAAATTTCTTTTCTGTCAATGAAATCCAATTAAGCTATAAGCGGCCCAAATTGGCAAGTGAGATGCAACAGATATCTTCGGCACGGCTTACGTGCATGGGTTGGTGTAAATCGCCAACAAAGTGAATGATAAATTTTAAGGCTTCGGCTTGTTGTTTACGGGTGCTGGCTTTATCCGTCAGGATGGCCGTGTTCTTTAATATAGCTTTGTAAACATTATCATTTGCCTGATTGAAAACGGTCTTTGTGAATTCTTCATAGCTTAAGCCAAGTGGCAGATTAACGTAGTGCCAGGGCGCGGTATATTTATAATCTGGCTGGTTACGAACCTGATCGGCCCAGCTACTTACATCGGCCATGCTTTGGTCGCCTAACAAGGCAGCAACAACGGCTTTTGATTTCGGGTTAAATGGTTATCGGCAATTAAAGCAACCGTGCGGTATCCAACGGCACCCCATGAGATAATGATGGCGGCCAAACCAATAAGAGCAATACAAGCGATTTTTTTCATGATATACAAAGCTAAGGCTGCTACACTGTTTTTGGAAGTTGCTAATGTTATCAAATCGTAAATCGATGACTTTGTTACAATCTTAAAAGCTACCACCCAGAGGAATACTAATAATTTTAGTATGAAAAAATAAAACGGTAAATTTGCAAGATGTGTACGAAAGCAGTGTCAGTGAATGTGCGGGTGATGTCGGAGAAATTGCAAGTGCCGATTGTTACGCCTGTTTCCGGTTTTAAAGGTGGAGCCACCACTCCAGAGGAGAAAGATGATATTCGTCCAACAGACCTGTCACCTGTCATCACCCATCATCGCCCGCGCGAAATTCAATATATGCGCTGGGGTCTTATTCCGGGTTTTGTTAATGACCCAAAGGAGATTAAGCCGATGCTTAATGCCAGGGCTGAAACGCTTACGACTACACGGTCGTTTAAAGATTTAATTATGGCAACCCGTTGCCTGATTTTAAACGAAGGTTTTTATGAAACTGAAAAATCTGCAACCGAGCAAATAGAATGGAAAATCACCCCGGCCACTGAAGATTATTTTTATAAAGCTGGATTATGGACGACCTGGCGTAATCCAGTAAACGGCGAAATTATAGAATGTTTTACCATGATTACCTGTGACCCTACCGGACACAGCTTTAGAGACATTCACGACCGTATGCCGATCATCATGAACAAAGCGCAACGTCGTTTATGGATGAACCCGAACGCATCGTTGGAACAATTAATGGCTTTGCTTACACCTTGTGAGGCAGATGTGTACATTGTCACCGAAAATAAGCGTACACCGTTAAAGGCAAAAAGAATCAAAAAAGACGACAAGGATTTTCTGTTTTAAGCTTACCTGAAATTCCTTGCGTTGGGGATCGCATCACCTGCCGCATTTTCTCTAATTTGTGTCCTTTTATTTTCAGCGGTAAAGGGCATTTGTTCAGCGGTTAAATTGTCGCCGCCATTTTGGGGCAATGCCGCTTCGCTAATCAAAGGCGTGAGATCATGGCAGCTTTTTACGATGATATTCTGCACGACACCTTCGCGTTGTACCCAACCACTTACCATGAGTAATTTGGCTCCTAAAATTTCTTTCCGGTAAGCATCAAATAGCTTTTCAAAAACCACCAGGTTAATTGTGCCTGTTTCATCTTCTATGGTGATAAAACACACACCACCAGCCGTGCCGGGACGTTGACGGGAAATAACCAGCCCTGCAACCTTGACCCGTTCTTTGGCTTCAACATTTGCGGTTTCTTCTGCCGATAGCACGTTTAAGCGTTTTAATTTTTCCCTGGCTAAGCTTACAGGATGGGCTTTTAATGAAAAAGAAGTAGAGGCGTAATCCTGTATGACGTGTTCCGCTATACTCATTAAAGGCAATTCAAATTGTGACGTATTCGCCTTTTTAGGCGTTTGACCTTTGAATAAACCATTTAGAGTATCGGCCAAAGCCGCCACTTCCCACAATGCCTTTCGACGGTCCAGTCCGAGCGAACGAAACGCATCGGCATCAGCCAGCCGTTCCAATGCGGCCTGTGGGACACCCGCATCGTAAATTTCTGTTATTTTTTTATAGAGCGCTTTACGTCCGGCCAGCAACAGCAACATATCATCCTGCCTTAATCCCTTAATATGCCGGAAGCCCAAGCGCAAAGGGTTGAACCATTTTATGCGTTCTTCGAGCATGTTGTCCCATTCCGAGTAATTAACGTCAATTGCCAAAACTTCGACACCGTGGTTCTTGGCGTCGGTAATAATTTGAGCGGGCTGATAAAACCCCATCGGCTGGCTATTGAGCAGCGCAGCCGCAAACACGTCAGGATAATAGCATTTAAGCCAGCACGACACATAAACCAGTAGTGCGAAACTGGCGGCATGGCTTTCGGGAAAGCCGTAACTACCGAAACCTTCTAGCTGCCGGAAAATTCGTGTGGCAAATTCTTCGGTATAACCCCGTGCCATCATGCCATCGATCAATTTGCGTTCAAAAACATTGACCAAGCCTTTAAACTTGAAAGTTGCCATGCTACGGCGCAAGCCATCCGCTTCGGATGGCGTAAAGCCCGCAGCAACGATGGCGATTTTCATGGCCTGTTCCTGAAACAATGGAACGCCCAACGTCCGGCCTAAAATTTCTTCGAGCTCCTTAGACGGGTAAGTGACTTTTTCCTCGCCGTTGCGCCGCCTAATGTAAGGATGCACCATATCTCCTTGAATCGGACCAGGCCTTACGATTGCTACTTCAATCACCAAATCATAAAAGCATTTTGGACGGAGGCGAGGAAGCATCGCCTGTTGGGCGCGGCTTTCAATTTGAAACACGCCGATGGTATCGGCAAGGCTTACCATTTGATATACTCCTTCATCATCCTGGGGGATATTGGCAAGGGTAAGTTGTATACCGTAATGCTGCTTTACAAGGTCAAATGCTTTACGGATACAGGTCAGCATCCCCAAGGCCAATACATCCACTTTTAGAAAACCCAATGCATCAATATCGTCTTTGTTCCATTCGATGTTTGTGCGGTCTTCCATCCGGGCATTGATGATAGGGCACAAATCTGTCAGCTTGCCTTGTGTCACCACAAAGCCGCCCGTATGTTGTCCTAATTGGCGCGGGAAGCCCATCATTTGTGCTGTAAGGGCCAACACTTTTCGCAATTGCGGATCGTCGGGGTTTAAACCTTGCTCTACCAATCTTTCCGGTTCAAACCATTCATCCGTAAATTCCCAAATAGCAGCAGAGAGGCGGTCAATAGTATCTTGCGATAGCCCCATGACCTTGCCTACATCGCGTATCGCGCCCTTTTGGCGTTGCTGTGTAACCGTTGCGACAATTGCCGCACGGTCACGGCCATATTTGTTATAGATATACTGAATGATTTCCTCGCGGCGTTCATGTTCAAAATCGACATCAATATCGGGCGGCTCATTACGGGCCGATGAGATAAAACGCTCAAACAGCAAATCAAACTTTGTTGGGTCAACTGAAGTAATGCCCAAAACGTAGCAAACAGCAGAATTTGCCGCAGAGCCGCGCCCCTGGCATAAAATCCCACGGCTTCGGGCTTCCCTAACAATGTCATGTACAAATAGGAAATAATTGGCGTAGTCCATTTCTTCAACGAACTTCAATTCATGGTTTATCGTAGCAACAAGCTTTTCGGGGGGCTTGTCACCAAAACACTCTTTAACGCCTTCCCAGGTCAAATGCTTTAATTCTTCCAAAGGTGAGTGGCCACTTGGATTAATTTCTTCGGGGTAGACGTATTTAAGTTCGTCCAGTGAAAAGGTGCAAGCTTTAGAAATATCTTCTGTTGTCAAAATTGCTTCGGGATAATGTTTAAAAAGCCTTTCCATTTCAGGAATAGGTTTTAAATAGCGTTCAGCATTACCATGCAATTTATATCCTGCTTCAGGCACCGTACATTTTTCACGGACACAAGTAAGCACATCCTGCAATTCACGGCGGCTCAAATCATGGTAATGCACATCATTGGTGGCAACCATTGGGATGCGATGCCGTTCGGCAAGCTCATGAATGCGAAACATCCTTTTACTATCACTTGATTGATAAGTACGGGATGCTGCGATATATAGTTTTTTGCGGATATGTTGCCGGTATTCGGCCACGTCATCCTTGAACTGCTGGTCAAATTCAAACAGATCATCCAATCCTTCAGGCGGCACAATAATAAAAATCATGCCCGCGCTATGGTCAAATACATCTTTCTTATACAAGAAGCATTTACCCTTTTCAGCCCTTTGGTTGCCTAAAGTCAACAATGCTGAAAGACGGGCATAGGCTTCTTTATCGGTGGGATATGCCAGCAGACTCGGCCCATCCAGTAAATCCAAACGGCACCCAGGAATAATTGAAATGCCATTTTCTTTTGCTGCCACATGAGCCCGCACAATTCCTGCAAAAGAATTGCGGTCGGTAATACCAATACGGGCATAGCCTAACGCAGCCGCGTGGGTGGCCAGTTCGTCGGGATGAGAAGCCCCACGCAAGAAGCTGAAATTGCTTGTGACTTGTAATTCAATGTAAGCCATGTTTACGCGAAATAGCCATGTAAAAACCACTGGGTTTGTTGCTGGCCGTAATGGCCGGAACGAAACACCCAATAGCGAAAACCTTGTTGGTCTTCGACGATGTAATAGTCGCGGTGTTCGCCTACATCCAACCACCATTCACGCTCGATCCGTTCAGGTCCATCCGCGCGTTTAATATGATGAACTTCGTTCTTGTACCTAAATAACATTGGTGGATCATCGGGTATCGGCGCTGATACTTGGATAATTTGAGGCTTAGGCAAAAGCTGGGTTGGCCTCTCCATATCGCTGCGCCAAAAGCTTTGCGGTTTATCTTGAATATTTTTCGCAGCTTTAATGGAACGTTCCGGCCAGTAGCGTTCCTGCGGCAAATAGCGATGAATAGATTGTGCGCCAACCTTACCGGACAAGCGGTCAAGCAATTCTGCAATACCGCTATCCTGTAAACCTGGCTTACCCGCCCAAATGGCTTGCTGGGTGACATCCACATCTTCAACTTTAGGCGCATCCATCACGAATAACTCAATGCCTAAATCCGGCTCAATTTCCCCGATGTGTAATTCAAACAACTTGAATAAATGCTCGACCACATGAGTTGCCTTATTCGTGCCGATGGTTACTTGCTGCACTTTTCCATCAATGCGGTAAGTTGTCAGTGTTGCAGTGCGAATGCCTTTCCCTTCCGACGACAGCCGCTTAGTCAGCATTTCCAAGAGTTCACGGATGGCGATTTCAATGCCTGGGCGTGTTCTGATAGGTTCTAGGCTGGGCAAGCGTTCATGATATGGTTCAGGTTCCTTAATGACAGCAATATATTCTTCCAGTTCGCCCATTGCTTGCATAAGGCGCAAGATTAAGCCATCGCCAAAACGCCGCCGCAATTCGCCGCGAGGGATTTTTTGGAGTGCCTCAATACGGTAGAAGCCAAGCTTTTGCAGCCGTTCTAAAATATTTGCATCCAATCTTAATGCCGCAGGAGGCAACGGCATTAGGGCTGCTTTATGCTCTTTGGTGGGGATAATGCTCCCTGATCGACCAAAGCGAGCGACCGCCCAGGCTGCGCCGACCGTATCGGCTATGGCGGCTTTAACTACGTATCCTTTAGCTTTGAACTTTTTAACAATCTCATTCCGGTAAGCGGCTTCACCGCCCCATAAATGAGCGCAGCCGCTTATATTGAATATCAACCCGTCAGGCAAATCAATTGCAACATTGGGAGTGTACCGTATGCACCATTCGGCAATTGCCCTAAGCAATTTTTCTTCACGGCCAAGACTATCATTCAAAACCTTCAGGGCAGGGGTCATCGCTTTGGCATCGGCCACGCGCATCCCTACTTGCAGACCTTGCGCTTCAGCTAACGCATTCAACGCCGTAATCACAACACGGTTATGGTCAGGCATGGCGAAGACAAATGGAATTTTCGCTAATTCCGGTTTGCGTAAGATCATCCAGTCCGTTTTCAGACGGTAAAACCACAAGGCCATAAAACGTTTGTCCATACACTCATCCTGCCTTTCTGATTTGTTTAACCGTAGTATCAACAGCCAAATTATCGGCAACCAATGAAAAGGCTTTGCCGCGCCATTCCACGGTCCAGATTCCAGGACTACCATTGCGAACCTTTTGTAGTTCAACTTTCCATCGCGGAAATCCCACCCCCGGCAATCGGCCTATTTGTTGGCTTGGTGTAGGCGTAATTTGCCACCGTGCAACACAGGCTGTATTGCCAACCTTGTTCGGGTCATTTCGCAGCACAAAGCCCGTCACCTTGCTTTGTTCGACCGCCAGTTGCAGCCTTCGCGATTGTGTAAATGTTATCTCTCTGATCTCAGAAATAACTGCCGTTAGGCCGTCGCACTTCAAAGCTTCTTCTGTTGCCCAAAGCACATCTTTTTCACGGGCCAGATCAATGAATATGACACTATCCGGCTCAATGCCAAATTTTTTCAAAGCGGGTGGAAACATGATGCGGTTGGCACTTATCCAAAGGCAAATGCCGCCTTCCGGCATAAGTGAGGCAATTAACCCAGTAATGAATGCACCGCAAGCTGTGCTATGTTCCACTTGTGGGTTCACAAACTCATGCATCATGCCTGTAGGAAAAACACCGTTTGGAAACGCAGCCTCAATCTCTTGAAGCCCGCCAATTTTGGCGGCATCACCCTGCAAAGGCTTATAACCCTGCTTGAGCAAGATTTCCTCTTTGAGGCGGTTGATGATGTCTTTTTTCGTTTCCATGTGGGTTGCTTTAAATAAGGCATACAAAATTAGTTGATGTCCGGTTGCGGAACATCTTCCTATATTCTGCATTATTTAGGGATATAATCCCAGCACAATTTTACAAGCACAAATTATGCTAATAAAATTAGCAATTTAAAATACAAATTGTTCACAATGGATGTGGAAAAGTTTTTGAGTTTGCCGCTACTTTGACGGATAAGGTGTGAAAAAAGTCAATTTAGATAGCGAATCAAATGTGCGAATGCAGCTATAAATATAAAAAGCAGAGGAAGTTGCGTACAGAAAATCAGATAAATTACACACAAACTAATAGACTAGTTAATCTTTTCCTAAGTATTTGAAGTATGTAACCCAACTGGCCGCACAGGCAGATGACACTATCGGAAGTTAACCTGCTTCATCATTTATTACTTCGCAAACCAACTACGAGCACCCAAGACGACATAACAGTTTGTCTTGGTTTTTTTATTTATTGGAGGCGATTTTTATTTACAAAAGGCGATTCTCATCCCTTGCGTTTGTGTTATAATCATTTCCATACCAACCGATATAACCAACATTACCCTGAAAGGTAGCATCACGGTAGTATCGCTAAAATCGGAAAATACAGAAGCTAATTAAGTGCTTGAAAATATTGGTTGCGGGGGCAGGATTTGAACCTGCGGCCTTCAGGTTATGAGGCCGCCCAATCTGGTTTTAATATAAATTAGCATTGTTTATCAGAGGTTATTTAAACTTATCAAATCAAAGGTTTAGATGGCATCCTATAGTTATTGGATATTATTCTTTTTAGCTGTGTATTTACCTTCAAAGTAGCATCTGGGTAGCATCAAAAAAGGAGACGAAATGTCCAATCTGACATTCAACTTTACCAAAACAAAAATTGACACGTTACCACCGACCATTGATACCAAATGTATCTATTACAGAGATACCCAACTCAAAGGTTTAACTCTTGCCGTTCAGCGCGGAGGAGCGAAATCATTTTATCTTTACAAGAAAATAAACGGGAAGCCAGAGCGCCTGTTTGTCGGCAAATATCCTGACCTATCTGTTGAGAATGCACGAAAGCTGGGTAGCATAAAACTGGGGCTAATTGCACAAGGCATCAACCCTGCCGATGAAAAGAGAAAAGCAAAGCACGAAACCACTTTGGGCCAGCTTTATCACCAATACATGAACCGCTACAGTAAAGTTCATAAAAAGTCCTGGATTTATGATGAACGGGAGATACCGAAATTTTTTAATCACTGGTTCAAACGAAAGCTTAAAGACATCAAACGCCCGGAGGTGCAAAACTTACACGACTACCTGTTTGAAACGGTTGGCCGTTATCAGGCAAACCGTTGCTTAGAACGGTTACGTGCCATGTACAACAAAGCCATCGAATGGGGATGGGAAGGCACGAACCCTACCAACGGCATCAAAAAATTTAAAGAGAAAAGTCGTGACCGGTTTGTGCAGCCATCGGAAATGCCTTTTTTATTGCAATCCATAATTGAAGAACCCAACGAAACCATCAGGGATTTTATCTGGTTGTTGTTGTTAACTGGTGCCCGTAAGACCAATACGCTGATGATGCGCTATGAGCAACTTGAATGGGAACTTAATCTTTGGCGTATTCCAGAGACCAAGAACGGCGAACCGCAAACCATTACGCTAACCGACCGTGCTGTAGAAATATTGAAAACACGTTTGGTTACAGCAAAAAGTGAATGGGTTTACCCACAGGATGACGACCCTTCCAAGCACCTGGTCAAGCACGACCGAGGCTGGAAGCGCATTCTAGAAAGGGCAACCGTTGCGATGTGGCAGCAGCACCCGCAGGTATCAAAATGGGTGAATGATAAATTGCTATCTTATGTTTCTCATTACAATTCTATCAGCCAATATAATTGGCTCAGGAAGATAAGTTTGGAAGAGGAGATCGATTTGCCAACAGGATTGATGGACATCCGCCTGCATGATCTGCGCCGAACTTTTGGCAGCTACCAGGCACTTACCGGTGCCAGCCTGCAAATCATCGGCAAAAGCTTGGGTCATAAATCAACACATGCTACATTGGTATATGCTCGTTTAAATTTAGATGCGGTAAAAAGCTCAATCGATAAGGCAACCGAGGCTATGTTCGCAATTTCATAACAATTAGAATATTATCATCACTTGGATGCCTTTTTCAGGTGATGGTAATAATGCATATGATTTAATATTGACGTGATAAATTTGACGTGGAAAAGCTGTATCTGTCCGAAGTTAGTTAAGCAAGATAATAGTTAAATAACATTCCGCATTCACAAAAATATTTCATTGTATTTAATCTTTTTGTATTTTCAACCAATTAAAACTTAACAATATTAATGTGCAAATGTCCAAAGAGGAGGCAGAAGAGTATTTAAACTTGTTCCGCATAGATGACCAGAAATACTTGGTCGGAATTTTTCAGCAGGGCATTACGGTCTACAAACAACAGATTAGGGCACTTAATATTTTCTATTCATTAGTGACTACGGAAAGGATTAAGTATTCGCCCGATTTTAGAATTGGAATTATAGGTGGTGGTGTTGCAGGCTTGACAATAGCAGCAGCAGCACTTGAAGCAAGGTTAAATGTTGTTCTTGTTGAACAGGAAGCACATTATCTCCATATGCAAAGAGGGTGTGATATTAGAAACATTCATCCTAATATATATGACTGGCCTGATGAAGAAGCTACTTATCCCTCAACAAAATTACCAGTTTTAAATTGGCGACATGATACAGCTTCAAGTGTTGCTCAGCAATTGCTGGACGGGTTCGAAAAAGTCATCAAATCAATCGGCGAAGAAAGCAAGCCAACTGTAAAAAGACTTAGGCAGCAATACAATTCCAAAAGAACTTTCGTTACTGAAAGAATAATTGGTGGAGTGCGTAAATTTCAAATTAAAAACTATGCGTCCGAAGATGACAAAACTGTCAAGACTGATAGGTTTAATTTGACATGCGATTTAATCATTTATGCAATTGGCTATGGAATTGAAGTAGGTGTAACGAAGCAAAGTGCTATTCGAGGTGCAACCTCTTACTGGCGAAACGATGCCTACAACCAAACATTCCTTGATGAAAGTAACAATTTTCTTGTAAGTGGAACTGGTGACGGAGGAATGATTGATCTTTTTAGATTGAAGATCCTTAATTTCAGTTACGATTATATTTTAAATATAATGAAGTCTATTTCTTACTCTAAAGAATTAATTGATGATCTTAGAGCGATTAAGAAACGAATGATGGGTACAGATCCTCGTATGACGCTTTTTCAAGAATTTACTGAAATTCCAGAACAATATTATATGCCAATCATCGATGTCATTAAGCAAGATAGAAGACTTAGAAACATAGAGGTTTGCTTAAATTCAAAAAAGGAAAACTTAGAAAGTATCTTTAGCCTTAAACGGAATTCAATGATCAATTCTTTTATCGCTTTTGTTTTATATAAAGGGGATTTATTCTCTTTTAAAAAGGGGCCTTTAAAATACGATGAAAAGTTAAAAGAATATCAGGTTAAAGCTGAAACTCTTGATCTTCAAGAGTCAAATGTCATTATCAGGAATGGTACAAATAAGAAGGCCATTTTTCTAATTGACTGTCTTTCATCTTTAGAGCGGAAAAAGATTCAAGAACTTAAGGAATTGCAACTTGAATCTAATAAAATTTCTTCTACTGATCCACTTTGGTCAGTTGGGGAAATGTATCAGATATTTAATGATTTTCAAAGATTAGAAAATCCTGCGATTAAGAAATTAGAAACGCGATTGGAATTCCTCCCTATAGAAACGCGCGCAATATGTTCAAGCTTTTTATCTGTTCTAAGCAACGTTCTACAAAATGTAAAAAAAGATGAGATATATTCTTTAAATATACATCGTCCTTTAATGGTGCAAAACAATATGTACTATCAGCAAATTACAACATACAATGTAAACAGATTACACAAAGATATTGCAGGTGTAACCTTACCGATAAAGGAAGGAAGCGTCGGTTTAAGTTTCAAGACAGGCAAACCATTTCTTGTAAAAAATGTTGAAGACAATAAGTGGGGTAAATTCCTTGAACTGATAAAAACTACCGATGGTAATCATTTCTCAGCAAAAGCAAAATCCTTTCTTACAATCCCTGTTCTCGCCCCTACACCATCTAAACCTGGCTTTAATTCCACTTGCTTGGTTTTGTATGTAGAAGCAAAAAACCCTGATTTTTTTGACCAAGAAACTATTGAATTGATTGTGTCATCAATTAATGGTTTTGTCGCATCTATTGATAATCTAATTGCATGGGATCAAGTCTATATGAAACGACTAAACTATGAAATAGGCAGCACAGTTGATGCAGAGCTATCGCAATATGAAGATACTGGATGTTTTGAAGATTTAAGTTTGCGAAGCTTCAACAATAAACCTTTTAAAGATTTTTACAGTTTCGATCTCATTTATAAAAACAGCTTCGAAAGATTTGATTAATAATTTCTCTATGGCAACTAAAAAAGCATCATCAATATTAAGAGCAGGTAGCGTTAAGGCAAGCACGCATAAAAATTTGAGGAATATTTTATTCTGCCCTCCTAATCTTGCTGTCGGTCAAACTATAAGGATAAAAGAAAAAAATCCAGGTAGTAAAAAATGGACGCTGGTTGAAGTCATTGAAGATAATAATAATATCAAAGACGTTAAGGGATTTACGACCATTAAATCTCGTGTTAACATAAATACAAATACTTTCAATTGCAACAGCGGAAGAGGCTATCAAATGATATCAAATTTTAAAAGAATTAAAGATAAACCGATATTTAATGAAAGCTGGGATGCATTTGTAAATCTTTCAGAAAACTGGAACCAAGAACAATTAGACAAAAAAGCAACTTCAAAAGTTCTGTTTCTTGACAGTAAAAATCAAATCATTGGCAACGTCGATTTGGATACTGTTCACATAGGAATTCAGCAACTTCTATGTATTCGCGAAATTTCTTCTAAAAAGCGAGCTAACGCTATTATCATAGGCCAAAACTTTCCAAAGGCGAGAATAAAGCCATCTAATGAAGAAAAGCTTGAAGCGGTTAAATTACGAGAAATGGCAAATAATATGCATGTGAATATTAAAGACCAATTGATTTTATCAGATGATGCCTATTACTCATTTGCAGAAAATGGCTACCAAATATAAAATATTAACCAACGCAATGGTAAGAGGGTTTTTTGAATGCAATCAAAAATCAAGTTGCTTTTCATTTAGTATGCCAAAATGTGTGACATGCTGTGTGACATTTCCATTCCTATACTGAATCGTAAAAGCAATAGAAATAACAGTCAATTAAAATATTTATCTGGTCAGATGCTTATAGGCGAGCAACAAATTTCGGACGGTTTCATATTCTGCTTTCGTGAATGTTCGTGAAACCGTTTTACCATGTTTCCATTCATCAGGTTCGATAGGTGTCATCACCAATAACAGATTTTCTATATTAGCTAATAGCGCTATTACATCATCAGGCATATCTAATTGAGATTGAATTGGTGATACTGTCATTTTCAATTTCCTACAATAATGTGAATACGGATTTATCAGTTGAAGCATGTCAGCTTTGTTCAACAGCATTACAGCATATCATATCATCAATTATTCACAAGTTAGTTTTGGTTGCCACCAATTTGCAGTGCCAGTGTTTTTAAATCAACTGCCGCCTCTGCTTTCTTCAATTCCTGGTGCATCCGTTCAAACAAGGGTAGATAAATGTCACCGTATAAAGCAACAATTTTAGCGGATGCCTGATATGCTGCTTTAATCCGTTCAAGAGTTATCTGATTAACAGGTTGGTATTCTGACATTGGCTTTTCCTTTTTTGTTAACGTCAGCCAGTTTATACGATGCCTCATTTCCCATGTCGTTTTGTTGCTATGGTTTATGCGTAAGCATTTTTAGTATGCACAGTTTATCTTTATTTATGCGTTGCCAGTCTGTGTTATAAACGCCGTTTGTTTTCTATCTGCCTTTCCATTGTTGGTTTATAAGCAAAACCTGTCATCAACCATTTTGCCGAAAGCCTTCATCAACCCTTTGAACGAGGCGAAATTATACCTCTTCGGCGGACAAGGCCATGCGGAGTGCCGCTAAAAAATCTCCACACCTATGCTACGCTCCGGGTAGTATTTTTTGCGGCAGCCTTGTCTCGCCCACCCCACGCGCAAATATCTAGCCTCTATCAAAGGGCAGATGAGGCTTAGCTCAAATGACTTTGGTGATCACAGATTTTTTAACTTATAAAAACCATTCAAAATGGACTTGAACAACGAAAACGGCACAGCCGTAAAGAATGAAACTGCCAAAGCAGCAAACAACCAAATTCAAAATGGCGCAGCCAAAAAAGCAGACGTAACACCTGCCAAAGCGCAAAACGGAACTGCGAAAGCCGAAGCCGACAAACCTAAACCAGAGGCTGCGCCACAAGTGCAGCCCCAAGCCATGCCGCAACAGGAAGCCAAACCTGCCAAGCCAGAATTGACCCTCGATGACAGGTTGAAAGTGGTAAGCGATCTGCACCGCAGAAGCGTGCAACGGATCAACCTTATCTCCCGGATGCGCCAGTTGGAAGCCTTTGAAGTTGCTTTGGCACAGGAAGGCGACGAACTGAATGAAAACCCTTACCAAGGCTGCAAATTGATTATCTGCGACGACAAACTTCGTGAATTTATCACATCCTCTCCAGGACTGATCCGCATGGTATCACAGTACATCTTCAATGAGTGCAATACCAAACTGCATGAAATCGAATCAACGATTACATTCCCCAATGCTTAACATTGGGTTGCCCCTGCAACGCAGGGGCAATTTTATTTCAATTATAGGTTGCTATAGGCAATTTTAGATTATTCATTGTTAACAGGACGAAAATCCTATTGTATTTTCTGTAACGTAGGATAATAAACCTACATTCTTCGAGGCCAGCCACAGGCGGCCTTCTTAAAATTAAATCACCAGCGAGGTAATTATGCGTGAGCCAAATCACGATCCGTTGCTCGACCGCAAAGCGGCAGCCAAATACTTGGGCCTTACCAATCACCATACGCTTGCCGTATGGGATTGCACTAAACGCTACGACCTTCAGCCGATCAAGGTTGGCCGCGCGGTGCGTTACCGGCAGTCCAGTCTCGACAATTTTCTAAACCGCCGCCTGGTACGATAGGAGACCGCATGAACGAAGTACAAGCTAACCTCATTCCCTTAACAGACATCCTGCGAACCATTGGCTGCGAACCTGCTGACGTTTGCACCAGTGCCTTTATGTACAACTCGCCTTTCCATGATAAACAGCCTTTAAGTTTGGTTGTAAAGCCAGCCGAAAATACCTGGCAGGATGATGCAATTGCTAAAGGCGGCAATTGCCTGGATTTCGTCATTCTTCATCTCAAATCTTCCAACGAAGACCACACTATTAGCGACGCGTTACGTTGGCTAACCAACATGGTGATGCAGCCGATTATAAGTAAAGCACCGCATAAAGCAGCCATCGTGCAATTGCCCGGATGGCAACTTAAGCGGACAGACCCGTTAGAAGATTTGGCACTAATACGTTATGCCGAAAAGCGCGGTATTCCGTTCGAGGTGGCATATCGGCATTTTGTCGAAGCCTATGTCCAGAACCGCAATAACGGTGAGCGCATATATGCGTTAGGCTTTAAGAATGAAGACGGCGGGTGCGAACTGCGCAACATCTATATCAAAAGCTGTGTGGCACCCAAAACCATTACCTTTAAACGGGGTGAGGTGGCAAAGCCAAAGGCCATTCATTTATTTGAAGGCAGCTTTGATTATTTGTCGGCACTGATACGCTTTCCGCAATACGTAGGTCAGCATGACTGCATCATCCTCAATTCGATTGCCTGTCTTGAATTAGCTTATCCCTATATCACCGGCTATGGCTACCAGACGCTCTATAGCTGGATGGACAATGATTTGCAGGGCCGTAACACCACGAAAAAAATCACAGACTTTGTCAAATCACAGGAGGGGCTAACGCATAAGCCGCTGAATGGCTTTTATCGTACCTATAAAGATGTGAACGACTGGCACCAGTCAACTTATGCGATTGGCTTTACCGTATAAAAACTGCTTCCACCTTACTTCATTAAAAACCTTGAGATGCAATCCATTGGTTCCTTTCCTGTTCAGGATTGAGCCGATGGTTTTGCAATGAGATTAACCGAAGCCGTTCGACTTCACCAAACATTTTTTTCCTCTTGTCCGTGCCGGACAATTCACTCGCCCATCCAAAAAAACATCCGGTTCGCTCACTTGAACTTCGGTTGGCCATCTCTTGCAACCATCAACTCCAAAACAGGAAAGAACTTCCAATGGAAAACAAATATCCCAAACTCTTTACCGATGAGCAATTTAGCAAGCTGATTGAAAACGGCAGCGATAATAGCTTTGAAAAAGACTACCCGCCAGTCGTCAAACTTTTCATGACGAATACGCTTTGCACCTGGTTAATCAGCGAACTCGACCCCGGATACCCTGAAATTGCCTTTGGCCTTTGCGATCTTGGTATGGGGTTCCCTGAAATGGGTTCCGTCAGCATCCAGAAATTATTGGATGCAGAAGATTTCTGGCGATGTATCAAACGCGATAACTTCTTCGAGGGCAACTATCCCCTTAGCGTTTATGCCTACGCCGCCCGCAGGGATGAAGCCATCACCGAAAACGAAACGGCCCTGAAAAACGCAGCCAAAGCACTGAAACTTTAATTACCCTATCACCGAAAGTAAATCATAATGACCAATTCTACCTTATCACCATCTGAACGCGGCGAAAAATTCACTGTACCACGCCTGGACGTACACGATTTAGTAACCACTACCATCATCGAACAACTGGAGAAAGGAGTTATCCCTTGGCAAAAGCCCTGGTCAGGGCCAAATCATCAAGTGTTAGGCTTACCGCAAAATTATGTTACCGGCAACAAATACAACGGCATCAACATCGTATTGCTGTGGTGTTCCGCCATCAAGAATAATTACACCACCAGCGAATGGGGCAGCTTCAAGCAATGGCAATCCAAAAACGAGAAAGTCCGTAAAGGCGAAAAGGGTAATCTGGTTGTTTACTATGATACGATTGAAAAAGAAAAGGACGGTGAAATCCAAAAGATACCGTTCCTGAAATCGTCCTATGTGTTTAACCGTTGCCAGCTACAAAGCTATGAGCCACCGACACCAACCCACGAGCCAACTAGTAAGGTCAGCATTATTGAAAAGATAGATGCGATTGAGCAGTTCGTCTCAAACACTAAAGCGATCATCCAACAGCAGGGAGACCAGGCATTCTACAGTCCAATGGCCGACAGAATTAACATGCCTTTCCCTGAATACTTTGAAGATACGGCCTCTTGCACGGCTACGGAGGGTTATTATTCCACCTTACTACATGAGCTTTCTCACTGGACAGGTCATAAAGACCGCCTTAACCGCCTGGAAAAAGCAAGGTTTGGCGATAAGAAATACGCGAATGAAGAATTGGTTGCTGAGTTTTCCTCAGCGTTCCTTTGTGCAGGATTCGGCATCGCCACATTAGAGAAAGGCAATCATTCCAGCTATATTGACAACTGGTTGAGTGTATTACGAGAAGATAACCGTGCTATCTTTCGCGCTGCAAGCGAGGCGAATAAAGTAGTTGAATATCTGCTAAACATTTAATTTATCACAAGCTTCTAATTATTAAAATCGGAGGCTTGTGACATTCGCTACTTAAGCCTGTCAATAAAGAGAATTGTTTAACTATTACTATACGTTTATTGTTGACAAGGATTATGACACTGTTTACGTTAAATATAAATCACGCTATTTGGAGTAATTCTTTTGATAGATTTAAATAAAAATCCTAATAACTCCTGGCTTTATTTCTCCTTATTTTGTTATACCGGAGCTGTGTTATGTTTTGGAATAACAATGGGTAGTAAGCTCTGTCGATGTCAAGAAAACAAATTAGATATTACGACGAAATCATTTTATAATAAAGTTAAAACGGATTTGCATAAGAAGATTGAACCGTAGTATTTATTGAGTTTTGTTATATACGAACCCCATTTACACCTGAAAATCTTTCTGCCCATTTATTATAACCAAAGAAAGTTAACACTGCTAAAATAAACCCAGATAGTGCAATCACAGTTCCTACCGTATCAAGTTCTTTAGATTTTCTCTCTAGTTCACTCTTATAGAATTCTGAAATTTGATGTGTTACTGCGGAGTCTACTTTTAAATTTCCTATATATTTATCCTTTTCAGTGCTATCTTGTTGAAGCATTATTATGTGATTGAGTGCTGCTTTTAAGGTCATCCTACGATAGGAACCACTTGAATTACCCAACTTACCGCTAAGTGATCGAGTTGGATGAGTTATTTCAGGAGCTTCATTTTTAACGATAGAAGTACTATTATTCCAATTTTTAAAACGCTTAACATTATACTCCATAGTTTTATTTAACATCTTGTTCATATAAGCAATTTCAATAGGGGCGTTTTTTTTACTTGCATGCGTATTCAAATACTCTTCACTTACCCAAGTTCCGTTATGATGCGTTATAGCATAAATTTCAGCCGCTAATTGCGCTTTGGGCATTCTATTATCTCTGGTTATAATCCAACCAGCACCATATTTTAACAATTGAATTGGAAAGTGTTCAGGGTAATAAGTATCTCCTTCTGGAATATCAAATGGAACGTATCTTAAAATATCTGGTATAATATGTATCCCTTTACTGTAGAAACGATATACATAACCTGTTGGTTTGTGAGTTAGTTGTGTTGTGTCGTTATAGCCCCTCAACGTATCAACTGACCACTCTTGCCCAAAGCTCTCATTGGAAAACATTGTTAAGCAAGCAAACAAAATTATTAGATGTCTAATTAAGTCTTTTACAACTTTAAATATTAAAGTTGTAAAAATGATCCTGGCGGTTTGTAAGATTTTTTTCATATCAAAATAGTTATTAGGTGACTCCTCAATAGCTACCCTGCTATCGATTGAAACTATATGATAAGATTTAGTGATATAAATTTAGGCACAACTAATTTTATTTCATAGGGAGATAGAAAAAATAGTATTTTAATAATTAAATGAATATTATTTTAGTAGACTTTTATTTATTTAAAATTTTGTAGTGTTAAAATTTTAAATATCATTTGTTAAGATCCCCTTTTTGGACAATTTGTGATGCAATAGCATGAAATATAGTTAGATAGTTTGAGACTTTGCTTTCTGAAATTTTATGTTGTTGGTGTTATTGCGATGCTTGTTACCACTACTTCACTCCCTTGTGCCAGCGAAGCATAACGACTTTCACTGCAACTGACGGACTTGGGCAAATGCTGCTGTAATTTGTCAAACAGACCTTGCAAATTACTCCCCTCAATCATTACCGTATCTGTTGTGAAAACTAAAGAGATCGAATTATTGACCGGCTCAAACTCACCGCTAATTAAATACGCATAGTTATAAAATTTACATCTGCCATCCGGCCATTTCAGGCATAGATTCCTGACGTGGCCCGGCTCAGCGAAGTTCGTTTTATCGTTCTGCTTTTCCGGCTTAGAAGCAGGATCATCATACAAATCGAATTCAAAGTCTTGGCTCATAATCTTTATTCCTATCTATGTTTTGATCAATTTCTTTTGGCTTAATTTCCATTGGCGGATGCTTGTTTAATTCAAAGACGTGATCCTCATGCGTTTTCCTGCGCTTCACCAGCTCTGTTGCCGACTGCCTTTGCCGCATTTCCGAAGCATATTCCAGCAATGCTTTCCGGTCATCCGTATAAATTGTGACGCCCTCACTCCCACGGGAAACAGACACATAGAACTGCTTGGCATCCGTAGCCGTAAAAGTGGATGAGGGCTGCGAGATCAACACTTCATCCACCGTTTTACCTTGTGAAGAATGGGAAGTGGTGCAATAGGCATGGCTGATATGCCCGAAGTCTTTGTCTAACGTGTAGGTAGACTTGCTGATGCTATTCTGCAGTTTGATTTGACCTGTTTTATTGACCGATACCACATCGAATGACTGGCCGTTATTCAGCCGCTTATCATCCTTATCAAAGCCGTTATGCGTAATTCTTACCTTATCCCCTTTGGAAAGGTTTAACTGCGTTACCTCATAGACCTCGAAAACCGATGCTTTATGTTTGGGCAGTGGCAATACCTTGCCTTCCGGGCTTTTCAACAAAATGTTGTCCGCATTAGATTCTTCAATGAGCCACTGGCTGCCGCGTTTGATCTGCGGCAGGTTTTGATTAAACTGTACCAACTGCCCTTTTTGCAGTTTGCGCCAGTCGGACTTTTCCGCCTGGGTCAAATTAGTGTTCGTCAGCTTTAAAGCTTTAAGTTCTCTTTTACCTAAGTGGCCGGATGCTTTCAGTTTACTTCTGATTTCTTCCGTAACGGCATTGCCTTGCTCATGCGTTGGAGAAACTACTAATACATTTTTGCCCTTTTTAACCAGCTTCATGTAATCTTTGACCAGTTCGTCATTCGGCTTTAACGGATCTATATTTTTGATCGCGCCAATGCTGCTTAACTTGATAAAGGCTGCGCCAACATCACCCTTTGCCAAGTCTTCTACAGCCGCCCGGTGATGAACATTTTTTTGTCGCAGGATCTTGCTAACCTCTGCGGCCTGAATGCCGCCCACGGTGTTTAAAATGCGCAGGGCATCCCCTCTCACCACACTGGCATGCTGCCTGGTGTCGCCGATCAGGATTAGCCGCGCGTTCTGCTTTTGGGTAAGGGCGAGCAGGGCGGTCATATCTTGTGTGCCAAGTAAACCGGCTTCGTCCACAAACAGGGCTTGTCCCTTTAATGCCTCCTGCATTTTTTTATCGGCAAGCAGCTTGGCAACCGTTTCCGCACCGGCAAAGCCTTCTTTCTCCAAAACACCCCGGGAGGCTTCGGCGGTAGGTGCCACCGCATACACGGTTTTGCCAGCTTCGTTCATCAGCCGTTTGGCTTCCTGCAAAAGCCTGGTTTTGCCCGAACCTGCCGCACCCCTGATAATGGAAACCTGGCTGGAAGTGGTTAGCACATGTTCGACCGCGGCACGCTGGGGTGCGTTCAAGGTTTCATTTAAGACAGGCATGTCGGTGTAAAGTGGTGTAAACCTGTTCTGCCCCGCACGGGCCAGTGCGATCATCCGGCTTTCTTCCTGTAGTACCGGCTTGGTCGTACATAGGATTTTGCCCCGTTCCTGTATCTTGATGAAACGCGTATCACTGACAAAGCTGTCAGTGATCGCTTGTGAACTCACCGCATGCCTGCCGATGCTGTAGCGGTTCGCCGTTTCCAGTAACCGCCTGTCCTGAATAACCGAGGCACGTTCAAAGGAGTGTTTTAAGGCATAATCAATACAATCAGCCGACAGTGTTTTGTCGGCTTCTTTGATTGGGGCAAAGCGAACGGTGTCCCGTTCTTCATTGCCGTTATAAATCACGTTTTCCTGTATCTGCCGTGTCCATTCGCTGCGAAGGTCGCTCATGCTCATGCCGTGTTGTTTTGCTGCACGGGTGCGGGCACCTAACTCGCTTTTGGCTTTGGCATCAACGATGCCTTTTTCTTTGGCTATTTGTCCGATCTCGTTCGTGCGTTTACAGAACAGGTCGATAGCGCCTTGCGGTACTCCGACAACCTCAAAACTCTTTTCGGTCCGGCGTACCTGGTAGCCAAAACCATGCAGCTTATCTGACAAGACTTTATGAAACTTGGCTTGGTAATAAGGCATGTCGCGTTTGATGTCGCCAAACTGTCCTGCCTTGTATTGCTGTTCCGTATCGTCCCAAGTAGCGTTAAAGACAAAACAGTGCGCATGTAAATGCGGGTCGGGGGCGAACCCCTCGACTGGCCGGGCGGTCTGGTGTGTAAAGGAAGCCCACACTAATTCGCCGGTTGTACGGTCCTGATAAACTTTGCCTTTGCGTACACGCGCTTTTGCATCGGCCTCAATGTGCTGCATCGTTTCCCGGACGCTGCTCTCGAACGCCTCTAAGATATGCTGGTCTTTGGATAGCGCATGCACCAGCGATACCGATTTCGGGCAATGAAAATTGATGTCATACCCGATCCGGCGTTCTTCTTTGGTGCGCGGGGTGAGGGGCTTACCATTGCCGGGATTGACGTTCTCACACAGGGCAAAAAACGCTTCCTGTGTGGCCCGTTCTTCCAGGCCCAGACGCGTTGCAAGCTTCCCTTCAAAACGCCCTTGCAGTTCCTGGTCATTGATATAATAATCGGCCTTTGACAGCGCATCCTTAAAATAGGATTTCGCTTGCCCGGCAGAATTGCTTTGTATCATCCGTATCATAAGAGAATGATAACCTGGTTTTTTAATTAGCTTGCAGAACGAACCATTACGATAATCATTGATAACTTAGCGCAGTGCTCGGGGCAGTGTCGCGAAACCTGATAACCCCTGTTAATAAATTATCATCAGACATCTCCCCTAAGCACTGCTTAGGACGTTTCAAAAGGCTTCAGAAGCTTCATCGTCACCGACCATTTGGTCAACCACCTGGCGGCGAAACGAAGGATCATTCGGTTTTCTGCAGTGCATTTCAAACCCTCGCGTGTCTTCAATAGGTTTGCCTTCTACAAAGGATTCAACCATTTCTTCGTTGCAAATCATTTCATCGATGGTGTCCATTACAAACTCATCCCCAAGATGATAAGCGCCGACCCAACTCAAAGAGTAAACAATGCTGACGAAAATAAATAGTTTACCCAGCATCTGGTGTGCCAAAACCAGTAGGATACCGGCTATTAAAAAGATTCCTGGCTCGATAACGGTTGAGGCAAATCGGTGATCGCCGGTCTTTTTGCCTATATTGAACTCCAATAATTTAGGGTGGATAACTCCTGTTGAAAGACTAAATCTTGCGAAATCAAAAACGGACAGCAGCCGATCAACTTCTTTCTTGCGCTTTAAGCTGAAATAAAAAAATGCTGCAAGGTAGATATACCATGTGATGTTCTTTGCGATTGTCGTGAAGAATCCGTCGTCATCGTAGTTGTGATAACTATACGGATTAAGCAAGCTTAATTGACTCGATAAAAATGGCATAAAAAATAAAATAACACTAATCGTTACTACCGCTGCGAAAGAGTAATATCGCTCACCAAACCTGGTACGGGTGAAGACTTCGATTAATAATCTCGGCAATGAAGAGATGCCCAGAAAAAAGTGAATGATAAATAACTTGAGCTTGTTTTGTCTTCTGTAGACCTGATGATAGTACAGGTTTCTTTTCATGATGGGTTTGAGTTAAAATTTATTACAATTGATTAAAAATGATCTTCTTAAAGCTTCTTGCGCCAAATAAGGCATCGCCTTGACGGTGCAGATAGCCTTCGACCTTGTGATTGTTCAAAGGGCCACCTGTCTTTAAAGCAGTAAATTGCTCAGGTCTGACCAATTTTTGCAGACTCAAACCCATACTATGCGTTTGTGATAAACTGTCTTTACCGACAGATACGGACAATTGAGGGTCAGTGTGATCAGCTTCCCCGAATAGATTAGAAGCATAAATGTTTGTTTCTATATCCGCATTGGCATGGAATATTTTAGTTGCAAGCGTACCCATAAAGCTTTTGACCTTGTATTCCGCTTTGTTGCCACCCATCATCGAGTAGTAATTTGGCAAGTTTTGCGTAATGTATAAAGTGGCGATTTTACTGCTCCGTGCGGTAGCCTGGTACACCGCATCATGCTCATGAATAAAGTTTTGCGCCTCATCAGCAAAGAGGAAAACTGGCCGGGTCGTATCATTGACTATCCGTTTTTCCATCGAGCGCTGCCAGATATATTTAAACATGATCTGGCAATCCCTGCCGACTTTGTGATACTTTTTGACGGGCAGGTTGATCAGGATAATTTTCCCGTTTGAACAGTCCTCCGGGGATATATTAGAAGGTTCATTGCAAAAGAGCGTGAATACGGGTTCACGTAAAAGCCTGTACACAAACCCTGCAAAAATAAATTCGATGATCGATTGCGTTTTTGAGCTAAGCGTTTTATAGGTTTTGTGAAAGAACTGGAGCAGGTATTTGGTAAGCCGGGCATTCGGTAAATTATTCATCACCGCCTGTTCCATTTTAGCTTTGGTATTAAGCGATCTTCTATATTCAGGGGAGAGGCCGTTTAGCCAATCTTTGTAATCTGCCTGGTGTTTCTCTTTAATGATCGCATCAGCAATTTCATAGGCGGTAGGTTGCTTTTTCGCTTCTTTCTCTTTTTCTTCGTCGGTTTTTTCTTTTGCCGGGGCTGCGGCAGGTTTGGGCAGAGTTTGCAGAATATTATACATCGTTTCCAAAGTAACCTCTCCGTAAGCAAGTTGGCACAGATCGACGATATTCAATAACATCATGTCCAGCGCAGAAGTCCAGAAAGCATCATCACCACTGCCTTTCTCTTTTTCTTCACCCGCCTGGATAACCGTCTTTAAAACTTCAACGATGTTTTCCGTGATGGCTTCGTTCGTTTCCGATTGTTTGGAAATGTATTGCAGAAAGTTGAAGCGATATTTGCCTCCGGGTTCAATAATGATCAGGTCGTCTAACCGTCCGGCTTTGCGGCAGTAATCAACCCATAAATCTTTTTCATCCTGTTTGGCCGTTAGCACCAGACCGCCAAATTGATTTTCTAAAAACTTTTGAGCAAGCATTTTTCCGGAACCGGAAGTCTTACCGGAACCGATACCGCCGAAAATCTGAATGCCCTCTACGGCGTGGCGTATGGTAAATTGGGCATAGTTTTGTTGGCCCAAAGGTATCTGCAATAATGGCCGGTCAAGGTCGAATTGGTGCATTGTGAGAACAGCAAAGGTTTGGCATCAAGTGCTTTATCAAATTTAATCTTTACTTTTGAAAAAACAAATTTTAGCAGTTTTTTTCGTTTGTCGTTCTTCGCAGGATATGTGCCGTAATCAGGTCCTGCGCAGGAAGAGGGGAGTCAGGGCTGCTTTCAATCCTTTGGTCAACAAGACCTCTCTGAACTTGATCAAGGTGAGCGCCTCTAAATCTGTTGTATTCAAGCGGTCACTAAAATTATACTTCGGTTCAAGCATCGCCTCACGCAAGAAAACTTCGGCAAATACGGATGTTTCCAAAGCCGGGACGTAACCTAAAAAGCTTATTAATCGCGCTTTAGCTTTGTCAGCAACTGCCAAAAGATCATGAGTATCTCTTATAAACTTTGCGATCATAGTAAATCTCAAAATGATCTCTTACCAATTCGTTCCTGACCAGCTTGAGATACAACTCTGCCTCCGCGAATAATTGTTCCATAGTCAGCTTGTCGTGTATGAACTCGTTAATCGCCACGCGCAGAAAAGTCTCCTGCGGCAAGATGTAATGGTCCGGCGGGTTAAACCCAAGCACAGTTTTGATGACATCATGGATCGTTGCTTCGAATTCAGGATACAGCTTTGCGTTCAGCGCAATATCAGACCATTTGATCCGGTCTCTCCGGCCATAAGCAATGGATTTTTTCATGGCTTCCCGGTCACCCTGGAAATATCCGTTGAGCAGCTCTTTTGCGCCTTCACTGTCAGTCATCTGATCCCCATTGGATGCTAAACAAATTATTTATATCTTAGACTATATCAACCACTTAGTCAATTATTATGGAGGATAAAGACAAACAGTCCTATGCCAGGCTGCCGGAAGGGTTCCAGGATTTGGAGCCGTCATTAAACGAGTACCTTGCCTTCAGCAAAGAGGCAGATAGGCAAATTATAGAACTGAACAGGGATATCGCACCACAGCCCCGCTTTGACCCACCGGGCATGGACAGGACGAATGGCAACTTAACCAAACAGGCAACGATCAGCCGTTTGATCAAAGAGAAATCAGAATTGTACCAACAGTTCGATACAAAACTTCAACGGGCGATCAATAGTGTGGAAGCTAAAAAGGCCGCAGAGCTGAAATCCGTCGTCAACTATCACCTGGAGGGCAATCAGTTTAAAGGCCTTGATCGGGAACAGATGAAAGCGTTAAAGGGTGATGAAAAAAAACTACCGGAAGGTTTTAGTTATATCGAGCAACAATACTTTCAGGAATACGACAGCCATGTTGATCTAAAGCAGCTCTCCAAAGAGCGCAGTTTGGAAGAAATGAGCGAAGTATATATGGACCTATTAGGTAATACCGAAGATACCGGCCATGAAGATATGGAGCCGGATAAAGACTGATCTGAAAATTACAAGTCAGGTTCTATATTCCAATCCACGTCTTTATCTGGGTCGATGTCGTTTATTTCCTTGTCTTCGTTCTGAAGCCAGTCCGGGGTATAATCTTCCAATACTTCGTCTTTGTGCTGGTCAATGCCAGCTTTCAACGCTTTCATTTTCTGGCTTTGCACAGGAATATGGTCAAGCAGTTCTGCAATTTCGGGAGAGATGCGGTTAAGCTTGTAGCCTAAATTATAAGCCGCGATATATTCTTCGTTTGGGTCTATTTCTTCTTCCATTGTTCAAAAGGTTCTTGTACGAAATCTTCTAAAAAGTCATTGATTGAATCCCGGTCGTACAAAATGATTTTCTTTTCAGGCTGGGTATATCTGATCTGTCCTTCGTCGCGGAGTTTCTGCAAAGTGGTTTTGCTTTTGATGCGCATCATATTCATGGCCTCAATGCCGGAAATCCATTTATCTTCTTTGACCGCCTTGTTACCTTCCAGCCGGACAACCAATCTGTCAAAAAGTTCATAGAAGGCCGCATCATCAATGCAGATAACATTCATCGGTTTAATCTAAATTAATAACAGCATTTAAAAAGATAACTTCCATATTACAAGGTAAGTAAAACGATCATTACAACAAAATTGAAAAACATTATAAATAAAAGTCCATAATTCTTACCTTTGCACTCCACGCACCTGAAGGGGTAACCGTTAACAAAACCATTAACGGATTTGGAAGCTGAAAAATGGCAATTATGATTTAGATTGTAAAAGCCTATAAATCAGCAAGGAATACAATACGGCGGGGTAGCTCAGATGGTTAGAGCGTAGGATTCATAACCCTAAGGTCGGCAGTTCGATCCTGCTCCCCGCTACTTGGAAATCAGCCCTTTACGAATAAAATCGTAAGGGGCTTTTTTGTTGTTAACGGTTTACTGGTAAGCTCACGCTACAGGCATGCGCCAGCACTGAAGTGACGATTGAGTTTGCACGCTAAAGTTATCAACTCAGGGAAACTCCCAGCTAATAACTTCAGGGGGGCTAAATAATCCTATTCATGCAACGTAACAATAAACCTGATCTTCTTAAACTTTTTACCTAAGTGATAAACGTACGATATTGAATGAATACGGCTTTAACGTAAGCGGTATGCTTTTTCCCTTTATACTCACGCGCTCATCCTTCGGGATCACATTGGTTGATTTTTCAAACGAATTCACCGCAGCCAGATCGCTGCTTATAGAGGTCATAATACCCGTTACCGGCAGCTTTTTACTACTTCTCACCTGCACATCGTGCATTTGGGGTTTATTAGAGGCGTTCACTATCTTAATGATCAATTCATTTGTTTTGTGATCTACCACAGCCGATGCGTATAAACTATCCTGACCGGCAATAATTTTATTGCCTAATTTAATATCCACTACGTTAGTGCCCTTATACAGCGAGTACATTTTTTGTACATAGTAGTTAGGTGTACCGTACACTTGCTGGTTATCTACCCATATCATATCGGGCGTCCACTGCCAGCCATCGGTATGGGCAAACAGCGGGGCATACGAAGCCATGTTCACTACATCGGCATTACGTTCCAAGCCGGTCATAAAAGCGGCCTCGGCTATAGCGGTTTTCCAGTTATTCTGATTAATAGGGCTGGCTATTTCTTTGCTTTGGGCGGCGTACTCACCAGCGAAGATCTTTGGTCCGTTCTTATCATAACTATCATAACGGGTGGCGTTATTAAAAAACCATTCGGGGGCACGGTAGTAATGCTCGTCTATTAAATCGGCATTTGCTTTACGGTGAGCGCTATTCAACAGATCGAACCTGGCACCGTTAGGATCGGTGCCAGAGCTATTTATGAGCTTAATTTGCGGGTATTTGTCTTTTAAAGCTTTGGTGAAAATGGCCAAACGTTCCAAGTATTGCGGTCCCCAGTTTTCGTTACCTACGCCCATCATTTTTAAATTGAACGGGGCCGGGTGACCCATTTCGGCACGCTTTTTACCCCAGGTGGTAGTTACATCGCCATTGGCAAACTCAACCAAATCTAAAGCATCCTGTACGTAAGGCCCCAATTCCTCTAAAGGCACTACTTCGGCGGTATTAAACTGGCAGGCCATGCCGCAATTTAAAATGGGCAAAGCTTCGGCGCCAATGTCTTCAGCCATCTGGAAGTACTCAAAAAATCCTAATCCAAAAGTTTGAAAATAATCGGACGTTTGGCGGTGCTTAAACTCGGTATTCCAGCGGTTAATGGTCAGTTCACGGTCTTCAATTGGGCCAATGGTTTTTTTCCATTGGTAGCGGGTAGCCAAATCGCGCCCTTCTACAATACATCCACCAGGGAAACGTACGAAACCGGGTTTCATATCGGCCAGCATTTGCACCATATCGGCCCGTAAACCAGCCGGACGTTTTTTCCAGGTATCGCCCGGAAACAGCGAGATCATATCCAAATCTATCACGCCCTTACCCTCAAACCATATTTGAAATTTACCCTTTTGAATAGTACGATTGGCTGTAAAGCTAACAGACTGCTTTTGCCATTCGGCACCGGTTTGTGTGGGCACCAAAACGGTTTCGCCCACCGTGCTACCTTTATCATCCTGCAAAACCACGTGCATTTTAATCCCGGTTTCGGGCTGGCGGTACATCATCGAAAAATCATAACGTAATCCTTTTTTTATGCCGATACCCCTAAAGCCTTCATTGGTTAAGGTTACATCGGCTTTATCGGTGGCGCTTTTTACATTTACCCGCAGGTAACGCGGGTTGGTTGCTTGCATTTGCTGGCGGTTTAATACCAACACATCCCCTTCAGTTACTTTTTTACCTTTAACCGTCCAGCCCATTAATGGCGCAGTAAACTCAAACGACCGGTTTTTGATCAGTTCGGCATACAAACCACCATCGGCACCTAAATTTATATCTTCAAAAAACACACCCCACATGGTAGGCTTTACCTGCGCGGTCACTTTATCGGCATTAATGGTAATTGGCAAGCTTTTTTGAGCGTTTGCGTTAAGTGTCAAAACAACAATTAACCCCAAAGGCACGAGTTTTTTAATGTTCATTTTTAGTCTCAAAATTTGCATAGTGTTCTTTTACTGATAATTATCAGGGCTTTACAATTTTGGTTTCGGGCACCAAACTGTAAGCCGGTTTATAATTAGCGGCTAAATTAATTAAAATCCTGTCAATTATTACACCCGTATCTACAGTAAAAATCTTCAACAGGTGTTTGCCGGGTTTTAAAGCCGGCATTTTAACCTTACGAATAGCGTTGTTGCTCAGTACGTTATTTTTCCACTCGGTGCTGCGGCCTTCGGTTTTAAAATTTATCTCCTGCGGCGTACCACCATCAATAGCCACGGCGTAACGCATACCGTAACTTTTGTTAAGCGGGTGGGTAGGCAAGGTAAATACGATAACCTCGGGTGATGGGGAATTAGTGAAGGTGTAAAAATTGTAAGAAGCTACAGCCCCAAGCAAAGCCCCCCCGCCCCCTAAAGGGGGAGTAGAAGACATTTCTGCGGGTGCATTAACTTTTGCTCCCCCTTTAGGGGGTTGGGGGGCTGTAGCTATTAATGCCCGGTGTGCATACCCCAGCGTGGTATCGGCCTGCCATATCAAATTGCCCTTATCTTGCTTGCTGCTGTAATTTGCCGCAAACATAGATACATAGCCATTATTCTCTATAAAAGCTTTGTAATTAACGAGTTGAGGCTGGTTGGTATTGTCTGCATCTATGTTCACTACATACTGTTTCCCTGCACCTTTAAAGATGATTTGCCCTTTTTGCATGCCAGGTTGAGTGAGTATTTTCCAATCGATACTTACCTGTAAACGTTGCTGTTTTTGACCGGTTTGGTTTTTTAATACACCTATTGTTTGCGATAGTTTGATCCAGTGAGCAGATGCAGAACTGGTCCAGTTTACTTTGTTCACATTAGTGAGGTATATATCCACAAAATAGGCTTGGCGGTTCCAGCGGTCGAAACGGGGCAAGCTTGCCGTTAATGCAGCAAGCTCGTCATTGCTTCCCTCAACAGCTATATTCCAGTTTCCACCCGGTTTTAAGCTGGTGGTTTGAACCGATGGCTCCTTGTAAGCCGGCAAGCTACGCGGATTCATACTCATGATGTTTTTCCATTTGCCGCCTGCCAGTTGGTTGTTGTAATAGCCGGTTTCGGCAACAATACTTTCATACGCCTGCTTACTCATGGCCTCATAATCTTGAGCTACCATACGGTGCTGAATGCCGTAAAACACGGCCTTATCCTGGTATAAAAACTTTTGGTTCATGAGCGATGCTCCTTTTACCGGGTAGTACACCAACTCGTAAAAAGCATCTTTATTGATTAATTGAGGATCTTGGTGTAGTTTTTCAGCCTGTTTTTGCAAAGCCTGGTAACTATCAATCCGGCGCTGAGCTTCATCGCCGTAGGCAAAATGATTGTAGGCGGTATTTGTAGTTGCAGTGGTAGGTTCGGTTTGGCTCCAGCCCATAAATTCGGGGCGGCGCTCCCAGGCCAGGCGGTAGTAAGTATCTAATATCTGCTGAATTAAAGCACCCTTACTTGCTCCCCATTTGGCAGCGCACCATTGCTGTAAATGCGTTTTTAAGTAGCTGCCTTTTTGAAACTTGCCTGCACGGTAGGCCATATCTAAAAACAGCTGCATATCGTATTCGCAGGGTTTAATATCGCCAATGTTCAGCACCCATACATCGGTCGACTTTAACTCATAAGCCTTCATCATTTCCTCGCGGATGAGTGCGGGAGAGGTAGTACTTAACCACAAATAATCATGCGGACGGCCCCAGTACGAAGCATGATAATAAATACCCGAACCACCCTTGCGGCCCTGTTCCTGCGGGTTGCTTAACCGCTGTATGTATCCGTAATTATCATCGGGCCAAACCAGGGTAATATCATCGGGGATCTTCAAACCGCTATCGTACACATCCAACACCTCCTTGTAAGCTGTAAATACCTGCGGTACTTTTGTAGCATCGGGGTTAATATACTTTTGAAACATACCACGCTGATCGGCAATGATCTGTTCCAGCAGCGGCACCGCCTCTTTCGGGCTTTTCACCCCTTCCATACCACTATCGTGTACGCCGCGCATACCCATGGTGTACATGGCATTGTTGGTACTGCTTTCCTTAACGCGGCTTTCCCAGTAATTATAAACCTTTTGTTTATTGGTAATGTAATTAAAGTGACCCATAGTTTTTTCGTCCCACTCGCCCACGTTATTACGCAGCATAGGTTCGGCATGCGAAGAACCTATCACAATTTCATAATTGGCCGCAACGTTCTTATTACCCGGATACGAGTAAAAAGCCTTGGTACTGGGGTGCATGGCCGGCCATATTAAATTAGCCTTGAGGCGTAGCAGCAGTTCAAAGATCTTAGCATACGTTTTAGGGCCAATGTCGCCGGTTTCGGGTTCAAAGGTTTTGGCCGCCCAGGGTTGCAGGCCCCAGTCTTCATCGTTAATAAATATACCCCTGAACTTTACCGATGGCGGCGCGGCATGGTAAGTATCAATGTTCAAACTCAGCGTTTTTTGCTTTACCGGTTTAACATCGGCCCACCAGTACCAGGGCGATACGCCTATGCGCTCGGATATATCGAACACGCCGTAAGCGGTTCCCCGAATATCGCTGCCTGTTATAACCAACGCCTGGGTTATATTTTTAACGGGGTGATTAAGCACCTGTAATAGATAACTCTCCCATTTGCCTTGCAAGCTTGAGGCGTTCACTTTAATACCCTTAATGAGTTTTGAACCTATGGTACCGATCAATATTACGTTGCCTTTAGCCTGGTTAACATCAGTGATTACCTTAGGTAAATAGCCAGTCACCCGTTCAATATCAGCAGCCAGTAAATGGGCGGCTATAGAATCGAGCTTATGATCATAGGCGGCATACACAATGGTTACTTTAGTTTTAGAAGTAACCATATCGAAGTTAAGGGCATAAGCCTGCAAGCCGGTTATTAACAAGCATAATAATAACAGGTATTTACAGGCAGCGTTATTCTTGTTTATCATTTGGCTTACAAATTACACTTAATAGTTCGGTCACATCTTTTTTGGATGATGGGTATTTAATTTAATATCAGTTTAAGTTTGTAGAAGATTCAGCAAAGCGGCGAATGCTTCGACAGGCAGCTCCGCATAACAGTTCAAGCGCTCTGTGTCTTTACACTTACCCATGTCAGATTAAATACCTGTGTTAGTTTGAGCTTAATAAGATCTGTTTTCATTAGTAACAGCTTATGGCGGTATTATCACCGCACCATTTTAAACCTTAATTAACCGCAACCAATTCATACGTTTTACCGGCTACCGTATTAAAAGTAGTGATGTATTGTACCCGGCCTAATGTATTGTCGGTTGTGGTTTTGGCAACCGCACCATGTACCGTAACCTTTTGGTTGGTACGCAATTTGCAATTATTGCCCACTTTTGAAACAATAGTTGCTTTACTCAACTTACCGTTTTGCCAAAACATATCTACTTTAAAATTGCCGCGGGCCATAAGGCCTTTTACCGATCCGTTGCTCCACGCTGCAGGCAGTGCAGGCAGCAATTGCACATCGGTTAAATGGCTTTGCAGCAGCATTTCGGCCACGCCCGATACCGCTCCAAAGTTACCGTCTATCTGAAACGGCGGGTGGGTATCGAACAGGTTATTCAGCGTTGATTGCTTTAACAGTTCCTGGTACATTTTATAAGCGTGGTCGCCATCGAGCAGGCGGGCCCAAAAGTTTATTTTCCAGGCCTTGCTCCACCCGGTACCACCATCGCCGCGAATCTCCAGCGTTTTACGGCTGGCGGCGGCCAGTTCGGGGTTGAGTAAAGGTGAAATCTCCCGGCCTGGATGCAAGCCAAACAGGTGCGATACATGGCGGTGCTGCGGATCATCGTCTTCGTAATCCTTCCACCATTCTACCAAATTACCTTTTTTACCAATTTTAAGCGGGCTAAGCTTAGCGCGTTTTTGTTCGATAAGCTTGGCAAACTCCTGATCGGTGCCCAATATCTTACTGGCTTCCATTATATTAGTAAACAGGTCCCAAATAATTTCCATATCCATAGCCGAGCCTATGGTTACCGCGCCTTTGGTGCCGTTGGGTAATATGTACACGTTTTCGGGAGAGGTTGATGGGGCTGTTACCAATACGCCATCTTTTTCCACCAGCCAGTTTAAACAAAAACGGGCTGCATCTTTCATGAGCGGGTAAGCGGTTTCTCTTAAATATTTTTTATCGGTAGTAAATCGGTAATGCTCAAACAGGTGCTGACTTAACCACGGGCTGCCCAAACTCCAGTTAGCCCATTTAGGGTCGCCGCCGCCCTCGCCTACCGGGTTGGTTTGCGCCCATATATCACTGTTATGGTGTACGGCCCAGCCTTGCATGTTGTAATAGTTTTTAGCGGTATTCTTTCCATTTACAGCCAGGCGTTTAATGTGCTCGGTGAGGGGCTGGGTAAGGTCGCTCAGGTTGCACACCTCGGCCATCCAGTAATTCATTTGCAGGTTAATATTGGTGGTATAATTACTCCTCCACGATGGGCGTATCAGGTTATTCCAGATACCCTGCAAGTTGGCCGGCATACCGCCAGGGCGAGAGCAAGATATTAACAGGTAACGGCCAAAATCGAAATACAGGTTTTCCAAACCGGCATCGGCAGCACCCTTTTTATAAGCATCAAGGCGCTCATTTGTTGGCAGTTGATCACCCGGTTGGGTTCCTAAAGTTAAGTTAACCCGGTTAAAGTACGACTGGTAATCTTTAATATGTGCCGCTAACAAAACAGCATAAGGTACAGGCATGGCCTGGTGCAGGTATTTAATAGCTTCGGCCTGCTCATCTTTACCATTGCTATCGGGGCATTTATCAAACCCGTTAAAGCTGGTAGCTCCCGATACATATATGGTGGCTTCGGTAGCATTACTTACCGTTAAAGTGCTATCGGTATTGGTTACCATACCACCCGGTGCTAAGGCCTTAACCCTGAACTGGAAGCGCATACCATTACATTGGTTGGCATCCTCAAAAACAATGGGCTTTTGAGCGCGGCGTTCATCACTGTAAATGCGGGCTTTACCTTTTAGTACCAGTTCCTGGCCGGCGGCTACCATTTTGGTGTACTGCAACTCGTGGTTTACACCCACGGTAAAGTTTAGCGCTTTGGCTTTGGAAGCCTGCAAACGGATTACAATAACCTGGCCCGGTGCCGAAGAAAAAACTTGGCGGGTATAAGTTACCCCATCAACCGTAAAGCTGGTAGCGGCTACGGCATTGGCAATATTCAGTTCGCGGCGGTAATTGGCGGGTGTGCCGCTCAACTTTTGTTGCAGGGTAATATTGCCTAATTGCTGATACATATTGGTATTAGGGCCCTGCATTTTGCGTAAAAGCTTTACCGCTTTGCCAATACTATCGGCAAAAAGGGCTTCGCGTACTTGCGGCAGGTATGTGGGTGCTTCGGGGTTAGGGTTGGGATTAACCGGGCCGCCCGTCCACAAGGTTTGCTCATTAAGCTGGATCAGTTCATTTTGCACACCCCCAAACACCATAGCGCCTAAGCGTCCATTACCTAAAGGCAAGGCTTCGTTCCAGTCTTTAGCCGGTTTATTGTACCATAAGGTGGTGGTTTTAGTTTGGGCGAAGCCCGATAAAGCGACCAGGAACAGTGCACTTAAATAAATGTATTTTATCATAAACATTATGGTTACGGCAGTTTGCTGCCTGTTTAATTGATTCTTGATTTACAATGATTGCCGTAACGTTAAGTTAAACGGTACCTGCAAACGTTCATGTTTATTATTCAGGATCATTTTGGCAGCCATTATACCCATTTGCTCAAAATTAGCCGATATGGTGGTTATACCATTTAATAGCACCTTTTTGAGCGGTGTTTCATTATAGGAGATCAGCCCCACCTGTGTACCTGCTTTTAAGTGCTGTATCTCCAGTTTTTGAATGAGTATGACCAGGTCATTTTCGGTAAGGCAAATAAACACATCACCCTCTTGCACCGCCTCTTTCTCAATATTATTGACCACTTTGGCCGTAAACTGGTGTTCGTGGCAAAAACGGTTAAACCCTTTAACCAAATCTACCGACCAGCGGCTTCCTTTAGGAAAAACCAGTTTCAAGGTTTTATATCTTTGCAGCCGATCCAAGGCCTGTTTTAGGGCCGTGTATATATCTTCCTCAAAGTTTTCATAAACGGCATCATATTCGCCTTTTAAGCCGGTAATGAGTTTATCGAGCAGGAGCAGTTTGCCCGCCGGGATGCTTTGCATCAGCTCAATAATACCATCGGCACCACCTATAAAGCATGGTATAAGTACATAATGGGTGTAATGTTTTTCGTGCTGGGTAAGCAGCTTTTTAAATTGGCTGTAATCTTTATTAAACAAATGAAAATCGATGGTTGCCCTATTACCGAGCGCATTTACAAAGGCCTCATAAATAGTTTTTTTATGTGCACCCAAACTATCGAACAATAACAACACCCGTAACTTTTGACGCGAAGTAGCATCGGTAATAAAATAGCCCTTGCCGCTCACGGCATTAACCACTTTTATTTCTTTAAGATGCCTGTAAGCCTTTTCGGCAGTATCGCGCGAAATACCCAATCCCACGCTCAACTGGTTAATAGACGGCAGCACCTCATCTTTCTTGATCTTGCCGGCATCAACCAAAGCTAAAACAGCATTAACCAGTTGCAGGTACTTAGGCACCGCATTATCCTGTAAACGAATCTGGTCTACTATTTTGTTATGTTTCATTTGTTTTATATTGCCCCTCCTAAATCTTCACCCGGAAGCATTTTGTATTCAACCCCCTCCCTCCCGGGGCGGGCGGGGGCATTTTTTTAATTATACTTTACCAGCCTAACCGGCCCCAACAGCCCCGAAGGCATCGGTTTCCAGTTAGTGGCGTCGAAGGGTTTATAGTCAATATTTACAAAATTAATTTCGTGGTATTTTCGCCATTCTATCTTTTGCCGGTCCATATAACGGATGCGGTTAGCCATCAAATTATCTACCTCTACTTTAATGGTATTGGTTCCGGCTTTCAGCCATTTACCTACGCGGGTGTTAAAAGGGATGCTCCACAAAATGCCCACCTCTTTACCATTGATCCATACGCGGGCGCTTTCGTCTACCTGCCCTAAATCCAGCACGTACTCGCCGGTTGGTTTGCCAGCCAAAGTAAAGGTGGTGGTATAAACCCCCGAACCCGAAAAGTTAACGGCCGAGGTATCGCCCAAATCTGTCCAAGAAGTGAGCTTGCTGAGTTGTTGAGGTACCGGCAATTGAGGGCCGCCTTGTGTAAAGATCAGGTTCCAGGTTTTATTTAGTTTGGTTTCACCTGTTGACTTTTCAAGGTATTTCCATTTAGGCAACATGGTATTAGCCGTGGTAGCAGCCAGTAAAATCAAGGCTTCGCCAGATTGCAGCTGAACGCGTACACCTGTTGCATTTTTTACCGCCAATACCGGTGCTACGCCATAGCCTCCGCTTTGCGGGTCCATAACCGTAACCGATACATACTTGCCGTTCAGCGCAATGCGCTCATCAATGGCTTTGGCCGTATGGTTCACCAAATAATAATATTTACTGCCGTTCACATCCCTGCGAATGTATTTTAAACCCGATTTAGTCAGTTGCTCGCTTTGCACACCGGCATTATCCAATGCTTTATCCAAATCATTTTCCAGCAAAATTTTGCCGGCACCTTTTATGGCTTGTTTAATGCCGTTACTGTTATTGGTGAATTTTAAGGTGGCCAGCAGGTTTTTTAACTGACCACGACGTTTTTCTACATCGGCAAAACCGGGTACATCTTCGGGTAGTTTTTGAAAGACGACCGTAGCACCCTGACCAGCCAGTTTAATGATCTGTTGCAGTGTTTGCAGCGGCATCATTTTACAGGCAGGTACAATCAGCACCTTATAGTTAGCGTTCGCTGATGTTACCAGTTTGCCTTTGGCACCAGTGCTTTTTGATAGCGCCATATCCGATGCAAAATCCAAACTATAACCCTGCTCCTGCAACTGGTTGGCATTTTTGTAGAATTGGGTAGGCATCAGCCATTTATCAATATCATGAATTTTGAGGGCAATGTCCATACCGGCAGGTTCGTTCCAGGCCTCATAAATTGGCCAGTACATCAATATTTCATTATCGGGCTTACCAGCCTGCAAAACCGATTGGCAACGGGTAATATAATTGTTAAGCCCTTTGGTATGGCTCCACAAACTATTATTAGGCACCATGTTCATGGATGCATAAAACAACCAGCCCGGAAATTTCACGTCCTCTGGCGAATAGGTGGTACCGTGGTAAAAAACATGGTTCACCCCCGATAGGAACAACTGCTCTACCTCGGGCTTGCATTGCGATAAGGATGTTTTAAAATGCTCGGTTAACCAGGTAAATGTTTCGCTCGAAATTAGCGGCTTGCCGTTCACATGCCCTGCCGATGAGGCGAATTTGAGCATGATGGGATCAGGATCTACGTTACGCACATCGGCACTATCGCGGCGCAGGCCGGGGATAGGGAACTTGCTCGACCCAAAGGTTTCACATTCGGGAATATCAACCGTGCCGTACAGATCCAGCAAATTACCGGGCGAGCCGTGCGACTGGTTTTTAGTGAGGCTTTTTAAATTATGCGCCCAATTGGTCCAGTTTTGGGTAAAGTTATGGAGCAGCATATTGCTCATGGTTTCGCGATAGTCGGACTTGATACGGCCTATCGTCTCGCTTTTGTCTTTGCTGGTAAGCTCGCGCAGGTGCATCCTCAAATCATAGCCATGATCTTTTAAAAATTCATCAAAAAACGAGAGCGACCAATCGGCACCATACACCTCGTAGCTATCGTTAAAATAGGCCCTTACATTGGGTTGGGTACCTTTATAAGCAGTATTAAAACGGGCCAGGTACACATCGGTCGCCGTTTTAGAGAGGTGATCGAGCGTATAGCCTTCGCCACCCGGTGCGGCGCGTTTTACTTTTTGTAATGATTTACCGGCAAAGGCTGCATAAACCTCGGTAGCCACGGTAACAGGTGCCATATTGAGGTTACCTGCCGCATCTACCTTATTCATAATGTTGGTTGCGTTGCCCTTATCATCATAGGCAACCAAAGCCTGTAGCACAGCCACGTCACGCTGTTTGGGGTCGGTTACGCGGATGGCTTCTTTCACAATTTCGCCGGGTTTAAGCTTATAGGTTTGTACAATAAGCTTGGTTGCGGCATACTGCGGCGTAACTTGCGGTCCGCCAAAAGGCCAGCCCGTACCGGTGTTCATATCTACCCCCATGCCCAGTTGGGCAGCGGTTTTGGTAGTGTAGTTCAGCATAGCCAGCCACCTGGGCGAAAGGAAATCTATATACCGGCTTTCGTAACCTATGGCACCGTAAATAGGCGTAATTTCTACGCCGCCCAAACCGGCCTGCCGGTAAGTACGCAGCACAGTACCCAGGTTTTTTTCGTCAACGGCGTTACCCATCCACCACCAGCGGGTCCAGGGACGGGTTTCGGTGCGTACGGCCGGCCAAACCGAGGTAGTTTGCTTAGCTTTTTGGGCCATGCCTGAAGTAGCGGCTAAGGCAAGGGCGGTGATGAATAAATATCGGTTGATGAACATGGCAGCAGGTGTAAAGGTTAATCGAGGTGGAACACTTTGGTAAGCGGTGTACTTACGGGCGAATTATCGGGGTTGGTTTCCATAATATCGGCCATGTAAGCCCACCATTTTTGCACAATGGCGGTAGTGCCTAAATCCTGTGATGACTGGCCCGAAAGCAGTTGCACGCCAAACAAGGTATTCGTTTCTTCATCTAAAAAAATGGTGTAATCGCTAATACCGTTGACTTTCAGCAAGGCCGAAAGTTCGGGCCAAATTTCATCGTGCCGTTTTTGGTATTCATCTTTAAAGCCCGGTTTAAGCTTCATTTTAAAGGCTACTTTTTCCATTGGTTCTTCTCTTTAGTATGTTAAAAGAGAGACACAAAGCATTGTGCCTCTACGCTATTCGTTTTATTATAGAGACACCAAGTATTGTGTCTCTACGCTATTCGCTTTAATACAGAGACACCAAGTATTGTGTCTCTACGCTATTCGTTTTAATATAGAGACACAAAGTATTGTGCCTCTACGCTGGGTTTAATTGCAGAGACACAATACTTGGTGTGTCCCCCAGCAATAACGGGTACGTTAGTTTATAACAACCCGATTGCCTGTTCAAGCGTGGACGCTCGAACGGGCGGCTGGGTTTACTGTAGAGACACAATACTTGATGTCTCCCCCCGCAACGGTTTTACTGGTTTATGGCTTGGATGCAGGTTGTGACGGTGTGCTATCAAACAACTCATCTTTAACCGGGCGGGTAAAGTTTTGCTTGCCTTTAGCTGCTTGCTCTACCAGTCCGAAATAGAAATACAGGGTACGCTTGGTGGTGCCGCTGAGGTGGTTTAACTCCCCGGCCGGACCTAATTTGGGCGTATTCATATCCACTCCTAAAGCCAGTTTGGTACCCATGGGCGGTATGGCATCCAGGAAAGACAAATTACCCGACGGCAAGGCCGGTGCAGGCTTAATACCTGATAGCCCGTAAAAATCAAACAGCCGTACGTATAAATTAGGTTCTTTAGCCGCTATAATATATTTACCCTGTACCGTATTCATTTCCATCCAGGTAACGCTGGCAAAATAGCCTTTAAATTCAGGAAAAATCCAGGGAGCACTACCCGTTTGGGTGTTGTTGTAGGCATTTATCCAAACGTTATCGGTTACGCCCTGCAAACGGTTTTTCCAAACGCGGTACGGGCCTTTGCCCAGCCACTTGGCACCCAGTACATAATTTTCGGGGTAGGTAAAGGTAATACCGGCGTACGGATAATCCCCTTGCGGAAGGCTGTACTCATAATCGAGACTTACCCAGCCGCTGCCAAACATTTTCCAGCGGGCATATTTCAGGTCGCCGGTGTAGGTCACTTCTATCAGTTCTCCGTCGGCTTCCTGGCGGTGACGGATGTCTTTAAACGTAGCATTACCGCTTACCAAGGTTGGCCCGCCACCAAACGACAGGTTATCGCCGGTGTTACCCGTCATGCTAATGATCTGCCCGTTCCTTTTGCTGAACATGATGCTAATGGTACCGGCTTTGAGTTGCAGGGTACTATCAGTTTCGGCCACCTGTACAGCGCTTTTGCCGTTAAGGTCCATTATTTTGTTCAACAAACGCTCGTTATTATTTTTCCAAACCCAGCGGTACACTTGGTTCTTGAACGGATCGTAGGCCGATAGTGTTAAGGCATCATAGCTTTTCCAATCGGCCGGTAAATTAATTTGCAGGTTACCCATAGTTACCGGCGCAATGGATGGGCTGGTAAGGGTGCCGTTTTTTTTGGTGATATAGCCGCCATCCTGCTCGTTAGGCTTGCGGTAGTCTACCAGTTCCCAGTTAAAAGTACACTGGTTTAAGTTGGTATAATGAAAACGGTTCTCTACCGGTATGCTGCCATTAAAATTGGCAGGCAGTTCTTTCAGGGTAATATGTACGGGCGAAAATATTTCGCGCATGGCATAAAAACTACCTTCCTTTTCACGGTGCGGGCCTAATACCCCATCGGGGGCGTTCACGCCGTTAACGTCAATGATGTTATTTTGGTCGGTACGTACAATGCCTTCATCAACCAAGGCCCAAATGAAACCACCGCCCGAGCGTTTCGATTTCCAGTGCAGGTCCCAAAAGTCGGCTAACGCGGTTGCGCCGCCACCATCGTCCTGCGCATGCAGAAACTCGGTAGGCATGTAAATCAACGAATCATTCAGGATCTTTTGCGTGCTGTAATAATCTTCATAGTGATTGCAGTCTATACCGTTAAACGCATTACCGGGTCGATGGTGCGGGTGGATCACCGGGCGTTTAGAAAAATCATATTGGGTAAAATACTGGTCCAGTTCCTTATTGGTACCCCCCTCGTTACCGTTATCCCAAAAAATGATGGATGGGTGATTGGCATCGCGGATCACCAGTTCTTTTACCAGCTTTTTACCGGCGTTGGTACTGTAAGCCTTTTGCCAGCCGGCCAGTTCATCCAGCACATATAATCCTAAGGAATCGCAGATCTCCAGGAATTTCTTATCGGGCGGGTAATGAGACATCCGCACGGCGTTCATGTTCATTTGCTTCATCAGCTTTACGTCCATAAGCTGAATATCGTCGTTAAGGGTTCTACCGGTTTCGGGCCACCAGCTATGACGGTTAATGCCTTTCATTTTAATATTAACCCCGTTAAGGTAAATTCCATCACCCTTACGGATCTCGATAGTACGGAAACCAAATTTTTCGGTGGTTTGGTAAATGATACTTGCCCCCGATTTTAACGCTACATTAACTTTGTACAAGTTGGGTGTTTCTGAAGTCCATTTTAAAGGGTTGCTTACTTTAGCGGCCATGTTCAGTACCGAATCGGTAGACTTCACATTGGCGGTAACACTTTTCAAAACTTTACCTTTTAAGTCGGTTATTTGGGTAACCACCTGCAGGTTTTGTTTCAGGTGTTCGGGGTAAACCTGCATTTTAAAATCGCCGTTGGCCTGCGCATCAACAGCTATGCGGCTAATGTGTTGCTTAGGATAAGCTGCCAAATAAACCGGGCGAAAGATGCCGCCAAATACCCAGTAATCGGCCAAACGCTCGGCGTTATTTACCGAGGCATCGGCACTCATTTTGCTTACGGTAGCCTCGAGCGTATTGCTGCCGCCAAATTTCAGTTTATTGCTGATGTTGTATTTAAATTCGTAAAAAGCGCCCTGGTGTTTTTCACCGGCAGCCTTGCCGTTGATCTTTACTTCGGTATCGGTCATGGATCCCTCGAAAACCAGGTACACATCCATGTTGGCCCAGGCTTGCGGCACCTGGAAATTCATTTTATACATGCCCTGCTCATCGGCAAAGCGGAAGTTTTTTCCGTAGGTTTTATAATCGCGCCCGTAATTATAGCTACCGAAACCTTGTTGTTCCCAGCAGGAAGGTACGGCAATTTTGGTCCAGTAACCGCTTTTACGACCACCGGTACAGTAAAAATCCCACTGTATATTGGTGCGGTTATCTTTACCCGACAGGTATTTGATTTGTGTGGCACCCGGCGGGGTTGCAGCCTGTAAAAGTGTTGTGACTAATAGCGACAGGAATAAAGCCAACGGCTTCAAAAAACGCATGCACCCTGCGTAAAAATTTACTTTCATAGAATAGGATAACTTAAATATTGGCCCAGCAAAATACATCGGCAAACTGCTTTGGGCATGTTTAATGAATTATGCTTTTTTAGCAAAACCCGTAACTGTCAGTTTAACATTTAATATATTTACCACGTAACCGTAGCCTACTACCTGTTTGAATAATACTGACAAATGGTGGTTTTAATAAGTTTAATAATTGGTTTATTGGGCACAATGTACTTACTCAGGCTAATTCATCTATCCTGAACCGTCATGTTTTAAGGGTAACTTTTTTATAGATTATTAGCACCCAGCCGTTATAAATGCTTGCATGATACCACAGGATGGTTATTGATCCCAATTTAGGTATGTTAGCTTACCCTTATAAGTTTTAAAGTAATATTGCTATGGTTTACTAACCGGGCCATAATGCTAATAGATATACCGATTATAACTTATGAAAATTGTTGATTTTTCTGTTTTAAAAGCCGCCGCTTTGCTGGCACTATCGGGCTTGCTGGGGAATTTCGGCTATGCACAAACCATTGCCGATACCGTGATCCATTCCACAGGCAACCCTATTATTACGCATAAATACACTGCCGATCCGGCTGCGATGGTTTACAAAGATAAAGTTTACCTGTACACCGGTAACGATGTGGCACCCAAAAACCAGGCCCGCTATGTAATGCACAACTGGCTGGTATTTTCATCGCCCGATATGGTAACCTGGACCGAGCACTCCATCCCCCTCAAAACTACGGACTTCGCCTGGGCAAAAGACGATGCCTGGGCCGGGCAGGTAATTGAGCGCAACGGCAAGTTTTACTGGTACGTGGCTATTAACCACGGCACTATACATGGCAAGGCTATTGGTGTAGCCGTGTCCAACAGCCCGATCGGTCCGTTTAAAGATGCCCGCGGATCGGCTATAATTACCAACGATATGACCACCGAGGCCAAAATTAGCTGGGACGATATTGACCCCACCGTTTTTATTGACGATGACGGTCAGGCCTACCTCATGTGGGGCAATACTACTTGCCACTACGCCAAACTCAACAGCAACATGACTGAACTGGACGGCCCAATTATGAAAGTAGAAGGACTGCACAAATTTACCGAAGCGCCCTGGCTGCACAAACGTAATGGCTGGTTTTACCTATCGTACGCTACCTTATTCCCCGAAAAAATTGCCTATGCCATGAGCCGCAGCATTAAAGGCCCCTGGCAGTACAAAGGCATCCTTAACGAAATAGCAGGCAATTCTAACACCAACCACCAAGCTATTATTACCTTTAAGGGTAAAGATTATTTCATTTACCACAACGGCGCCATAACGCCTGATCATGGCAGTTTCCACCGCTCGGTTTGTATAGATTATTTGTATTATAACCCCGATGGCACCATGAAGCGTGTGGTGATGACGGGCGAAGGAGTTCAAAAGGTTAAGTAGGAGAAAGTATGAAGTCGGGAAGTCCGAAGTCTGAAGTCCGAGGCGAAAAGTGGCAGGGGTGAGTGGTAGCCAATACATCCCTCCCAGGGGAGGGCAGGGAGGGGTTTAACCCGAAGACAAGCAGCCATTTCACAAAGCTTAACAGTTAAACCCCTCCCTGCTACCGCACTGTTCCTACCGCACCCCTCCCCAAGGAGGAAAGTTTGAGGTTAGAGGCGAAGGAGTGGCATGGGTGAGTGGCAGTAGCAGTTTAGCACCTTGCGATTTCTACCTTGCACTCATCTGCCATAAGTACTAAAACATGGGTCGGCGATCGCATCGCCTCTTCCATCCAATAATAATTGTGTTTTGAAAAAATATGTAATTTAATGAAGAAGTCTGAACAATTAATGAAGCGATTTATCCTCTTATTTTCTATAGTACTTTTGGCGGCCAACGGTTTTGCACAAGCTAACTGGTACAACATCCGTATCTATGGTGCTAAAGGCGACGGAGAGACCTTAGATACCAAAGCCATTAATCAGGCTATTAATGCCGCAGCCGAAGCGGGTGGTGGTACCGTATATTTTCCGGCGGGTAATTACCTAAGTGCTTCTATCCACCTTAAAAGTAAGATTACCCTGCGGCTCGAACAAGGCTGCACTTTAATAGCTGCCGATAGCGGTTTAGACGAGGCCGAACCTAACCCAGCCGGTGGCGCATACCAGGATTTTGGCCACAGCCACTGGCATAATAGCCTCATTTGGGGCGAAAACCTGCAGGACATTGCCATTGTAGGGCCGGGTAAAATCTGGGGTAAAGGGCTAACCCGTAATTCCAGGCCGGGCAGTACCCAGGGTAACAAGGCCATAGCACTAAAACTTTGCCGCAATGTAATGCTTAAGGATTTTACAGTATTGTACGGCGGCCATTTCGGGTTGTTAGCAACCGGGGTAGACCATCTTACCATCGACAATGTGATGATGGATACCAACCGCGACGGCATGGATATTGACTGCTGCCAAAACGTGCGCATAGCCAACTGCGCCATTAATTCGCCCTGGGATGATGGTATTTGTTTGAAAAGCTCTTATGCTTTGGGCTATAACCGTGCCTGCGAAAATATTACCATAACCAACTGTAATGTAAGCGGTTTTGACCGGGGTACCTTTGCCGATGGCACTTACCAGCGCAAAGAAGCCAAACTGGTACCCGACCATGAGGGGCCAACCGGTCGCATTAAATTTGGTACCGAAAGTAATGGCGGCTTTAAGAACATTGCTATTAGCAACTGTACTTTTCAGTTTTGCCGTGGCCTGGCATTAGAAACCGTTGATGGCGCCAGTTTAGAGGATATTACCATTACCAACATTACCATGCGCGATGTAGTGAATTCGCCTATATTTTTGCGCCTGGGTGCCCGTATGCGCGCGCCTGCCGGTACACCGGTAGGTAGTTTAAAGCGGGTAATAATCAGCAATTTAGTGGTTTACAACGCCGATTCGCACTTTTCTTCCTTAATTACCGGCATCCCCGGGCACGATATTGAGGATGTGCAGCTGAACAATATCCGCATTTATTACCGGCCTATCGATTCGGCTGTCAGTAAAATTCAGCAGATAGTGCCCGAGCATGAAAAGCTTTACCCCGAACCCGAAAAGTTTGGTGTACTGCCCGCTTACGGTTTCTTTATTCGCCATGCCAAAAACATCAAGCTCAACAATGTAGAAGTCAGCTTTTTATCAACCGAAACCCGTGTACCCATTATTTTGGATGATGTAAAAGGGATTACTTTAAACCAGGTTAAGGCGCAGGTACCCAACGGGCAGCCTCTGTATCAGTTGAATAAAGTTACCGGGTTTGAAATACTGCCGAAGGGGTCGGTGGATAAGAAATTGATTAAAGAGATAAAATAGCCAACATAACCGAAGCTACATCCCTCCCTGGGGAAGGCAGGGAGGGGTTTAATCCAATAACAGGTAACCCAGTTGCAAAGCTTAGCGGCAAAACCCCGCCCCGCCAAACGCACCGTTCCACCGCACCCCCAATGTATTTAAGTTAGTGTTTTATGCCCCGTTAGGGGCTACCTGTTTGTAGTAATTTGTATTAATGAATATTTTGCGCCGTAGGTGCTACCCCTAAATAGCTATTAAGGGTAACCTCTACGAGGTATAAAAACACGCTTACCTCTTTGATATAAACAGGTAGCTCTACGGAGCATTATTAATCCCTTAACTTAATGGCACTGACCGCACCCATGGTTTATATAAAAAAAAATCACAAAAAAGCCACATACCTTTTGATATGTGGCTTCTACAAAGTCAAATAGTTACTTTACGCTAACCGCAATATGCTCCCGGTTACTATGGATGGTTTTTATCCAAAGCAATTTGGCTTCTTTGTCATAATACCAGCCCGATGCTTTAACCAGGTCATCGGCATTACCGGCTTTTTTTACAGCCTCACCGTTTTCGGTTACGCTGCCGGGGGCTCCTTTATCCCAATGTATTTTGGCCGTATAGGCATGACTTGTTGGTATGAATTTACCTTGCGGCTTGCTAATGGTTAAGCTGTAATTTATTGCGGTTAAAACACTGCTGATATGTGTTTGACTAAAATCTCCTTGTTTATATTTCAGGCTCAGGCCGTCATCTTCATATAGGTCAAAGCTCGAACTGGCCGATGGATAAATATCCAGCGTAATCTCATCAACCGGTTTGGCATCCATGTAGTTCATTTCGGGCTGCATAGGGATAATGCTGCCTGCTTTCACAAACATGGGCAATTGGTCAAGCGGACTTAATATGTGAACATACTGTTTGCCTGTATATTTTTCGCCGCTCCAGTAGTTTACCCAGTTGCCTTCGGGCAGGTAAACGGTGCGGGTTTGGGCACCTTTGGTAGTTACCGGGCACACCATGATGTTGTTGCCAAATAGGTACTGATCGGCAATATCATATACATTGGGGTCGTTTTGGTATTGCAGTACCAGTGCGCGCATCAATGGCAGTCCACTCTCATATTGGGTATAGGCATTGCTGTAGATGTAGGGCGTTAAACGGTAACGCAGGTGATCGTATTTCTTAAAATTACCCAATGCATCGGCACCATAGTTCCAGGGTTCTTTATAGCCGGGATGATCCATGCCGAATACCATAGCCACCGGACTAAACATACCGAACTGAACCCAACGGATGTACAGCTCAGGATCGGCCACGTGCTCAAACCCCCCCATACAGTGCGACCAGTAACCCACGCCCGAAAGACCGATATTTAAACCTGCCTTAATAACCGGGGCAAAGTATTGCCACTCGCTCGGCCAGTCGCCCGCAAAAATATATGGGTAACGTTGAATCCCGGCATAACCCTCGCGGGTTTGGTTCACGCCTCTGAAACCGTTCAGTTCCTGGAACTTTAAGTATGGTGCTTTAGCATAAGCGATAGGGAAAACATTGTGTAGCTTTTCGGCATCTTTACCGGTTGGGCCTACCTTATCGCTTTCGTTGGCTAATGCACCAAAAGCGCTGCCTTCATCAGTCTTTAACATTTTGGCACCGATGGATGCTACACGCATTACGCCGTTGTTCCACCACCAGTCTGTAGCTTTTTGATCAAAAAAATTAACGAACTCGCCGGGCTTACCGTTCTCAGGAAAGGTATATCCTTTGGCGCGGGCCTGGTCAAGCAGATCGTATGTTTTACCATTATCAAAACGCGGGCGCAGGTGCAGGCCAATAATTTTATAGTCCATAGCATAAATGCTATCGAACATGGCCTTGGGGTTTTTAAAGGTTTCGCGCCACTCAAAAGAAGTAGCCCCTTTGCCGCCGATTTTACCAAACAAACGCCAGGTAGAATCCAGTATCAAAATATCTACCGGAATACCCATTTCGCGCATTTTGCGGGCCAGTGCTACCACATAAGCATCCGACGTTTGCTCTTCATGGCTCCAGGTGCCGCCGCTATAGGTACCCATGTGTAAACCGAAAGCAAATTTGGGCAGCATAGGCGCTTTACCGGTTATGGACAAATAGCTTTTAAGAATGGCCGGAAAATCGGGGCCGTACATAAAGTAATAGTCCAGTTCGCCGCCTTTGGTACTAAAACTGTATTGCTCATTATTATGGCTGCCCATATCCCAGGTAGTGGCATTAGCCGAATGCAGGAACACACCATAACCACGCGTGCTCATAAAAAACGGCACAGGCGCATAGTTGGCTTCGTTAATATTGTAAGCACCAACTAAATGGTTCTCGTTTATGCTCTTGCCACGTCCAACATTCAGGTTCAGTTTTTTATTGCGTTGGTCTATAAAGTTCATACGCTCGCCAAAGCCAAAAAAGTGCTCGTCGGCCTGCAACAGCTTGGTACTGCCCGAAGCTTCGCCTTTTTTCCAGGCACCATCCGCATCGGCCGATAAAAGCTTACCTGCTAAATTATATACACTTACTTTAAATGGTACATTACTGATCTGTACTTTAATACTGGCCGTGCTTAATGTTACACCGGTTTTAGTTGATGCTGCCTTAACCGCCACATTAGGCCAGCTATAACTTTCCTGCATTAAAAACTCATCGGCCTCAAACTTACCGCCCTGGCTCATCCGCAACCGGAACATAGTGGGCGAGCAAAACTGCAGCTTTACACTTTCGCCTTTAACTTTAAATACATAGTTGCTACCATCCTTCACTAAACCTTTAACGGTTTGTGCGTGTGCGCCCGAAAGTGCAGCTATGCTTAAAACCAGTAACCTATAAAATCTCTTCATTACTTGCTTAATCTGTAAACCTCGCTACCGGCCAGTAAAAAGCAACCTAAACCGTAATCTTCAAAATCGGGAATATGATCGTACGTTACCGGCTGACCATCTTTGGGTTCTTTACCTGTGCCTTGTACAAAGCCCAGCATACCATCGGGGTGCAGGCAATCTTTAATCATAGCGTTCCATGCTTTGGTTATAATGGGCTGATAAGTTTTCTTTTTTAACACGCCGTTGTTAATACCCCAGGCCATGCCGTAAGCAAATAAAGCGGTACCTGTCAGTTCTTTACCGCCGTAATTGGTAGGGTCCATTAAACTCACGTTCCAGTAACCATCGGTACGTTGCAGGGGCACCAGGGCTGTTATCATATCCTTATACATCTTCAGGTACTCGGCGCGGTGAGGGGCGTTTTTAGGCATCACTTCTAACACGCGTACCATTGCGGCTATCACCCAGCCATTGCCACGAGACCAGTAGCAATTAGCGCCATTTGGCTCTTTATACGGCGGAACAAAATCTTTATCCCTCCACCATAAACGCTCCTGCGCATTGTACAAACCTTTACCACCATGCACATCTTTGGAGTATTTATAAATCTCGTACATTTTTTCATAGTACCGGTCATCTTTATAAATAGCACCCAATTTGGCAAACACCGGCATAGCCATTTGCAGCGCGTCTATCCAGTTCCAGTCGTCAATTTTTTCGCCGGCCAGCATCATATCAATATTCTTTTTGATGGGCTCAATGTATTCGGGCTTTTTGTCGATCTCGTAAAGCTCAATGTAAGTTTGAGCGCAGCATTGATTATCGGCATTACGGGTTTTCAGGCCATCGCGTGGTTCCCATTTATGAAACATTCCCCAATCAAATGCATATTTATAGTATTCCCTTTTAGGATCTATCTTGTGCAGGGCCATTAATCCTTCGTAGTACACGGCACGGGTCCACAGGTTGCTGGTACGCACTTTATTTACATTGGTTGGCGTACCCGGATCGGGCCATTTCTTTACGAAATAATTATTGGCCAGTGCCATATCGCTTACAATTTTAGCTTTAGAAGGAAGTTTTTGCGCCTGTAAACCTTTAAAGGGGGCAACCAGCAGCAAACCTGCCACCAATACCGGAAGTGTTAATTTACTCATCAATACGTATTATAATTTATGATAGATCTCAATTTCGTTTATAGCTAAAATAGCTGTGCTCTTTTTTGCAGGGATAGCCATACCACCGGCATCTTTTTTACCGGTAACCTCAACCAAGCCAAAGCCGTCTTTATCGGTATTGGCGCCTATCAGTTCTACCGTTAATGTTTTACCAGTAACAGGTTTTAGTGGTAAAGTTACATAACCTAAACTTTGCGTAGTTTCGCCGGTAAATACCACCTGGTTATCCACTTTTATGCGGATGGGGTATTTACGGTTGCGCCAGTTTTCCAGCTTCATAGTTACCTCGTTAATGAGTTCGGGTTTGGCAAAAGTATATTTGATCCAGCCGTTCTCTACCTTGCCATCGCTTTTCCAGTTGCTTAGTTCGTTATCATCAAAGCTGGCTTTGGCACTATCCAAATGCGAACCTGCGGTTACACTTGCAATACCGATAGCTTCACGACTTACCGTATATGATGGGCCAGCAGGCGTTGGTCCGCGTTGCAGACTTCCTTTTAATGCTGCCGAACTGAAGTAACTGGTGATGCCGTTGTTTACCTGCACCGGTTTTGAGGTAAGCGTAAGAGCCGTTCCTTTTAAACCATTGGCATTAGCTTCTATTTTAATGGTACCGGCTTGAGGAAGCGAGCGTATGATCACCCTGTTCACACCGCACTCCACCGGCAAACTTTTATCCAGGATATAGTTGCCCGGTCCCTGAGCTAAACCGCCGCGCCATTCGGCAGGACCACTTACGGTAAAGTTGACCATATTTAATGCCGTTGGGCATCGCTGGCCTTTGGCATCCACCACTTCAACATCTACCAGGGCAATATCACTGCCATCGGCCATTAAGCCAGTAGGGCCAACATGCGGGGTCAGTTTTAAAGCAGCAGGCTCGCCGGCTGTTCTTAAAGTTTCTTCGTTTAATTTCACACCGGCTTTATCAAAACTGATGGCTTTTAACTCGCCTGGCTGGTAACTCACATTTTTAAAGGTGAACACGAACTGGTTGCTTTGCTCACCGTAGCCTAATGATTTACCGTTAAGCTGTAATTGAACTCTATCGCCGGTTGAAATCACATACACATCTTTTTGGGTTCCTGCCTTATAATTCCAGTGGCCTACTAAATGAATGCCCTTTTTATTAGGATCAACCCAGCCATCCCAAATTACCTTGTGCGTATAATAACCATCTTTAGGAATACGCAGGGCATCAACCTCGCCACTGCGGCGATAGTTTTCGGTACCACGGAAATGAGTATTAGAATCGGAGAACACAATATTTACTCCGCCCGAACTTACCCTTTTGCCCGTACCCGGACGCTCGCGCCAGTAATCGTACCAGCGAACGGCATTTTCTACCGCGTGCGAATCCTGGTTACGGTTGTAATTAAAGCCGCTTTCCTGTTTGTATTTGGGGCCGTCGCCATTTTTGTGGTACGGAGGACTAAATTCGTCCCAGTATTTGCGCAAGGCTTCATCGCGTGAGTACTCCATAGCCCAAAAAGGGATGCGGGCGCTTTTGTTAATATACAGCATTTCACCTCCGTATTCGGCGTTGGTTTTATTATCCAGCATTTCGCGCGAGCCCGAAGCTCGGCCACCATGCGGGTCAAACTCATCGCGGATAGCCTTCATGTCTTTCATGTGCTCTTCGATAACGCCCTTATTACCAGACTCATAAAACAGGATGCTCGGGTTATTTCGGTTATAAACGATGGCGTCGCGCATTACCTCCAAACGTTGCTGCCAGCGGCGGTCTTTAGGGTCGCCCTCGGCATCCCCCGCAGGCATAGCCTGAATGAGTCCTACCCTATCGCACGATTCTACATCCTGTTTAGAAGGGGTTACATGCATCCAGCGTACCAGGTTGCCATTGCTTTCTACCATTAATCCGTTACTGTAATCGCTGATCCAGGCCGGCACATCGCTGCCTAAAGCCGGCCACTCGTTGGTACTGCGCTGCGCATAACCGTGCATTTGCAGCACGCGGTCGTTCAAAGTAACCATGCCATTAGCAAATTCGGTTTTGCGGAAACCTGTACGGGTTTTTACCACATCAACGGCCTTACCGTTTACTTTAAGGGTGGTGTACACATCATATAAATAGCCGTAGCCCCAGCTCCAAAAGTTGAGGTTGGTTAGCGGCAGGTCGGCTTTTAAAACCTGCATTTGCCCGGCAGCTATGGTAGCCTTACCAGCTGTTACTGTTTTGATAATTTTACCATCCCTGTCGGCAACCGAAACTTCCAGTTGAACTGTTTGAGGCGAAGTGTTATCATTTTTTACCTCCGCTTCTACCGTAATGGTGGCTTTGCGCGCTTTTACATCAAAATCATGCGGATAAATGTAAGTTCCGGTAGTTTTAAAGGAAGAATATAAGGGAAATGTTTGGTACAGTTTATCGGTTACGTATAAATTTACGTTTTTGTTGATACCTCCGTAATTGGCATAAAAGTTAGCGTTATTCCATTGAAACTGGCTGTTGGTGGCCTTTTCGCGGTAGTCCCAGCGGTTATCTATACGGGCTGCAATTTCGTTATCACCATCGAGGTTCACCTTATCGGTAATATCAAAACCAAAGGCCATAATCCCATTTTCGCTCAGGCCAATAGATTTGCCATTGAGGTAAAACTCGCCTCCCTGACGGATACCTTCAAACTCTAAAAACAGCTTTTTACCAGCACTGCCCGCAGGTACACGGAACTTTTTGCGATACCAGCTAATACCCACGCCCAAATCATGAATGTCTTTACTAAACGCATCATCCTCATTAAAGGCGTGCGGCAGAGTTACACTTTTCCAGGCGGCGTCGTTAAATTCCGGCTTTTCGGCGCCTGTGGTATCGCCGCTTAACAGTTTCCAACCAATATTAAAGTTGTACTTAGCCCTTGCCGTTGGCAATTCTTGTGCAGTTACCTGCTTTACGCCTGCCATGCCCATCATGACCAATAGGGTAATAAGTAAATGTCTCTTCTGCATAAAGGTTGGTTATGATAATGATACCCATACAAGGTTTTACCCTTGCCTGGGCCTGAAATTTATTTGAACCCCGTAATAAAATAGTTGTTAGTATGAGCTTGTGGAATTCTTATACAATTTGTTAAGTCTTCCACAAGCTCATACTAACATTTTAATTAAGATATAGTCGTCTGTATTATTTCAAATACTTGCTTAACGACAGTTTAGAAGCCGATTTAATACCCCCGGCAACCAGTTTTGCGTTTAGTTTAGCACCTTCCTCAATGGTGTGGGTATGGTCTTTACTGGTAAAATATACGGTGCCTACCTTGTCTTGCCCTTCCTGGTCATACACATCGGCTACCAGCGTATTCAAATCTATGAACGTTGCATCGGCTTGTTTGGCAGCTTGCGAAGCCCACAAACCGTAACTATCGGTACTGCGGTTAACCTTACCGTTTTTCCAGCTATCGCGCGGAATAAGGGAACATACCACTACCGTTGCGCCTTTTGCTTTAGCTTCCCCAATCATTTTACGCAGGTACCAGCCATAACTATGGATAACTTCGGTTTTTTTAGTTAGTGGATTATAAAGCTCCTGTGACTCATCGCTATTGTTTTTAATGGTGCCGCGGGCGCGTGAACTGTCAACCAGCGGGCTCGAATCGTTATGACCAAACTGCATCATTACATAGTCTCCCGGTTTAATTTTCACCAGTACCTTATCCCACCAGCCCTGGGTTTGAAAGGTACGGCTGCTGGTTCCGCCTAAGGCATTGTTTTCCACATTAATTTTTGTAGTATCGAAATAGCTTCCAATATAATTGCCCCATCCCCATAAGCCGCCATCGCCTTTGCCTTTGCCGTTCTTCACGGTAGAATCACCCACGAGGTACAGCGTAGGTTTAGGTTTTTGGATGAAGGAAAACAGTACACTGGTGATTACCGCCAGCGCTATGCCGGCTAAACCGGTTTTTACTTTATTACTCAACATTTGCTTATTATTTTAGGTATTTATTCAACTGGATAGATTTATTAGCCCTTATGCCTTCTACCACCGATTGCGCGTTTACGGTAGCACCCATTTTGTTGGGATGGGTATGATCGGAAGGGAAAAATTTCTTTACCGAATCGGCTCCCCAAACATCATATTTATCGGCCGTAATGCCATTGAGGTTTATGAACGCCACTTTTTCCTGCTCGGCAATTTCTCTAGCCCATTTGCCATAATCTTTATCGGCACGGAGTACTTTACCATCTTTGAACTGGTTACGCGGTATCATCGACAGCACAATTGGCGTAGCACCTTTAGCTTTGGCTTCACGGATGAATTTACGCAGGTAAAAGCCGTAGGTATGAACGGTTTCTTTAGTTCCGTTGGGCCAGGTCAGGCTTACGGTATCTTCGCCGGTGCCTTTAAGCACGCCACGGTAACCGGCCTTGTTGGTATCGGGTTTACTACCTTCGTTATGGCCAAACTGCATGAGTACATAATCGCCTTTTTTCAACATCGAATCAACCCGGTGCCAGCGGTTTTCTTTAATAAAAGTGCGCGTACTTCTACCGGCCATGGCCTGGTTATTTACACCAACCTTATCCAGATCAAAATACTGCCCAATGATGGAGCCCCAGCCCCAAGTTTCTTTGTCAGAATTACGAACGGTAGAGTCGCCAATTAAATAAATAACCGGCTTGGCTGGCTGCTTAAAAGCCAGGGTGACCATTAGGGCCATTACTCCTAATGCGGTAATTTTTAATGCTTTCATATATTGGTTTATAGTGGTATGAGTGTTATTTACAATAATGGTTTAAAGAAGCCCCTCCCAAACCCTCCCCGGGAGGGAGGGCTTAAAAGAGAAGATCGGATTATTTGGTTACTTGTAAGGTGAGCGTAGCATCGGGTAAACCGGCCATACTGGCTTTAAAGATGATGGTACCTGTGGGGGCGGTTGCTTTTACAATAGCTATACAGTTGCCCTGAAATGCCTTACGCTCGCTGGCCTGGTAGGCTTCGTGACTTAAAATATTTCCGTTATCAACCGCTTGTATCATGCCTGCACCGGTAATGGCAAACTTTATGAGGTTATCGGCATTGGGGCAGGGTATGCCGTTGGCATCAACCAGGGTTGCTTTTACTATAGATACAGCATCCCAGTTATTGCTTAACTTATTCTGACTCGCGCTTAACACTATTTTAGCTGGCGCACCAGCCGATTTAAATTCTTCGGAGGCTACTTCTTTGCCTTTATTGCGGCCTACAGCCCTGATAGTCCCTTTCTCAAAGGTAAGGTCCCATTCGCGTGGCGAATCGTTGGCAGGCTTGCTTTTTACTCCTTCAGATTTTCCGTTGAGGAACAACTCTACTTCATCGCAATTGCTGTAGATCTGCACTTTGGCATTATCGTAGGTATCAAAATCGGTCGGGGTCCAGTTGGCTACCCAGTTACCGGCACCTGCATTATCCGATTTTCGAACGATGTGCACCACCGGCTTATCGCTCCACCAACTCTGGCGTTGCAGGGCCTGTTGTTTCCAGCCACCAGCGCGGTCAAATAAACCCTGGTTGTTCGTGGTTTCGGGCCAGTCGGCTTCTCCCAGGTAATCAATACCGGTCCATAAAAACTGACCGGCCATGTAAGGCTTATCGCGCAGGGCCAGCCACATGTTTAATACGTGGGTATTCTCGGTACCAATCACTTTCCAATCGGGGTGAGCCTCATGCGCAGCTACCAATTCGTTTTCGCGGTAGTTTTGACCTACCACATCCATCATAGCAGCAAAGCCGTTGGCATAAACGCCCGATACGTTTGGACGGAACAAGGCCATGGTAACAGGACGTCCCGGATCGAGCTGATGTACCAAATTTTGCTGATCGCGGTATTTTTTAAACCCGGCCGAATCTTTCAGGCTATCATGTATTTCGTTACCAACACTATAAATTACTACAGATGGATGATTACGGTCGCGCATCACCATATCGCGGGTATCGCGTTCCCACCACTCGGTAAAGTATAGGTTATAGCCTTTTTCGCCGTTGTTTTTGGCAGCCGTCCAGGTATCAAAGGTTTCGTCCATCACCACAAAGCCCATACGGTCGCACAGGTCTAAAAACTCAGGTGCCACCGGGTTGTGCGAAGTACGGATACCGTTCACACCGGCTTCTTTAAGTAGTTTAAAGCGTTCTTCCCAAACACCTAACGGTACGGCTGCGCCTACAGCGCCGCCATCGTGGTGTAAGCAAACGCCTTTAATTTTAATGTTTTTACCATTAAGCCAAAAGCCGGTAGCGGCCTCAAATTTGGCTTCGCGAATACCGAAAGTGGTTTTTACACCGTCTATTACTTCGCTGCCTTTAACAACACGTGTTACAGCAGTGTAAAGTACGGGCTGATCCAAATTCCAGAGTTTAGGATCGGCCACCTGCGCTTCTAAAGTATAATCGGCCATTTTACCTGCGGCTACAGTTTGGCTGTTGCTTGCCGTGCTTACCGTTTTACCGGTGGCATCTATAATGGTAGTGGTTACTTTATAATCGGCTGCTATTTTAGTAGGATTTACCACTTGCGCCTGCACTTTAACCGTGCCCTTTGCTGTTGTGGCAACCGGTGTGGTTACATACACGCTCCAGGGAGTAAAATGCACCGGGTTATATTGCACCAGCCTTACATGCCTGTAAATACCCGCGCCAGTATAATAGCGCGATGCCGGCTGAATACTATTATCGGCCTTTACGGCTATTATATTGGGTTTATCGTAAGAAATATAAGGTGTTAGATCATAAGTAAAGCTAATATAACCGTAGGGCCTTTTGCCCACATGATGCCCGTTAATCCACACATCGCTATTGGTCATTACACCATCAAACTCAATGGTTACGTTTTTACCGGCGCTGGCCTTGCCAAGCGTAAATTGTTTGCGGTACCAGCCTATACCTGCGGGTAAATAGCCACCACCCCGGCTGGTTGGGTTAGCCTGGTCGTACGGGCCTTCAATACTCCAATCGTGTGGTACGTTTAGCTTGCGCCAAGCCTTATCGTTAAAAGCAGTTTGCTCGGCTCCAGTGGCATCGCCCTTGTAAAACAGCCAGTTGTCATCAAAAGAGGTGATGACCCTTGGTGTGCTTTGGGCATTAGCAACCATAGTTGCGGCCAGCAGAAAGAGGATAATAAAGTAGGATCTCTTGGTCATAAAAATAAATGGTTATGGCTTGGTTTGAGCCAGGTTTGGTATGTTCAATTGGGTATTATCGGTAGTGGTGATGTTGCTGTTATTCCATTGCCAGCCTTGGGCAAACTTCACATCGCCGGCCGTTAACGCAGTAATTTTTACGTTATTAAATTGAAAATTCTCCAGTACAGAATTATCAAGCCCGATAGCGTTTACCGCTTTTTTTGCACCGGTTACTCTAATATTAGAGATATAAATATCTTTAAAATGCGGTAAACCTCTGCTTTCGGGCTCTACTTTGGTGAGCATTTTTTTCCAATGTGGTGGCAGCGTACTTTCTGTATAACCATCGGGCAGTTTAGAATAGCTGTAGCTGGGGTTCCAGTTCATCGTGATCTGAAATACCGTGCCCACACCGTTCATAGTAATGTTTTGAAAGTGGATATCCTCAACAGTGCCGCCGCGCGTAGTGGCCGATTTGATGTTTAACCCGTTACTGGTACCCTTACCTGTTAAATCTGTAGCAAAAACGTGCTTTATACCACCCGAGGTTTCGCTTCCTATGGTTAGCAAACCAGCCCCTGCGCCAGCTACACAATTACGGATCACCACATACTCGGTGGGTTTGTTCACACGCAGCCCGTCCCAGTCGCGCCCGGCTTTCAGGCAAAAATTATCGTCGTTACAATCAATATCACAATTTTGTATCAATATGCGGGTTGATGAATCTACATCTATTCCATCGGTACTGGGCCCGTGCCCATCCACATTATTACGAATAATGATTCCATCAACCGTAACCTGGTTAGAATACAGCAATTGAACCGTCCAAAAGCCTGCCTGTTGCAGGGTAATATCTTTAATAGTGATATTGTTAGAATTGGCAACCAGTAAGGTACGCGGACGTTTGGCATCGTAATCCACTATCCAGCGCAGACCCTTAGGTTCGTACTCTTTACGCATGTTCCAATACAGGTCCCAAAAGGGTTTTCCCTGGGCGTTAACCAGCCCTTTACCCGTAATAGCCGCATTACTGGCTCCCGATATGTTTAACAAAGCAGCGGGCCATTTCATTTCTATACCAGCTATACGGCTATCTATTTCGGGATAGTCTTCAATATGCTGGCTGCCTAACAATTCGGCTCCTTCATCCAGTTGCAGGTTTACATTACTTTTAATAAATAACGATCCTGTTAAATATTTACCCGGCTTAAACTTTACAATACCTCCGCCCGCAGCCGCACATTTATCAATGGCTTGTTGTATAGCTTTGGTATTTAAGGTTTTACCATCGTTAACGGCAGCATAATTATTTACCCAAAAGGCTTTGGTTTTGGCAGGATATTTTTTGGCACCTACAGTTTTTACCCAGCCCGGTTCGGTTGCCGCTTTGGCCAGGGGCAAATTAAGCAGCAATAAAAACGCGGCTATTAATGGTAGGTGTTTGTTCATAGTTCGTAATCTTGTATGGTGTTTAACATACCCCTGCCCCTCTAAAGAGGGGCATTAAAAAAAATATCATTCGGCTTTTGCCGGTTTAGCTACCTCAACGGCATAGATCTCATCGTGCCCTTCAAAATTGGCGCGGAAGATGACCCATTTTTCATCGGGCGAAAAATGCACATTAGGTTCTTGCTTGTAACCATGGTTTTTCATGTTCACTAGCTTTTCCGACTTTAACCGGTCTCCTTCGGGCCTAAACAAATAGATCCACATCCCATCTGGCGCTTTGGCTACCTGGCCTGGGTCGCCGCCATCGCCGCAAAACAGTTTTTCGTTAGCCGTTACATTAAAGTGGATAGACCACTCGTTGCGGTTCATTTCGTAGATTTTTTCCTTACGGGTTTTCAGATCATAACCGGCTAAAAAGAAAGTTTGGCCTTTAGGTTTTTGCAGATCGAACCACTCGGTATTGCCCTTTGGCGACCAAAACTCATGGCCTGCAATTTCCATTGGCATGGTACGTTTGTGCATAAGGGTGGATTTACTGGTTTTAATATTGTAGTTCCAAATACGGTCCACTTTTTCCCAGGGCCCTTCGTGGCAATAGGATAAGATATTGGGATCGGTAGGTGAAAACAGCAGATGATTAGTCCACTCGTTCTCTTTGTTAACCTCTTTAAGTTCTTTAGTTATGGTATTGAGGGTATATAAGGTATGCTCGATATGTGCCTCGTAAATACGCGGAAAAAAGTCTTTCTTTTCGGGATATTGTTTTAAAATCTCGCGTTCCTGCTCACCTGTAGATTTTACGCAGGCCAGGTAAGTACCGTCGGCATTTATGGTGCCAACCCTGCCTTTAAACGCCGGATCGAAAGCATAAATAAACCGTTCTGTACGGGTATCCACATTGACTGCAAAAACACTGTCGCCGCATTGGTAAAAAGCTTCGCGCGTTTTAGGACAAACCATTTCGCCGCCAACTTTGAGCCTATTGGTTAACTGTAAGGTTTGTTTTGTTTTTAGGTTAATGGTAAATAGCTGGCGGCCTTGAGGTGTACCCCCCGAAAACACCATCAGATCGCCCTCGTTTTTACGCTGGGGCACAAAGCAATTATTATTAAAGTAAAAACTCGTATTACCACCGGCGCGATCCACCAAACGCACAATTTTATGTCCTGTATCTTTATCTATCCACTCATTAACCGGCATGGGCAGTTTACCCGCGCCGGTTTCGAGCACCGGTTGCGCTTTAGTTACTACCGCATGGCAGCTTAAAACCAATAGCAGTCCTAAAAATCTTTTCTTCATGCCGGCTGTTTTAATTAATTACCATCGGGTTTAACAGTAGAATTTTTAGGACTCATAGGCCAGTTGAAGCTTTCAACAGCATCGGGTTTCGACGGATCAAAAGCGGGCATATCCACCAGGTATTTCTTTAAGCTTAAATCAGATGCTTTTATACCTTCTATGATACATTTAGCCAGTTCGTAAGCACCGTAGGTATTAAAATGGGTATTATCCTGCAGCGCTTTTGTCTGGCCGGGGAATGTATTGGCCGCGTAATGTACAAATGCCTTTTTAGATGGTTCAACGCCCATGGCATCGTAAAAACGGGAGCTCATTTCGTTAAGATCTATCAAGGCTACATTTTCTTCTTTAGCCACCTTGCGAACGGCATCGGGATAATCGCCCAGTGTATTTACCGTTTTACCTTCGCTGTTAAACGAACGGCGCGCGGTAGAAGTAACAATAACCGGGATAGCTTTACGCTCGCGGGCTTTACTAATAAAGAGTTTTAAACGCTCGGTGTATGATTTGTAAGCACCGTCATCAGGTCCTTTCTCTTTCTGATCGTTATGGCCGAACTCTATAAATAAATAATCGCCGGGTTTAATTGTGCTCATGATTTTATCCAGGCGCTTACTTCCTGCAAAACTACCTAATGTAAGACCCGATTCGGCATGATTGGAAATGGCTACGCCGGGTTTAAAGAACCGCGGTATCATTTGCCCCCACGAAGCCCAGGGTTCATCGTCCTGGTCTACAACGGTGGAGTTACCAGACAGGTAAACCGTAACCTGATCTTCTACTTTTTCAATTTCCAAAGCCGCTAAACAGGGCTTGCTATCACAAAACTCAAGCGTTAGCCTGTCATCCCAGTCAAGTTTGCCATTTTCACGGCTTTTTAATGATACCCGCCCGCCCGTACTAATTTCGGGTTTACGCACATTTACAATAAAACTAACTTTTTTAAGCTCGCCAGGCTTGGTAGCTACTTTTTCGAGCATCAACCTCCGCGATTCGGCCTTAACCGTAGTAAGGCTGCTGCCATCGGCATCTCCCAGGGTTACGGTAATTTTATAATTACCCTCGGGTACCTTTACCGAAAAGTAAAATGAGGAATCAGTGGTGATAAAGCCCGTATTAGCTTTATTTTTTCGGGTTACAGCTTTTGCAGTGCTGCCAAAATCAAACCCATAGGTATCGGTATAGGTTTTACCGGGTTTAACTTGTGTGTAACCGGGTTTAGGCTTACCGCTTCCAAAATCAAATTTATAACTTGAAGGAATGCTTTGGGCACAAGCGTTCATAACCATGCCCGAAAAAACCGTAGTTAACGATAATGCCAGTAATTTTACAGAGGTTGTCCTCATAATATTTTATAAATTAAATGTTTTACAGCGGTTTATACCTGCAACGATGCAGGTTTGGTTATAATACTGTAGGTCAAATTTATTTTAACTGTAGCTAATGGGTATCCTGTACCGTCCTGAAAGCCCGCCACCGCCCCGAAGGGGAAGCCCTTTTTAGCATGATTGTTACACATACAGTACAATATGCACCGCAAACCTTTATTGGGAAGCTGGTTGGCTTGAGTTCAGTTTAACGTAAGTTGGCGTGTCTCTATCGCAGGTAATGATACCGTTTGCCTCCTTTAGCTCAGCTATTTGCAGCGAGCTACGCTGCCTGTTATACTGACTTGCAGCCGGTGGAGTAGTACGGCCGGGATGGGTAAAGTAGATGATGTATGCCCTGTTATTATGCACTAAAATATCGGCGTGCCCGCCTATTACACCATCATCCGTGCCGGTGCCGGGTACTTGTAAAATATTGTCGGGCTGGCGTTTCCAGTTCACAAGGTTGGCAGAGCTATACACGGCTAAACCGCGCCACACATCGGTTATCATCCAGTATTTACCTTTCCATTCAAACACCTTGGGACCTTCGCCACCCTGGTCGGCTACGGCCTTTTTACCGTCGACCCAGGTGTAAAGATCCTTACTGTCAGCATAGTAGATGGATTTATGGTCGCGCTCATTATTGTACCACATGCGCCAGTTGCCATCTGGCAAACGAAACACACAGGCATCTATCAGTTTATCGCTGGCCAGTTTAAGGGTTGATTCGTATTTCCACTTGAGCAGGTTTTTACTGGTTAAATGCAGGATATTACGCGGGTGTGCCCAGTCTTTAAACACACCCGGCACATAAGTTAAATACATGTGATACAAGCCTTTGTGTTCTATAATTTCGGGTGCCCAGTGCGTATAACCGCTGGTTGGACGGTACCCGATGTCGGCCGTATCGCGGTATCTCCAGGTGGCCCCGTCTTTTGATTCGGCTATGCCAATGCGGGTACCGTGTACCCACTCTACTCCACCTATAGTGGTATCCTTGGCACGGCGGTTGGTGTAAAACATAAACCACTTTTTTTCAGCCTTGTTCCAGATCACCACCGGATCGGCAGCACCATCGTAAACAGGGTCCCGAAAAAGCGGTTTGGGAGCTAATTTGCCGGCTTTACTTGCTTGCGCCTGCACATTGAACCCTGAAATGAGCAATAAAAATATAGTTGGTAGAATCTTAAATAAGTTCATTTTTTTTTCAAAAAACTTCATATTTCCTTATTTTTTCACAGGTGCGCCATGTAGCAGTGCCTAATGCCCAAAAAGCTTAACGTGGCTACTTATTTCGCTGCATTCAATTTTTCAAACTCGGCAGCGGTGATCTTGAAAACCGTACCATGACGGATGCCCGAAGGCAGCTGGATCTGGTCGGAAATATCGGTCCAGGTTTTTAAATCGGTTGAGGTAACGGCACCGTATTTATGATTGCGGTACTTATCAAAATACACAATCCACTGCTTATCTTTTTGCAGTACGGTTGGCCCTTCGGCCCAGTAGTCGCCGGTAATTTTTTCGCCTTCCTGTTTGTAAGGCCCGGTCAGTTTATCGGCATAGGCTATTTTAATATTTTTTTGCACGGGCTTCACGGTTTCGTCCTTTAAAAACATGATGAACTTTTTACCGTATGGCAAAATGGTGGCATCGATGCTATTAAAACCCGGGTCGAACAGCAGCTTGGTTGGGGCAAATTGCTTAAAATCTTTAGTAGTGGTATAGTAAATACGGTGGTTATAACCTTTCTCGGCAACAGTATCGGCTGCGGGGTACCGGCCCGTAATGGTGCTGGCCCAATAAATCATGTAATCCTTACTTTTGGCATCGTAGGTTACCTCGGGCGCCCAGGTGTTCCGGGTACCAGCTTCGGCGGCCATAAGGGGTAAAAACTCCTGTTCCGACCAGGTAATGAGGTCTTTTGAACTGGCGTATCCTATCCCCTTATCGTTCCAGCTTACGGTCCACACCATGTGGAACAATCCATCGACACCACGTATTATGCAGGGGTCGCGCATGAGCTTATCTTTAGCTACTGCCGGTTTTAAAAAAGAGCTATCGCCTTTAAGGGCTTGCCACTTCAGCCCGTCGGTACTGGCGGCCAGGTGCAGGCCATCGGCACTACTGCCTTTAAAATAGCAAAATGCATAAACGTCTTTAGGGGCAGTTTGCGAGCGTACACCTGCCGATACCAATAGCAGCAGGAAGAAAATATACAGGTTTCTCATCATAAATGGTTTATAAAGTGGGGCAAATTACCCAAAGGTAATGAGATTACTTTACCATGAAATGGTTTAACCATCCTATACTGTCGGCTCCGGTTATTTATATATCATAAATTTAAACTTAATTTGTTTAGCGCAAATTACTATTAGTGCCAAACTTTTATAAAATTATAAACCAGCTATGTGTACACTATTGTGGCATAGCCTTAACGTATTTACCCCATTATGATGAAAGCTACAAAAGCCGGATTACTGCTTTGCTGCGGATTACTGACCAACCACCTGGCCTTTAGCCAAAAGGTAAACGATGTGGTTACGCCCTTGCATGCCTTAAAGGTAAACTACCCTACCCCTTACGATGTAACCACTCCTGCCCAGGTTAAAACCACGCTCGACCGCATACTCGTTTACCTGGATAATGGCACACCTGCACAGTTTGTAAAGCGCGGCACCAACACCCCGGTTACTTTAGCCAAGGCTGATACCGGCACCATATTTAAACCCGGCGATTTCCGGCTTACCAGTTACGAGTGGGGTGTAACCTATGCCGGGATGTTGCTGGCAGGGGAAGCCACCGGCGATAACCGCTATACCGATTATACCAAAACACGCCTGAATTTTTTGGCCGATGCCATACCGGTGTTTAAAAAACTACCTTTACAAAAACCGGCACGCCGCAACCCGCTGCGCTCGGTTATAGACCCCGAAGCTTTAGACGATGCCGGCGCCTTATGCGCAGCTACTATTAAAACCATCAGGTTAGGTGGCGCATCGGCCAATATGCGCCCCATGGCCGATAATTTTATCAGCTTCATTAGCACCAAGCAACAGCGCTTTGCCGACGGCACCCTGGCCCGCAACCGCCCGCTAATGAATACCCTTTGGCTCGACGATATGTTTATGAGCGTACCCGCCCTGGCACAAATGGGTAAACTTACCGGCGATATTAAATATTACGATGATGCGGTAAAACAGGTTTTGCAGTTTAGTGCCCGCATGTTTAACACCCAGAAAGGCGTTTACATGCACGGCTGGGTACAGGAAATGGATGTGCACCCGCAGTTTCACTGGGGCCGCGCCAACGGCTGGGCCTTAATGGCCATGACCGAATTGTTAGACGTACTACCCGAACAACACCCTGGCCGCAAAGCCGTATTGGCGCAATACCAGGCTTTGGCTAAAGGCTTAGTGGCCTACCAGAGCAGCAAAGGCTTTTGGCATCAACTGTTAGACCATAACGATAGCTACCTTGAAACCTCGGCCACGGCTATTTATGCTTACTGTTTTGCCCGCGGCATTAACCAGGGCTGGTTAAACGGTAAGGCCTACGGCCCGGCTACCCTGCTGGCCTGGAATGCCACCGCCACCCAGGTAAACGCCCAAGGACAGGTAGAAAATGTTTGTGTAGGCACCGGCATGGCCTTCGACCCGGCTTTTTACTACTACCGCCCGGTTAACGTGTATGCCGCGCACGGCTATGGTCCGGTTTTACTGGCCGGCGCCGAGGTGATTAATTTGTTAAAGAAGCATACATTTGAGGTGAATGATAGCGCGGTGATGATGAAGAATTAAATTGATAGTTTGGAGACTATTGGCATGGTGGTTCGAAGTCAGATAACTTCGAACAGCGGGGGTACCGTCTTTTTAAACACGGTAATATTTTACAAATTTTTGTAAAACAATTCCCTTGCAGATTAATAATCAATTACTTATCTTGCCTGTGGGTTAAACAACCAGCCTTATTGCAATTTACATGAAACACACTCACCC
>NZ_JBHTMJ010000018.1:0-298268 GCF_042679325.1 Mucilaginibacter terrae
TATCCTTAAACCCCCTTGCATGCAAAATGCATCGGGGTTTTTTGCGTTTTATAAATAAGGGGATAATGCTTTACTTGCAATATCGTTACTCCCGTTCCTGTGTAACGCAGTAGCTTTCTTCTCGGAATTTAATTAATTAACCCGGAACGCTTACCTTCCCTAAATAACATAATTACCATTAGCTCATAACCATAGTGAACACAAAGTATGTAGATTTGTATTATATTAATCATCTATGAGCACTACCGAAAAGATTTTTACCCATATAAATCCACAAACCAATTACCCGGCCATGGTCGATGTGAGTGACAAGCAGGTAACCAAGCGTATTGCTCGTGCCCAAAGTATTGTGGTATTAGGAGATGAGATCATGCGGCATTTGCAAGGGAATGAGATTCAAACTAAAAAGGGACCTGTATTCCAAACCGCTATAATTGCGGGCACTATGGCGGCTAAAAAAACAGCAGATCTGATACCGCTTTGTCATCCGTTGGCTTTAGAAAACTGTAAAATAGAGATCAGTATTAATGAGCAGCAGGAGGTATTCATTGAATGCACTGCCACCATTACCTCCAAAACAGGTGTAGAAATGGAGGCGTTGACAGGAGCCAGCGTAGCCGCCTTAACTATTTATGATATGTGTAAAGCTTTTTCTCACCGTATTGTGATAAAGGAAACCAAGCTAATTGAAAAAAAAGGAGGCAACAGCGACTATCATGAATAAGCATCAAAAGCACGCTAAACTCGTACGCCCTATATTGGGGAAGTTTCACCGTAGCGAACTGGCTATTTTAGGAACTACTTGTAGCAATATTCGTGATTTGAGCAATCATGTTATACAGGAGTTGTATGCCAAGTACCAAATTGCTTATGTTGATGCTGACCATAAAGCCCCGCAGGTTGATGAAGATTCGGCTTTAACAAAAGGTGCTACAATGGAATTTACGGACAAGATCACTTACCGAAGTTTGAATTGTAAACAAACGTTAAATCAGTTCCAATTTCACAGCACATTTAACAATCATGACCTGGTGCTGGTTAATGGCAATCACTTTACAGCTGAAAGCCAGATTGTGGTAATAGATTCGGTAAAACCTTTGGATCAGAAGCTGGAAAAGCTGACCAATATACAACTCATTTTGCTTGCTGACGAGATAGATACAATTCCCCGTTACATTACTCAGCATTTACCTATTGGTTCGGCAGTGCCTGTTTTAAAGTTGGGCGATATCTTATCGATTGCCAAGTTCATAGACAAATACTTAACTTTACGCCTGCCCCAACTCAACGGACTGGTATTAGCAGGCGGACAAAGCCAGCGCATGCAAACCGATAAAGGTAGCCTGGAATATTTTGGCAAAAGTCAGCGCCTGCATGTACACCAATTATTAAGGGGTTATTGTAAAGATGTGTACATTTCTTACGCTAATGCGCAAGCCGTTAACCAAGATGAGCAACTACCGGTGGTGTTAGATACTTTTACGGGTTTAGGTCCGTTCGGTGGCATACTTTCTGCTTTTCAAACTAATCCTAACACCGCTTGGTTTACTTTAGCTTGCGACTTGCCTTACCTATCGGCCGAAACTTTGGCATTTTTAGTGGAGCATCGTAATCCATCCAAATTGGCTACTTGTTTTATGGATAATGAAAATAGGTTTCCCGAACCCCTCATTACCGTTTGGGAACCGAAGGCATACCCGGTAATGCTGCAATTTTTAAGTCAGGGCTATTCGTGTCCGCGCAAAGTGCTCATTAATTCGGATGTGGAACTGCTGCAGGCACCTGTTGTAAAAGATCTGCAAAACGTAAATTACCCCGAAGAGCAGCAAGCCGCTATGGCTCATTTGCATAAATCCATCAGCTAAAAATCTGCTTTATTGGCTTGTATTTAATAAACTATTACTCGCAGTCTCATGAAAAAAATCTTATTCGTATTTTTGACCTTATTCATAGCTTTTACATTTAATGTTTATGCGCAAGGTGTTACCATTACAGGCGATGACATTATACCAATTACACTAACCAAAGCTATGTTTGCCAATATGAAGCAAGTAGTGGTTATGGCCAAAGCACACGATGAAAAAGTGCATCGTTACAGCGGCGTACCGCTGACAGACATTTTAGCCAAAGCAGGTGTTATGATGGGAGATTCGGCTAAGAAGAAAACCATCATGACCTATATTGTGGTAACCGCGGCCGATAATTATAAAGCTATTTATACCCTTCCAGAAATTGATCTGCTATTTGCTAATCGTACCATTATATTGGCCGACAGGACCGATAAAAAACCATTGCCATCTGAAAGTGGCCCTTTTCAAATTATAGTACCCGGCGAAAAAAAGCATGCCCGATGGATGCGCCAGGTAACCAGCATACACGTAGTGAGAGTTAAATAGCGGGTAGTGTTGGATATGAAAAAGGGATTGGTTTTAATTTACCTGATACTTGCTTTACCTACAACGGGTGTGGCTCAAAAATTGCGGATAGCCGTGGCGGCCAACGCCCAATTTGTAGCCGAGGTGTTGGCGAAAGAATTTAAACAGCAAACAGGTGTTGAAGCCGAACTCATTGTAAGTTCATCGGGTAAATTGACTGCACAAATTGAACAGGGAGCACCATTCGATGTTTTTCTTTCGGCCGATATGAAATATCCGCAGGCACTTTACAATAAGCAGCTTACTGCGGCTAAGCCTGAAATTTACGCTTATGGTACGCTGGTAATGTGGAGTAAAAAAGAGATAAGCTTATTAAAAGGATTAAATGCTTTAACCGATCCAGCTATACAAAAAATCGCCATTGCAAATGCTGTATTAGCCCCTTATGGCGAAGCCGCCGAACAGGCTATAGAGCGTAGCGGCCTCTTAGCCAAACTAAAACCAAAATTGGTTTACGGAGAAAGTATTGCACAAGTCGATCAATATTTGTTAACCGGTGTTGTTGATGTAGCTTTCACAGCCAAATCTACAGTGCTGAACCCTGCGCAAAAATACAAAGGCAACTGGAAAGAAGTAGACAATAAGTTATACAAGCCTATAGCCCAAGGTGTTGTGGTGTTAAAAACATCAATAGGCGAAAACCTGAAACAAGCAAAAAAGTTCTATAATTTTTTATTTGACGTAAAGGCTAAGCAAATATTTAAAAAATATGGTTACAAATTACAATAAGAAAAGATGATGCTCTTTAGATCTTTTTGTACATTTTCGAGGCTATAAAATTCCTATAAAAAAACTTCTCTCCAATTATATAATACCCGTACTTCCTAAATATTAAATTCGTATCAGGGAGTTTCGTTACTTCTATCGCATTAAATAGCCCAAAAAATGCATACATCATTTTAAGCATAACTTTTTGCCATAGTTTCCCGGTCAGCTGAAAATCTGTGTTTAACCATAAGCCTGTTAATTTTAACCGGGCATGAATATGCGGAAACACAGCAGCCAAATATTTATCCGAAAAATTATCTAATAAAAATGCTGTGATCACCACATCAAATTGCTGTACGAAAGTAACCTTTTCGATGTTATCGGTAATATAGTTAACCTCATTTTGCCCGGTATCTCTTTTGCGGGATAAGGCCATCATATTGGTTGAAGTTTCAATATAGGTGATATGCAGCCCAATTGGATGAATTTTGGTAATACTTTCTAATATCTCGCCTGTACCGCCACCTATAATGATTATATGCGAGCCGGCTTTAATACTGTTTAAGAAAAAATTCTGTGCTTTAACCTGCGCCTGGCCAAATATAATTTTAGATAAGCGTTCGTAAAACCAGGCTACATTGTTGTAGTTAGCAGTCATTTAAAAAAGCTCAAATATTACCAAAGCCAAATATTGTAAAATAAGTACTCCATCAAGATAAAAGAAATAGTAATATTCGTTACGTTTCCACGCTGATTTAAAAATGAGCCAGCCAGTGAGAATAGACACTAACGTTAATGCATAAAAATCACTGGTAAGCTTGTAATTACGCAACAACAAGAGTAATAAAATATGCCCAGCCAGTAAAAATTGGCAAAAAAGGTAAGCCTTTTGTTCGCCAAAAGCTACAGGTATGGTTTTTAAACCCGCTATGCGGTCATTAAAAAGATCGCGGATATCAAATGGTACGGTAAGCGCAGCGATGAACAGGAAGCGTTTAGCTAATATAATCCATGTGGTAGAGGCGGGTATATTCATGTGCAGTGTGTCCTGCATTTCCATTATGGGTAGCAGAACGCAGCTCAGCGTCCACACCACGGTAATTAAAATGGCCTTTAAACCCGGTATATTACGCAAACCTGATTTGCCGCCTTTACTGCTAAACAAGGGCAACCCGTACCCGAAAGATAGTACTGCCAAACCAATCAATAGTATTTTGGAGGAATTAGCCAGCATAAAAAAAAGCGGTATTAAAGCCAGTAGGCAAGTAATGGTAATAGTAACCATTAAGCGATGATGCTTAAAGAACCAACGCACCCGCCTGTATGGCGAAGTTTGCGGCCGCTTAGGGCGTATAATAAGGATACAAAAGTTGTATAGCCCCAGTGTGGAAGCAAATAAAAGAGCAAGCACCACGTAAACCGGCTCAGCGCCAATAATATGAAAAGTAACTAAACCCTGCGCAACAGCACATAAAGCTATAAATACATTGCTGAATAGCAAAGCATCAAATGCGGCTTGCAGGTACTTTTTCATTATATGTGATAATATGATAGCACGAAGTTATTGTTTGTAAATACGTTTGTTGCTTTTATGCCAGAATAGCGTGTTAGGTTTACACGCTTTATTTCGCTTTTATTACGTTTAGGAAAATACTATTATAGACCGATGCTTCATTTTTTAATTAAAGCATCTCAAACCTATACCCAGCGTCACTCCATACTTTAAGAGCCCTTGGCAGTACATACTCTAAGCGGTTAAATGCCTTTACGCTATCATGAAAAACAACTATGGTACCATTACCAACGTGTTTAAGTACACCTTTGAGGCAATCGGCAGGTTTCAGGCCCATGTCCCAGTCGCCACTCAATACATCCCACATAATGATTTGCAGGTTGGGGTTTAATACTAAAAGCTTTTTAATTTGCGACCTTTTGGCCCTGCCATACGGCGGCCGAAAAAGCAGGGTACGGAGTAGTGCATCGGCTTGTGTAAAATTATCAATATAAGTTTGGTCGTCAGTGTTCCAGCCGCGTAGGTGGTTAAAAGTATGATTTCCTATAGCATGACCGTCAGCCTGTATTTGCTTAAAAACATCAGGATGCTTTTGTACATTATCGCCGATGCAAAAAAATGTAGCCTTGGCATTATACGTTCTCAATGTTTCGAGCACAAAAGGTGTAATTATCGGGATAGGCCCATCATCAAAAGTAAGGTAAATAACCGGCTCATGACGGTTACGGTTCCAAACCAGTTGCGGATACAGCTTTTTAAGTAGCCAGGGTGTTTTAACCAGGTACATATACAAATTAAGTTATTTTATGTGGGGTTATTGGTTTATGGAAAACGCATTAAACCCTAATTTCAACTGAATATAAAATGATAGTAATATGTCGCCAAACAGCAAAATTTAAAAAGCTTCACCCAAACTCAAGTAAAAACCCTGCTGGCGTTTTTCTCCTGCTGGTTTTTCGCCAATGCCGTAGTCTACCCGCATAGTAAGTCCTTTTTCGGTATCGAAGAAATAACGCAGACCGCCACCGTAGTTAGGTTTAAGTTGATTAAAGCTAAAGCTGTTTTTAAACACGCTGCCGGTACCCACAAAACCTGCCAGGCCAATGCGGTCGCTCAGGCGATAACGGAGTTCGGTTTGGCCGGCCAGCATATTTTTGTCGCGGTAACGGCCGTTGTAGTAACCCCGCATAATTTCATCGTTACCTAATTCGGGCAATAAATAAAACGGGGTTTGTTTCCCTAATAAACTTTGCTCCTGTACATTTAAACCTAATAAAAAGCGTTTGCTAAGCGCGAAAAACTGGGCATATTCCACATTCAGGAAACTGCCTTTATAATTATTGTCGGAAAATAACCCGTGCATTACATTGAGATAAGCATTTAAATGCATTCCCTTGGTGGTATAAGTATTATTATTACGATTATCGAAGGTTACATTGGGGCCGGCATAAAATCCTGCACCGCCGTCACGGTCTTGCGGGGTAAGGTTGGCTTCAAAGCTTTTGCCGGTATTATCAATACGGTACTTATAATCGTATCCACCCAATACATAACCTACATACACATACTGCCCTAATCGTTTTTCGCCACTAAAGTTGATTTTAAAACGTTTTTCGCTGATGCGTTGCTCATCTACTTTTTGCGTAGCATTGCCAATGCCGTAAAAGTTAAAAGGGAAATTGATGTAGCTAATTAAAGCTGTATAATGATACCTGTTTTGCGGAAACCAGTAACTACTGCTCAGGCTAACGCGCTGCTGCCCTTCGGTAGTAAAAGTGGCATAGGCAAATACATTAGATACACGGGTAACACGGCTGCTATCGGTATAAAAAGAATACAGGGTTGATGCGCCTAATTCTAAACCGGTTTCGGGAGCCGAACTTAAAACAGGCAACAGGAAGAAACTCGAGCCGCGGCTGCTATCCTTTTCAAACAGCATTTTACGCACAAACTTGGGTATAAATTTAGGCTGCGCTTGAATTATTATAATGTTTGCAGCAAACAGGCATAACAGAACTATATATTTTTTCATGAATGTTAGGCGAACGTGATATAAGCGCAAAGGTAAGTTTATTGTTTGAATAGGGGAGAGGTTGATGGTTGATGTGATTATTTGCCCTGGTTTAGTACCATGCAATACTATGGTTGTTGTAGCTGATATCTTTAGTGCTATTCCTAATTCTTCGAACAACTTTATAAACTAAATCCCTACTTTTGCGGCTGATTTAAAAAGGATTAAGATGAGCACTACAAGAGGACCCATATCTCAATTTATTGAGAAAAACTATTTGCACTTTAACGCAGCTGCCTTAATGGATGCGGCTAAAGGATATGAAACTCACTTATTAGAGGGTGGTAAAATGATGGTCACTTTAGCTGGTGCCATGAGTACGGCTGAATTGGGTATTTCGCTGGCCGAAATGATTCGTCAGGATAAAATTGCGATCATCAGCTGTACAGGCGCCAACCTGGAAGAGGATATAATGAACCTGGTAGCGCACTCTCACTACAAACGCGTACCCAACTACCGCGATTTGAGTCCGCAGGATGAGTGGGATTTGTTAGAAAACCATTATAACCGTGTAACCGATACCTGTATTCCTGAAGAGGAAGCTTTCCGTCGACTGCAAAAACATATTCACCAGGTTTGGAAGGATGCTGAAGATGCTGGTGAGCGTTACTTTCCGCATGAATACATGTACAAAATGTTATTGAGCGGCGATTTGGAGCAATACTATGAAATTGACCCTAAGAACTCCTGGATGCTGGCTGCTGCCGAAAAAAATCTGCCTATTGTTGTACCCGGTTGGGAAGATAGTACCATGGGAAACATTTTTGCATCCTACATAATTAAAGGCCAGTTAAAAGCCAGTACCATGAAGAGCGGTATTGAGTATATGACCTGGCTGGCAGATTGGTATGTAAAGAACTCTGATGGTAAGGGAATAGGATTTTTCCAGATAGGTGGTGGTATTGCCGGCGATTTCCCTATATGTGTAGTGCCAATGTTGTATCAGGATATGGAGATGGAAAATATCCCGTTCTGGAGCTATTTCTGCCAGATCAGTGATTCAACCACATCCTACGGCTCATACTCGGGCGCCGTGCCCAACGAAAAGATAACCTGGGGTAAACTGGATATTCACACCCCTAAATTTATTGTGGAAAGCGATGCGACCATAGTGGTGCCTTTGATATTCGCCTGGATATTAAAACAATAACAGTTTAATACATTCTTGTTAGCGTAAGCAGTACATCAAATAAAAGCTTCTTTAAACAATAAGAAGCTTTTTTTATTTTGCAAGATAATTTGAAAATTAAAATACATAACCAATGGCATCTGGTAAGAAAAATTAATGTAGTGCCAAAAAAATGAACGTTTGCCCTTCAATAGGCTATTTATTTAATTAGTTTAGACTGATTATAAATTAGAAACATGTGTCAGTAATTTGTCAGCCATAGCCTATAAAATTTTACTTTTGTGAACTGCAAATAGCGGGATATCTATGTTATTTCAGTTGAAAGAGTTTCACAAACAAAAAAATTATTCAGCATAAATACGCTTTATGAGAAATATCTCATTACTTTTTAAAAACTTTTCAAGATCGGTATTGCTTTTGGCGGGTTTAACTGCTTTGAGCTTTACCGTCCGTGCACAGGCTGACCTGGCCAAGGGTGAGGCTTTGTATAAAGCTAAATGTACTGCGTGTCATAAATTAGATGTACGCATGACAGGTCCGGCTTTGGGACCAACCATGACCTCTGAAACTGACGACAAGTGGTTAACCAAATGGATCCAGAACAACCAGGCCTTAATAGCCGCTAAAGATCCAAAGGCGCTAAAGATTTACAACGAATACAACCAGGCGGGCATGAACGTGTTCACCGAGTTAAGCGATGGCGATGTTGCTAACATCATTGGTTATGTTCGCGAAGAGTATAAAAAAATGCAGGCTGCTCCGGCTGCTGGTGCTGTTGGCGGTAATATTGCTGCGGTTGATAGCACACCAAACAATACCATGATCTTTGGTTTAATTGGTGTGATCATCATCGCTTTCATCATTATCCTGGTGTTAAATCGGGTTATTGGTACACTGGAGCGTGTGATACTGAAACGTAAAAGCATGTTACCCGAAGAGCAAGCCGAATTTGCTGCTCCTGAAACTGCTCCGGTTGATCGTTTGGCTACCATAAAAAAATTAGCTAAAAACAAAAAGTTAGTATTTTTCTTTGTGTTGGCCGGAACCATCGCTTTCGCGAGCTGGGGCTGGGTAGGCATGTGGAACACTAATGTTCACCAAGGATATCAGCCGGTACAGCCAATTAAATACTCTCACGAGTTGCATGCCGGTGTAATGAAGATCAATTGCCAGTATTGCCACGGCGGTGCTTACAAGAGTAAAAACGCTACTATACCATCGCTAAACGTGTGTATGAATTGCCACAAGGTTGTTAAAACCGAGTCGCCCGAAATTCATAAAATTTATGATGCATTGGGTTACGACCCGGGTACGCAAAAATATGATACTACCAAGTCTCGTCCTATTCAGTGGGTTCGGGTGCATAACCTGCCCGATCTGGCTTACTTCAACCACTCGCAGCACGTAAAAGTTGCCGGTATAGAGTGCCAGCAATGTCACGGTCCTATACAAACCATGAAAGAGGTTTACCAATACTCACCGCTTACCATGAAATGGTGTATCCAATGTCACAAACGTACCGAAACCGGTTTCAAAGGCAATGCATACTACGATAATATGATACAGGTACACGACCGCTTAAAACGTGGTGAGAAAGTTACCGCGGCTGCATTAGGTGGCTTGGAGTGCGGTAAGTGTCACTATTAACAATTAAGAAACTTAGCAATTTACAGTTTATATAGCTTAAATGGAAAGCAATAAAAAATACTGGAAAGGTTTAGAAGAGCTGAACAAAACGCCAGAGTTTGTTGAATTAAACAAGCATGAGTTTGCTGAGCCTATTCCTATTGAGGAAGTGCTGAGCGGCAACGGGCTTGCTGGTACTACGCCACGCCGTAACTTCTTAAAAACGGTTGGTTTTGGTATAGGTGCGGTTTCACTGGCTGCATGTTCAAAAGTTCCGGTTCATAAATCAATTCCTTACTTAATTAAACCCGAAGAGGTAACTCCAGGTATAGCTAACTTCTACGTATCAAGCTACGACGGACAAGCTATATTGGTTAAAACCCGCGAAGGACGCCCAATTAAAATTGAAGGTAATCCCAACGATTTATTTGGTAAAGGTGGTGTAAGTGCGCAAGTACAAGCTTCGGTGTTAGATTTGTATGATACAAGTCGCCTCAAAGGGCCTATGCAAGATGGTGGAGACACCGCATGGAGCGCACTTGACAGCTTTGTGAAAAATGAGCTGGTTGCTATTAAAGCAAGCGGCAAAAAAATATGTTTGGTTACGTCAACAATCAATAGCCCATCTACTTTAGGCGCAATTGATGCGTTTGTTGCCCAGTACCCTGCTACCAAACACATTACTTACGATGCCGTATCTTATACCGGCATTATTCAGGCTAATCAAAATAGCTTTGGAAAGGCAGTATTGCCTCATTACCGTATAGATCGTGCCGATCTGGTGGTAAGTTTCGGAGCCGATTTTCTGGGTTCATGGATCTCTGCCGCCGAGTTTACGCGTCAGTTCGCTTCACGTCGTAACGAAAAGGCTATCAAAAGCGGTAAAATGCTGCGCCTTATTCAGTTTGAGAGTGGTTTGAGTTTAACAGGTAGTAACGCTGATGTGCGCATACCCGTTAAAGTATCGCAAGAAGGACTGGCACTCGTTAATCTTTATAACGTTATATCGGGAAATACTTTGCCGGGTTCTAAGAAGCTTGGTAACAACGTAGCCGATAACGCCATTATTTTAGCCGGTAAAGAACTGGTTGCTGCCAAAGGCCGTGCCCTGGTAGTTAGCGGAAGTAATGATGTAGCTACACAAGTATTGGTAAATGCCATTAACTCATTATTAGGCAGTTATGGCACCACTATCGACCTTGATAATCCATCATACCAGTACAAAGGTAACGATGCTGATATTATAGCCCTGGTTGAAGAAGTGAAACGCGGCGAAGTTGGCGCTGTAATGTTTTTAGGTAGTAACCCGGTTTATAATTATTACCAGAGCAGCGCATTTGAAGATGCACTTAAAAAGGTACGTCTGAGAGTATCGTTCAGTGGTTATAATGACGAAACCGCTGCTAACTGTAATATTGTGGCTCCCAATCATCACTACCTCGAATCATGGGGTGATGAAAACGCGGTTGAAGGTTACTATACTATTGTGCAGCCAACCATTAACCCGGTATATGATACCCGCCAAGCCGAACAAAGCTTATTAATATGGGCAGATAATGCCGTTAAAGATTACTATACTTTTGTACGTAATACCTGGAATACCAATATTTTAGCTAAAGGTGGTTTAACCGGCCAAAATGGTTGGGAAACCGTATTGCAAACTGGTTTTATTGAGGTTGCTGAAAAACCGGTATCGCCTGTAGTTTTTAACCGTGACCTTAACGGTGTTGCACAAACCATATTGGGTTATGGTAACAAAATTACTGCCACTGAAGGTAAGTTAGAATTACAGGTTTATGAAAACAACACTATAGGTAACGGTAAGTATGCCAACAATCCTTGGTTACAGGAATTACCCGAGCCGGTATCAAAAGTTACTTGGGATAATTTTGCAGCCATAGCACCTAAAACAGCCGAAGAAATGAAGCTGGAAGAAGGCGACCTGATCAAAATTACAGCCAATGGTTACAGTACCGAACTTCCTGTATTATTACAGCCAGGACAGGCACAAGGCACCTTGTCTGTTGCATTGGGTTATGGCCGTAGTAAAGCCGGTAAAGTAGGCGACGCGGTTGGTAAAAATGCATATCCTTTCCTGGTACTCACCAATGGTACTTTCCAGGGGAACGCAGTTGCAGGTATAGAGAAGTTAGGCGGCGATAAAATAGAATTTGCTCAAACACAAACCCACCACTCTTATGAAGGTCGTGACGTAGTGCGTGAAACAACTTTACAGGAGTACCTGAAAAAGCCTGAGCATGAGGGTCACGAGAAAAAAGAGACCTACGACTTGTGGGCTGAATATGATCGTCCGCAGTACAACTGGGTAATGGCGGTAGACTTAAACGCCTGTACTGGTTGCGGAGCCTGTGTGGTAGCCTGTAACGCTGAAAATAATATACCCGTTGTAGGTCGCGATGAGGTTCGCCGTCGTCGTGAAATGCACTGGATCCGTATTGACCGTTACTACAGTTTCGACGAGAAAGGAAAAACTGTTACCGAAGAGAAAGAAATCAGCAAGCTGGAAGATTTAGATCACGTATCGGTTACTTTTCAGCCGATGCTTTGCCAGCACTGCGATCACGCGCCTTGCGAAACCGTGTGCCCGGTATTAGCTACCACACACTCCAGCGAAGGTTTAAACCAAATGACCTATAACCGTTGTGTAGGTACCCGTTATTGTGCTAACAACTGTCCTTATAAAGTACGTCGTTTCAACTGGTTTAACTACTGGAACGATTCACGTTTTGAGAACTATATTCAAAATGAGCACACCGAGCTGGTATTAAACCCAGATGTTACCACCCGTTTCCGTGGTGTAATGGAAAAATGCTCTATGTGCGCTCAACGTATTCAGGCTGGTAAGCTGAATGCCAAATTGGAAAAACGTCCGCTGGCCGATGGTGATATCAAAGTAGCTTGTCAGCAAACATGCCCGGCAAACGCAATTATTTTTGGTAACGCCAACGATCCTAAATCGGAAGTATCATTAGCTTTAAAAAGCGAAAGAACTTATTACGTATTAGAGGAGTTGAACGTAAAACCAGGTATTGGCTATCAAGCCAAGGTTAGAAACAGATTACCAACAGAGGCTTAAACATTATTACACGAGATAGATATTTATATACTATGGCATCTCACAGTGAATCAATAATCAGGGAACCGTTAATTACGGGCAAGGACATTACCTATGCCCAAATTACAAACGAGGTTTTATTCCCTGTAGAAAATAAACCCAACATGGCCTGGTGGATCGGCTTTTCGCTGGCCTCATTAGGCGCAGCTCTTTGGCTGTTCTCTATTAGCTATACCTTTTGGTATGGCGTTGGTGCATGGGGGTTAAACAAAACAGTAGGCTGGGCCTGGGATATTACCGGTTTCGTATGGTGGGTGGGTATCGGTCACGCCGGAACTTTGATCTCGGCAGTATTGTTAATCTTCCGTCAAAACTGGCGTAATTCCATTAACCGTTCGGCAGAGGCGATGACCATTTTCGCGGTTATTTGCGCCGCCACTTACATCTTTGGTCACATGGGCCGTCCGTGGTTAGCTTACTGGACCTTACCATTACCAAACCAATATGGCTCGTTATGGGTAAACTGGAACTCAGCACTGATGATGGACGTGTTCGCGATCTCAACTTATTTCTCTGTATCTTTAATATTCTGGTACACCGGTTTATTACCCGATATAGCAAGTATCCGCGACCGTGCTACAGGCTTACGCCGCCGTATTTACTCTGTATTATCTTTCGGCTGGACAGGGTCGGTAAAAACTTGGCAACGTTTTGAAACCGTGTCATTAATTCTGGCTGGTATTTCAACACCACTGGTACTTTCGGTACACACTATAGTATCCTTTGACTTTGCAACTTCACTGGAACCAGGATGGCATACAACCATCTTCCCCCCATACTTCGTTGCGGGTGCTATCTTCTCGGGTTTTGCCATGGTACAAACCCTGTTGCTTATTGCCCGTAAGGTATTAGGTCTGGAAAACTATATCACCATGTTCCACATCGAATCTATGAATAAAATCATATTGTTAACGGGTTCTATTGTGGGTGTGGCTTATATTACCGAATTCTTTATTGCCTGGTATTCGGGTGTGGAGTATGAACAATACGCGTTCATTAATCGTTCAACTGGGCCATACTGGTGGGCTTACTGGAGCATGATGACCTGTAATGTAATTACACCTCAGCTGTTTTGGTTTAAGAAGATCCGTATCAATATCCCACTGTCATGGATACTATCCATTATTGTAAACATCGGTATGTGGTTCGAGCGTTTTGTAATCATTGTAACATCTCTACACCGCGATTATATTCCTTCGAGCTGGGTGATGTTCTATCCAACCTGGACCGACGTGGGGATTTTTATAGGATCGATAGGTTTGTTCTTTACCATGTTCCTCTTATTCATCCGCGTTTTACCATCTGTTGCAATGGCAGAGGTTAAATTGTTGCTGAAATCATCGAGTGAGCAGGCTAAAAAGAAACTGATAGACGACGGCCATTTAGATCCTACGCACGTTGACGATTATACAACAGCATTAGAGAAATACGATAGTGTTGATTTAAATCAATACCAAAAAGCATAACCATGAGCAGCACTAAATTTATATTAGGATGTTTCGATGACCCGGATGATATGATGCACGGTATCGAAAACTTACAAAAGAACAGTATTCCTATTTACGATGTGTACACACCTATGCCTATACACGGTATTGAAGCTAAATTAGGTGTAAAAGAATCACGCTTGGGTTACGCTTCATTTTGGTTTGGTTGCTTGGGTGGTACCATTATATTTAGTATATTATATTACACTCTGGTACATGACTGGCCTATGAATGTTGGTGGTAAACCAAATTTTGCCATGCCCAACTTTGTACCATTTACCTTCGAGTGGACTATCCTGTTCGCTGCGTTTGGTATGGTGTTTACGTTTTATGCAGCTACGAATTTGTTTCCGGGGCGTGCACCGCGTGTAATGGACCTGCGTGCAACCGACGACCGCTTTGTTATTGCGGTAGATGCCAAAGGAAATGTACCACACGATGATATAACCCGCTTATTGCAGGAAGCCGGTGCTGTAGAAGTTAAGCACAATGAAAGAAAGTATGTTAGCTATGAATAAAATTAAAATATTCGGTGCAACCATGATCGCTATTGCTGCTACGGTGGTGGTATCTTCATGTAACGATAAAACCAGCACCGGTTACCAATATTCGCCCAATATGTATGAGCATATTGCGTACGATCCTGACCAAAAGAACCCTAATTTTAAAGACGGTAAAACTGCACAGTTGCCACCGGCAGGTACTATACCTTTAGGTTTCACCCGTTTTGATTACCCTAACACCCGTGCCGGGTATGACCAGGCTGCTGTTGAGGTAAAGAACATGCTTGCCGCAACCGAGGCTAACTATGCCGAAGGTAAAAAGCTATATGAGTCTTATTGTTCGCCATGTCATGGTAAAACAGGTGAAGGCAACGGAGAAGTTGTAGCTCATGGTTACCCAGCACCGCCATCCTATTCAAAAGGTCAGTCGTCACGTGGTGGTGCCATGAAAGATCTGACTGACGGTAAAATATATCATACCCTTACTTATGGTGTAAATGCCATGGGCTCATATGCATCACAGCTTGCGCCCGAGGAGCGCTGGAAAGTAATTATGTATGTTCACCATTTACAAACCTTATAATATTATAGCTTAATGAGCACTCATCAACATAGTTTTAACGAACGATTTGAATTTGCCGGTAAAGCCAAAACTTATAGCCTTATTGCTATTGTGTTAGGTGTGCTTGGCATTTTATACGGGTTTTTAATTGACCATAGTGAATTACATGCCGTACGCACATTTTCAAACCTGCTGCTAATGAGCTATTATTTTGTAGGTATATGTGTGGCTGCCGTATTTTTTATGGCTTACCAATATATGGCGCAGGCAGGCTGGTCGGCCGGTTTATTACGCGTTCCTCATGCTTTTGTAAAGGTATTATGGATAGCCGTAATTATTTTATTAGTAGTGGTAGGAGCAGGCTTATTTTTAACCCACCCCGAAATGCACGAAGGCCATAAAGTTGATGCCCCTTACCTGTATGCGCACTGGGCAACAGAGGGTTTAACTAATCCGGGGAGTGAAATTTATGATGCTATTATTGCTGGTAAATCTGCGTTTTTAAATAAACCCTTCTTTTATGGTACATTGGTTATATTTTTAGGCTTGTACACCATATTTGGTAACATGCTGGTAAAATATTCTAACAATGAAGATAGTGTTGGCGGTATGGTTAATTACAATAAAAGCTTCAAGATCTCAGCTATATTCCTGGTAATATTTGGTTTTACTTTTCCTATATACGCATTTGGTACAGTGATGTCTTTAGAGGCACACTGGTTTTCTACCATGTTTGGGTGGTATAACCTGGCTGCTGTACACGTAAGTGGTTTAGCTGTTATAGCATTAGTGCTCATTTTACTAAAGGAGAATGGTTACTTTTCATGGGTTAACGAAAATCACTTACATGACCTGGGTAAACTGATGTTTGGTTTCTCAATTTTCTGGACTTATGTATGGTTCGCACAATTCTTCCTGACCTGGTATGCCAACATACCCGAGGAAAGTGTTTACTTCTACAAGCGTTGGGAGCCTGAATATAAATGGTGGTTTTGGTTAAATATTGTGTTAAATTTTTTACTGCCATTGTTATTGCTGATGAAAAACGATAATAAGCGCTCTATGAACCGTATGAAACTGGCCGCTATTGTAATCATCATAGGTCATTGGTTAGATTACTACCTGATGATTATGCCGGGCACAATGGAGACACACCGGGAGTTCGGGATTACAGAGCTGCTTACATTTATTGGTTTTGCCGGTTTATTTACTTTCCTGATGTTAAGTGCATTAAGTAAGTTTGAATCATTGGTACCCAAAAAGCACCCTTTCCTAGACGAAAGCCTACATCATCACATTTAATATACTGCTAATATTGTAACTCATTAAAGAATATCAAATCACTGATACAAATGGCATTCAAGCATATAATAAAATATAAAAAGTTTTTCTCGCTGATAGCGATGCTTTTATTGCTGGGAACAAACCTGGTAATGGCGCAAACTACCAGCTCAAACGCAACTGTCACCGATGGCGGAGATACCTCAGCACAGTCGGAAGGAATGTGGAGCACTGTTGGTTACTATACACTATTGTTTTTAATACTATGTGTAGTAATAGCAATTTTAGGTAAGATATTTAAGGTTTATGACCTAACCCTACAAATGCAAGGTAAAAAAGGTTTAAACTGGAACAATGTTATGGCTATTGGCTTTATTGCTTTCCTTGCAGTAGGTTTAATAGGCGTTTATTACTCTTTCACTGTTCAAGGTGGCATGGTAATGGGCGATGCGGCATCAGTTCATGGAAAAACGCTGGATGGTATGTTCTGGACTACGTTTCTTATCACCTTTGTTGTTTTCTTGCTTACCCAGGTATTGTTGTTCGGGTTTGCTTTTAAATACAAGGGATCGGACAAACGCAAGGCTTACTATTATCCACATAATAATACCATCGAAAAAATATGGACGGTTGCCCCGGCTATAGTTTTAACGGTATTGGTAGTGTTCGGATTTTTAACCTGGCGTAAAATAACTAACACAGTAGATGCTAAAGGTGAGCCTGCTTCGTTAAATGTAGACATAACTGGCCACCAGTTTGCCTGGGAACTTCGTTATCCTGGTAAAGATGGTAAGTTAGGTTTGAAGAACTACAAATTAGTAAATGGTACCAATAAGTTAGGTGTAAGTTATCAGGACAAAAATAGTTTTGATGATTTACAGGCAGATACCCTGGTAATACCGGTAAATAAATCAGTTAGGTTAAACATTATAGCACAGGATGTGATACATAGCGTGTATATGCCAAACTTTCGTGTTCAGATCAATGCTGTACCTGGTTTGCCAACCTATTTTAAATTTACTCCAACAAAAACTACTGCCGAAATGCGTGCAGAGTTAGATCGCACAGATTTTAACTATCGCTTATATTGCAATAAAATATGTGGAGGAAGCCATTACAATATGCAAAAACTTGTGTTGGTAGTTACACAGGCTGAGTATCAAAATTGGTTAGAACAGCAGAAACCTTACTTAACCGACCAAATTAAGAAAGAGTTAAAACTTGCAGACAACCCGCTTTACAAACAAAGCGTATTAAAAAACAGATTAGCGTCAAATAATTAATAAGATAGCGATTATGTCAACATTAACAGTTCAAGATCATGCGACAGTAGTTCACCATGATCACGACCATGGACATCACCATAAGGAATCATTTCTGACTAAATATATTTTTAGCCAGGATCACAAAATGATTGCACGCCAGTTTTTAATAACTGGTATTATCATGGCTGTTATTGCCATGTTGTTGTCCATTCTATTCCGTATACAATTAGCATATCCCGAAAAGGCATTTCCTTTGCTGGAAACCCTATTAGGGCGCTTTGCACCAGGCGGACGGTTAGATACTAATTTTTACCTCTCCCTGGTTACAATACACGGTACCATAATGGTATTCTTTGTATTAACAGCTGGGTTAAGCGGTACATTCAGTAACCTATTAATACCTTACCAACTTGGTGCCCGTGATATGGCCTCACCATTTATGAACATGTTATCGTACTGGCTGTTTTTTATTGCCAGTGTGATTATGATGGCTTCTTTTTTTACAGAAAAAGGCCCAGCAGGGCCGGGATGGACTATTTATCCGCCATTATCGGCCTTGCCAAAAGCAATGCCTGGTTCTGGTGCAGGTATGAATTACTGGTTAGTAAGTATGGTATTGTTCGTAGCATCACAATTAATGGGTGGTATAAACTATGTAAGTACCATTTTAAACATGCGTACTAAAGGTATGGACCTTTGGAAAATGCCTTTAACCATCTGGGCTTTCTTTTTAACCGCTATATTAGGTGTTTTAGCATTCCCCGTATTAGTTGCAGGTGTGGTGTTATTAATATTCGACCGTAGTTTTGGCACCAGTTTTTACCTTTCAGAAATTGTTGTTCAAGGTCAGCAAATGCCTTTTGAAGGTGGTAGCCCGATCTTGTTCCAGCATTTGTTCTGGTTTTTGGGTCACCCTGAAGTATATATTGTTATTATGCCGGCTTTAGGTATTTCATCTGAAGTAATTGCTACCAATGCACGTAAGCCTATATTTGGCTATCACGCCATGGTTTATTCTCTAATTGGTATTACGGTATTATCATTTATTGTATGGGGGCACCACATGTTTGTTACAGGTATGAATCCATTTTTGGGCGGTGTGTTTATGATTACTACTTTAATTATAGCAGTGCCTTCAGCAGTAAAAACCTTCAACTACTTAGCTACACTATGGCGCGGTAATATTCGTTTTACACCGGCCATGTTGTTTGCCATTGGTTTAGTATCATTCTTTATCTCCGGCGGTTTAACCGGCATATTTTTAGGTAACGCCGCTTTAGATATTAACCTTCACGATACTTATTTTGTGGTTGCCCACTTCCACCTGGTAATGGGTTCGGCTGCTATATTTGGTATGCTGGCAGGTGTTTATCACTGGTTCCCTAAAATGTTTGGTCGTATGATGGACGAAAAACTGGGTTACCTGCACTTTTGGTTAACATTTATAGGCGCTTACCTGGTGTTTTTCCCTATGCACTTTATGGGGCTCGATGGAGTACCACGCCGCTACTATTCATTCACTGAAATAGAATCGTTGAAACAATGGGTGTCTGTAAATACCTTTATTACATGGGCGGCTATCATGTCTGCTTTGGCACAGGTAGCTTTCCTTTTCAATTTCTTTTACTCGATATTTTTTGGTAAAAAAGCGCCTCAAAATCCGTGGAATTCTACTACTTTAGAGTGGACTACCCCAGTTGAACATATTCACGGTAATTGGCCAGGGGAAATACCAACTGTTTACCGTTGGCCGTACGATTACAGTAAGCCTGGACATGATGAAGATTTTATTCCTCAAACCACGCCTTTCTCTCAAACAATGAGTTCTAATTTGCCGCATGATTTTGAAGATAATCCGGTTAATTTAGAAAGTCATAAAGATTGGGTTAATGCCCAAAAGTCAAATGAGCAAGAAGTAAAGTAACAACTTTACCGATCTGATGATTTAGGGTATCTGTACCGGAAAGTATTTCCTAAACAGATACCCTTATTTTTTAACGCACTATAAATGAGTAAAACAGCGAACAAAGTAAGATTTAGAAAGACCAACCTTATTACTATTGTTTTGCTTTTTGTTTTGATACTGGCCGGTGGTGTAGTACGCAGTACAGGATCGGGTATGGGATGCCCGGATTGGCCTAAGTGTTTCGGACTGTATATTCCGCCCACAGATGCAAGTGAGTTGCCCGCCGATTATAAACAGAGTTATGTAGCTAAACGCGAAGAAAAAAATCAAAAATTTGCTAAAACGCTTGATTTGTTTGGTTACAGTGATTTGGCTAACCGCATACGGCAGGACAGATCCATATTAGTACCCGAAGAGTTTAATGTAGCACGTACTTGGACAGAATACATTAACCGTTTGATCGGTGCTTTATCCGGCTTGTTTTTATTAGCCGGAGCCTGGTTCTCTTTTAGTTATGCAGCCGATAATAAATGGATCACCATTTTGAGCGTGTTTAATGTATTACTGGTTGGTTTTCAGGGTTGGTTAGGTTCAATTGTAGTATCAACAAATTTGGTTGATTGGATAGTGACCGTACACATGCTATTGGCTTTGGTTATTGTGGCTTTAACTATATATACTTACCATTTGGCTAAGGTACACGATAAGCCCTTTATAAAAACGAAACCTATTATTGTTATTATAGCTATAGCCTCGGTAATATTAAGTGTAGTACAAATTACATTTGGTACCGAAGTGAGGGAAAAGGTTGATGAGGTAGCCGATCAACTCCAGGGAGCAGATCGCAACCAGTGGGTGAACAATGTTGGGTATATCTTCAATATTCACCGGGATTCGGCCTTATTAGTAATTGTTTTGAACGTTTTGCTATATGCTTTAATACGGCGTAATTTTAACAGGCATTCGCTTCATCAGCAATTGATGAGCTTTATATTTTTGATGATTATGCTGCAAATAGGAGTGGGCATAGCCTTATCTTATGCGGCTTTACCGCCGGTTGCACAAGCATCACACATTGTGCTGGCCAGCTTAATATTTGGTGCACAGTTTTACTTACTGCTGAACTTCAGGCGTTCGGCCAAATACACGGAGGTGCGCAAATGATTTGGAAGGATTTAGTAAAATTGGTAAAATTCAGGCTTACCTTTTTAGTGGTATTTTCTGCCTCTATCTCCTTTTTAATTGGCAGCCAGATCATTACTGCTACCAATCCTAATGGTGTTATCAACTGGGGCAACTGGGCTAAACTAATTATAGGTGGTTTTTTAATTACGGGTGCCGCCAACGGGTTTAACGAGATCATAGAAAAAGATCTTGATCGCTTAATGACCCGTACAGCCGACAGACCTTTGCCTGCTGGTCGTATGAACAATGGACAAGCCCTCGTTATCAGCCTCTTGATGGGTGTATGCGGTACGTATTTATTAGGCAGCCTGAACTTGCTTACCGGCTTTTTATCAGTATTCGCCATTATATTATACGCGTTTGTATATACACCCTTAAAGCAAAAATCACCCATATCAGTGTTTGTGGGTGCTATACCCGGGGCTTTACCCCCACTAATTGGTTATGTGGCCGCCAACCCTACCATCGATCAAATTGCTTTGATCCTGTTTGGGATACAGTTCATGTGGCAGTTTGTACACTTTTGGGCTATTGCCTGGGTATTGGATGATGATTATAAGCTGGCTGGTTTCCGTTTATTGCCAACCGGTAAGCGCGATAGGGCAAGCGCCGTGATAACGTTTATATTTGCCATAGTACTGGTGCCGGTAAGTTTACTCCCAACTTATTATGGTTACGGAGGTTATTACGTAGGTGGTGTATCGTTTGTATGTAGCTTAATATTTTTGTATCAGTCGTTTGTGCTAGTGCGCACACTGGAAATTAAATCGGCCAGGCAGCTCATGTTTGGTTCATTTATATATTTGCCGGTAGTACAGTTAATGTTTTTGTTTGATTTTATAGTGAAGAAGTAAGATGATGGCACGTTTTCAACAAGATAAAAATAAGTTAGACCTAACCCCCAAGCGCTTTAACATGTGGATATTCATATTCACATCGTTTATGTTTTTTGCAGCACTTACCAGTGGGTTTATTGTGTACATAGGTGGTAAAGGCCATGCTTTAAAAACAACTATGCCGCAAGCATTTATTTACAGCACAGCCGTAATTGTGTTAAGCAGTATAACTATGTTTCTGGCATCGCGCGCAGCAAAAGGATTGCAGTTTAATAAACAGCGGATGTTTTTATGGCTTACGTTTGCATTGGGTGTGGGCTTTTTTGCGCTACAGGTTTACGCCTGGTATGTGCTCACCTTTCGTATGGGTGCATGGTTTGTAAATCCTAATGCATCCATTTCATTTATTTACGTATTTTCGGCTATGCACCTGTTGCATATTTTGGCAGGATTAGTGCTGCTTATTATAAGCCTCGCGGGCACATACCGTAAAACGCCGCAGGTAATAAATCTATACCGAATGGAGATGACTTCTATTTTTTGGCATTTTGTCGATATTATATGGATTTATCTGTATGTTTTTTTACTTTTGAATCAGAATTAATCACCCTGCACATTAATTACAAATGAGTACAACAGCGGTTACATCACCTATAGATGAAGTGAAAACAACGCCATGGGCCGGCGGAAGGTCTCCGTTTTCGGTAGAATACGGCAAAATGATGATGTGGTTTTTCCTGTTATCAGATGCTTTTACGTTTTCATCCTTATTAATAGCTTACGGCGCACTTCGCTTTAGCTCAACCTCATGGCCAGCAGCCGATCATATTTTTCAATCGGTACCGCTTACCTCAATAGAGCATGGAGCACCGCTGGTTTTTGTGGGTTTAATGACCTTTATTTTAATTATGAGTTCGGTGACTATGGTACTGGGTGTGGAAGCAGGTCACCGTGGTGCACGTAAGGAAGTTGCCTGGTGGATGGTGGCTACTGTAATAGGAGGTTTTATGTTTCTGGGTTGCCAAGCGCTGGAATGGTCACATTTGTTCCACGAGGGTTTTGGCTGGGGTAAAATTCCGGGCGACATTAAAGAATTCTTTCCAGAAGGTACGGCTGAATCCACGATTTACACACAGCAGTTTTCCAACTTATTTTTTACTATTACCGGTTTTCACGGTTTTCACGTATTTACAGGTGTTATCATTAATATCATAATCCTTATTAATGTTCTTTTAGGTACTTACGATCGTCGTGGTACTTATGGGATGGTTGAAAAAGTAGGTTTATACTGGCACTTTGTGGATTTAGTTTGGGTATTTGTATTTACCTTCTTTTATTTAGTATAATTTTCATCACAGCTGATATATAGAAATCATGTCATCACAACCACATACAGAAATACACGAAGAACACGGCGAACATGAAGGAATGTCCCGTAAAAAAATATGGCAGGTGTTCTTTATACTCTTAGGTATAACTGCTATAGAATTTTTTATTGCGCTTTACATGGTTCCCCAGGGTATCATCAAAATAAACATTGCTAACCCTATATATATTATTTTAACATTAGCAAAAGCATTTTATATTGTAGCATACTTTATGCACTTAAAGTTTGAACGGGTAGGTTTGGTTTACTCTATAATAGTGCCGATTTTATTTATTGTGGGCTTAATACTGGTGCTTACCAACGAGAGTCATCACTGGGTGGATTTAAGATAGGTTAAATGAACAACCTGTCTCTTAGGGTAAAAAAACTAATAATCCTGGTGCTCATATTAGCGGTACCAGGATTTTTATATTATTTACTAACCGTAAAAGGTAAAAACCGCTACAGACCCTTAGTAATTTATGGCCCCAAACAAGTAGCTAAAACAGGCCATACCCGCCGGGGTAAGTACATACCCGATACTATATACCATAAGCTTGGTGATTTTAAACTAACCGACCAGTTGGGCAAGCCGGTAACTTTAAAAGACTTTGAGTATAAGATATTTGTGGTAAGTTTCCTTTATACACATTGCTCATCGGTGTGTAACGAGGTAAACAAGAATATGGAAAGGCTAGCCCATGCATACCGAAAAAATCGCATGGTAAGGTTTGTTACCATAACGGTAGACCCAGAACGCGATACTCCGGCAGCTTTATTAGCTTATTCCAAACGTTTTGGGGTGGCGCCCGATAAATGGCGTTTTTTAACAGGTGATTCGACTGTAATATACAATTTAGTACGTAATGGTTTTTTGGAGAACGCCTTAAAAGCCGATAATGAATTTGTTTTTAGCGATAAAATGATTTTGATAGATGCTGATAAACGCATTAGAGGTCGTTATACAGGTACTTCATTGCCCGAAGCTATCCGCTTAAACGACGAGATTAAAGTACAAATAGCAGAAGAACTACGTAAAATTAAAGCACCTGATTGATGATGAACGTAAGCGATAAATTCATATTCCGGTTTGTAGCCGGTATTTCCATATTTGTGTTTCTGGTAGTGGTATTGCTTAACCGTAAAATATTACCTGCTCCGGCCGTGTCACCCGCGCTGTTATATTTTTTCCCGAAGCTTAATGCATTTTTAAATGGGGCTTGCAGTGTGCTGCTTGTTTTGTCGTTATATTTTATTAAGCACGGCCAGGTTCCCTGGCATAAGCGTTTAAATATCGCTGCATTTTGTCTGTCATCATTATTTTTGGTATCGTATATATTGTTTCATTGGTTAGGCCCCGAAACTATATTTGGCGACTTTAACAGCGACGGTATTTTATCGCCCGAGGAAAGTACAGCTATTGGCCGGTCGCGCACCATCTATTTAATTATTTTAATTACACATATTATACTGGCTGCGGGTGTTCTTCCCTTAATACTGCTCAGCTTTTACCGTGGTTTACAAATGCAGGTAGAAAAGCACAAAAAATTGGTACGATGGACGTTCCCGATTTGGTTTTATGTAACCGTGAGCGGTGTGATAGTATATATTTTGATTTCGCCTTATTATAATTTTTAGTTAAAATTTAGGTAAATTTGAAAATGATGAAAGCTATAAAATTAATGCTATGCAGTTTGTGTCTGGGCTTAATGCTTTTAAGCGCACAAAAGGCCAATGGCCAATGTGCCATGTGCTCTGCTACCGCCGAAGCCGGTGTTAAAAATGGTAACACTGAGGCAAACGGTTTAAACAGCGGTATAATGTATCTGCTGGCTGCGCCTTACCTCGCTGTGGCCATTGTGGGTTATATATGGTATAAAAAGTATCGACGCAAGAATGTGGATATGAATATGGGCAAAGAAAAATTTCATTTAAACTAACACCAAATATCCGGACATGTGCCGGATATTTCATATAAACCAAACGCGATGGCTCTAACACCTCAATTGTGGGCAATGCTTCATGCTAAGTGCCCTAAATGCCGCCGGGGAAAGATGTTCAAAGGGGTGATGTATAGTTTTGGTGGTAATGATATGCCCGAGACCTGTCCGCGGTGCGGCCTGCATTTTGAAATTGAGCCTGGTTACTTTTACGCGGCCATGTATGTTAGTTATGCCTTTAACGTGGCCGAAGCGGTTACCATAGCCATGACTACTTACACCTTAACAGGAAACATGGAATCGCCATGGTTGTATCTGGCTTTAATTTTAGGCGGATGTTTTATATTAGCACCATTTAATTACCGTTATTCACGCATTATATTGCTGTATTGGTTATCGCCTAAAATACATTACCAGCCTTACTTAGATACCGATGATAAATCCTGATACTTTACAATTTATAGCCGATTTAAAAGAGAATAATAGTCGTGAATGGTTCCAAGCTAATAAAGAGCGTTACGATGCGGCACAAGCTAATGTGATAGCGTTCGCAGGTGAACTGATAACCGAGCTAAGCAAGTTAAATGCAGGGGTAGCTGCCGACGTAGAGCCGAAAAAATGCGTAATGCGCATTTACCGCGATGTGCGTTTCAGTAAAGATAAAACGCCTTACAAAACCAATATGGCCATTGGCCGCCTCACCAAAAATAAAACGGTAGAAATTGGCTATTATTTGCAAATTGAACCTGGTAAATCCTTTATAGCAGGTGGTTATTGGATGCCGCAAGGTGAACATATTAAATCCATCAGGCAGGAAATTGATTATAACGCAGCCGACCTTACCCGTATTGTGGATGCCGACGACTTTAAGAAAAGCTTCGGTGAGTTCAGGGACCAGGAAAAGCTGAAGACGTTGCCCAAAGGTTATAGTGCCGATAACGAAAACATTGAACTGCTTAAACTAAAAAGCTTTATTGCTTACCGCGACTTAAAGGATAAGGAACTGACAGGTCCTAATGCTGCCAAACATATTGCCGAACTGTGTGCCCAAATCCACCCACTTAACGTATTCCTGAACAACGCTATTAATTAACTAATCAGACCAAACCACTAATCATGAAAATTAAATACCTCTTATTGGTACTCACGCTCGGAATGGTTTTACATTCGTGCAAGGTAATGTCGCCCAAGGCCTATAACGCGTTGATTGCAGGCCGCGATTCATTGCAGAACCGTACCACCAATCTGGAAGGTGAATTGGCCCGTCTGCAAAGCGATACCGCACGCTTGCACCGCGAGATGACAGAGCTGCAACGTAATTACAATTCGTTAAACAGTAACTATAATGCCAACTCCAGCCAGTTAACAAAGGTAGCCGGCGATCTACGAAAAAGAGAAGCCCGCCTGCGCGAGGTAGAAGACATATTGCGTAAACGCGATGAAGCTACAAATGCTTTAAAGAACAAATTACAACAGGCTTTACTGGGCTTTCAGCAAAGCGGACTTTCGGTTGATATCCGTAACGGCAAAGTGTATGTATCGTTAATGGATAAGCTGTTGTTCCCATCGGCCAGTATAGTGATTGATGAAAAGGGTAAACAAGCCTTGAAACAGTTGGCCACCGTGCTCAATAAAGAGGCTGATATCAACCTGGCTATTGAAGGACATACCGACAACCAAAAGGTATCGAACCTGGGCCAGATCAAAGATAACTGGGACCTGAGCGTATTGCGCGCCACATCGGTAAGCCGTTATTTAACCGAAGTGGAAAAGATAGATCCTAAGCGCATTACCGCAACTGGTAAAGGTGAGTTTCAACCCGTTGACCCGGCTGCCACTCCTGAAGCCCGCGCTAAAAACCGCCGTATAGAAATTGTGTTGACACCTAAGTTGGATGAACTATATAATTTGATAGGTACACCGGCCGCTAAGTAAGCAAAGATATTTATCGAAGCTTGTTATACAATGTGTTCATTGAGTTATTATTACTCTAAACCTCTCATCATGAAAACTTACGCCATCATTTCCGATATTCATGGCAACTCACTGGCATTACAGGCTGTGCTTAGAGATATAGAGACCCGGCAGGTAGATAGGATCATTAACCTGGGCGATCATGTGTTTGGCGCGCTGGAACCCGAAGCTACGGCTCAAATTATTCGTCAAACGCCAATGATCTGCATTAGCGGTAATACGGATAGGGAGATATTGGAAAGTTTGAACAAGCCATCCGAAAAGGAAAATATGGAAAGGGTAAAGGCCGATTTGTCTGAACAAACTATTGGCTGGCTCAAAAACCTTGCGCCAACTGCTGTGTGCGATGATCTGTTCTTCGTATGTCACGGTACGCCAACCAGCGATGATGAGTATTTGTTAGAGCAGGTGAAAGCCACCGGTGTATTTGTATATAATGATGAAGAACTGGTAGCTAAAACAGCACACATTCCCCAGCGCGTTATTTTATGCGCACACTCGCACGTAAACAGGGTAGTGCAGCTGAGTAATGGCAAGGTTATCCTGAATCCCGGCAGTGTAGGCTTACCGGCTTACCTGGGTAATGGCGAGCACCGCTTTGCCATGGAAAGTATGACGCCGCATGCCAAGTACGCTTTGGTACAGGTAGAAGGCAATGAAGTCAACATACAGCAGGTACATTGTACTTATGATTGGAATAAAGCCTCACAGGCAGCGTTAGCGAACGGTAGTGAGAAATGGTCGCAGTTTTTGCTGCACGGGCGCATGCCAAAAGATTTAAGATGGGAGTGAAGTAGTGGCAGTTAGTAATCAAAAACCATGTCATTGCGAGCGTAGCGCGGCAACTGCACGCGTTTAGATATGCAAGCGTGCGGTTGCCACGTTGCTATCGCTCCTCGCAATAACATGATGTTGAGCTGGCTATGATCTATAAGCCATCATCTATGAACCAATCCTTAAAACGGACTATTAAAATCAGCAAACGATGGCAAGATCTCATCTTTAGGCGACAGTAGCACCTCTTTTAAGTCTACACCCCAGCCAATAGCCAAAGTTGGATCATTCCATATCACGCCAATTTCTGAAGCTTTATCGTAAAAGTTGGTCACTTTGTAAGTGAATATGGTATCATCCTCCAAAGTAACAAAGCCATGTAAAAAGCCGGGTGGTACCCAAAATTGAAGGTGGTTGGTACCGCTTAGTTCTACCGTTACGTGCTGACCATAAGTAGGTGAGTTCTTGCGGATATCGACCGCTACATCCAATACACTGCCTTTCAGTACACGTACCAGCTTGCCTTGTGCAAATGGATTAGCCTGACCGTGTAAACCTCTTAACGCGCCTTTTTGCGAAAAGGATTGGTTGTCTTGTACAAAATCGGCGGTAATGCCGGCATCAGCAAATTTAGTTTTATTGTAGCTTTCGTAAAAATAGCCCCTGTCGTCAGGAAAAATGCGTGGTTCTAAAATTAATAAGCCTTCAATGGCGGTAGTGGTAACTTTCATGTATGGTGGGGGAGTTTAGTCTATTGTTTTCATCAGGCTGTTAAACAGCACATAACGGTTTTCAAATTGCTGATGATGGCGCGTGTGCAGGTGTTGCAGATGGCGCTCTTTAAACAAGTTGTATTTAACTATTTCATCCGTAATGTACTGTACGCAGTAGGTAACTCCCTCGTTTGGCGAGTCGAGTACGGTTAATATTTTATGTTCGGTGAAATAACCGGTAGCCATAGCGGCGGGGATGTGTTCCTGTTGTATCCATTGCAGCCACTCCTGTTCGGCACTGCCTTCTACCACAAAAGTTTCGTTGTATATGATCATCGTAACAAAAATAGAAATTAAGATGAACTGTCGGGCTTATCGCCGCGTAATATCCTGAAATGTTTACGGGCGTTGCCAATCCATATACTTCCCGGGTAATCAGTAATAATCTTTTGAAAGTAAGATTTAGCTGCTTCCCTATCATTCAGTTGGTCTTCATAAATGGTGCCCAGCATATACACGGCATCATCGGCCCAAAGTTCGGTTTGGTGTTCGGCCACAATCTGCTTTAACTGCTCAACTGCTGCAATGTAGTTTTTTTGTTGCATTAAAATACGTGCCTTGGCCATTAATATATCATCCTTTAACGGGTTGCCCGGATACTTTTTGTCAATACTATCCAAGGTAATTAAGGCTTTTTCAGGTTCTTCCTTAAAGATTTGCAAATCGGCACGGGCATATATTTTAAGGGCATTGCCTGCAGTGTCTGTTACCAGGTTATCTCCAATAAGCAAGGATAAGTTAAGCGCGTCATTAGCTATCAACTGCGAAGTAGCCGCTTTTAACACACTAAGCTGCCCTTTAGCATATTTAAAATCGCCTGTGTAATAAGCTAACTTGGCGTTACGGTAATTTGCATCCTGTGCCATGGAAGTGCCCGGATATGCTTTTTCAACCTGGCTATAGGTGAGCGTAGCTTCCCAAGGCTGTCCGTTCATTAAATAAACATCACCTAAATCAAGCTTACAGCCCGATAGTAATTGCGGGCGCAGGCTGGTTATCTTTACGGCTTCTTCCAACAAACGTTGTGCATCATTAAGTTTGTGCAATTTAAAGGCCTGCAGGTTGGCCAGTTTTTGCATAGCGAAGGCCGTACTGGGGGTGCGGCCAAATTCGTTCAGCAACTCGGTATAATCTTTCTCTAAACTCAACAGATCGGCCGGAAGGTATTTGCCGGTAGTTATTTTCAGGCTCTTGGTGTTAACCAGTTCAATTTTAGAGGGGATATATAATTCATCGGTGCGGGTAAATTTACTAACCAGGTATTCAAATCCCCGTATGGCAGTATCGTAAGCCTCATTGGCAACCAGGGTTTGGCAAAGCTCAAAAATATCAGTTCCGTTATTACCGGTTTGGCGGCGGTTTAGGGCAAGAGCCTGGTTAAGTGCCTGGTCGTATTCTTTTTGTTGAAGGTATTGCCATGTAAGCAGGTTAGAGTACACCATCTGTTGAGGGTCTTTTTGCAGCCGCTTTAACAAGGCTACCCGCAAAAGGTCATAATCGGTACTGCCTTCAAATAAGGTAGCCATTGTATTTTGAGCCTGGTTAATGTACATGGGGTTACCAGGCAAAAAGTTCAGATATTCTTCGGTTAAACCGGCTTTATCGCGTTTAAAGCGGTATAAACTGATCAGTTCCATGGCAAATAGCTGCTCATTACCTAACTGCTTACGACCTTTTTGTAATATTTTAATAGCCAGATCAGAGTTTTCGGCCTGGTAAAACTGGGTAGCCAACGCGCTTATGCCCCCGGGGGTAGCCGGAAGTTTTTTCAACAGGTCATCGTAAACCGATGTGGCTTTATCGGCCTGGCCTTGCTCGGTAAAGATCTTACCCAGCATAATGGTGTACTGGTTTTCTTCAGGATGCTTGCGCATCATCTTTTTGGTAATGCTTTCGGCTTCCTCCAGTTTTTTAAGGCTAATCAGGTTATCTACATAAAGTGAATAGTAGGTTTCACTGTCTTGCTTATATAAGCGCTGGTAAATATCCGAAGCCTTTTGTTGTTCGCCACTCAAGGTATATTGCCGGGCCAATTGCAAATCATTATCTTGGGCCAGCAAAACCGCCGGCACTATAAAAAAAATAATTATCAGCAGAAATAAATATTTCATGTATCCAAAAATAATAAATTGCAGCCGAAGCCAATTATATATTTACTAATACTTTAGCTACCCCACTAACGGGTAAAATTGTAGTGACATTGTTTAGCAGGTAAGTAAATTTATCTAATTTGACCTTATTGTAAAAGTAGGAGACTGATCATATCATGTTGAGCCGTATTAAGTTTTTATTTCTCATATTGTTACTTCCGGTATTTTTTTCATGTAGTAGGGAAGAACAAAGGCAAATACCTATTCGTGATTTTTTTAAAACGCCTGAGAAAAGCTCTTTTAAGATCTCGCCAGATGGCAAGTACCTGTCGTATCTGAAACCTTATAAAGACAGGCAAAATCTTTTCATACAATCATTAGCAGACGGCCAAGAGCGGATGGCCACTTCCTTCACCGATAATTCGATACGTGATTATTTTTGGACTTACAATAATCAATTGGTTTTTAACCAAGACGTAACCGAAATGGACGAGTTTAAAATGTATGCGCTGGATGTAAAAACGCTGCAAATCCGTACCCTGCTTAGCCAAACCAAAACGCGAATAAGAATGCTTAACCGCAGCCGTAAGCAGCCGGAGGTGATCACTATAATTATGAATAAGCGTAATCCGGCTAATTTTGATGTGTACCGGTTAAACATCATTACCGGTGAACTAAGCCTGTACATTGCTAACCCGGGTAATATAACCGAATGGTATCCCGATTATGATGGCAATATTCGCTTGGCTAAAGCATCTGACGGGGTAGATGAAACCATTTTGTACCGCGAAAGTGAGCGCACACCATTTAAGCCCATTATTAAAAATAATTTTAAAAACAAGGTCGACCTGATTGCTGTAACAGGTAAAGGCAATTCCTTTTACGCATTGTCCAACGTTAACCGCGATAAAACGGCCCTGGTACAAATAAACGCGAAGACCGGTAAAGAAGAAAAAATTATTTATGCCGGCAGCAAGGTCGATATTGCCGAAGTTGGGTACTCGCGCAACAAACGCCGTTTGGAGTATGCAGGTTGGGAAGATGATAAGCCGCACAAGTTCTTTTTAAATGAAGACTCCAAGCGCATCTATGCCGACCTGAAAAACAAGCTTAAAGGGGGTGTTATAAAATTTGTAGAACGCGATACCTCCGAAAATAAGTTCATTATAAATACTTACACTGATCGTAACCCCGGTACATTTTATTTGTATGAGCGTAATGGCGGCAAGCTTACCCGCTTGAGCAACCTTAAAGGTAGCCTGCAACCGGGCGAACTTTGCGCTATGAAACCTATTGCTTATAAAGCGAGTGATGGTACACTCATTAATGGTTATTTAACCTTGCCTTTAGGTGATATAACGGAGAACCTGCCAGTAGTGGTAATGCCGCACGATGGCCCCTGGAGCCGCAATGTGTGGGGTTACAATGCCGAAGTGCAATTTTTAGCCAACCGTGGTTATGCCGTTTTTCAGGTAAATTACCGGGGTTCTACCGGGTATGGCAAGGCTTTTCACAGTGCAGGCTTTAAGCAGGTAGGTGGCAAAATTCAAAGCGATATTACTGATGGGGTACAGTGGCTCATCAATCAAAAAATTGCCGACCCTAAAAAGGTGGCCCTAATGGGTGCTCGTTTTGGAGGGTTTTCGGCACTATATGGTGTATCCTTTCATCCTAAAATGTATAACTGCGCTATTGTACAATATGGCTTGATCAACTTTTTTACTTATTTGAAAGACGTACCACCGTTTTTAAAACCGCGCCTGCAAATGACCTACGAAATGGTGGGCAACCCCGAAACCGATGCCAACCAGTTTAGGGCAATATCGCCGGTTTTTCATGCCGATAAAATAAAAGCGCCATTGCTGATATTTCAGGGTGCGAAAGACCCACGAGCCAACATCAGCGAACTCAATCAATTTGTAAGGGAATTACAAAAACGCAATGTGCCTGTGCAATATGTGTTAAAAGATAATGAGCGTATGTACTTTAAAAGCGAGCATAACCGTATGGATATGTATGCCGAAATAGAGAAGTTTTTGAACAGCAATATGAAGGTTAAGCCATAGCATGTTATGCCCATGAAAGCGCATAAACATGTATATCAGAAAAACTTCTCGCTTATTGCCGCTTTTTTGGTTCTCATCTCCATTACTTTGGTAGTTGCGCTGGTGATTGCCTACAATTTAACCGATAAATATGTAAAGAACGAGTTTTCATCGCGTAAGCTGGATGTGCTCGAGCAGATGATGAAACCCTATAATGATTTTTTTCAGAACCGCATCCCCGAAATTACTTCTTACCAGGGCTTTCTCGATTCCGCTTCGGCTGCTAATTACGCCCATTCGGTGTTTCAGGATTACCCTTTTGTAAAATTGATAAGGTACGATGAAATAGCGATAGGCAGTCAGCCCGGAAGCAGCACTGGCAACGCCATGGGTATATCAATTAAAGAAGTTTACGAGTACCGCTACATTAAACAAAAAGTGCAGGGCATTAAGCAAAATGTAAACGCCACAGCAGACGATTTCAGAAACATGGCGGCCAAATTTAATTATTACCTGGTAGTGGCCGATACTTCCCGTGTGCCCAGTCAGGATGAAATTTACCGTACTTTTTATGATGTAAAACCGAGCAAGATCAGCTATTTGAACATTCCGCGGCGCGAGGAGATCAAAGCTTACCGAGAGTTGCAAAAAGGTGGGCGTAAATTGGCCTACTATAAGCAAAACATGATGACCTTTATGCTGGATGTGTACACCATAAAGGTAAAAAACACGCACCCGGAGCTATATCAGGATATTTCGATACAACCTGTGGTGTACGATCCGCTAACTACCAATAATGGTGAGTTACGTACAGAGGTGGCTTTTCCGGGTGCATTTGCCGATTATAAATTGTATTTCAGATCGGCTGCAGACCACCTTAATGCGGAAATTAGCAAGCGCTTTGCGCCTATAGGTGCTATAGTTTTGCTCATTTATATTTTTTTGGTGCTCATTGGCTGGCTTATTTACCGTAATTTAAACGTGAATTTAAAGCTGTTTAAGTTACAGTACGATTTTATTAACAACTTTACACATGAGTTTAAAACCCCGGTTAGTGTTATTAAAATAGCTGGATCAAATCTTAAAGGCGATGGAGAACTTACCGAACGTCAGCGCAAGCATTACGGTAAAATACTGGATGAAGAAGCCGATAAGCTGAATGAATTAATGAACAAGCTGCTTTCTTTCACCCAAATCGAGAACAGGTCTATTAAGCTCAATAAAGCAGAAATTAACCTCGACGAGTTTGTACAACGCTATATAAATACCTTCAGTATTAAATACCCCGATTTTAAAATGGGCTACGCCGTAGAGGGTATTTATAACTTTTATACAGATCCCGTTTTGCTGGGCAGTATATTTCAAAACATGATAGAAAATGCTTATAAATATTCTAACCCCGGACAAAAAGAACTATTTATACAAATAACCTACGAAAAACGTAATATTGTTTTCTCATTTGCCGATAAAGGGATTGGTATTGCCAATAATGAGCTCAATAATATTTTTAAAAAGTTTTACCGCATCGAAAATCAGTATAACCAAAACGGAAGCGTAGGCCTGGGTTTGGCTTTTTGTAAAGAACTGGCTAACTTTATGAACGGAGATTTGCAGGTAAAAAGTAAAGTAAACGAAGGTTCGGAATTTATTGTAACCCTGCCATTTGAAAATTAAACCATGAATACAGAGATAAAAATTGCACTGGTAGAGGACGATGAAAACCTACGGTTTTTGGTAGCCGAACGCCTGGAAACCGAAGGTTATAAAGTGCTGGAGGCAGCCAACGGTATTGATGCTGAAAAGATCATACTGGAAAATACGCCAGATATTGTTTTGCTTGATTGGATGCTGCCCGGTCAGCAAGGCTCTGAAGTGTGCGAAAATATCCGCGCCAAAGGTTTTGATAAGCTGGTGATTATGATGACAGCCAAAGGGCAGGATATTGATAAGATTGAAGCCTACAATTTTGGCGTATCCGATTATATTACCAAGCCATTCAATATGGATGTACTGGTGGCCATGATTGATAATAAGATCAAATTTTCTCTTAACAGCGATAAATCGGAAGTACACCGTTTTGCCGATATGGAACATCACCCTAATACGCACCTGTTAATTAAAGGTGGCCGTAAGGTGGAGCTAACTATTTTAGAGAACCGCATTTTGCTCTATTTCCTCAAAAATAAGAACAAAGTAATTAACCGTGAAGAGCTGATGATGGAAGTGTGGGGGTACAATGCCGATGTAAACACCCGTACACTGGATATGCACATTGTACGCTTGCGTAAAAAAATAGAGAATAACCCCGATTCGCCGCAATACCTGCAAACGGTTAGAGGAGTAGGGTATAAGTTTGCTTATGAATAAGCAATCTTTTATCAATTATTTATTACGGCATTTAACCATTTGCAATAAAGCATTTGATCGGATGTTGCGAGAAGTTATAGCAACGTTGTAATGACGATTAAGAGGTATTAGATTGGATTGCTACACTTACAATCATAATGACTCAACGAATAATTTCGAAATTGAACATTAGAAATTCGAAATTGAAAGAATGGATTATCAACCCCTATGGCTTACCTTAAAACTGGCGCTGGTAACTACCGGCTGTTTGTTGCTGGTGGGTATTCCGGTAGCGGCGGGGCTGTCCAAAAGCAAATCCCGGTTTAAGCCGTTTTTAGAAGCCGTAATTAGCTTGCCTTTGGTGTTACCACCATCGGTTTTAGGTTTTTATTTATTGCTGGCATTGAGTCCTACGAGTGGTTTAGGCAAATTTTTAGAAAATTTATTTAGTATCAGGCTGGTATTTTCATTTCAGGGATTGGTCATTAGTTCTGTTATTTACAGCTTACCATTTATGGTACACCCGGTACAGGCCGGTTTAGAGGCCTTGCCATTGAGCCTGCGCGAAGCATCGCAAACATTAGGCAAAACCAGCTGGCAAACGTTTACCCAGGTACTGCTTCCAAACATTAAACCGGCATTATTAACTGGTACTATACTCACCTTCGCACATACTTTGGGCGAGTTTGGCTTGGTATTAATGATAGGCGGCAATATTCCCGGCGTAACCAAAGTGGCATCTATCGCTATTTATGATGAAGTGGAATCGTTAAACTTTTCTGCAGCGCATATTTATGCAGGGATCTTACTGGTAGTGTCGTTCGGTATCTTGTTAACGGTTTATCTAACTAATAAAAAATTATCTAAAAACCGCCTCACCACATGATCAGGATCAGCATACGCAAAAAGCTACACTTGGCCGGTGGCAATGGGGAACTTAATATAAATACCGAACTGGATGATCGATCTTTTACGGCATTATACGGCCCATCGGGTGCGGGCAAAACCACATTGCTGCGAATTATAGCCGGTTTATTACAGCCCGAAGAAGGCATTATTGAAGTGAACGGACAAACGTGGCTGAATACTGCACAAAAGATCAACCTGCCTCCACAAAAACGGAACATTGGCTTCGTGTTTCAGGATTACGCCTTGTTTCCTAATATGACAGTAGAGCGAAACCTGTTATACGCCCAGCCCCCAAATGGTAATAAAAACAAGGTCGGCAACTTGCTGCACACTATGGGGCTTCAAAACCTGGCACATCAAAAGCCGGAGTTACTCTCAGGCGGGCAAAAGCAACGGGTGGCACTGGCACGTGCACTGATGCGAGAGCCACAAATATTGTTGCTGGATGAACCCTTATCGGCGTTGGACGATGCTACCCGCCATCATTTACAAACCGAATTGCAAGTTGTTCATCAGCAATATAATTTAATCACACTATTGGTAAGTCACCACATCCCCGAAGTTTATAAACTGGCGCAACGCGTTATTCAGATAGAAGCGGGACAGATCATTAAAACCGGTAGCCCGGCACAGGTATTTAGTTTGCACCAGGCATCACAAGGTTTAAACCTGATAGGGGAAGTGGTCAGTGTAAGTGCCGAACACGTGGAGATATTAACCGGGCACAACCTCATCAATATAAAACCATCTTACCAAACTATAGGTTTAGCCATAGGCGATAAAGTATCTATACACGCGGCTGACTTATCTTTACAAAAGCTTTCGTAACTTTATACTTAACGGAAAAACTATAGAAACGCCACTGCGTTTCATTTCAACAGACAACAGACAACAGTGAAAATATTGCTATTTGGAATTACCCGCGAAATTACCGGACAAAGCAGGATAGAGATACCTGCCGGTGCAGGTATTACTACGGTTAAAGCATTAAAAAACTGGTTAGGCCGGCAATACCCGGCTATGCAAGGTTTAACATCACTGGCTGTTGCAATTAACAGTGAATACGCCCAGGACGATGATGTATTAAATACAGACCATGAAATAGCCCTTATACCACCGGTTAGCGGCGGATAATCATAATAAAGTGTTAATAAAAATAGTTGAACATATAGACTTAAATGAGGCTTACGCTTACCTTAATTCGCCTGAGGCCGGTGCGGTTAACCTTTTTGTAGGTACCGTGCGCAACCATACTAAAGGCAAGGAAGTAGTACGGCTTAATTTTGAAGCTTATGATGCCATGGCCATACGGCAAATGGAGCATTTGGCTAATGAGGCTATGGGCAAATGGCCACTGGTTAACCTGGCTATTATACATGCTGTTGGTGCAAAAGAACCGGGCACGCCTGTGGTGGTCATTGGGGTAGCATCGGCTCACCGCGATGCTTCGTTTGAGGCTTGCCGGTTTTTAATTAATGAGCTGAAAAAAACAGTGCCCATCTGGAAAAAAGAGTTTTATGAAGATAACAGTGTATGGGTGAACGCCCATCCGTAATAGATTATGGCAGAGAGTAAATTAGTTGATAAATACGGCAGACAGCTGAATTATTTGCGGTTATCGGTTACCGATCGCTGTAATTTCAGGTGCTATTATTGCATGCCCGAAGAAGGAATTAACTTTGCTTCACGCAAAGACCTGATGTCGTTCGACGAAATGTACCAGCTCTCATCCATTTTTTGCAACCTGGGAATCTCCAAAATACGCATTACCGGTGGTGAACCTTTTGTACGCAATGGAATTATGCCTTTTCTCAAAAAACTTAGCGTGGTACAAGGCTTACAGGAAATTACGGTAACCAGCAATGGTACATTATCCACCCAATACCAGGCCGAGTTGCTGCAAATGGGTATCCTTAAAATTAATATAAGTCTCGATTCGTTAAGCCGTGAGCGCTTTCAGCAAATAACCCGTCGCGATAATTTTGAAGGCGTATATACCGGTATTTTAAAATTACTGGATGATGGTTTCGACGTGAAATTGAACTGCGTTGTAGCCGAAAATAAGAACGTTCAGGATATAGTTCCCTTTATCGAATTGACCAAAGATCACGCTTTATCGGTACGCTTTCTCGAAGAAATGCCTTTTAACGGAAGCGATGGTTCACAGATATTGTCGGAGTGGGATCATAAACGCATCTACGATCATATTAGTAAGCACTACCCCGAAATTAACCGCCTGATCAGTGATGCCAATTCCACGTCGGTCAATTATAAAATATCTGGTTATCGGGGCAGTTTTGGAATCATTCCCTCATTCAGCCGTACCTTTTGCGGTACATGTAACCGTATTCGCTTATCGGCTACGGGTGAGTTAAGGACCTGCTTATATGGTCCGCCGGTAGCTAACCTGCGCGATCTTTTACGCAGAGGTGCATCGGTATATGATGTAGAACAGGAAATATTGTATGCCGTAAGCCAGCGTGAGCGCGACGGTTATGCCGCCGAAATAGCCAGCCACGGCGCCATCCATACTTCCATGTCGGCATTGGGAGGATAAGAATAGAATCAAGAAATTAGAGTCAAGAATCAAGATAGGAAAACCACTTATCTATTGCATACCAAAATGAGATACATCCGACAAACACAATTGGCTAATTTTGGAGAAGTCGCACAGCAAAAACTGCGCGATGCCAAGGTACTTGTAGTAGGTGCCGGTGGTTTAGGGGTGCCGGTGCTACAGTATTTAACTGGTATGGGGGTAGGTACGCTGGGCGTTATAGATATGGACACCATAAGCCTGAGCAATTTGCACCGACAGGTTTTGTATAGCGAAAATGAGGTTGGCCAAAGCAAGGTAGTTACTGTTGTTGATAAGCTGAAGGCTTTGAACGGAGAAGTCAAATTTCAGTTTTATAACGAAGCTATTACTCCGCAAAATGCGTTAGCAATTATCCAGGATTATGACGTGGTAATTGATGCCACCGATAATTTCAGCACCCGTTATTTATTAAACGATGCGTGTGTGATCCTCAATAAACCACTCATATATGGTGCCGTACAACAGTACGAAGGTCATGTAAGTGTGTTTAATTATAACGGTGGGCCAACCTATCGTTGCTTATACCCTACGCCGCCATCCGCGGGCGAAATCCCCGATTGTAATACGGCAGGTGTGTTAGGCGTAGTGCCGGGTATAGTAGGTTGCCAGCAGGCTTTGCAGGCCATTAAAGTAATAACGGGTGTAGGGCAAACCCTGTCGGGTTATTTGCAGATCTTCGATTTTTTGCAGGATGACCAGTACAAAATGAAATTAAAAGCCAACCCGCTAAATCAACAGATCACGGCATTGCTGCCCAATTATGAAGCTGTAGCATGCAACACAGTTTCGTTGCTTTCGGTAGAAGAACTGTACGGTTGGTACGAAACTGGCAAAGCCTTCCAACTGATAGATGTGCGTGAACCGGCTGAATTTGAAGAAGGGCATTTGGCAGGTGCTGTATCCATACCCTTAATGCAATTGAATCCTGCCGAAGTTGCTATTAATGCTCATATACCTGTAGTTATGCTATGCGAAAAAGGCGCACGCAGTAATAAAGCCGCTCAAATGTTGCAAAAGCAATATCCGCAAGCCGGTATATACAGCGTTTTAGGTGGCATGTATTATTGGCAGGATGAATTTGAAGAGGAGTATTTAGTGCATAAGTCAGTCTATTAATTTAACGGCAGTGCAAGGAGACACAAAGTGTTGTGCCTCTACGTTTTTTTATCCGGTGTAAAGACACAAAGTGTTATGCCTCTACGTTTTTTTATCCGGTGTAAAGACACAAAGTGTTATGCCTCTACGTTTTTTTATCCGGTGTAAAAACACAAAGTGTTGTGCCTCTACGTTTTTTTATCCGGTGTAAAAACACAAAGTGTTGTGTCTCTACGTTTTTTTATCCGGTGTAAAGGCACAAAGTGTTGTGTCTCTACGTTTTTTTATCCGGTGTAAAGACACAATACTTTGTGTCTCTTTAATAACATATAAACTCGATGATCTCTGTAACCCAAGCCCTGCAACTTATCGCTGAACAAACCAAACCTTTTCCTATCGAGGAAGTGGAACTGCTGCAATCTACCGGACGAACATTGGCCCAACCTGTTTTAGCCGACCGCAATTTCCCGCCGTTCGACCGCGCTACGATGGATGGTATTGCCATAGGTAGCAGGGCGTTCGGGCAGGATGTGCGGCAATTTTGCATTACAGATATTCAAGCTGCAGGCCATCCGCAAAAGCAACTCACCAATCGCGGCAATTGCATTGAAATTATGACCGGTGCCATGCTCCCCATAGGTGCCGATATGGTGATCCGATACGAAGATCTGACTATAACTGACGGAATAGCCTATGTGAATTTAAATGAAGTTACGCCGTACCAAAATGTACATTTGCAAGGAACCGACAAAAAGGCCGGTGAAATATTGGTACCTGCGGGTGTGAAAATAACGCCAGCTATTATAGCCATTATGGCTTCGGTAGGTATGGCTGTAGTGCCGGTTTACCGCCTGCCCCGCGTAGCCGTATGTTCAACCGGCGATGAACTGGTAGCCGTAACCGAACAGCCTTTAGCGCACCAGATCCGGCAATCGAATGGTTATATGCTATTGGCCGGTTTGCAACAGGAAAGTATAACCGCCGATAACTATCACCTGCCCGATGAGCCTGAAGCTATAGCCCAGCAAATGGCAGGCATGATTGAACAATACGATGTTTTGCTGTTTTCGGGTGCCGTTTCCAAAGGAAAATTCGACTTTTTGCCGCAGGTACTACAGCAACTGGGTATGCAAATGGTGTTTCATAGCATTTCTCAAAAGCCGGGTAAGCCTCTATTGTTTGGCAAGTTTGACAATGGTACGCTGGTATTTGGCTTTCCGGGCAATCCGGTATCAACGTGGGTGTGCTTTCAGCTTTATTTTAAGGCTTGGTTATACAGTTCGTTAGGTATTAAATTGCCTGTGGTTAAGGCTGCTTTAAGTAAAGCTATTACTTTTAAACCGGCATTAACGCATCATGTATTGGTGCGGTTGGTCAATCATGAAGGCCAGCTTTTGGCTGAACCTGTAGACACCTCCACCTCCGGCGATATGGTGAACCTCATGCAGGCCGAAGGTTTTTTAAGCTTACCGGCCGAAGAAACCTCTTTTGCCGAAGGACGGATTTTTTACATTTATTTATTTAACCCGTAGCGGCACAATACTTTGTGCCAACAATAGTACCTTTCTTAAATAAATGCAGCACGGCACAACAGGACATTTTTTATATTTATGCAGCAGGGCACAAAGTATTGTGCCGCTACCATGGTAATATCAAACTATCGGCAAGCCTGCTGGTTATTTCCTAAGTTTACATTAGTCATGAAAGAACTGGAAGATATTGTTAAGGCCTTCGATGTGGCGCAGGAGCAAGGTAAGCAAACCGCGCTGGCTACTGTAGTGCAGGTAGAAGGCTCCTCGTACCGCCGCGCGGGTGCCCGTATGCTGGTTACCGAAGATGGCGAATTAACCGGTGCAATTAGCGGTGGCTGCCTGGAAGGTGATGCATTACGCAAAGCACGGTTGGCCATGTCGCAACAGCAACCTATGCTGGTCACATACGATACTACCGACGATGACGATGCCAAACTGGGTGTAGGCCTGGGCTGTAACGGCATTATCCATATCCTTATTGAGCCTATATTTATCGATAACATTAATCATCCTATCAACCTATTCAAAAAATTTTTAAGCAAGCGGCAAAACGCGGTGGTAGTTACGTTGTTTTCGTTAGCTGATCGTAAAGCGGCACAAGTAGGTACCTGCCTGTTTTTAACGGATGAAGAACAGATCCGCAATTGTAATATTGACGGTTTGAATAGTCAACTATTGGAGGATGCACAAGCCGTTTTGCACGCGGGAAGATCGGCTACCAAAACTTATAGAGCTCAAAAAGAGTTAACCGCTTTTATAGAACTGTTAAAACCAGCCGTATCATTATTGGTATTTGGTGCTGGTAACGATGCTATTCCGTTGGTGCAAATGGCGGCGGTACTGGGCTGGCATAATACTGTAATAGATGGCCGCACCAACTATGCGGTAAGCAGCCGTTTTCCACTGGCCAAACGTGTAATAATGGCTAAGCCCGATCAGGTTTTATCCATGGTAAATATTGATAGCAGAACAGTAGTAGTGCTCATGACGCACAATTACAATTACGACCTGGCTATGCTACGGCAATTGCTGCCGCTGCAATTAACCTATGTAGGCAGCCTGGGGCCTAAAAAAAAATTACAGCGTATGCTGGATGAATTGCACGAAGAAGGCCTGACTTTTACCATAGATCAACTCCGAAGTATATATGGACCAACCGGCTTAGATATTGGCGCGGAAACATCCGAAGAGATAGCCCTATCTATGCTGTCGGAAATGCAGGCGGTATTACAACAACGCGAGGGCAAAGCCTTGCGTGACAAAAATGCCGCATTACATTCACCTGAAATAGTCAGGCTACCGGTAAACCACGAGAACCTATGACCGGTATTATTATCCTGGCAGCCGGATCGTCTTCGCGCATGGGGCAGGCTAAGCAGCAATTAATTTACAAGGAACAAACCTTATTGCAAAAAGCTATGCGATCAACTATCGGTATTGCTAACCATAAAACCATTGTGGTTTTAGGTGCCCGGCACGAAAGTATATTGCCCGATGTAGATAGTAAGATAGCCGATATTGTCATCAACCCCGATTGGGAACAAGGCATTGCTTCGTCCATAAAATCGGGGGTTAGGGCTTTACAAACGTTGTATCCGCAAGTGCAAAATGTATTACTAATGTTGTGCGATCAGCCTTTTGTAACTACCTATCTGTTGCAAAAGCTTATTGAAACATCGGGCAGTGATGAAAAGGCTATAGTAGCATGTGCTTATCTGGATACTGTTGGTGCGCCAGTATTATTCGGTAAATTTTGGTTTGATGAACTGCTGACTTTACAGGGACAGGAGGGGGCTAAAAAACTCTTATTTAAATACCGAGAACAGATTATAAAAATACCGTTTACCGAAGGTAGCATTGATGTTGATACACCGGAGGATTATCAAAGGTTGCTTAATGGTTAGTCACCGGTATATACATACCTTCGAGCCTTGACAAAAAGACCTATGAACAAAATAAACGATAGCCTGGTAACAGTATTTGCAGGTACCCCGCTTGATGCCGGTATGATCCATAGTTTATTGGAAGAAGAAGGTATCCCGGCTTTCATTCAAAACGAACTGATGGGCAGCATTGCACCCTGGCAAATAGTAGCTGGCGGCGCGGGTGCCGTAAAAGTTCAGGTATCAAATATGCATGAAGAGCAAGCGCGCCAGATTATCAATGATTATAATTTGAATATTCAGGAAGAGGTTTAATAATTATTTTATTCAGGAAGATAACTTAATAGTTCGGTTAATTCCTTATTTGTTAAGTTTTCTTTTTCCGATTTGTCATAAATTGATAGGAGATACACCGTATTATCGGTAACTGTGAAGTTGGTAATAACTCTTGCGCCACCCGACTTTCCTTTACCTTTTGAAGTAATTGCCACACGTACTTTATAACACCTCCTCCCAATGGCGGTGCCATAGTCAGGATTTTCTTTGAGAATTCTAACCAGGTCTAAAAGATTTGCCTTTAATGAGGGGTATTTCCTGAGAAGTCTCTTAACTTGTTTCTCAAAGACAGTAAGCGACTTTACATTATAATCCATTCAAAAAATCTTCCGCGTTGTGCGCTTCTTTTTTCCCCGCCCTAATTTGTTTCATTTCGTCAACAGCTTCTTTTACTTCCTCCATTAATAATGCTTTTGCATCTGTAAGAGGCTTCGCTTTAACGTAGGATATGCTTTTCAAAACATCCATTAAAGAAGATGCTTTATTATCGGGTATATCTAATAGTACTTTCATTGCAAGATCTTTTTAGCAACTGATTAGCTGATCTAATATACAGTAAAAATTCAGATCAACAACTTGTTTTCATAACCGCGATTAACAGTTTAAAAAAACAATAGATCAATTAAACTTCATGCTGAGCCTGTCGAAGCATTCGCCGCTTTACCAGGTCTTCGACAAGCTCAGACTGACCAAGTTATATAATTAATTAAACCTTCCTTATTGCTCCTCGTAATGATACGTCAGCCCGCCATCTACAAAGTAGGTAGAACCGGTTACGTATTTGGCATCGTCGCTGGCTAAAAAGGCTACAAGTGCCGCTACATCTTCGGGCTTTCCCATCTTTTTCATCGGGATATTATCCAGCACGTTCTCTAATAGTTCGGGCGTATCCATTAGTTTTTTATTAATCGGTGTAGCAATAGCACCAGGGGCTACATTGTTTACCCTAATATTTAAATGTGCTAACTCCGTAGCCAAATTGCGGGTGAGCATTTTTAGGCCACCTTTGCTGGCACAGTAGGCTGCAAAATGAGGAAAAACAATTTCTTCGTGTACCGAACTCATATTAATGATTACGCCACCACGCTTGTTGCTCATGCAGTATTTCACAAACGTCTGAATGCCAAAAAATATCCCTTTGAGGTTGGTATCCATCACAAAATCATACTCTTCTTCTGTTACGTCCCAAAAGTCTTTGTTCTTTTCTACACCGGCATTATTTACCAGTATATCCAGCTCACCATAAACTGCTATGGCGTCCCTTACCAAATTTACCACGTTATGCATATGGCTCACATCAGCCGCTAAAAAGTGCGCCCGTCGGCCCATGGCGGTAATTTGTTTAATGAGGTCTTCGCCGCGCTCGTCGAGCTTGCGGCCATTCAGTATGATATCGGCACCATCGGCAGCTAAACGTAAAGCGCATGCAGCACCAATGCCCTGACTGCTGCCGGTTACTAAGGCTATTTTATTTTCAAAGCGGTTCATAGTGATGTATTGTATATAGGTAAAAGATTATTTATGGAATGTGGTTTGCATTGCGATGAACTTTTTATGCTTTAGGGTGAGTGATGGGCACTGTGGCACTCCCACACCAAAAGCAAGTCTTGTTTCCTGACTCTTTTATTTAAAAACTACTTCATTAAAGCTACCAGCCCTGTCCAGCCGGTTTGATGGCTGGCGCCCAAGCCCTTGCCATTATCGCCATGAAAGTATTCGTGAAAGAGGATGTAGTTTTTAAAATGTTCATCGTGGTTTAGTTTGGTGTGACCGCCGAAAACTGGGCGTTCCCCTTTGTCGTTCATTAAAAATATGCTTTTAAGGCGTTGGCTTAGCGCTTGCGCAACTTGGGCCAGTGTGCAATATTGATTAGAGCCGGTTGGGTATTCTACCTTAAAATCATCGGTATAATACTCATGAAAACGGTACAACGATTCTACAAGTAAATAATTGATAGGCATCCAAATAGGTCCGCGCCAGTTGCTGTTACCGCCAAACATACTGCTATCGCTTTCGGCAGGAGTATATTTTACCTGGTGGTTGTCGCCATTGAGAAGGTATTGGTAAGGCTGATCCTCGTAAACTTTAGAAATGGAACGAATGCCATAATCAGACAGGAACTCGTTTTCGTCCAGCATCCGTTTCAGCAACAGCTTCATACGGTGGCCGCGTAATAACGAGAACAAGTGTTTTTGATCGCCTTTGGTATCTTTCCAGCGGCTAACCAGGTTCACCAAATCGGGGCGTTGCTGCATAAACCAGTCGAGCCGCTCGGTGAGCATGGGCAGGTTTTTCCATTTGGCTTCTTCAAAAACAGTAACCGCGAACATAGGGATGAGGCCAACCAGTGTACGCAGACGCAGACGGTCCCAACTGCAATCGGGCCGACGCAGTACGTCATAGTAAAAGCCGTCCTGGTCGTCCCATAAGCCTAACGAATCTTCGCCCAAATTAGCCAGCGAACCGGCTATGTATAAAAAGTGTTCGGCAAACTTAACGGCCATACTTTCGTAAGCCGGTTTGTGCAGAGCCAGTTCCATGGCAATGCGCATCATATTGAGCGAATACATGGCCATCCAGCTGGTGCCGTCGGCTTGTTCTAAAAAGCCGCCGCCGGGTACCGGTGCGCTGCGGTTAAATACGCCAATATTATCGAGACCTAAAAAGCCTCCTTCAAAAATATTGTTGCCCTCACTATCCTTACGGTTTACCCACCAGGTAAAGTTCATGGTCAGTTTTTGAAAGATCTCTTCCAAAAAAAGCAAATCATCTTTACCAGTAAGCTGTCGGTCGGTTTCGTAAACCTGCCAGGTGGCCAGCGCATGCACAGGCGGGTTTACATCGCCAAAATCCCACTCATAGGCGGGCAACTGTCCGTTAGGGTGAATATAGTTGGCGCTTACCAGCAGGCGCAATTGTTTCTTGGCAAAATCGGCATCAATGGGAGCCAGGGTTATGCAATGAAAGGCGAGGTCCCAGGCGGCAAACCAGGGGTATTCCCATTTGTCGGGCATGGAAAGAATGTCTTCGGCCACAAAGTGTTTCCAATGGTTGTTTCTACCTTTCCGCCTGCTTCTCGGCGGGGTGGGTTCGTTAGGGTCGCCATCCAACCAGCGTTTCACATTGTAATTATAATACTGCTTACTCCACAGCATACCAGCCCAGGCCTGGCGTTGTACCATTTTTTCATCAGCATTGGTGGTGCCGGTTTGGCGGGCTGCGTAAAAGGCATCGGCCTCGGATTTACGGGCTGCCGCTATCTCATCAAAATCCGCAAACGGTTGAACCTGCTTCCCTTTGCTTAAACGTAATTTAACCACCACACTACTTTTAGCCAGAACCGATAGCTGGTACCAAAACGCCGCTTTAGTACCCTCGTGGCTGGGGTTAACTGCATCTGCATTATTATGTACAACCCGGTTATTAAACGCGTCTTTTACATAAGATGTGTCATTAGCCGAGTGGTGTAAACGTTGGTTGTTGCTTTCATTATCGGTAAGGATAGCTTCGGCAACACCATCGGCGTAGCAGTAATAGTCGCCTAATTGAGGGTGGCGTATCAGCAAGGTATTTTGACCCTGGTATAAGATCTGGGGTTTAGCATAGGCAGCCAGCCACGTATTGCGGAACCAAAGCTGCGGCAGCAGGTGCAGGTTTGCAGCATGATCGGCGCGGTTATGAACGGTATATTGTATGAGGATGTCTTCTTCGCTTTGCTTGGCATATTCCGTGAACACATCAAAGTACTTATCCTGGTCAAAAATACCGGTATCAATCAGTTCAAACTCGGGTTGATGTTTATCGCGTTTGCGGTTCTCATCAACAAGCCAGTTGTAAGGAAACGCCTGCTGCGGATACTTGTACAGCATTTTTAAATAACTGTGCGTAGGTGTGGCATCCAGGTAATAGTAAAGCTCCTTCACATCTTCGCCGTGGTTACCTTCATTGTTGGTAAGGCCAAACAGGCGCTCCTTTAATATCGGATCCTGGCCGTTCCATAATGCCAGGCTCAGGCAAAGTTCTTGTTTGTCGTCACTGATACCGGCTATGCCTTCTTCGCCCCAACGGTAGGCCTTGCTCCGGGCCATATCGTGGGTAATATAATTCCACGAATTGCCGTCGGTACTGTAATCTTCACGTACGGTTCCCCATTGCCTTTCGGAGAGATAAGGCCCCCATTTTAGCCAGTTGGTTTGCCCGGTATAATGCTGTTGCAGCCGTATTTGTTCCGTATCCATAGGTTGATTGTTGCAATGTGAGAAAGATAAGTTTTTAACGTTTGACTCCATAAAGATATTTGAATTGCTTTTTTTATTTTTTGGTGATATATTTAAATAACCGCACACTTATAATAAATATAGCCCATGAAAGCAACGAACGAAACCCGCGAAGATTGGTTGACCCGGTTATACCTTACCGCTTTCCCAAATGTAGCACTACACATTGCCAGGCAAGGTGGCTTGCTTGATGAAGCTAAAGATATTTTTCAGGATGCGCTGGTGATCTACTATGAAAAAGCAGTGTCGGGAAATGTACAGCTTACCCATAGCGAACAAGCCTATCTGCTGGGCATAGCTAAGCACCTTTGGTACCATCAGCAGCAAAAGCAAAAAGGACATGTAAATGAAGATGTGCTAAACTTTATGGAATTAGCTAATGAAGAACCGCTGCAACCCTCAGCTAACCGCTTGCTGCGCTATTTGGAAAGGGCGGGACAAAAGTGCATGGAGATTTTGCAAGCCTTTTATTACGATAAGCAGAACATGAAAGAAATTGCTGAACGCTTCGGCCTGTCGGGCGAACGATCGGCCACGGTGCAAAAGCATAAATGCCTGGAAAAAGTACGTAATAAGGTAAAAGAAAAATCCCTGACTTATGAAGACTTCTGCGTTTAACACCGGGCATATAGACAGCTACCTGCTACTACAATTGCCGCCGGGTGATAAGCTGGTATTTGATGCCCAGCTTATGTTATACCCCGACCTGCAAGAAACCGTAGAATGGCAGCGCAAGGTGCATTACCTGGTACAATTACGGGCAAGGAGGCAGTTAAAAGCACAAATTAATGCCGTTGAGCAAATGGTGTTTAGCCAGCCCGAGTACAGTAGCTTCCGTCAGAAGTTATTAAGCTATTTTAGTAAATAAAGCCGCGTTATAATAACGCAGCTTTAAGTATCGATTGTGATTGTGTACCCCAATCGTCCATGGCGGCTTTTAAGGTGGTGATTAATGTTTTATTATTAACCAGCTTGCCCTTAGCGGGAGGGGCTAATTTGGCCGGCGGAATGCTTATATCGGTTACCTTGGTAGCGAACCAGCTCATATTATCGTGCGGTAAGGCAACGCCTAAGATCATGCCCGGCAAACCGGTAAACGATTCCGGGCCGCCCGATACGGCAATTTCTTCGGTGTAAAACGCTACCACATAAATAGAATCCATGATGAGCGCGTTGGCTCTGCGGCATTGAAAGCCTGCCACTTCGCGTGTCTCGTCGGTTATTTTCCAGTTGATTTTGCGCAGACTATCTTTCACTAAAAATACTTCTTCAAAGATCTTTTTTTGCGTGGTGCTAATGCCGGTCTCTAAATCGGTAGCCACGGTATTGATCTGCGTATTGATTGGGCTGCTGCCAAAAAAGTTGTTGGTAGTAGCTTCTTCGGGCAGTGGGGTGTATAACACTTTGTTATCCGAAAAAGTCAAGGTGCTTTTTAACTTTTTAAACTGCGGCTGTGTTTTCTTATACTGATCTAATGCCTGTGTTAAATAGCTTTCATTGTTCTTATTGATCATTTTTTTGATCAGCGCATACATGTTGATGCTTTTTTCAAACTCGATGGTGCCGCTGGTGGTAAAGTGCGCGTTTTGTGCCAGTACCAGGTTGCCTGTTAAGGCTGTAAGGCAGATGGTAATGATGAGTATTGTACTTTTCATAGTCGTATTATTTTTTGGATGAGCCACCCATTTTACTGAAATCATAAATTAACGAGAGCATTGCATATCGCTTAATAGTAGTATAGCTACTCTGGGTAATTGTGTTGCCATTTGCTCTACGTTCAAAGCCGGAATTTTGATTGAAGATATCGTTTACATTAGCTTTTAATTTTAAGCTTTCATCTTTAAAAAATGCTTTTTGCAGGTAAGCATTTACTAAGAAACGGCTAAACGATTGATTAAACGAAGATGTTGGTGCACGGTACTCATAGTTACCATCGGTACCAATCTGAAATTTACCCGGCAAATACGCGTTTAACTGGTGGTAAGTGGTAAAGCCTCCGCCATTATTATTAATATCCGGGTTTAAAGAAGATACGCTATAGGTATAAGTAGGGCCGATAGTAGCATACATGTCAAACTTTTTCTCTTTATATTTTTGCAGGTTGATAGTGGCCGAGTAGCTGTTAGACCGCGTACGGTTCAATACTCCATTTACCATATTAAAATAGGTATTACCGTTGGTGCTTATGCCCAAGCCGGTATTAATTCCTAACAGAAACTTCACCTTACTGTCAATAGAGCCGTATAAATTGAAATTAGAGGTACTTTCGCCCGATAAATTAACCGCCTGGCTGGTGGTAAAACCTGTAGTGCCATTAGCAGTTACGTTGCTTACAATTGGATTTGAAGTGATACTGTATGAGCCGCTTATCCATATAGAGCGATTGCTGAGTACCTTGTAAGAACTGTAAGAAGTAGAGAATCGGTTGGTAAATGATGGGGTAAGATCGGGGTTACCTATTGTAATGTACAGCGGATTGGCGTTATTAATAATAGGTTGTATTTGATCGATAGTTGGCTGACGCGTACTACCATTATAACTGAACCTGAATGATTTTTGCTGCGAAAAGCGGTACTGGTAAGTAGCCTGTGGGTTCCAGTTTATAAAATTACGATCAAACTCATTGCCGTTAATTTTATTCAACTGCTCAAATCTAACAGCGGCTACCTTGGTGCCAAAGTTAAAAGTAGTTTTATCCTTTTTGTAGTTGAAAACCAAACCGCCCTGATTGGTTAGCTGATCTAACCGGTAATTATTGCTTACCGAATCTACTAAATTATTGTAAAGTACCACATCATTGTTCCGGGTTGGGTTAGGGATCGATGGGCTAAATGCTTTCCTGTCTGCCGTGCTGTTGCTTAATCCAATGCCATAGTTGGCTATCATGGAGAAGGTTTTAGAGAAAGGCTCACTATAAGTAATGTTGCTATTAAAAATGTTAGTATTAATTTTATTGATCTTGTACTGATCAGTTAATTGATTTCGTTTTCCTGTAACATTAGAATATAGAAAACCTTTATTGTCATTTTCATCTGTCGACTGAGATAAGTTTACAGACAAGGTTCGGCCGGCTTTTTTTAGTTTTTTAGTATAAAAAGCTGAAAAGTTAAACGTTTTTTGATCTCCGTCCGTATCCGTTTCTTTATCTTCATTATTTAATAACTGTCCGTTTCCATCCACGCTAAGTGTTTTACTGGTGTTGCGGCTTTCCGTATTTTTAAAGGTACCGTCTAAGGCCAGTTTAATGTTCGAAGTACTATCGATCTTCAGGTTGTATGTCGCATCGGCTTTTTGCCTGAAAATATAATTATCAAAACGCTGATCGCCGTTAGTGTTGATAATACTGGCAGGATTGCTGCCTTGAGCAGGTAAATTGTTTTGGGTTTGGTTGTTACGGTCGCCCACTACACTTAACGATCCTATTTTATAGTTACCGTTAATGGTTTGCTTGTCGGCATTCCACTTATTATCATAGTGTGCGCCGCCGGCACGCGCCACGGGGATACCTTCACCGTTGTAACGGCCGCCCCAGCCTTCCAAATCGTCACCTCCGCCCGAAAATATGGTGATGCCGCCATCCACAAACTCCACGTTATTGCTCGAGGTGCCGAACTTGTTGGCATCTTCCCAGCCTAAGCCGGTTTTACCTGTATTGGCTAAAGTTCCGTAGGCCGAAATCTTTTCTTTACCTGCAAACTTATTTACGGCAACTTGTGCCTGGTAAAAATCTTTGGTGCCAACTCCAATATCGGCTTTACCAAAGTATCCGTTCTTTTTATCTTCCTTCAATTTAATGTTAATGGTTTTCGATTTTTGACCGTCATCAATACCTGTAAAAGCCGCCTGATCACTGGCCTTATCATAGAGCTGTACCTTGTCTACCATATCGGCGCGAAGGTTTTTAGTCACCAAAGTTGGGTCATCACCAAAAAACTCCTCTCCATCAACCAATACTTTACTTACCGTTTGTCCCTGGGCGGTTATTTTACCGTCTTTATCTATTTGAATACCGGGTAGTTGTTTAAGCAGATCTTCCACCTTGGCATTGGGTTGTACGGTAAAGCTGGAGGCGTTAAATTCGGTAGTATCGCCCTTGATTTTAATGGCTGCACGGGTTCCTTTTACCATTACACTGGCCAGTAGCCGTGTTTTCAGGATCATATCTATTTGCCCGAAGTTGTGGGTGGTTTTAACCGAATCGAGCGTGAAATTATCTACATAGTCGGCATACTTAGGGTAGGTAACCAGTAAAATGAATTCGCCTTTTTTTAAATTTCCTATGCTAAAGCTTCCATTAGCTGTGGCGCGTGTAAATTTGTAAAGTGTAGAGTCTTTGGCGTTGAGTACCGAAATGGTAGTGTTGGCCAGTTTAGCATTAGAGGCAGTATCTGTCACTGTGCCCTTTACGCTGTAGGCGTTTTGAGCAATTGAGACGTAACTTAACAAGCAAAAAGTTAGTAGTAGAAGTATAAATTTCATGATAAGGATTATGGCGTTAAGGTATAACTAAACCTTTAGTATTCGTAGTTAATTAATGTTAAATGTTTTAAATGCTGTGTAATTTTTATGATACGTGTACTGCAGTTTAATACAAGACAATATTTATTGAAAATTTGTACAGTAATAGCGCAAATTTTTTAAAATATTTTCACTTACCTAAGTAATGGTAGCTTATGCTATTATTTGGTTGGAATTTTTTGTGGATTTAATTACTTTTAAGCATGAACCGTATAGACCGTATATCTGCCATACTCATTCAGCTGCAATCGCGCAGGGTGGTTAAAGCTCAAAATATTGCTGATAGGTTTGCGGTTAGTTTGCGTACGGTTTACCGTGATATGCGTACCTTAGAAGAAGCCGGTGTGCCCATTATTGGAGAAGCCGGTCAGGGATATTCGCTGGCCGATGGTTACCGTTTGCCGCCTATTGCCTTTACTTTAGAAGAAGCTACCGCCTTTATTACTGCCGAAAAATTAGTAGAGAGCCTGACCGATGAAGTAAATGGAAGCAATTACCGTTCGGCAATGTATAAAATACGTGCGGTGTTGCGCAGTACCGATAAAGACTATCTGGAAGGTATGGACAGCCGCATTGAAGTGCTTAAAGCCAGTAGGCCGCCGCAAATGCAGGTTGGTGTTAATCCGCTGCAACTCATTTTAAAGGCCATAACTTTAAAACGGGTGATCAGCTTAAAATATTTTTCGTACTATCGGCAAGAGTATAGCCAACGTTGTGTAGAACCGGTTGGTGTATTTTATTTGGATAACTACTGGCACCTGATAGCCTGGTGTAAAGTAAAGCAAGATTACCGCGATTTCAGGTTCGACAGAATGATGAATGTTCAGCTAACTGATGAAGAAGTGACCACATTGCATCCTACCTTAAAAGATTACCTGGCTGGTGTGTATAAAGACCGTAACCTGGAAAAAGTAATATTACAGGTGGATACAAAAGCGGCCCGGCACCTGGGGGAGCAAAAATATTATCATGGTTATATTGGTGAAACTGAAAAGTACGGAGGTATAGAAATGACTTTTTTAACTCTTTCGCTCGAAGGGTTTGCACGCTGGTTTTTAACCTTTGGCGATTGTGCCCGTATTGCAGAACCTGATACACTGCGCCAGCGAGTAAAAAAATTAATTGATCAGGCTTTATTGAATTTATAATTTTCCTGCTGACATAGGGCTGTCATTATCGCATGGTTTATTTGTATCACAAACAAATAGAAACAACCATGAACATCATTGAATTGCTTTTAAAAGAACTGGACGTAGAAGTTGCTAACACCCGTAAAATGTTGCAACGCATTCCTAACGATCAATACAATTGGCAACCGCACCCTAAAAGTATGACCGTGCGCCGCTTAGCCTCTCACCTGGCCGATTTGCCCAACTGGATAGCCATGACGCTTAACACCGCCGAGCTTGATTTTCAAAAAAACGATTGGAAAGAAGAAGTAGTTAATACTACCGAACAACTGCTGGCGTACTTTGACCGCTCGGTGCTGAACGGTAAAACAAGCCTGGAACAAGCTCGCATTGAGCAACTGGAAAAACAGTGGATTTTGCGAAGTGGCGAGCACGTTATTTTACAAGCCACTAAATATGAAATGATACGTATCAGTATTGCACAGATCATACACCACCGTGCTCAAATGGGCGTGTTCCTGCGCCTGTTAAACATTCCTATTCCCGGCCCATACGGCCCGAGCGCCGATGATATAGAATTTGCAGCATGAAAGTGTATATATGGTTAGTAGGGTTGTTATCTATACGCAATATAGTATTGTTAATAAGCTGTTATAATTACCTCCTTGAAATGCTACCGTGTATTCACAAATTGTTAGCCTAATAGGATTATCTAAGTAGGTTTATAGAGATGTGGATATGATGGAGCCTGGAATTGGGTGCGGTTGGTTTGTACGTTAGCAGGGCGGGGTCTCAATAATTTTTCAAACCCTTCCATGCCCTCTCTATGGAGGGATAATGTTTGTTTGCCGAATGGTTAATAGTCAGTTAAACCCTTATAGCCGTTTCACAAAAGTAAAACCCACTACACCATTATTATAGCTGGGTAGCAAAATAGTAGCTTTATCATCTTTTTTATCGTTACGGAACAAATTGTTCCTGATGATGGGGTAAAGCAGGTATGCAGCCTTGGTTGACAGGATGCCGAAACCTGCCCCTGCTATAATATCGCTAAACCAGTGGTCGTTATTATAAACCCTTAATATAGCAGTTGCTGTGGCAAATGAGTAAGCATAAACGCCGTACCAGGGAGATACTTCTCCATACTCCTGCGCCATAAACTCGGCAGCGGCAAAAGCCGTACTCGCATGTCCAGATGGGAAAGATTTATCGTCGAACCCATTTGGTCTTTGCCGGTTAGATGCACCTTTAATTACATTTACAACGCCATACCTAATGGTTTGCGAAAGTGCATAAAGTATGGTACGGTCTATAAAACGATTTTTACCGGCAACCCCCGCAAGATTTAAAGCGTAAACCGTAACTACAGGAACAAATTGAAAATAGTTATCAACTTTAGTGCTAAAATTTGGGTGATCTTTCCGTAAGTCGTTATATACATGAAAATCTATATCGCGTATTGGCTTAACGCCTAATGATAGTAAGCCGTAGCCTACAAACACAGCCGGTGGTATGAAGGATATAACTTTACTTTCCAGGTGCTTAACTGTATCCGGCACTTCTAAAATATGCTCAACAGAATCGGTCTTAACAGAATCGATAACTTGAGCATTAACCTGTATGGAGTTAAGTAATACAACAATTACAGCAAAGTATATTAGTTTAAAGTTTTTCAATATAGTAGTATATGTTAGGAAATTGTTAAATAGCAATAGTTATAAATTTAATAAAGTAGTATAATGTTTTCAAAAAGTGAAAATATAGAAACGATTTAAAGAAATATAATTTACAACGGCGTTTAAATTTGAGATATTGCAAGTATATACATAGTAAATAATATCTACATTGGGTAACCAATTTTTATAGACTATGATCAGTCAAATGAATAAATTAGGCGTTGGGTTAACGTACTGCCTGACATAGTTTACTCACTACTGATTTAATTACTGAAATGAAAACACTATTTACTTTATTACAGGTTTTACTCATCACTACCTGCATCGCTCAAAATATAGATCGCAAAGCGGTAATAAAAAGGCATAACGTTATACTCAGTCAAATTGATACCCTTGGCTCTTTAACCGTAGGTAATGGTAAATTCGCCTTTACGGTAGATGCTACCGGTTTACAATCATTCCCCGAATTTTATGCCAAAGGTATCCCGCTGGGTACACAATCTGAGTGGGGATGGCATTCTTTTCCAAATACAGGTAATTATATAACCAGCGAAACGTTGCAGTCCTACGATTTTAACAACACCGGCCGCAGGGCGCTTTATGCTATACAATTTAAAGAAGCAGGCCGCAACCAGCAAGCAGTCGATTATTACCGCGCTAATCCTCACCGGCTGCAATTAGGTAATATTGGTCTGGATATTATCAAGAAGGATGGTTCGCTGGCCGGTCCGCAAGATCTGCAAGATATTCACCAGGAACTCGATCTTTGGACGGGCTGTATTACCAGTAAATTCACTATAGAAGGTACACCTGTAAAGGTGATTACCGTTGGCCACGCTTTTCAGGATGCTATAGGCGTAAAGATCACCTCCGCGCTGCTTCAGCAAAAACGAATCAGGATCAAATTCAAATTTCCATACCCAACCAATGAGTTTACCGATAGGGCTGTAAATTATGCCGATGCTAACAAGCACACTACTACGTTTAAGCAGGTTGGCATCAATACAGCCTTATTGAGTCGTAAATTGGATAACGACCAATACTTTGTAGCCGCGAGGTGGAGCGGAAAAGCTGTATGGAAGAAAGCTGCAAATCATACATTCACCCTGTTGCCGGGCGGTACTGATACATTTGAGCTAAGTGCGGATTTTTTGCCGAATAAGGTAGCAGCCAGCGCACCCAATTTTACCAGTGATTATAACAGCAGTGTAGCAGGATGGGCAAAATTCTGGCTATCGGGCGCGGCTATAGATCTGGCCGGAAGTACTGATAGCAGAGCGAAGGAATTAGAACGTAGAATTGTACTTTCGCAATACCTGTTAAGAGTGCAGGAAGCCGGCAACTATCCTCCGCAGGAAACCGGTTTAACTTACAATAGCTGGTACGGACGCCCACACATGGAAATGTATTGGTGGCATACAGCGCAATACGCTTTATGGGGTAGGGTAGATCTCATGGAAAAAAGCATGTACTGGTACTTTAAATGTTTTAATGGTGCCCGGGAAATTGCCCGTCGCCAGGGTTACCAAGGCGTACGCTGGCAAAAAATGACCGATCATAATGGCGGCGAATCCCCTTCATCGGTAGGTTCGTTCCTGTTGTGGCAGCAACCGCACCCTATTTACCAGGCCGAACTGATCTACCGCGACAAACCAACCAGAGCGGTGCTGCAAAAGTATCAGAAGCTCATATTTGCCACAGCCGATTTTATGGCCTCCTTTGCTACTTATGATAAAGCTAACAAGCGATACAATTTAGGTAAGGGCATTATTCCGGCACAAGAATGTTATAAAGCGGCTGAAACCTTCAATTCGCCTTACGAACTGGCCTACTGGAAATGGGCTTTGCAGGTAGCACAAAAGTGGCGTACCCGTTTAGGGCTGGCACCCGATAAAACCTGGCAAAAGGTAATTGACCAACTGGCTCCATTAGCGCAGCAAGATGGTGTTTACAAAGGAGCCGAAAGTATAAATGACTCTTACTCGGCCAATAGTAAATTTACCATAGATCATCCGGCCGTATTAATGGCTTTGAGCACTTTACCTGCAAACGGCGTAGTTGATACCGCGGTAATGCACCGCACTTTTGATGTGGTGGAAAAAGCCTGGCATTGGGACCATACCTGGGGCTAGGACTTCCCTATGGTTGCTATGACGGCTACCCGCCTTAACCAACCCGAAAAAGCGATTAACGCCCTATTTAAAAACGTTACTACCAATACTTATTTAGTAAACGGATATAATTACCAAACCAGCCGCTTAACCTTATATTTACCCGGTAACGGGAGCTTGCTTGCCGCCGTAGCACTCATGTGTACTGGTGATGATGCTAACAAGATAGCTAACCCCGGCTTCCCGAAGAATGGGAAGTGGAAGGTTAAATGGGAGGGCATGAGGCGGTTGCCTTAAATGCTTATTTGAGCCAGTGTGTTTAAAATAACGTGATCTGCCTGCCCGTTTTTGGTGTAAACAATGATAAGTTATATCCCGGCATTTCCCTGCCATCCAGGTACTTTTTACAGGCCATACGGTATAACTGGTGAATAGATTCGGCTACCTCGCCATCGCCGCTCATGCGGCGGCCAAATTCGCTGTCGTTTAAATTACCATTGTGGCACTCGCGGATCAGGTTTAACACTTTTTCTGCCCTGTCGGGGAATGTTTTGTGGATCCAGTCGGTAAATATTTCGGCTATACTGCCGTTAAGACGCACCAGGGTAAAACCGGCAGCTACAGCGCCCCGGTTGGCTGCGGCTTTAATAATGGCGGGCACTTCGTTGCTGTTTAACCCCGGGATAATAGGCGCGGTCATTACCCGTACAGGTACTCCTTTTTGGGTCAGCTTTTCAATAGTGGTTAAACGTCCAATGGAGGTTACCGTACGTGGTTCCAGCTTTTGGCGCAGTTGTTCGTCTAACGAGGTAATGGAGATATTTACATGGATCAAATTGAATTTGGCCAGCTGCTCTACGATATCCATATCGCGCAAAATGAGGTTATTCTTCGTAATAATGCTTACGGGGTGCTTGTACTGTAAAAATATTTCGAGCAGGCGGCGGGTGATTTTTAAATCGCGCTCAATAGGCTGGTAGCAATCGGTATTACCTGATAATATGATGGGCGTAGGCTGGTAACGGCGTCTGTTAAAATATTCTTCTAATAATTCGGGTGCGTTATGCTTAACTATGATCTTGCGTTCAAAATCAAGCCCTGCGCTAAAGCCATAATACTCGTGACTATTGCGGGCGTAGCAGTAAATGCAACCATGCTCGCAACCTTGGTAAGGGTTAATGGAGTGCATGTGGCTTAAATCGGGACTATTGGATTTACTGACGATACTTTTGGCGTTTTCCATAAACAGCTGCGTTTTGCTGTTATGCAACAGAGGCTCGTCCAATCCCTCAATATGTTCGGCTATATACTTAACCTTCAGGAACTTATTGTGCGTATTTACCTGTGCCCCCCGCCCCCTGAAAAAATCCTCGTTAGCCTCAAATGCCATAAAGCAAATTTGCTAAATAAATTAGTAAATTTGTAGCTTCAAATAATTTATTTATCTGGCGTTGTATTTGCTAAGTACATTGTGTAATTAAATAACTACGAGATGACTTTGCACGAAAGGATTGCCGAAAAAATAAATGGGCAGTTGAAAGGCTCAACAAACGAACAAGCTATAGCAAATTTAGCTACAATGCTTGAGGCTGATATAAAGTTTATTGGTGTCAGTTTTGCCTCTTACGCTATCCAAAACCCCGAATTGGAAACGAACCTGTTATTTGATGAATGGTTCGAAAATCATTTTAATGATCCGATTATTAAGACGTTTGAATAAAGTTGCAGAAAAGAGCGTGTCATTTCCAACTAAAATGACAGGCTCATTTGCACAACCAAGTCCCCTGATTATTGTATTAAATGATTTTTAGTCAACAAAATAGTAGTTTTTAAAAGCTAATTATCTTTTATTGGCCGCTTGCGGCAGGCTTATCATAAAAGCAGTTCCTTTGCCAGGCTCTGATGTAATTTGCATAGTGCCTTTTAAGTTATCAACCAGGTGCTTTACTAATGCCAGGCCAAAACCAAAACCTTGTTCGCCGCTGGTACCATTGGTGGTTTCTCCCTCACCTTTTAATATGAGGGCGATTTTTTCGGGGCTGATGCCAACGCCGGAATCTTCTACCTTAATTTGTAGTATATGACCGGTTGCTTCAATATCAATACCCAAATTTACGGTTACATGTCCTCCAGCCGGGGTAAATTTTATTGCGTTTGAAATTAAATTTCCTGCAATTTGCAGCAGCTTATTCTTTAAAAATGGTATGGCCTGCGTATTGGAGTTAGTAATAACCTCAAACTTCACCTTTTTATTAATAGCTTGAGGCACATACAGTTTCAGCAATTTTTCTTTTAGGGCTACCTGGTTGAATTCGTCGCTACCTAATATGTTATCTTTCTGTAGGTTTATCTTATCAACAGTTAATATTTCGTCGGCCAGTTCTAATATCGAATAACCGCTTTTTTGAATCAGATTGATAAATTCCAACACTTCATCCATGGTATTCTCATTGCCCTGCTCACTTATAATACGCGCCAAGCCAATAATGCCGCCCAAAGGACCACGAATATCGTGCGCTACCCGGCGCTGGTTCTCAGTAACCTCACTTATTTGGCTACGCAAATTATCTATCACACTTAGTGCTTTTAGCCGGTTTACAATTTCATCGGCAATAATCTTGAGCATTTCAACCTTTTCGGGTGTCAGATTGCGGGTTTGAGTATCCAGCACACATAAAGCGCCTAAATGTATCCCATTATCGGCCCGCAGAGGCACACCGTAATAATACCTGACTTTTGGGTAACCTGTAACATAAAATTTCTCTTTAAACCGCTCATCGGCCAAAAGATCGGGCACTTCAAAACCTTCTTTTTCTACAATAGTATATTGGCAAACCGAATCTTCACGATTCATTTGATCAATATCAAGTCCGTGGTTAGCTATGGTCCACTGGGTAAGGGAATCAATTAGGTTCACCATGGAAATATCGGTACCAGCAATTTTTGCGGCCAGTTTGCTTAAACTTTTTAAATTATCATTTAAGCTGGAATAATCAATATCCAGATCTGATAAGGCTTTTAACCTTTCCATTTCATTAGCGGGCATCGGCAATACAGTGCTCATAAATTGCATTTAATTTAAAGTGTTAAAGTACTTTAAAGTTATTGTTATAACAGCCTTATACATAAATTTTTAAAAAAGGTTACAGCAATTTAAGCAAATGTTATAAGTAGTAACTAACTTAAAAAGTACAATTAAAGCTGCAAAATGGTTACCTATTTATCAACTAAATTAAATAAGGCTGTGATTAAGTACATATAGAAATGGTTATAAATTTAAATAATGAGTTTAGCACATAACTGGGTAATCAGTTACCGTATATTCACAAATGAGGTTTGTAACAAAGAACAAAAGTATTCTTGCACCTGTTCCAGTACCTAAACACAAATTCATTATTGGCCTTTAACTTCATAACTATTATGAAAGTATATCAACAAACTGTACAACTCCGGTCCCGGCACAGGGGCTTTCATTTAATTACAACTGAAGTATTACAGGCTATGCCCCAGTTGGGCGAAATACAGGCGGGCATTTGCCAGGTGTTTATTCAGCATACATCGGCATCGCTTACTATTAACGAAAACGCCGACCCCACCGTACGGCAGGATTTTGAAATGTATTTTAACAAAGTAGTACCCGAAAATGACCCCGAATACCTGCATAACGACGAAGGTTCTGATGATATGCCCGCACACCTAAAAGCGGCAATGCTAGGCTTTTCGGTGATGATCCCCGTATGTAACGGCCAATTGGCGCTGGGTACCTGGCAGGGCATTTACCTGTGCGAGCACCGCAACTACGGCGGCAGCAGAAAGTTAGTGGTAACTATTTGGGGAGAATAACGACTCATTTATAAGCGTTTACGCTTGCGTATTTATTTCAAGCAGGAAGAGTTGTCATATTCAGCATGCAGGCGGATACTTGAGTTAGCCTTATAAATAGTTAACCCATTTAAACCATTATGCCTATCACAAGTCTTTTTTAATTGCAAAATATTTGTGCTCCTGTGGTTTTTGAGGCTAACCCAACACGTTATCAACACGTATAATGAGGCAAAAGTTTATATTTTTGGCGCTTGTATGAAATACATCTTCTTTGTAGTAATAATAATCGCAATCATGTTTCACCAACAAGCCTATAGCCAGGTAGAGGTTGCGCCCTGGGGCAACATTACCGGTATCCGTAAGCAGGGGCAACTGTTTAACCTGCAAACCAGTTTGCAGTACCTTAAAAAAGGTGGAGATCAGATTATAAGCACTGCCCGGGAACAGCAAACCCCTATTTATAACCGCAATGGAAACATACAAACGGTTACCACCCGTTTTGATAGTTTAATTTTTGAAAAAACGGTTACCGATGGCGGCGGCAATAAAGCACAGGTTAATATTAAGCTAATCTCAAAGGTAGATACCAGTATATTAGGAGTATTTTTTGTAGTGCGCATTCCTCGCGTGTCAGATAATTCGGCAAGGTTTAAGTTGGCTGATAATGAACAAAATTTTGACGTAGCTACCATCCCCACCAATGCCATTAAAGATTTGAATGGCGTTATGGCCAAGGGCTTTGAGTACAAATCAATTAACCTGGAGGTAAAGGTAAAAACCGAAAAACCCGACTCCGTACTGGTGCGTAAGGATGAAAACAATGGCGATATTTTAGTTTATTTTACTATAAAGGCCAATGATATTGCAAAAGGCGAAACCATTGAGAAAAGCTACCAGTTGGAAGCTAAAGGGAAAATTGATAAAGATCCGGTTAACCTAACATTTAATGCGGCGCAACAAGGGCGTAGGTTTGAAGGACTGGGCGGTAACTTTAGGCTGCAAAATGCTGCTACCGACCCGCAGGTGATAGATTATAGCTTGGAAAACCTGCGCTTGGCCTGGGGTAGAGTAGAAATGCCCTGGAAATTTTGGCAGCCCGAAAAAGATGCTAACCCTTTTGATGCCGCACAACAGAACCGTATTCATCCGCAGGTAATCAAAGCTATGGAAATGGCGCAGCGTTTATCCAAAAAAGGCATCCCGGTTATATTATCGGCGTGGTCTGCCCCTGATTGGGCTATTGTAGGCACACCTAATTTAAAACCCTTAAACGGTATTTGGGGCAACCCGCTTAATAAAGACATGATGACCGATATTTACCGGTCAATTACTCGGTATATCACTTACCTGCGCGATGCCTACGGCGTAGAGGTACAATATTTCTCGTTCAACGAATCGGACTTAGGTATTAATATTCGTATGACAGCGCAAGAGCATGCTGATTTTATTAAAGGTTTAGGGTCGTACATGAATACTAAAGGATTAAAAACCAAACTGCTGTTAGGCGATAACTCAGACGCCAACACTTGGGCGTTTTTAAACCTGGCCATGTCCGATACCGCTACCCATCCCTATATTGGTGCTATATCTTTTCACTCGTGGCGCGGATGGGAAACTGAAACCCTGCAAAAATGGGCCGATGCCGCTACTAAGCTTAATGTTCCTCTGCTGGTGGGCGAGGGCAGCATAGATGCCGCAGCTTGGCAGTACCCTGCTATTTTTCAGGAACCTACTTATGCCATGGAAGAAATTAACCTGTACACGCGTTTGCTGGCTATTTGCCAACCGGCTTCTATACTGCAATGGCAACTTACTGCTGATTATTCGCCACTGGCTGGCGGTGGCATTTTTGGTGATAACGGCGCCTTGCGTCCTACCCAGCGTTTCTGGAATTTAAAACAACTTTCTTCTACTCCCAAAAACCTTTACGCTATGCCTATCCAAAGCAGCCGTACCGACGTATCGGCTGCAGCACTGGGCGATAACAATACCGGCGTTTACACCATACACCTGGTTAACAACGGAGCCGGTAGGCAGGCGATTATTACCGGCATACCTTTAAAGGTTGAAAAGCTAAAGATCTATGTTACTAACCAAGAGGATTCGGTAAAAGAGTATGGTGAAAAAAAAGTATCGAACGGGCAGTTGAAATTTAAACTGCCGGCCAGGAGCTTTGTAACGTTGGTGAGTGAGTGATTTATAAGGATGAATCACCCGCGGGATAGGCTATCACTTGCAATGAAATGACAAAAGAGCATAATAAATCATATTACAACCTCTTCACTCCAAACCGTTCCGCCAGTAAGTTCAGATCGTCAACCACGGCCTGTACTAACGGTATGCCGTTCGTTTTTCTGTCCAGTTCTGCTTCCAGTTCGGGTTCGCCGGGGATAATTACTTTTTGATTGGGGTCAACTGTTTGGGCAGCTTTAAAGCGTTCTACCCAGTTATCTAAGTTAGCCTTAAATTCGGCAACAGGCCTAAAGCCATCTACCCGCATAGCGCCTAAAAAGTGGCCTATACCTTCTCCGGGTGGATTAGCCGACGGTTCCATAAAAGCAACGAATGGTGGTACCCAGGGACCGTAATTAGCGCCCGATAATACGCCCGATAATATATCTACCGTGGCACTTAGCCCAAAACCTTTATGACTGCCGTGCTCGCGGTCGCTGCCCAGGGGCAGAAGGGAGCCGCCTGTTTTCAACGCGTGCGGGTCGGTAGTAAAATTGCCGTTACAGTCCTGTATCCAACCTTCGGGAACAGGTTTGCCCGAACGCTGGGCTATTTCCAACTTACCATTGGCTGCGGCTGATGTGGCCATATCAACAATTACCGGCGGATATTTACCGGCCGGAAAAGCGTAACACATAGGGTTGGTGCCCAGCATACGTTCATTGGCAAAAGTGGGTGCCACCAGCGGACTTGCATTGGTCATGGCAAAACCTATCATATCTTTTTCCACCGCCATTAACGCATGGTAACCGGCAATACCAAAATGATTGGAATTTTTAACGGAAACCCATCCCGAGCCATAAATTTCGGCCTTTTGAATGGCTACTTTCATAGCAAACGGAGCCACCACCAAACCTAATCCGGCATCGCCATCAACGGTGGCCGTAGTGGCGGTTTCGTGTACCACGCGGATATTGGGGGTTGGGTTGATGCGTTGCTTTTCCCACAAACGCACATAGCCACTTAAGCGTGCTACGCCATGCGAATCTATGCCCCGCAAATCAGATTTTAACAATACATCAGCAGCTAATTGGGCGTGTTCCTGCGAGCAGCCTATGGACAGGAAAATGTTTTGGGTAAAAGTGCGGAGGGTAGCTTGAGAGAAAGTGTTTTGCATGACGATATTTTTGAATATGTTATTGCGAGGAGCGATAGCGACGTGGCAACCGTATTCTTGCATATCCAAACGTGTGCGGTTGCCACGCTACGCTCGCAATGACATGATGTGTATATATAGCGTTAAAGAGTTTTTTTAATCCTTAAATTCCTTAAATCCCGGTTCAGAGACTTACTCTGATAACACCGTAAATTTAAAGTCCAGCGGTTCAAAGTTGCGGATAAGTTCATCTATAAAAACCTGTCCCCATTTTACGTAAAACAAACCGAAATTTTCGCTACGTTCCTGCAAACTGTTCTTAGGAAATATTTCCTGTTTAATGGCTTCTATTTGTTGCAGGCGTGTTTCATAGTTGCGCTTTTCGGCTTTGGTAAGCTTGGTTTCCAGGTTATCTATAGCGTGTTTTAAACGTGCTTGTACCGCGCTGGTAGATGGACCTAAGGTTGGATCAATTTTATGCGTACGCAGTTTCAGCTTTTCAAAAATACACTGCAACTCGCGCCATTCGTCTTTCAAAGAAAGTTCGTGCTGACTATGGCTTTTGATCCATTCGTTTTTGATTTCGTCGGTTGCTTTAAATAACTGGGCAGCGGTGAGTTCCATCTTTTGGATCTTGGCTGTAGTTTCTTTACGGATCACCAAACCCGAATTACGTAAGATGAGGATAGGGAAGGTAACGCCGTAATAATCGAAGTTGGCTTTCAATTGCAGCCAGTACACAATTTCGGCCCCGCCGCCAATATAGGCTAAGTTGGGTAAAATATATTCCTGGTATAGTGGGCGCATTACCACGTTAGGACTAAAGCGTTCGGGGTGCTGGTTTATTTCCTGCTCCAGTTCGGCTTTGCTGAAACGCATATCGGTATTGAGTACATGGAATTGCTCTCCTTCCTGCACTATACGTTCGCGTAAATTATCCTGCAGGTAAAAAAAGTTGATCTCTCTTGGGTTTACCTGGGTATGTACACCGAGGTTTTGCAAAAGGGAATTGCTCTCATTAATATGCTTAAAGCTGTTTTGCTCTGTAATATCTTGTTTAATAATGCCGGCAAACTGCTGTTTCAGGCGACTATCGTCGGCATCAATAATAACTAAACCGTACTGGCCAAACAGCGCGTTAACCAAGTAGCGCATGGCATCGGTTAAAGTTGAGTGTTTGCCGTAAGCCGTTTCTACGATCTCGGCTAATTCGGCTGAATGTCCATCTAAACCTAAAATTCCTTTATACTGGTTCAGGCATTCGCGAAAAGTGGTAATATCCAACCGGCCGGTAGCACCGCTTACTTCCTGGTTCCACTGAATTTTTTTGCTGCCGATATTGGTATAATTGATCTCCGCAAAATCATGATCTTCGGAAGCCATCCAATATACCGGCACAAAATTTTTATCGGGAAATGCTTCCTCTAACTGGCGACACAATTTAATGGCCGTTACAATTTTGTAGAGAAAGTACATAGGGCCGGTGAACACATTTAACTGGTGACCGGTAGTAATGGTGTAAGTATTGTCTTGCTTTAGTAGATCGATATTGCCTTTTACCATAAGTGTAAAAGGCATCTCGGGCGCACCGGCTTTGCTATATTGTTCGGTTAATAACTGGGCAAGCAGTTCGCGGTTGGCAGTTACCTGTTTGTGCTCTAAAAGCTGGGTAAAGCCTTTTAAATCGGGGCGGTAGCTATAAAACGATTTCAACTCGGGCACATCGTCCAAATAGTCGGTTACTGTTTTGGAGAAAAAGCCGGTTTCTTGATAATCGATACAGGTAGCGTCCATAGCTTTCAAAAGTAGGAGCATTATTGATATAGCCCCTACTGCTTAATATTATTTTACAATTTGTCCATAAAGATCAAAGTCTTCTGCACTATCAATCTTTACGTTTACAAAACTACCAACAGTAGCATATTGTTGAGTGGCATCAATTAAAACTTCGTTATCCACATCAGGCGAATCGAACTGGGTGCGGCCGGTTAAGTAACCACCATCAATTTTATCAATTAGTACTTTGTAGGTATGGCCAATCTTTTCCTGGTTCTTTTCGTACGAAATGCCTTGCTGTAGTTCCATAATGGCTTCCACGCGTTCCTGCTTAATATCTTCAGGAACATCATCTACCAAACTATGCGCATGTGTTTTTTCCTCATGCGAGTAGGTAAAGCAGCCTAAGCGGTCAAATTTGGTTTCTTCCACCCAGTTGTACATTTCTTCAAAATCTTGCAAAGTTTCGCCGGGGTAACCGGTAATAAGCGTGGTACGCAAAGCCATACCCGGCACCTTATCGCGAATAGCGTTCACCAGGTCGATGGTTTTTTGCTTGGTAGTACCACGGCGCATCGATTTCAGCATATTATCGGTAATGTGCTGTAAAGGCATATCCAGGTACTTGCAAATATTTTCGCGCTCGTTCATGGCATCCAATATTTCCATAGGGAAACCTGAAGGATAAGCATATTGCAAGCGGATCCACTCTATACCTTCCACGTCTGATAAACGGCGCAGTAATTCATCGAGATTACGCTTACCGTAAATATCCAAACCATAATAAGTAAGGTCTTGTGCAATCAGGATCAGCTCCTTGGTACCTTGTTTGGCCAAACTTTTAGCCTGACTAACCAACTGATCCATTGGGGTGCTTACATGCTTGCCACGCATCAACGGGATAGCACAAAACGAGCAGGGACGGTTACAGCCCTCGGCTATTTTAAAGTAGGCAAAGTGCGATGGTGTGGTGAGCATTCGCTCGCCCAGTAATTCATATTTGTAATTAGCACCAACACTTTGCAATAAATTTTCCAGATCGTTTGTACCAAAGTAAGCATCTACATTAGTGATCTCGGCTTGTAGTTCGGGTTTGTAGCGTTCCGATAAGCATCCGGTTACAATAACCTTTCCCACCTTACCCTGCTCTTTTAACTCACTGTATTGTAAGATGGTATCGATAGATTCCTGCTTGGCGTTATCAATAAAACCGCAGGTGTTAATCACAATAATATCGTTACTGTTCACGGTTTCGGCCTCGTGTACTACATCAAACGCCTGGCCTTTCAGCTGGCCCATGAGTACTTCGGAGTCGTATATATTTTTAGAACAGCCCAAAGTAACCACGTTTACACGAGGCTTAGGGGCAAGTATGGATTGGAATATATCCTTAGTCTTCATAAACACTTATCTTTTCGAAGCCCCCTCTAAATCTCCCCCCGGGAGGGGAGACTTTTAATGAACTTATATTTTAAAGCCCTCCCTCCCGGGGAGGGTTGGGAGGGGCTATTTTTTTACTTATTAAATAACGAGTTCACAAACGCCTTACGGTCAAACAACTGCAAATCGTTCATGCTTTCGCCTACACCTATATATTTAACCGGGATCTTAAACTGGTCGGATATGCCTATCACCACGCCACCTTTAGCAGTGCCATCCAGTTTGGTTAGGGCCAGGGCATTTACGTTGGTAGCCTCGGTGAACTGCTTGCATTGCTCAATAGCGTTTTGGCCGGTTGAGGCATCCAGCACGAGTAAGATCTCATGCGGTGCGCCTGGGATCACCTTTTCCATTACGTTTTTGATCTTGGTAAGCTCGTTCATTAAACCCACTTTGTTGTGCAAACGGCCGGCGGTATCTATTATCGCTACATCATCGCCATTGGCAACGGCCGAGCGTAGAGTATCGAAAGCCACCGAGGCGGGATCGGACCCCATAGGCTGGGCTACTACGCGTACACCCACACGGTCGCCCCAAAGTTGTATCTGGTCAACGGCGGCAGCACGGAAAGTATCGGCAGCACCTAACACTACCTTATTGCCGGTTTGTTTTAACTGGTGTGCCAGTTTGCCAATGGTGGTAGTTTTACCTACACCGTTAACACCCACAACCATGATTACGTATGGCTTTTGATTGCCGTACTCAAAGGTTTGAAAATCGTTGCTGTTATTTTCGGCCAGCAGGTTCTGTATCTCATCGCGCAGGATGGTGTTAAGCTCTGATGTGCTTACGTACTTATCGCGCGCAACGCGGGCTTGTACACGTTCTACAATTTTAAGGGTAGTGGTTACACCCACGTCGGAAGTAACCAGCACTTCTTCCAAATCGTCCAGCACATCATCATCAACGGTAGATTTACCGGCAATAACTTTGGTTATCTTAGAAAGAAAGTTGTCCTTGGTTTTTTCCAAACCGGTGTCTAACGCTTCTTGTTGTTGCGGCGTACTTTCTTTCTTCTTAAAAAAATCAAATAATCCCATATTATTTTGGATGTGCAGATTGAATGATGTGCAGATGTGCAAATATACGTAAACCCCCCAACCCCCTAAAGGGGGAGCATGAAGAATAGTAAATAATGAATATCAAATGATTAACCTTTACTTTGAAAAAGAACATTTGATCTTGTACTCCCCCTTTAGGGGGCCGGGGGGTACAAAAAAAGCCCTCTTGAAAACAAGACGGCTTCTGTATATCCTTAATAAAGATTAATTACTGGGCTTTAGCCAAGTCAATTGCATCCTTAACGTGGTCGTTATGAACGATTGCTTCTTTAAATGAATAAGCACCCGTTTTAGGCGACTTAATCATGGTAATTACTTTAGAGTACTCTTTACCTTTACCGGTTTTCAGGGTTGCAACTACTTTCTTTGCCATATCTTGTTAATGTTTGAGTTACTGAATGAGCGAATGAGTTAGTAGCTAAAACAAATCAACTACTTAAACAAATCAACCAATCAACTAACCGATTACTTAATTTCTTTGTGAGTGGTTACTTTACGTAATACCGGGTTAAATTTTTTCAATTCTAAACGCTCGGTTGTATTTTTCTTGTTCTTGGTAGTGATGTAACGAGACATACCTGGCATACCACTTTCTTTATGCTCGGTGCACTCTAATATTACCTGAACTCTATTGCCTTTTTTAGCCATCTTCTTGGTTATTATGTTGTTGGTAATTGAGTTATTGTGTTTAAGAGTTATTAGCTATTGGGTAAGCAACTTAATAACCTAATCAACCAATAACGATCTACTAAATGTATCCTTTTTTAACAAATTTATTCAAACAAGCAGTTATACCATTTTTACTAATGGTTTTTACAGCTGAAGTAGATACTTTAAGGGTGATCCATTTATCTTCTTCAGGGATATAAAACTTCTTGATTTTTAAGTTAGGATAAAACTTACGGTTAGTCTTAACGTTTGAGTTAGAAACGTTATGGCCGCTCATCGGGCTTTTTCCTGTTAAATCACAAATTCTTGACATGACAAAACTATTTTAAGTGTCTTTTTCTAAAAGAGTGTGCAAATATCAGGAAATTAAGTGAATAATTCAATAGCTGATTCAAAAAATTTTCAAAAACATGCAAACCTTATTTTGAAGCTAAACTTGGACTAACTCCATCAGCATCAGTAGCGTTAAAATTACGTTTAAAAGTAGTATTACTGCATAGGGTATTAGGGCAAAATAATTATCTTGCGCTACCAATATATTTAATACCTATTATGAAGATCAACTCGTTTGAGCACTATCAGCAATTATATGATCAAAGCGTAAACCAGCCCGAGCAGTTTTGGGAAGATGTAGCTAATACTTTTCAATGGCGCAAAAAGTGGGACAAGGTGCTGAGCTGGAATTTCAAAGAACCCAGCATCAAATGGTTTGAGGGTGCTAAACTTAACATTACCGAAAACTGCCTCGACCGTCACCTGGAAACCAATGGCGATACGCCCGCCATTGTATGGGAACCTAACGACCCTGCCGAACATCACCGCGTTATTAGCTATAAGCAACTGCACTTTAAGGTTTGCCAGTTTGCCAACGTGTTAAAAAATAACGGTGTACAAAAAGGCGATCGCATTTGTATTTATATGCCTATGGTACCCGAACTGGCTATTGCCGTATTGGCCTGTGCCCGTATTGGCGCAGTACATTCGGTTATATTCGGCGGGTTTTCGGCACAATCCATTGCCGACCGTATTCAGGATGCGCAGTGTAATGTGGTTATTACCGCTGATGGTGGTTTCCGCGGCCCGAAAGATCTTCCGTTAAAATCGGTTATTGATGACGCGCTGGTGCAGTGCCCATCGGTTAAGCGCGTAATTGTGTTAACCCGCAGCCGTACCCCGGTGAGTATGATCAAAGGGCGCGATGTATGGTGGGAAGACGAAATTAAAAAGGTAGAAACCCAGGGTAACCCCGCCTGCCCGGCCGAAGAAATGGATGCCGAGGATATGCTCTTTATTTTATATACCTCCGGTTCTACCGGTAAGCCTAAGGGCGTGGTGCATACCTGCGGCGGGTATATGGTGTACACGGGTTACACGTTCGATACCGCTTTTCAGTACCAGAAAGGGGAGGTGTACTTTTGCACGGCCGATATTGGCTGGATCACCGGCCACTCTTATATAGCTTACGGGCCGCTTACGCAAGGCGCTACCAACTTAATGTTTGAGGGCGTACCTACCTGGCCCGATGCCGGCCGTTTGTGGGATATTGTAGAAAAACACAAAGTCAATATTTTATATACCGCGCCAACGGCCATCCGCTCGCTTATGAGCTTTGGTAACGATATGCTGAACGGTAAAAACCTGAGTTCGCTCACTAAATTAGGTTCGGTTGGTGAACCGCTGAACGAGGAAGCCTGGCACTGGTTCGACGAAAGAATAGGCCATGGCAAATGCCCTATTGTAGATACCTGGTGGCAAACCGAAACCGGCGGATTTATGATTTCGCCCATTGCCGGTGTAACGCCGCTTAAGCCGGGCTACGCCAGTTTGCCGCTGCCGGGTGTGCAACCTGTATTGGTTGACGAGAATGGCAAGGAGATAGCAGGTAACGGCGTAAGCGGGAACTTGTGCATTAAGTTTCCGTGGCCGGGAATGCTGCGCACTACCTATGGCGATCATGAACGCTGCCGTCAAACTTATTTTGCCACTTACGAAAACCTTTACTTTACCGGCGACGGCTGCCTGCGCGATGCCGACGGCTACTATAAAATTACCGGTAGGGTAGATGATGTGCTCAACGTATCGGGTCACCGCATTGGTACGGCCGAGGTAGAAAACGCCATTAACATGCACAGCAGCGTGGTAGAATCGGCCGTGGTGGGTTATCCGCACGATATTAAGGGACAAGGCGTGTACGCGTTCGTGATTTCGCCTAACAACCATGGCGATGATGAACTTACCCGCAAGGATATCTTGATGACCGTAACCCGCATTATAGGCGCTATTGCCAAGCCCGATAAAATTCAGTTTGTAACCGGCCTGCCCAAAACCAGGTCGGGTAAAATTATGCGCCGCATCCTCCGTAAAATAGCCGAAGGCGAAACCGATAACCTGGGCGATACCAGCACCCTTTTAGATCCGGGTGTGGTGGAGGAGATTAAGGCAGGGGCGTTGTAATTAGTAGCAGTGGTTAGTGGCAGGAGCAGCAACAGAAAGGATTTAAATTGTCTTAGTCTACGTCGTGTGCCTTACTTTCTCTAAGCAGATATTTGGTGTGTGAAGAAAAAAACCGACCAAAGGCTGAAAATAAATTGCCTAAAGGGCACAATGGGATCATAAGTGCGTATAAATGAACTATTTGTTCTGAAAATTGAAATGTTTTTTTCCTCAGACCGTATTTATTTATTAGATTTCAAAAATTATAAATAATGAAAAATAAAAATTGGGAAGCCTGGGTAAATATGGAGTTACCATTAAATACCCCAGGGGGCGTTTTGCAGGTTAACGGAGAACTATTTGTTGACGAGAAAGCAAAATATTCGTTAATTGAAGCAGTTAATCAACCGATAAACTCTAAGGAGTTGCTGCTTGAGGTTTCACCAAGCGCCGAAGGAGGTGATATGGAAACTTTACTTCATTATCAGAAAGATTTAATGGAGGAGGGGCAATATAAATCGGTTAGAATAATTGGGGCTGGAAAAGAAGACATTTTGATAGAAGACATAGAGATTATCACTAAAGATGAGGTTGCTGCTGCTGATAATTTAAGCCCGGCCAACAATACGCCACGTAAGCGCCCGAAATCAATTTCTTATTATATGGGTGATGAATTTTTGCATGAAGATAAATTTTTCTACAACGCAAAAAACCTGCTTGAACGAATAGAAGGTGGCTGGGATGATGGTTTATATGAATATGATTCTTTTAATAAGCTTGTTTCGTTTAAGAATGAGAATGAGACCAAAAGTTTAAAATACGATTCGAAAGGACGGTTTAGCGTTATAGACATTTCGAGAGGCCAGGAAGCATTGAAATCTGCGAGTGTCCATTCAATAATTTCTAAAGCTATTATAAAAAAATTGCAGAGTAGTGGAAAAGAAACACAGGAAAGGTGGAAATTTTCTTACAGCATTAGAGGTAGATTAGCTAGAATAGATATCTACGAAGTTCAGAATAATCAAGAAAGTTTTGTTGAAACACTTAAATTGGATTACACAATTTCTGGTAAATTAAAACAACTTAAGGGAAGTGAATTAACGATGAGATGGACTTTTGATGATTACTATAATGCCTTATATAACACTCACGCGTTTTACATACTTCAAGAATTTTTGCCGATTTATAATAACGTTATTAAACTGGTAGAGACCATGAGCGGGGAAAGCGGAGAAGTTAGTTTCATCTCATCTTTTACCTACAAGTACAATTCGGATGGTTTCCCTGTAGAAGAAGAATTTGAAATTAAAGGAGCTAATGGAGAAATCCCCGAACCTGCTTACACCAAAAAATTATTAGAATATGAAAATTATTAATTGGTAAAAGATGTGGGAATTAATATTGCTAAATAACAAACAATTTTCTTTTAAACAGGTGGCCGTATTTGACACTTTTGAAGAGGCGTTAGCGGCCAGGTCAGATATGAACAATGAATTTATTTTGTATTGTGGCCCATTGCCATCCACTAAACCCGAAATTAGAGCTATAGCGGCTAAAATCAATAATTTTCATCATAATCACATAGTTTTACTAACACTTGGAAACGCACAAACATCGGGTATGTATTATTGTGAAAATACTGATGGAGAAGGAGATACTTACAGGATTAAATGCTTTTACTGGAATAGCAACAATATAGGATATGGATGGAAACTAGATGGTGGGCCTTGTCCTGAGTAGAAAGACTGTTTAATCACACACTCTTCCTTGCACATATATTCCCCAAACCATATTAGAATTCTATTAGATTGAAGTTCCTATCACCAAAAACACGGCACATAACACAAACAAAATAACCATTACCGGCCAGATGAATTTCCACCAGGCTTTTATGCTAATGCCTACCAGCGCAAGCGAGGGCAGCAGCAAACCCGTAGGTGTAACTAACCCCATAATTCCCATACCAAAAAGGTAACTGTTCACAATTTCGCGGCCGGGCACGTGAGCGGCCACGGCTAAACCGCCTATAATGGGCATGGTAACCACCGCCATACCCGAACTGCTGGAAATAAACAGCGTAAACAGGCAATAGACCATCAGCAACAGCACAATAAACACACCTGATGGTAAACCGCTGATCAGTTGCGCGGCTTCATGCACTATGGTATCGCTTATATTGCCGCCATCTAATATGGCCGTAACGCCGCGGGCGGCACCAATAATAAAGGCCACGCTGAGTAAGCCTTCGGCACCTTTAATAAAGGTATCAATAAACACTTTTTGATCCATGCGCTGTAATACCGCAATCAACACTGCGGCTATCAAGAACACGGACGACATTTCGAGCAGCCACCAGTGCCATACCACCACGCCGGTTATCATGGTGGCAAAGGCCAAAAAGAACACCACCAGCAACAGCTTGTTCCGCATCGACAGTTTAACACCTGCAGTTTGCTCTTTAAACGATGGGAACGGGCTTTGAACAGCACCATCATACCGGTAAACCAGCGAAGCCTCTGGGTTAAGCCTTACCTTTTGCGCATACCGAAACAGGTACACAATATAAATGGTGGCCGATAGCACGAACATGAGCAAGCGGCCATTCAAACCATCTGTCCAGCTGATACCACAGGCATTGGAAGCGATAATGGTAGAAAAAGGATTGGAAAAAGAAGACAGCGTACCCAACTGTGTACCGCCGAAGATAACGGCAACCGGCACTAACAGATCGTACCCGGCTGCCAGAAACAGCGGCACCAGTACGGGGTAAAAGGCAAATGCTTCTTCGGCCATACCGTAAGAGGCACCACCAAACGTAAGCAGGAAAGTCAGGATAATAATAAGCAGCCCTTCACGACCCTTCATGGTAGCCGATAGACTTTTCAGCCCGGCCTCCAATGCGCCGGTAGCGTTAAACACCTGTATAAATCCACCTATCAATAATACGAACAAAATAATATCGATGGTATCGTACAACCCTTTAATAGGCGCTTCTATTACACTAATTACACCTTGGGCATTTTTAGGCAGGCGATGATAAGTACCCGGCACCGATATAGGCTTACGAATAGTCCCTTGCTCAAAAGCCGTAATTGGCGCGCTGATGTGCAAACTATCCAACGTGCGCTGCGTGGCGGGTAAGGTTAAGTCGCTACCATTTTTACTGAGCGTGAAAGAAGGCTTATTGTAAGTAAGCGTATCGAACTTACCCGCAGGCACCAACCAGGTAGCAAGCGCAGCCAGTACTATAACACCCATGAGTATGGTGAGTGGATGCGGTATTTTATTGAGTAGGGTCATGTTAGTTATTCATTATGAAGAATTCTTTTCAATTCCCCTCTTCGGAGGGCGTGCGGCTGACTATGAACGGGCAGGTGTGGGTTTTTCTAAACGCGAAAGGACATACCCTTTACCCCATCTTAAGAGGGAAATAGACATATTACATACCTCCTAATTCTTCCTTACATTTTTCAGCACCAGCAAATTTTGCGCATTATAGCTGTAGCCAGTAATATTGTTTTGGTACAGGTTAACCAGCTTGTCGTAATATAAAATCACTACCGGTGCCTGCTCCATTACCAGATTATCCATTTGCTGATAAAGTTTAAAGCGCCGGGTATCGTCGCTAACCTGGTAGGCCTGCTCAAAAAGCGTATCAAACTGTTTATTATTAAAACCCGTGTAATTAGGCCCAAACGGGATCTTGTTTTTGCTATAAAAAACCGACAAATAATTTTCCCCATCAGGATAATCGGCAATCCATGAGGCTCGGAAAAAATTAACACCGTTCTTGGCTATCAGTTCGCGCAAGCTTGCACCTTGAACCAGTTCTACCTGTGTAGGGATGCCCACCTGCTGTAGTTCGCCCTGTATGTATTCGATCAGATCGCGGTAACTGGTGGTGGTACTCAACACAATTTCGGGCAGGTTTTTACCGCCAGGAAAGCCAGCCTCTATGAGCAAGCGCTTAGCTTGAGCAGGATCATATCGGTAACCTTTTACGGCTGTACTATCATACCCAGGCATGCCCTCGGGTATAAAACCTGCATAACCCGGCGTACCAGTGCTATTACGCAGGTATTTAATCATTTTAGCTTTATTAATGGCATAGTTAATGGCCTGCCTAACTTTGCGCAAGCGCAAAGGCGAATGTTTTACAATGGCCTTGCTGGTATCTATGAGGATGCCCAGATATTCGGTGTTTAAAAAGGGGGAAATATTCATTTTGAACTCCCCTTTGTATTTTTTAGTGATGTGGCCGCTCTTGGTTAAAATATCATCGCGATAGCTACCGTTAATGCCATTAAAGAAATCGAGTTTCTTTTTAATAAACTCCATAAAGGCGGTTTGCTTATCGCTGATGAAAGTAGCCTTTACGGCATCCAAATAAGGCAGCGCTTGTCCCTGGTTATCTTTTTCCCAGTAATGCTCGTTTTTGAGCAGCACCATTACCTCGCCTTCTTTCCAGTACTTAAACTTAAACGGACCGGTACCTATAGGGTGACTGCGAAAATCTTTACCGTAATACTCTACCACCTCACGCGGTACTACAGAACAGTATTGCGCTGTAAGTAAGCTCATAAGGGGCGGGAACGGCTCTTTTAACCGGATTTGAAAAGTACTATCGTTAAGGGCAATAAAAGCCTCTTTGCCGGTCACCTTATCGCTAAAGATCCACGAACCGGAGGAGGCTACTTTTGGATCTATTAAGCGGCTAAAGCTATAGGCAAAATCGGCAGCGGTAGCGCGGCGGCCTTTGCCCCCGTTAAACAGGGTATCGTTATGAAAATACACATCGTTGCGCAGGTGAAACGTATAGGTTTTTCCATCGGCATTTAGTTTCCAGGTTTTGGCAACGCATGGTTTAATATGCAGGCTATCGTCAATTTGCACCAGTCCGTTAAATAGCTGGTTACTCATCCAAAGTGCGTTTTGATTACGGGCGAAGGCAGGGTCCATCGAGCTAAGACCTTCATCTAAATTAATGTTGAAAATTGTTTTTCCTGTTGCTTCACCGGCAGGCTTACATGCCCCTAACACCAGTATTATCAATAGTAACCAACCAATATGCTTAAACCCGTACATGTGCTAAATATCAGAAATAATTTATGGAGTAGTTTACATTAAAGCCAGGCAATTGGTCAAATAAGCATTTTTGCTGTACTTTAGCTCAACCTACACAACAACTACATGAACAAAGGACGAATAGAAGCTTTTAGCGATGGGGTAATTGCCATTATTATCACCATTATGGTACTCGAACTAAAAACGCCTCACCATGAAAGTTTAGAAGCATTAAAGCCATTAATACCGGTAGCTCTTAGTTATTTGCTTAGCTTTGTATATGTGGGTATATACTGGAACAACCACCATCACCTTTTTCACGCGGTAAAGCAAGTGCGTGGTGTGGCGCTTTGGGCTAACCTGCATTTATTGTTCTGGCTATCAATTATTCCGTTTGTTACCAGTTGGATGGGCGAAAACCACTTTGAAAAATGGCCGGTTATTATGTACGGTGTTGTGCTTACGCTAAATTCCATCGCTTTTATTATGCTGGCCGCCGTACTGGTCAAACAGGCTGGGCCTGATTCGGCCCTCGCACAGGCTGTGGGTAAGGATTGGAAAAGTAAAGTTTCTTTTGCAATATATTTAAGCGCTATAGGTTTGGCCTTTGTTGAACCTAAAATTGGTTTAGCTTTATACACGCTTGTAGCCGTAATATGGTTTTTACCCGATAGAAGGATTGAGAAGGTACTGTTGGAGAAAAATTAATAACCTATGCATCAGCTATTTGTTTACAATATTTATTAGCAGGTGTAACGAAAGCTTCGATTTGGTAATCTACCCTGTATATAATCCATATCATATGAAACCCTATTTGCTAATGTTACTGTTATTAACTGGTTTAAACTTAACCGGTATAGCCCAGCAAAAATCTCCAACTAATAAAATAAACATCATGTTAATGGGCAGCACCCACTTTGGGCAGGAAAGCTTTCACAAGCAAGGTGCAAGTATGGACCTGTTTAGCCCCGCCCGCCAAAAAGAAGTGGCCGACATTAACAACCAGATTGCTAAATACAAACCCGACCTGATACTGATTGAGCGGGAACCCAGCGAACAACAAACCGTTGACAGCTTGTACCAATTATTTATAAACGGGAAACTACAATTTAACCAGCTAAAATATGGCCGTGCCGAAGAGTATCAATTTGGTTATACATTGGCCAGGCATCTGGGTTTAGCTCATGTTTATGGGGTTGATTATTACAACGGTCTATCTACCCGTTTGCTAAAAGAAGGCAAAGACCTGCAAATTTTTTCGCAGGGGCTAAGCGATTATTCTAATATGGGCCGTGGGATAGATCAGCAATTGAAAGATAATAAACTATTGCTCAAAAGTTATTTGCTTAAGCTAAATGCACCCGAAACCTACCAGTTAACGTACCATACCATATTTATTAATCCGGCCAAAGTAACCAACGGAAGTTTCGGGAAGGTAGATAATACCGTAGATACCACCCGTATTGATAAAGAACATATTGGCGCCGAATACATATCTTTATTTTACAGCCGCGAACTCAAGATCTACAGCAATATATTAAGCGTGCAACAGGCTCAGCAGGGCAAACGCATCCTGGTAATTATGGGTCAGCGCCACGCAGCCGTTCTATCCAAGATCTTTGATAACGACCCGGCCTTTGCCTTGGTACCGTTAAGCCGTTATTTAAAATAGTATATTTTTATACTGGATTTTAACGTGATTTGCTTATGAAAATGACAAGTTCAATATCTGCCTTGCCGGTTATTAATATAGATAGAGCAGTAACATTTTACGAGGAAAAGTTGGGCTTTAAATGTAGCTATCATGATAGGGGATTTGCCAAATTACTACGCGATAAGGTAGAACTGCACTTGTGGGCATCTTGCGACAATAGCTGGCGCTGGCGTAGTTTATTACTCTTTATACGACCTATATGGACTGGAGCTGAAACTTTTTTAGCCGGCACTGCAAGTTGCCGAATTGAGGTGGAACAAATAGACGAGCTGTACACAGTATATAAGCAACATGGCGTGTTACATAACTCTAAAACTGTAGTAACAAAAACTGACTGGGGAACACACGAGTTTGCAGCTTTAGACCTTCACGGAAATTTATTAACATTTTTTGAGCGGATAGAAGAGTAAGTAATTACCGATCTGAAACATTTTGTATTATTAAAACCGGATCATGTCACTACCCGGCGGTGTTTGGCCTAATAACCTAAATATAATCAAGATCTGCCCTTTATGATGGAACTCGTTTGTGATAGTATGGGTGAATATTTGAAGCAGAGTTGATTATTCGGCACGACAGTTTGCGGTAGTACCTTTAAAGCTTTCCTGCAACCTGCCCTGGTATTGGTTCTGAAAAATTGTCAACAATTTGATCTCCCCTTTGATAGAGTTTCTGAATAACTTCTACGTTATTTAATGCTGTCTTCTTCAGCATAAGCTAAATCGAGTTGCGTAGCGAAATTAGCCAGCAAATGTATATACACATTGGCATTGTGTACCAGTAGACAGGCTACACTTTTATTTGCAAATTCCGGTACAGGCATTTGAATTTATCGTATTAGTGATTTCGGGCAAAGTCCAACACCACCTGACGAGACCCTGATATAAGCGATATAAATTTACAAAGCAGCAAGCCTGCACGTCTCATATAGCAGGGAACCGCAAATTCTTCAACCTTTAAAAGTTATTTCCCTGTTTCATATAGGTATCATTCACAGTTACCGTTAAAACACTATATAAAAACAAGCTAAAACACTTATAGTCAAATATATTACTATAGTATTTTTACAGCAAATAAAAGCAAAACATGATGAACACGAAAAATATTGAAATTATTGAAGCCGCAATTAATGAAAACGATGTGGTTGTTCCCGAAGATTACATTGCAAGCCGTCATCCCGAATTACTGACCAGAAAAACGCCAGTAAAACCCGAAAACAGTAAAGCTATAATTTTGACCTTTGCCAATGCTGCGGAAAGTGAGGACCTGAAATTGGCATTGCAACAGTTGGCTAATTCCAACAGCAGTAACCAGGAACTTTTTTTAGCTTCGTCTACCATTAATTTGGACGAACTGCTGGGCGCGCAATTAAAGCTTAACTGTAAAGAATGGACAACCATTATTGAAACCATTACAGTTCCTGTAAAAACAGTGGTAAGCGAATGGGTTTGCAAAATGCTTCCACCCGAATTACAGCCAACCTGTAAAGAGGTACTTAAAACGGTTATTGAATACGTTAGCAAAGAAGTGATCAAAAAAGTTTGTGCCGATTAAGTTTTTTAAACTTAAATATATGTTGCCTCCAAACGCAACATAACAAACAGGCTCTAAGCTTATTAGATACAGAAGATTGTATAAATTTCGATTATAAATTATCATAATCAAAATGTAGTTATATGAAAAAAATAGTACATTTTACCTTTGCAGCTTTTATTGTCATTTGTAATTTAAAAGCCTATTCTCAAGACATTATTACCGATAACAAAGGAAAGCCGATCTTCAACATGCCGACTTCTCTTATTGCTCCGAAGATAACAGCAAATAGCGGTGGAGTGCGTTTTCCAATTAAACGATAATGGTACTAATTACTTCTATTATGAAGACAATGACTCCACAAAACAAAAATACTATACCGTTCGCAAGTAGTGGAGTATCTTCGGAAATATTGAAGTGGTAAGTAATACTTTATGTATTCTGGATCTTTCAAAAAAGCCTAATGTTTCACCTCATTTCGAAATAGGTATTGGAAATACTTTAGATTCGATATATACTCATGTTTCCGACCTCAAAAATTTATATGAAACGTTCTCTGCATCTTTTTTGTTGATTATCAGCATTTTAATGTGTATAAAACATCGATGCAGGCCACAGATAAGTTTAAACGGTGGAGCCAGGTGTAAAATTCGTGTACAATAAATTTAAACAAAACCGTTATGGTATTGCATTTACCGGCAGCTACCAGCGAAATGTAAATGTATCCGCTCTTACCTCTTTCCAAATAATAAGTAATATTTTTTATACTGATGCAAATGTTACTTCCAACGGTAATATCGACGGTTACTTTGCCCCCGCAACAGTTGCTAATCAGTTCAGATTGTCTATGGCCGCCCCCATTTTTAGCATACCAGAAATTTTGATCAGGGGCGCACAGTTTATGCCGGCTCCATATTTTTTTATTACAACTCCGAATTTTAAAAAAATTGAACGTTTTGGCGGCATCACACTAAGTATCTTACCAATCAGAATTTACAAATCACCTGCAAAATCTTTCGCCATTACAAGTGCCTTTAGCGCAGGTTATAATATATGGGACAGCTCAACCAACAACAATCAGGGGTACTTCTTTTTTTCGGGCAGTTTTAGCTTTGGTGACCTTAAACCGGTGAAGAAAGAGAAGCGTATTAATGATTAATACAACTTATCCTTTTTTCACCTGTAAACGCATTAGATTTCTGATTATCAATTAATTGCTTTTTTTAAAAATAGAAGCTTATTTGAAAATAACCACTTATTGCCTTCTTTAAATTATTCGGCTTCCTTGCAGGAGAATTCTAATATATGTGTAAGACCATAATAGGAAATATTGTGGCATAAATACTACTTATTTTATAAGCTGTAAGCAATTTACTTTCTGTTAGTAAACACACAATAATATTGTTTTTAATTAAGGCCACATGCATGGGGCGGTTTATTAAATAGCCTCCTTTACCTATCATTACTTCCCTAACCGTTCTTTCAAAAACTGGCCGGTAAAGCTTTTCTTTTGTTTGGCCAAGTCTTCGGGCAAGCCTTCAAAAACAAGGTTACCACCTTTATCGCCACCGCCGGGACCAATGTCAATTACCCAGTCGGCACACTTGATCACATCCATATTGTGCTCAATAACAATGATGGTATTACCTTGTGCCAGCAAGGCATCAAACGACCGGAGCAGCTTTTTAATATCGGCAAAGTGCAAACCGGTGGTAGGTTCATCAAAAATGAACAGCGTTTTGCTGGCGTTATTGCCTTTGATCAGGAACGATGCCAGCTTTATACGCTGTGCCTCACCGCCCGATAGCGTGTTTGACGATTGCCCTAACTGCACATAACCTAAGCCTACATCCTGCAATGGCCTAAGCTTATTAATGATCTTGGTTTCTTTCACAAAGAACTCCAGCGCTTCATCAATGGTCATTTGCAGCACTTCCGATACGTTTTTTTCCTGATAAGTTACGTCCAGTATATTTTGCTTGAAGCGTTTGCCGTTACAGGCCTCGCATGGCAAAAATATATCGGCCATAAATTGCATTTCAATCTTCACCTCGCCTTCGCCCTGGCAAACATCGCAACGGCCACCTTCTACATTAAAGGAGAATGCCGATGGCTTTAATCCGGCGGCTTTGGCTACCGGTTGTGCGGCATACAGGTTGCGGATTTCGTCCCAGGCTTTAACATAAGTAACCGGGTTAGAGCGCGATGAACGGCCAATGGGGTTTTGATCCACCATTTCAACCGATTCTATCTTTTCGTAATCGCCTTCAATACCATCATAAGCACCGGTTTGCTCACCCGAATAATTGCCCAGCACCTTTTGTAAAGCCGGGTATAATATGCGTTTAACCAAACTGGTTTTACCCGAACCCGACACCCCGGTAACTACCGTAAGCACCCCTAACGGAAACTTGGCATCTACGTTTTGCAGGTTGTTTTCGCGTGCACCTTTAATTTGTATAAAATCGTTCCATTTACGGCGATGTTCCGGGACGGCAATTTCTTCGCGACCACTCAGGTATTTGCCGGTAAGGCTATGGTCGTCGGTTAGGATCTGGTCGTAAGTACCTGAAAAAATAAGCGTACCACCGTGCGTACCAGCTTCGGGGCCAATATCAATAATATGATCGGCCGCCTGCATGATCTCTTCTTCGTGCTCCACCACAATAACGGTGTTTCCTACATCGCGCAGTGATTTAAGCACGGTAATTAATCGCTGCGTATCACGCGGGTGTAAGCCTATACTTGGCTCATCCAGCACATAAATAGACCCCACTAAACTGCTGCCCAATGAAGTAGCCAGGTTGATTCGCTGCGATTCACCGCCCGATAACGTGTTCGATAAACGGTTCAAGGTTAAATAACCTAAACCCACATCATTTAAAAAGCTGATGCGGTTGGCTATTTCCATGAGCAAGCGCTTGCCAATTTTACCATCATGCGCGTCTAACTCCAGGTTATTAAAAAACGCCTGGGCTTTATCGAGCGGCATCAGTACTATATCGGTAATAGAATGACCGCCAACTTTTACGTAGGTAGCATCGGGCCTTAAACGGCTGCCCTTACAATCGGGACAAGTAGTTTTACCGCGGTATCGCGACAAAATAACCCGGTATTGAATTTTGTAGGTTTGCTCCTCAATTTCTTTGAAGAAGGCATCCAATCCGCGAAAATGTTTATTACCTGTCCATAACAGCTTTTTCTCTTTGTCATTCAGGTGACTGTAAGAACGGTGGATAGGAAAGTTAAACTTATCGGCACTACGAATGAGCTGCTGGTTCCACTCGCTCATTTTTTCGCCGCGCCATGGGGCAATGGCATTATCATAAATGGATTTGCTCTTATCGGGTATCACCAAATCTTCATCAATACCTATTACCTTACCGTAACCCTCGCACTTACGGCAGGCACCGTACGGATTGTTAAAGCTGAAAAAGTTGGGTGTAGGCTCTTCAAAGCGGATACCGTCCAGTTCAAAACGATCGCAAAAGAAGACTTCAGTTTCTTTCTTTTCCTCACTCCCTGCCTCTTCATATCTTACATAACAATCGCCCTTACCTTCGAAAAAAGCAGTTTGAGTCGAATCGGCTATGCGGCTCAAGGTTTCTTCTTCCTTATTGCTGCTTATACGGTCAACCACAATGCGTAAGGTGTCGTCAATAGCTAACGATTCATTATCAATAGCTTCATCTTCCAGTATATTTTCTATCCGCTCAACTTTGCCTTTATACTCTACCCGTACAAAGCCTTTTTGCATAAGCACGGCCAGTTCTTCTTTCAGGCTGCGGTTATTATGCGGATGTAGCGGGCACAAAATGGTCAATTGTGTATCGTCGGGCATCTGGTGCGCAAAGTTTACCACATCGGTAACCGTATCTTTTTTTACCTGCCTCCCCGATTCGGGCGATATAGTTTTGCCAATGCGCGAAAACAGCAGTTTCAGGTAGTCGTATATTTCAGTACTGGTGCCTACGGTTGAACGCGGGTTGCTGGTTATTACCTTTTGCTCAATGGCAATGGCGGGGGCTATGCCTTTTATATAATCTACATCGGGCTTGTTCATACGGCCCAAAAACTGACGCGCGTAGGAGGACAAACTTTCCACATAGCGGCGCTGACCTTCGGCATATAAAGTATCAAATGCAAGCGACGACTTGCCCGAACCCGACATCCCCGTAATTACTACCAACTGGTTTTTAGGGATGGCTATATCCATGTTCTTTAAATTGTGAACACGGGCACCTTTTATAATAATATGCCGCTGCGGATCTTTCTCTGTTTCTATGCTCATTGTTGTAAGTTCATAGTTGATGGATGATGGTTCATGGTAAGACTATATGCAAGCCATAATTTATGAACAATTAACCACGAACTAATTAAAGTGCAAAAATCCTAAAATGTTTAGCATTATGCAAGCCCTGACGCCTTTTATACACGAGTATTTTCTAAAAATTGATCAGCACATTTTTTGAAGATCAATATACTCTCAAAAGTTTTAAGAAAGTGCACTATATCACTCAAAATTACTTGGTTGCGCTTAAACCATTTGTGCGGTAATTAGTCAAATAAACAACCGCGTAGTGTTACATATTATTTAAATACTACGTATATACAACCAATAAACCCAATCATTATTGTAAGTAATTGTTTTATTCATAGTATCCATTAATAGATGCATAAAGGGTTTTGTCATACTAATGTGTTATAACATATAAGTTCAAAAATTATTTGTATATTAACACAATATTTATTTTATTTGATATAGTAATTAAAGAGGAACCCCTATCGATTAGAACTTTACTTAAAACGTAGTTTATTTAAATTTATTGATTTTAAAGTAGAAGTTCTATGGATTTTCATTTGCAGAGTGATCAGGATCTCATCCATCTTTATATTGACGGCCACGAGGGAGGGCTTGTAGAGCTTATCCGACGGTACCAGTCTAAAATTTACACCTCCATTTATCTATTGGTTAAAGACGAATATTTAGCCGAGGATATTTTTCAGGATACCTTTATAAAAGTAATCAACACCTTAAAAGCGGGTAAATACAACGAGGAGGGTAAGTTTTTGCCTTGGGTTAGCCGTATTGCGCATAACCTGGTAATTGACCATTTTCGCCGTGAAAAGCGCACACCTTTAGTGAGTGGTGGCGATGACTTTGATATTTTTGAAGTGCTGGGGAATTACGACGAGAGTACCGAAGACCGTATGGTACGCGAGCAAACCCATAAAGACCTGAAAGCTCTGATACATTTACTGCCTGCCGAGCAAAAGGAAGTACTGATAATGCGCCACTTTGGCGACATGAGCTTTAAAGAAATTGCCGACGTTACCGAGGTAAGTATTAACACTGCATTAGGCCGCATGCGCTACGCTCTTAACAACCTGCGTAAAATGATGCAGACCAAGGAATTAAGTTTAAAGAATTAGTAATAAAGAAAAATTAAATATATATTTCATCTAATAAAATAATAATAAATAAATAAGCGTTATGGTGTAATACAAACACAACAAAAGCTTATGGGTGAAACCTCTACAAAATTTTTTAACGCAACTACCAATAACGTCATGGTGGAAAGATTAGATGTAACCGAGTGTGTTGATGCAGATGAAATGTTGTTTCATCACGCGTTACGCACCGAACTGGACGCTTTGCAAATGCGGCCAAGGAAACAAACTATCGAAAAGCTGCTCAGCTACTCTAAAAGTTTGCGTTAATACAATTACTTAAAGCCCTGTCATCACAAGGCTTTTTTTATATTTGTAGCCTGATGCTAAAAAAAGAACGCTATCGGTTATTTGTCGATTATTTTTCCAGGAACCAGCCCAATCCTGTAACCGAGCTTCACTATTCCAACCCTTACGAACTTTTGGTAGCGGTAATCCTTTCGGCACAATGTACCGATAAGCGCATTAACGTAGTTACGCTCCCACTTTTCCAACGTTTTCAAACGGTAGAAGACCTGGCCGCCAGTAATGCCGATGAGATCTTTACTTACATTCGCAGCGTAAGCTACCCTAACAACAAAGCCAAGCACCTGGCCGGTATGGCTAAAATGTTGGTAGAGCAATTTAACAGCGTAGTACCATCCAATTTGGATGAATTGCAAAAACTGCCTGGCGTAGGTCGCAAAACAGCCAATGTAATTGCCTCGGTGGTGTATGATGCTCCTGCCATAGCGGTCGACACACACGTTTTTAGGGTGAGTAACCGCATTGGCTTAACCACCAATGCCCGCACCCCATTGGCCGTAGAAAAACAACTGGTAGAATATCTGCCCAAAGCTACCCTGGGCATGGCACACCACTGGTTGATATTGCATGGCCGTTATATTTGCATAGCCCGCAGGCCTAAATGCGAAATATGTCCGCTGACCCATTTTTGTAAATATTTTCAAAGCGGGAAGGCTGCGCTGGTGTTTAGTAAAACGGCTAAAGTGGCCAAGGGGAAGGTGGTGAAGTTAGTGAGGGTTAAAAAGGTGAAGTTGGTGGAGCCTGGTAATAGTGATGAGAATATAACATCGGTTACATAACTCGAAACGTTAAATGATGGCAAACTAAATTTTTAAAATTGCTGTTATTGATAGCCATTTTTGTGAAGTTGACGGGCTAAATATTTTGGATTACGACTGGGTAAATTTTAGCGAATACATTAGTGTTAAAGACCCCATATACGGTAGGATAATTTAAAAGGGGGCAAACTCAAAATATCAATTTTCCTGTATTAATTTAGAAATTATTTCCTCAATGCCGCAGTCCGAATATCCTTAACCTCCAGCGTTTGCTTTGGATATCCGTAAGCTGTAGCGTGGATCATGCCCAAACCTAATTCTTTAAGCGAGCCTACACCGCTTGGGTAAACCACTTTAAGCACCGGAATCAACCAGCCAATGTATTTATATAAACCCAGTGTGTTCTTTAAACCGGGTGTTGTTTCCAACATGCCGGGCCTGAAATTGTAGACTTGTTTAAACTGCAGTAGTTTCAGGTCATTTTCGGTTTTACCCTTTACGCGGCTCCAGTTGCTGCCACCTTTTTCGCTGCTGTTAGTGCCCGCACCCGATATGTAGCAAAACGTCATGTCGGCATTAAGGCGACTTAGTGTTTTAGCCACATTCATGGTGAGTTCGTAAGTGGTTTTGTAATAATCTTCCTTACTTACCCCAACCGAAGAGATACCCAGGCAAAAGAAACACGTATTGTAACCTATAAGCTGGTCTTCTAATGCCGAAAGGTTGTGCAGGTCGCTATGCGCCAACTCGGTAACCTTGGGGTGTACAATACCGCTGGGTTTGCGGTTAAGCAGCAAAATGTGTTCTACTTCGGGCGCGTTCAGGCATTGGTGCAAAACGCCTTCGCCTACCATGCCGGTAGCGCCTGTTAATATTACCTTGAGAGCCGGGGTCGATTTGTCGTTCATAAGATAGGCTATAAGTTAAAGTACATCTGTTGTTGGGTTTTGTTTGAATATGACTGTATTGCAAAGTCTCTCACCGGCCCTCTCCGGGAGAGAGGGAGCTTTAAGTCCTCCCTCCCGGGGAGGATTTAGGAGGGGCTGCCTTTTACTTCACCTCCTTCAACTTTACCACCCTATACTCAATGCCTAACCGCTTTGCATTGTCTTCAACGGTCATTTCAAAGCCAGCGTTTTTTCGGCGAGCGTTTACTTTTTTAGGCTCCTGTATGGGCCATATAAAACATTCCTGAACGCCATTTTTGAGCTGGCGACAGGTGCCTTGTGTGCCGTAGATCTGTTCTTTGCCCTTATCCATCAGGTCGCGGTCAAGCATCATAGCGTATAATTGGTAGGGGAGTTCTTTATGCTCGGCGGCATTCTTAATCAGCGGAATATACTGAGAAATTTTATCCGAATGCTGGATCACGTTCCAGGCCGATTCATTAGTTGGCGAACCTACCAGGCTCTTGCCCGGGTAGCCGTATTGCTTAAAAACGTTTTCGATGAATAGAATGTTGAGTGAATCCAGTCGCTCTTGTAGTTTCCAAAAATAGTTGCTGGCCTTGGCAGGCGTCATTTTAAGGCTTTTGAGTACTGAATCCTTTTTGTCGGGCATGGTTAACAGCGTTAATGTTTCCCTGTATTTTTGATCGAGTGCCATTACACTGTCCAGTTGGCGTTTAAGGGTAAGGTTAATGGTGTTTTGACTATAAGCCTTTATGCTGATGAACAGCAGCAGTAAACAAATGACTTTTTTCATAACTAAGCAGGTAGTATAGTGTAAATATATCCATAAAAGTATTGAATAACTTAAATGGTGATTGCCATCATTTTTTAGCAGCCAACAAATGGCGATTTTTACCAGCATCAGTAAATAGTACCATAACGGCTTCAAATACTACCATGCTTGCCGGTATAAAGTGCTGTATCTTTGTTATAACATGAAAAAGGAAATACCGGTTTACGACATTTGCACGCTTTCCGAGTTTAAGCAAGAGGATATACTGATCAGCAGGTTTGCGCCATATTTGGCTCAACACCATAAGCTACACCTCGCGCACAAGCATACCTTTTATCACCTGGTATTATTTACCGAAGGGGCAGGCAATCATGCTATAGATTTTGAACAGTTCGATGTAAAACCTTATCAGATCTATTTTATGATACCCGGCCAGGTACATAGTTGGAGTTTTGACGGGCCGGTTGATGGTTACGTCATCAACTTTTCGGTGCCGTTCTTTCAGTCGTTCCTGTTAAAACCTGATTATCTGGATCAGTTTTCCTTTTTCAGCGGAAGCATAAGCGATGCGGTAATTAATTTGCCCGAAGCAATGCAACCGAATACGATTCAACTGTTTGAGCAACTGGTTCAGGAGAGCGAAAACAGCCAGCGTTTAGGGCTGGATATGGTGCGCGTCCTTATGCTGCAGGTATTTATCAGTATAGGTAGGTTGGGTTTTGAACAGCAGGCGCAGCAGGTAAGTGCATACAATTATACACTTCTTAAAAACTTTCAAAAATTGATAGAAAGCCATTATACTACTTTACGCTTGCCTAAAGATTATGCCGAATTGCTGTACATAACCCCCAACCATCTTAACGCGCTTTGCAAGGATGTATTGGGCATACCGGCAGGAGAAGTGATCCGTAATCGGATAGTGCTCGAGGCCAAACGATTACTCATTAACTTGCAGTTGACCATAGCTGAAATAGCCACCAGGCTCAGTTTCGACGATAACTCTTATTTTACCAAGTTCTTTAAAAAACATACCGGCTTAACTCCCGAAGAATTCAGGAAAGAAACATTAAAAACCAATCCACATGAAAACATTAAGCTTAGATAAAACAGCCATGAATACCCCGTCAGAGTTTAAATCAGCATTGAGTGCCAAATGTCCTAAATGCCGCACCGGCAGTATGTTTGCTAATAAAATGTACCAGTTTGGCGGACAAAAAATGCATGATGCTTGTCCGCACTGTAATTTTCACTTCGAAATAGAGCCGGGTTTCTTTTACGTGGCCATGTTTATAAGCTATGCCATGAACGTGGCCGAACTGGTGACCATGGCTATACTCACTTACCTGCTAACCGGCAACATGGAATCACCCTGGTTATACATCACTATTTTACTAAGTGTGGCCTTTATATTGGCGCCGTTTAACTTCCGGTATTCACGGGTAATACTGTTGTATTGGTTAACACCTAATTTGCATTACGATGCTAATCGGAGGTAAGCAACAATAAAAAGATATCTCCAACAAAAAAGCCATTGCAAATAGCAATGGCTTTTTTGTTGGAGATATCATACTTTACTATAGATCAGAAGAGTCTGATCTAATAATATCTTCGCGCCTTTGAGCGAAATTAAGGGCAGGTATAAATATTGGTTCTAATCCTGACTGAATAGCGACATTGGAGATGAAAGCTCTCAAATATGGGTACACAATAGAAGGAGCACTTATTTCTGTTAAATTATAATAAACTGTTGATTCAGGCTCTCCATTTATATTAAACTTTCCAAAAGCTTCAACTTGAAAATTGAATGTGGCTGATACTGTATGTGTAATTGTAACTATAAAAACAATTAAAAAATCATTATGGGAATCATTATTGACATTACATAAGTATTTGACATTTACTCTAAAATCACCACCTTTGTCACTGATATCTAAGTCGCCTCTATCATGTAAAATTTTTATAACTTCAAAACCTTGGTAGGTTAAGGTCGAGTTTTCAGATGCCATAATTATGCTGCTAAAGGTATAAGAATAAATACATCCTCAATATAAATTTTCTTAATCATTTGCATTGTTGAATGGTCGAAGTTTATTTTACTCTTAGTTGTTCTTGTAGTTGTTGAAATATCCAATTCTTGACTTAATCCTTCTTTAATATTTAAAGCCAATTGGGCATTATGGATTTTCGCTGTTAATTCAAATAATTCTCGGCGCATAGCTTTCTTAACAGCTTTCTTTTCCATCCAAGATTTCCAATCTTGGTCAGATAAAGTATTTAATAAGACGCCTAACTCATTATTTAATTTTTCCCAGTTTGCCATATCAGTTCATTAACAATCATTCGTATTCAAGAGTGCAAAAGTATGAATAATACTCGGATCATTTACTCGTATTTGTATCCTCTTTTTATAATAGAACCCTTTAACATCAACATGTTGATTACTTCCAGGCAAATCCTGAAATCTAATAATTTTGATATTCGACCACACGCCAAAGTCGCTAATAAAATCGTTAAAATCTGCCAAGTCTGGTTTCTCATCAAAAAGTCTATAGTATTCAGCTGCAAATCTTTCTATATTAAATACAAATTGGTAGTAATCTGTTTCGTTAAATACTGTGTCTATAAAATCTTCATCCTCAAATATGAGATTAGCGTTATATATACAATATTTCTGGCTAACATTTTCTAGATTACATTTTTTGGTTTTACCCCACCAATCTGAGAATTGATAATCTTGCCAAAAATAATAGCCATCGCCAAGCCATTGCTCATTTCCTGTTGCAAGAAACGGAAATGTTAACAAAATGTCTCTATATTCTTGAGTATGAAAAGCCTCTAATGTCATATGTATTTAGTGAATGTTAAGATATAGCTTAATATGACAAGATGAAATAGTTATTCATTTTTTTTGCATTTTTATTTAAGACTTAGAATGTATAAAGCAAATCATTCCAATTATTTATATGGTAAGGGCTGTTCTATTTGGTCTATATAACCAAAAAAGCCATTGCAAACTGCAATGGCTTTTGGTACAATATAACGTTTTGCTAATTAAACGTGTTGTTGTCTGCGGATGATGTTTAACGCACCACCGGCTTTAAACCACTCAATTTGCTGGGCATTGTAAGTATGGTTAACCGGGAAAGAATCCTCAGTGCCATCGGCATGGTGTAATACCACGGTTAACTGTTTGCCCGGGGCAAATTCAGTTAAACCAACAATGTCAATTTTATCGTCTTCCTGAACCTTGTCATAATCGGCAACGTTATCGAAAGTGATACCCAACATACCTTGTTTTTTTAAGTTGGTTTCGTGGATACGGGCAAATGATTTTACCAATATGGCACGTACACCTAAGTGACGGGGCTCCATTGCTGCGTGTTCGCGTGATGAACCTTCACCGTAGTTTTCGTCACCAACCACAATAGAACCAATACCGTTAGCTTTATAATCGCGCTGGGTAGCCGGAACTGGTCCGTATTCGCCGGTCAGTTCGTTTTTAACGCTGTCAGCAGTGTTGTTAAAGTAGTTGATGGCACCAATTAGCATGTTGTTGCTGATGTTATCCAGGTGACCACGGAATTTTAACCATGGACCAGCCATAGAAATATGATCGGTAGTACATTTGCCTTTTGCTTTAATCAGCAAACGTAAGCCTTTAATGTCGGTACCTTCCCAAGCTGCAAACGGATCTAACAGTTGCAAACGTGATGATGTTGGACTAACTAAAACTTCAACCGCGCTGCCGTCTTCGGCTGGTGCCTGATAACCGGCATCTTCAACCGCGAAACCTTTAATTGGCAATTCAATACCTAAAGGCTCGTCTAGCATCACTTGTTCGCCGGCTTCGTTGGTTAAGGTATCGGTTAACGGGTTAAAGGTTAAATCACCTGCGATAGCAAACGCCGTAACAATTTCTGGAGAAGCTACAAAAGCGTGTGTATTAGGGTTACCGTCTTGGCGTTTAGCAAAGTTACGGTTAAACGAGGTAATGATAGAGTTTTTACGGGTAGGATCATCGGTATGACGAGACCACTGACCAATACATGGTCCGCAGGCGTTAGCCAATACCACACCGCCAATTGCCTCGAAAGTTTTTAAGTAACCATCGCGCTCAACAGTGTAACGTACTAGTTCAGATCCTGGTGTTACGGTATATTCGGCTTTAGTTTTTAAGCCTTTATCAGTAGCTTGTTTAGCAATAGAAGCTGCACGGCTAATATCTTCGTAAGAAGAGTTGGTACAAGAACCAATCAAACCAACCTCTAAAGCGGTAGGCCAGCCGTTCTCTCTAACCGCGGTAGCGAATTTAGAAATGGGCCAAGCCAAATCTGGCGTGAACGGACCGTTTACATGCGGCTCCAGTTCGCTCAGGTTAATTTCAATAACCTGGTCAAAGTACTGCTCAGGAGATGAATAAACTTCATCGTCACCGGTTAAGTAAGTAGCAACCGCATCAGCCAAATCGGCAATATCGGCACGGGTAGTACCACGCAGGTAAGCAGCTATTTTTTCATCGTAACCGAAGATAGAAGTAGTCGCGCCAATTTCGGCACCCATATTACAAATGGTACCTTTACCGGTAGCCGAAAGTGAACGGGCACCTTCACCAAAATATTCAACTATAGCACCGGTACCACCTTTTACGGTTAATATACCAGCCACTTTCAAAATAACATCTTTAGCTGATGCCCAACCCGATAGTTTACCGGTTAAGTGAACACCAATTAGTTTAGGGAACTTAAGCTCCCAAGGTAATCCGGCCATTACATCGCACGCATCGGCTCCGCCAACACCAATAGCAATCATACCTAAACCACCCGCGTTAGGCGTGTGCGAATCGGTACCGATCATCATACCACCTGGGAAAGCGTAGTTTTCTAACACTACCTGGTGAATAATACCTGCACCTGGTTTCCAAAAGCCCAGGCCGTATTTATCCGATACTGATGAAAGGAAATCGTAAACCTCGCTGTTAATATCTTTAGCAGTATTTAAATCTTCAACAGCGCCAATTTTGGCCTGTATCAGGTGATCGCAATGTACGGTTGAAGGAACAGCCACTTGTGGGCGACCGGCCTGCATAAATTGTAATAGCGCCATTTGAGCAGTAGCATCTTGCATGGCCACGCGGTCTGGTGCAAAATCTACATAGTCAACGCCACGTTGGTAAGCTGCTTTCGCGTTACCTTCGGTAAGGTGGGCGTATAATATTTTTTCAGTTAAAGTTAAAGGTTTACCGGTCGCTTGGCGGGCCGCGTCAATACGGCTGCTGTAGCGGTCGTACACCTTTTTAATCATATCTAAATCAAAAGCCATTCAATTGATTGTTAGGTAAAAAATGAACAATATTGGGTTCGGGACTTCGCAAAAATGCGAACGCCGCGAATTTACAAATTTTAGAGTTTTATTAGTAATAAACAGTGTCTTAAACACTATTTAGATTTATTCTGAATAGTTGAGTTTGAGCAAAGTATGCGTATAGGACAGCTAAAACAGTATTCAGTTTTTTTTCAATAAATAATATAGAAAAGTGAGTGTAATGGCTATTTCTGCCAATAAAGTATTGACTCTGTACTCCTGACTTTAATTTGGGCGTTGCCTTCGGCCCGGGCTATCCGCTGCAAGTCCTCATTCCGCTACGCTGCATTCCGGGCTTTACGCTACTATCCCCAACGCAAACTCCATTAATCCCAAATACCGTTAGCCTCCGTTAAAATTACAGGCTCGGCACTGGTTACCATAATGGTATGTTCGTGCTGGGCTACATATCCGCCTTTGTTGCCAACAAGCGTCCAATTGTCGTCGCTGGTATTGGCGATGGTCGATTTAGTAGAAATAAAGGTTTCGATAGCTACCACGCTGTTTTTGCGGAAACGGGTGGTGTTAAAACGGTCGTAACAATTTAAAATATCGTGTGGTTCTTCGTGCAGGCTGTAGCCTATACCATGCCCGGCCAGGTTTTTAATAACGGTAAAGCCGCGTTTGGCAGCCTGTGTTTCTATGAGTTTGCCAATATCGGCTATTTTAACACCACCACGGATCTGGCTAATGGCCAGCTTTAAAATTTCTTTAGATGCTTCTACTAATTTCTGATGGTCGTTTTGATCTTCACCTAAAACGAATGAACCGCCATTATCGCCCCAAAAGCCGTTCAGCTCGGCCGATACATCAATATTGATCAAATCGCCATCCTGTAATACAACATCGGCCGATGGCATGCCATGCGCAACAGCATTGTTTACGCTGATGCAGGTATAGCCCGGGAAACCATAAGTCAGTTTTGGAGCCGATTTAGCGCCCATTTCGGTTAATATATTACCGCCAAATTCATCGAGTTCGAGAGTAGTCATGCCGGGTTTGCAGTGCTCGCGCATGGCTTTTAATACCAGTGCCACGCACTTGCTTATTTTTCGCATTCCGGCTAATTCGGCCTCGGTAGTTATAGACATAGCTTTATTTAAGTATGCAAAGGTAACGGATGTGAAGTGACAAAGGCTCGGTTGAATGTAAAAAGTAAGCAGGTAATAGCGATATGCCTTTTATACAACGCTATTTGTCATCCCGAACAGTTATGAGAGATCCTGTTCAAAATGCAAAGTGAACTGCCTGTACATTCTATCAAGATTTCTCGTTATCACTCGAAATAACATGATAACAAGAGTTGATTAAAAACGGTACTAAGAGCACGACTTGAAATAATTTAACGCAAACGATTGCGCAATTTTTCCTTTCAAAATATTCACCTTTAACAGAATAAACTTTAGCTTAGTTTACCAATTTTTATAAACCAGTTATATGCTTCGCAGAGAATTTATACAACAAACGGGTACCGTTGCGGCGGGAGCCCTGCTATCCGAAACTTTATTGGCATCGGCAGCCTTGCCTAAAAAACGGGTAGCTATGGTTGGCACCGGTCACCGTGGTACCGGCATGTGGGGAATTGAGGTACTCAATGAGCATGCCGACCGCATGGAATTTGTGGGCCTGTGCGATAAAAATTCTGGCCGGGTAGAGACCGCAAAGAAGATGATGAAGGTGAGCTGCCCTACCTATACCGATTTGGATAAAATGCTCAAGGAAGTTAAACCTGAGATCCTGATTGTAACCACTATGGACAGCACCCACCATGAAATGATTGTAAAGGGCATGGAAGCGGGCTGCGATATTGTGACCGAAAAACCTATGACTACCGACGAAAATAAATGCCAGGTAATACTGGATGCCGAAAAGCGTACGGGTAAAAAGGTGTTTGTCACATTTAACTACCGCTATTCACCCCACCGGCAAAAAATTTATGAGTTGCTGCACAGCGGCGCTATAGGTAAGGTTACCTCGGTTGATTTTCATTGGTACCTGGATACTTCGCACGGCGCCGATTATTTCAGGCGCTGGCACCGTAAGCGCGAAAACAGCGGTTCGTTACTGGTACATAAATCAACCCATCATTTCGATCTGCTCAACTGGTGGCTTAACTCCGACCCGGAAGAAGTTTACGCTTATGGTTCCCTGGATTTTTACGGAAAAAACAATCCGTTCAGGCATACGCATTGCAGGCCTTGTCCATACAAAAACAAGTGCCAGTTTTATTTCGATATGACGAAGGACGACCGCCTGATGAAGCTGTATGCTGATAATGAAAAGTACGACGGCTACCACCGCGATGGCTGTGTTTGGAAAGAGGATATAGATATTTTTGATAAAATGGCTGTACAAATTAAGTACGCCAACAAAGTGCAGGTCAGTTATTCGTTAACGGCTTATTCACCGTATGAGGGCTATCGTATTTCGTTCAACGGTACTAAAGGGAAACTGGATGCCTGGATCCATGAAAAGCAACCCTGGGAAATGCAGAAGTATGATGAAGTGCAAGTCACCAAAAATTTTGGTAAAACCGAATATTTCAAAATAGACAATACCGAAGCAGGACATGGCGGCGGCGATATGCGCTTGAGAAAACAGATCTTTAGTCCGGGTGCCGACCCTTACAAGCAAGGTGCCGGCAGTCGCGACGGAGCCATGTCTATACTGGTGGGTATTGCCGCGCGTAACAGCATTGATAGTGGCAAGCCGGTTAAAATAGATAGCCTGACTTCATTAAAGCCGCATCCAAATAGGGGGGAAGCGTAACTTTTTAAATACAGTAAACCATGCACTCAACAACCCATATTAGGTACTCTTTACAAGTGAGAACCTCGTATGGGTTAAATCTCATTAATATTTAATAATCACCTAAGTAATATCTGTAGATTTATCAAGGTTGTAAAACAAGTAGTATAATTGATGTATGTTAAATGCTTATTCTGTATTATGATGTAAAAACACTAACAGGTAACCTATCAAAACCAATAATACCGCCCCAATAGCTTTTTGACTAAAATCTTCGGCAAATTGCCAATATTCATCACCCTTATCATAATCCTTGTTCCAAATTGTTTTAAATGAATAAGTTTTATGATCTGGATTGAAAAATAAAGCGACACGTCCTAATATACATAAAGCCGTAACACCTAAACCTTTTAATAAATAATTCACAAAGAAATGGGTTATTAAATGCATAGCATCAATTTGTATTAGAAGACGAATGGTCAGACACTACCAGCCATACGCCCCTTATTTTACGCAGCAACAAGGTGAAATATCCACCGGGTGCATCATTCTCGCGTTTCAGGTTCCAGGCACCCAGTACAAAAGCGTTAGTTTTACCCAATAAGTCTACCTTTAAAAGGTCAAAAGTTAACTGTCCCATGGCGGCTTTATCGGGGTAACCTTTCTTATAATTATATAAGGTAGTTTGCCAGCCATATTGAGGTCCGGTTCTGCCTACAAACAGCAGCGAATCAGAATGCCAGTAACCTTGCATATAACCTTCCAGGTCGCCGCGGTTCCAGGCCAAGCGCTGATCTTCTATCACCTTTAAAATGGCATTTCTATCTTGTCCGTAACAAACTACGGCACCAATAAGCAGTAAGCAACATAGCAATAACTTCTTCATTGTTTAAAAGTACTTATTTACCTTAATAATCTTTTAGCTTTGCAGCTTAATTACCGATACATTAAAATATGAGCAACCAGGTATTATGCTTTGGCGAAGTTTTGTGGGACACGTTTGAAGACGGCAAACAAGTGGGTGGTGCCCCGCTTAATGTAGCACGTCAGCTTTTGCAACAAGGTGTGCCCGCCTACCTGGTTACCCGCCTGGGTAACGATGCATCGGGAAAAAAGTTACTGGCAAACCTAACCGAGCACCAATTGTCATCACCTTTGGTACAGATAGATAAATCGCTCCCCACTTGCGAGGTTACTGTACAGTTGGATGAACGCCAGCAAGCTACTTACATAATTCCCAAACCGGTATCGTGGGATAATATCAAATTGAAGGATGATCTGATAGAAAGGGCTAAAAAAGCATCGGCTATTATTTTTGGAAGCCTGGCCTGTCGCGAACAAACCACCCGCGCTACGCTGCTTAATTTACTTTCGGAGGTCAATATCCCTTTGCGTGTATTTGATGTTAATCTCCGCCATCCGCACTATACGCCCGATACTATTGAAACACTGGCGGCTATGGCCAATGTAATTAAAATGAACGAGGAAGAGGCCAACCTGCTTATCAGAAGCAAAAGCACTTCCTTGAATGATAAGATACTCGAGTTTCAGAAAAAATATCATATTCAAACCATTTGTGTAACCCGCGGTGAAGATGGCGCCGTTATTTGGCACAACGATCAGTTTTACGAACACCCTGGCTTTAAAGTAAAAGTGGTTGACACCGTTGGTGCGGGCGATGCCTTTTTAGCCACTTTGGTAGCCGGTTTATTAATGAAGTTACCCATTAATCTTATTTTAGAGAAAGCCTGCAAAGTAGGTTCGTACGTAGCCAGCCAGCGAGGAGCCAACCCGGCGCCGATGAAGGGATAATTTTTAGATACAAGAAGCAAGAGATAAGAAACAAGAGATAAGAAACAAGATATTTTTAGGCGGTCATTTTTGATCGCCTTTATTATTTGAACATATTGTTTTTCCTATTCCTTACTTAATCTTGGCTCTTGTATCTTATCTCTTGTTTCTACACTCCGTATATATTGTCATTCTATTCTGTTAATTCGCAAATTCGGGGGTTTTATGGCTTTATGTGCAAACTTTAACCAATAATTTTCCGTTTCTTTATTTCAAAGAAAGGTACAGCAAATGCGTGGTTTTGGATTTTCTAAATATGAACCCAATGAAATTCCGAAAGGCGGTTTCGAGGAGTTATTAAAGCTTTTCCTGGAATTGCTCAATTATACATCGGGCGATGCAGGCGAAGCCCTGACCTGGATGAACGAACTGGATAAGCAATATAACATTACCAATGACGAGTATGGCATGGGTGATTTTATTGACGACCTTAAACAAAAAGGTTACTTAACCGAAGACGGACAAAAAGGCGAGTTTAACATTACAGCCAAAACGGAGCAAGGCATCCGACAGTCGGCGTTGGAAGAGATATTTGGTAAACTCAAAAAATCGGGCAAGGGTAATCACCGCTCGCCGCAATCGGGCCAGGGCGATGAAAAGAATTCTGAGCGTCGTGAGTTTGAATTTGGTGATAGTTTGGATCAGATAGATATGACCCAATCTATCCACAACGCTCAGGTTAATCATGGTATCGGCGACTTTATGATGACCGAGCGCGACCTGGAAGTAGAGGAAATGGACTGCAAAACCTTAACTTCTACTGTGCTCATGATCGATATTTCGCACTCCATGATTCTGTATGGTGAAGACCGCATAACCCCGGCTAAAAAAGTGGCTATGGCCCTGGCCGAACTCATCCGCACCAAATACCCTAAAGATACTTTAGACATTGTGGTGTTTGGCAACGATGCCTGGCCTATTACTTTGCAAGATTTGCCTTATTTGCAGGTTGGTCCCTATCATACCAATACCTATGCCGGATTAGAGCTGGCTACCGATTTGCTTCGCCGCCGTAAAACGCATAATAAGCAAATTTTTATGATCACCGATGGTAAGCCTACCTGCCTAAAGGAGGGTACCAAGTATTATAAAAACAGTATAGGGCTGGATAGAAAAGTGGTGAACAAAACGTTAAACATGGCTGCCCAATGCAAACGCCTTAAAATACCCATCACTACATTTATGATTGCCCGCGACCCTTACCTGCAGCAGTTTGTACGCAAGTTTACTGAAACTAACGGTGGCCGTGCGTTTTACAGTTCGCTAACCGGTTTGGGTGAATACATATTTGAGGATTACATAAAAAACCGTAGAAAAACGGTGAGATAAGCCCCTCCCAAACCCTCCCCGGGAGGGAGGGCTTAAGATAAAGGTTTACCTGCTAATAAATAATTGATAAACAACTATAACAAACCAAAAGCCCTCCCTCCCGGAGAGGGTTGGGAGGGGCTATGAACAAACTATTTGATATAACAACACTTGGTCAACTTAAACAAACCGATTACAAAAGCCGGTCGGTTAAGGAGGAATTAAGAGAGAACCTGATATCGCAACTTCAAAATAAAGAAGGCGGCTTTGAAGGCATCATCGGCTTTGAGGATACGGTTATTCCTGATCTGCAAACAGCTATCCTGTCGCGCCATAATATTTTACTTTTAGGTTTACGTGGGCAAGCCAAAACACGAATTGCCCGTTTAATGGTGAACCTGCTGGATGAATATGTGCCTTACATTGCCGGGTCTGAATTGTTCGACGATCCATTGGCACCTATTTCCTGGTATGGTCATAACGCCGTAGAAACTCAGGGCGACGATACCCCAATTGCCTGGGTACACCGGTCGGAACGTTACACCGAAAAACTGGCTACACCAGATGTTACCGTGGCCGACTTAATTGGCGATGTTGACCCTATTAAAGCAGCAACATTAAAACTGACCTATAGTGATGAACGGGTGATCCATTTTGGATTAATACCTCGTGCACACCGTGGCATATTTGTAATTAATGAGCTGCCCGATCTGCAAGCGCGTATCCAAGTTTCTCTGTTTAACATTTTGCAGGAAAAAGATATTCAGATTCGTGGTTTTAAATTGCGTTTACCTTTAGATCTGCAATTTGTATTTACGGCTAACCCCGAAGATTATACCAACCGTGGTTCTATTGTAACCCCGTTGAAAGACCGTATAGAAAGCCAGATTCTGACTCACTACCCGCGTACGGTAGAAATTTCACGCCAGATTACACAACAAGAAGCCTTACTTACTGCCGAGCAGCGTACTGCTGTAGAAGCTGATAGTATGGTGAAAGACCTGGTAGAACAAATAGCTTTTGAAGCCCGAAATTCGGAGTACATCGATAAAAAATCGGGCGTATCAGCACGCTTAACCATATCGGCATACGAGAACTTAATCAGTAACGCTGAACGCCGAATGATCATCAATGGTGAGAAAAACACTTTTGTACGCATTTGCGACTTTTTAGGAGTTATCCCTGCCATTACCGGTAAAATAGAACTGGTTTATGAAGGTGAGTTAGAAGGCCCGGCCAAGGTAGCCAACATTTTAATTGGTAAAGCCATTAAAACCATGCTACTGCAGTTTTTCCCTGATCCTGAAAAAGCTAAGAAAGGCAAAAAAGCAAGTTCGTACAATGAAGTAGTAGGCTGGTTTGCCAGTGGTAATAGCCTGTCGGTTTTAGATGATCTGCCTTTGGCCGAATACAAAAAAACTTTAAATTCGGTTGCGGGATTAAAGGAACTGGTTAAACAACATCATCCGCGCCTGAGCGAAAATCAGCAATTGTTATTGATGGAATTTGTATTACACGGCCTGGCCGAATATTCTCAACTTAACAAAGGTTTCCTGGATAACGGTTTTGCATTTTCCGACATGTTCGACAGCCTGTTTAACATGCAGCCCGATGAAGACGAAGACCTGGATGATGATAGGTATTAAATAAAACAGCCCCTCCCAACCCTCCCCGGGAGGGAGGGCTTTAAAACATTTAATTAAAGTCCCCCTCCCTCCCGGGGAGGGCCGGGGAGGGGCTACTTTTTTATCATGGAGGGACAAGCCCCTACTATATTTCTAATTTGCATCGGCCTTTTACTGGCCGATTTTTATATTACTAATGGACTGCGCGAAGGTTTTAAAAAGTGGCGTTTTGTACAAGGTAAGCTGTTTTTAATATTATATTGGACGGTGTCTGTTCTGTTAATTGCCGGTTTAATTGCCAGCATTTACATTAAATTTAGCGTTGGTTTTAAGGGCGCGGTGCTCCTGCTTTTCTTTTTGCTGCTGTTTTGTAAAGTGTGTTTTGTACCTTTTATATTGGTTGATGATTTAAGACGTTTAACCTTGCGCATTGCCCGTAAACGTAACAAACCCGAGCCAGAATTTCCGGCAAGCGACCCAAAGCCTCAAGAACCTATATCGCGCTCACAATTCTTGCTTAAAGCCGGGCTTATAGCCGGGGCATTACCTCTGGCCGGATTAAGCTATGGTATAATTAACGGGGTGTACAACTACCGCATCAGGCGACGTACTATTTACTTGTCTAACCTACCCAAAGCTTTCGATGGAATTAAATTAGGGCAGCTCTCCGATATTCATTCCGGCAGCTTTTACAATAAAAAAGCGGTACTGGGTGGCGTAGAAATGCTGATGGCCGAGAAGGCGGATTTCATCTTCTTCACCGGCGATTTGGTAAACACCTTGAGTAACGAGATGATTGGCTATCAGGATATTTTTGCCAAAGTGAAAGCCCCGCTGGGCGTATATTCTGTATTGGGCAACCATGATTATGGCGACTATGCCTGGTGGCCAAACGCTGCTGCTAAGCAAAAAAACCTGAATGATTTAATGACCACCCATAAAAATATGGGCTGGGACCTGTTGATGAATGATAACCGCCGACTTAAAGTAGATGGTGATGAAATAGGCATTTTAGGAATTGAAAACTGGGGCGCACTAAGCCGTTTCCCTAAATATGGCAAAATGGATCTGGCCGTAAAAAACACCGACGATCTGCCGGTTAAATTGCTACTCTCACATGATCCATCGCATTGGCGGGCACAGGTATTACCACAGTATCCGCAAATAGATGCCATGTTTTCGGGCCATACCCACGGCATGCAGTTTGGTGTACAAACCGAGCATTTTCAGTGGAGCCCAATACAATTTGTTTATAAGGAATGGGCTGGCTTGTACCGGCAAGATCAGCAGCAGTTGTACGTTAACGTAGGCTATGGCTTTTTAGGCTATCCGGGACGTGTAGGAATTTTGCCTGAGATTACTGTTATGGAGTTAAAGGCGGGAGTTGACCCAAGATTAGGCTAAACTTAACTTCAAAGTTAACAGCGCAGGTTTAACAACTAACGTAGTTAATTTAAAACGTTACGCAATTAATATTTGTATTTAAAATATTGTGAATGGGTAGTTAATTACAATTATCAACTATTTCAGATCTCTGGCGGTTAAAGCTTTATTAGCCCGTTTTACGGCCAGTTCTTCTTTCCAGTCCATATAGCGTTTTTGGTAAGTTTTTTTCAGAAAATTATCCAATTTACGCTGAATAGTTAGATTGTAAAGGCTTTTCACTTTAATACCTAATGATTTATCCCAGGCACGTAACGATAAGGAGAACGAGCCATCCAGATACTTCATCCAATGCCAGTAGCCGGTGGGCATAAACAGGGTGTCACCATGTTCTAAAATAATTTCCTGGCCTTCTATACCATCAAGCGCCGGATATTTATCAAAATCAGGATTTTCTATATCAAAATCTTCGAGTGCGTAAGTAGCCAGCGGCAGGCAGTACAAGCGCTCACGCCATTTGTTTTCAAACAGGATAACACGTTTGCGGCCATTAAAATGTGTATGGAAAATGTGTGCGAGGTCAATATCGTAATGTAAGAAAGTCACCGATCCGGCTCCGCCAAAAAACATACCGGGGTATTTATCCAAGAAACCACCCATTAGGTCTTTAAACGAATGATAATCCTTTAACAAACTTGGAACGTTTTTAATTGGATCAAAAAAGAAAATTCGAAGGTCGGTGGGTTCTCTTTGTATCAAGTCTATATAATCACTAAACCTCATTTCTGTAGTAGCGGCGTTAATAGGCTTGCTTGGGTCGGCCTTTGAACTGTTGTACAATGGTACAATTTGGTTACCTACCTGCTCTTTAAGGTACTCAAATGTCCATTTTTGCAGGGCTGGCCAGCCTTCGGTAGCCTTGCGTATTACCAGGGGCTTACGCGGTTTAAGATAATTATTAATAAAATCTTCTTTAGAAATATGATCAACCCGATCAACGACAGAAAGAATAAGACCCATTATATTTAACAGTTTTTAATAGGCAAAGCTACTTAAATAAATTTTCAACTTCATTTTTTACTTAATTGGCGGTAATTTATAAATAAGAAAGCCCGGCGCTCAAGGCAGCCGGGCTTATACAAACACTACAATCGTATTTGTGAAATAAATTAGTTAGGCATTAAAACCGTATCTACTACGTGTATTACACCATTTTTTTGAAAAACATCGGCAATGGTCACCATTGATTTTCCGCCTTTTTCGTCAACCAGGTAAACTTTTTTACCTTGAACCATGGCAGTTAATGTGCCACCGCTAACGGTTTTTAATTCAGCTTTACCACCACCTGCTTTAATTTTAGCTACCAATTCGGCAGCGCTTACACGACCTGCCACAACGTGGTAAGTTAAAACTTTGGTTAAAGTGGCTTTGTTTTCAGCTTTCAGCAAAGTTGGAACGGTACCTTCGGGCAGCTTATTAAAAGCCTCGTTAGTTGGCGCAAATACAGTAAACGGGCCGTCAGTTTTTAAAGTTTCTACCAAACCGGCAGCTTTAACAGCAGCTACCAATGTGGTATGATCTTTTGAATTTACGGCGTTGTCAATAATATCTTTAGTTGGGTACATTGCGGCACCACCCACCATTACAGTTTGTGCGTTGGTTGCGGTTGCCATAGCTACTAAAGCAAAAGCCGCGATAAATAATTTTTTCATGTTAGTTTATGTGATTTAGTACAACTACGTATTAAATGCATGTTTGGTTTTATTTTATTTAAAAAAATTATGAGCTTCAACGCTAATTTAAATACTCGTACTATATATGGTATTTGCTATGGCTAACTCAATTGTATGAAGTTTTTACCATATAAAAATTTGGCAATTAGTATATAAATTTTAAACAGCATCAAAGAAAAGCTGTGCTGCAACATAGTCGGCGTAGAGTTTGCCGGCTGGGGTAAGGGTTAGTATTCGCTCGTTAAAAATAAGCCATTTATTATTGAAAAATTGCTGGGCTTGTTTTAATAATATAGCCGAAGCGCCAGGCTGTATGCTGTCCAGTTTATTCAGGTTCAGTCCCCACATAGTACGTACCGAAGTCATAATATATTCGTTGAGCCGGTTTTCGGGCGTAAGCTTTTCCAGCTCAGCCGGGATGATATTTTGGGCAATACTGCTGAGGTATAAGGCATTATTAGCCACATTCCATTGCCGGGTATGGCCGTTAAAAGCATGTGCTGAGGGGCCAATACCCAGGTAAGGCACACCATTCCAATAATTGGAGTTATGACGCGAGTAGCGGCCCGTTTTGCAAAAGTTAGAGATCTCGTAATGCTCAAAATGCTGTGTTTGCATCCGTTGCATCAAGCGCTCAAACTGTACCGCGCTTTGCTGGTCGCTAACTGGTGGGGTTTGCTTGTTTTTAATGAATGCAGCCAAGGCAGTGCGTGGCTCAACCGTTATGGAATAGGCTGATACATGAGGCACATCTAAGTTAAATAACGTGTTTATATTATGTTCCCACTTAGCGGTGCTCAGCAGTGGGTAACCGTAAATCAGGTCGGCTGTAATGTTTTCAAAACCGGCATCCTGTACGCGTTTTACCGATGTTTCGGCCTCGCCCGAGCGGTGTGCCCGGTTCATCCAAATCAGGTCTTCATCATAAAAAGATTGTATGCCAATGCTAAAGCGGTTTATGGCAGTTTGGCGCAGGGCTTGAACTTTTTTTTGGTCCAAGTCATCGGGGTTGGCTTCAAGAGTTATTTCAACATTTTCACTTAAAGTATGATGATGCCCTATGGTATCGAGTAAAAAGTTAATTTCCCCGGCTTCCAATAACGATGGTGTACCTCCTCCCAAATAAATGGTTTCAATTGGCGCAGTGCCCAGGTAATTTTTTTGCAGCATGATTTCTTTGGCCAGCGCTTGTACCACATCGGGCCGGTACTTTTGAGATGTGCTGAAGTGGAAATCGCAGTAATGGCAGGCTTGCTTACAAAAAGGAATATGAATATAGATACCGGCCATTTGGGATGATAAGAGACAAAGGTAAGTTTTCGTTTTTCTTTATGAATTGTTTAATCGAAAGTATTATTTTTGGTAAGCCTAATCCATTGGTCAATTGAGAAAAATAAAAAGTTTTATATCGTCGACTATCCTCATTTTCTTTGGGCAGATACTGTTTGCACAAAACAAACTGGTAACGTATAGTAACCTGCAAAACGCTTATTATAATAAAGACACTTCAAATGCCGTAAAAGACGGCCCCTTGAAAGGCCTTGCCTTTTTGGAACCCAAAGTGAATGAAATTACATTAAATACCGACTCTACTTTTGATTTTTGGAGCAGGCCCAATGTTAGTTGTTTTACTTGGCGGAAATATAAAGGAACCTGGAAAAAATCAAGGGATACGGTTCTGTTTTACGACAACTTTGAAGTTGTTGAGAATGATGTAAGAGTAATTTATAAAAAAAACAATGAGCCGATATATCATATTAGATTTTTTACAGACAAAAATTCTGAATTGAATAATAGGGTAATAAAAGTCCAATATATTTATGACTTTAATTTTCATTTAGAAGATATTGAAAAGCTATTTTATTTAAATGTCAATAACGAAATTGAAATCCCATTTCAAGATATTTTAAACCGTGATAAACTTGCTGCTGTTAGAATAGAATATTTGTTAGATAATAAACAGAAGAGGTTTAGCTATTTAACACAGAATGGCACAGTCAATATCAAAGAAAGCGATTTACCTAACGTTATTGGAGTGGAGTTCGTTGAAAATCCGAAGAAAGAAATTGTCTACAGAACGATCAAAGGTTTAGTAAAAAATGGTGCCATGGTAATTGTATCTACAATAAAAAGTAAAATATCGTTGCCTGATTACCATTCAGAAATAATGTTTGAAAAGAGTTATACGTTGGACAAATAAAGTAAAGAATTGAGAATTAGTTCCGATGTTACTTATGTGATACTTTTAAGAGATAGCATATTACTAATAATCAATATATAGTTAAATACCAGCCATAGAAAAGCAAATATAAGCGGTAATTATAGCAACAACCAAGTTTCTGCAGGCATTGGTATATAAATGCTGAAGAAACGAAGAAGCCAAGCTGTTTTATAATGCTGCAAATCTTGTTGTGGAATACAGCAATTGTATAGCTAAGGTTAGGCCAATAACAGTGATTGAGCATAGGCAAACCACCAATTCGGCAGCTGGAACGAGATAAACAGGTGTAGTAAAATACAAAATGACATTAGGCAGAAGTAAACCGAACAGTGGGAACGATGCAAATATTTGTACTAACAGGATCTGTTCTCTCAGGCATGCTCCAACAATTTTAATACCCAGCATTTTTTTAGAAAATGCTGGAGGTGCAATACAGTTGATACCTGTAGGATTGCAGTACTTGCAAACTTGTTCTGTAGTAAATTCATTACCGGTTTTTTGCCCTGGACTTACCATAAGAATCATTTTGGTGGTTGATGGATTTAGGTTGAAAGTAAAGGTTACTGTTTTGAGAACGGATATTATTAATATTAATGCATCGAAAGTAATCCCCGATACTACCGGCCACCCACCTGGTGAGCGGACCGGCTTGTAGCGGTTCTTGGTGGGATTTTGCAGTTTGTAATTTGCTTGGTTAAACAATGAACAATGCATACCCTATTGGTCTGTGGCTGGCAAGCCGAGACAATTTCTTGAATAATGATCAATATTTTGACCGGCTTATTAAGCACTAAGCGTTTGCAAATGTTGTACCTGGCGTATTCCAAATACTTCGGCTAAAGGCGCCATTGCGAAACTGCGGATCACATCGTTGTAACGCGATAACTCTATAGCCTTGCGCCTATCTTTCATCAGGCCCGAATCAAGAAGCATACAGATCCTGAAAATGTCTTTAAAATCTAAGGTGTCGAGCTTGGTGCTATTACGCATCATATCCGCATAAACGAGGTTTGATCTTTTTAATGCCCACAATTCCCCGGCGGTATAAAGCGATTGCTCGCCCATGCCAAAGCCCACATAGATCATGTCATTTTTAAGATCATCGGCAATGATCATACCAATAAGACCTTGGTTTGAAACCTGATAATCTTTAGTATCCGAATGTACTAATACAAGTGTGCCTGTTAATTCATCGTGTGTGGTGTAGATCATGTTGCTTTGAGTTAATTGCATGGCAGGGTTTAATTATTGCCATTTGGTATGAAGCAAAACTCAATTATTCAGCATGAAAAAAACTGCCATTTTACTCCAAAAACCGGCCATTTAAGTTAACAAAACCGCCATTAGGGTTAAACAAACCGCCAGGTGGGTGTTCGGTAGTTTGTTTCAAGCAATTGATAGGATTATTTTATATCATTTACAAGAGGTCATTCACCTCAATACCATAGTGCTCTTTAAAGAGTTTACTGAAGTAGGCCGGTGTATCAAATCCTGCAGCGTATGATATTTCGGAGATAGTACGGTAACGACCGCTTTCAATAGCTTCGCGCGCTATTTGCAACCTGATGGCGCGTATATATTTATTAGGGGTAAGGCCGGTAATTTGTTTTACCCGGCGAAATAATTGACGTTCGCTGATAGCAACTGCCGAACTTAGCATAACCAGGTTAAAATCTACTTTACCAGTATGTTTTCTTACTTCTGCTTCCAACTCGGCAAGCCAGGCCATATCTGCCGGCGATGGCGGCAGCAACCCGGCTTCGTTTTGGGCAATTATATCTTCGGTATTATTGAGCGGAGTATGGTCATCCGGTAGTTCTTCTGTGTCATGTTTTGATAATTTGAGCCGGGCTGCCGCATTATTAATAAGGTTGGTTACCCTGGCAATTAGTTCGTTATTTAAAAAAGGCTTGGTCACATAATCATCAACCCCAATATGAAGTGCTTTTAATTTGTGACGGCTATCGGCCAGGGCGGTGAGCATAATAACAGGTATGGTGCAGTACACTGCGTCTTCTTTAAGCTTAGTTAATAAAGTGAAGCCATCCATTTCGGGCATCATGGCATCAGATATGATTAAGCTGGGCAGGTTGGCCATTTGTTGTAACATGTTTAGAGCCTCGAACCCGTTATAGGCGTTGATAAGGGTATGTGTAGGTTTTAGTATGCTGGTAATGTACCCTGCCATTTCGGGGTTGTCTTCTACAATGAGTACCAATGGCTTGTTCATGTTTTTATTGTTATAAGCAGGTGGTGTATAATCGCCGTCTGCTTCAACAGGGTAATTTGATGCTGTAACCATCGGTATACTGACCTTAAAGGTAGAACCTGCGCCCCAGGTATTGCTAATAGTTAAACTGCCTCCCATCAGTTCGGCAAACTCGCGGGCAATGGCCAGCCCTATTCCGGTACCACCTTCCAAAGGCTGGTTAGCATGGTGGCCCTGGTAATAACGGTCAAATATATACGGCAGATCATTGGGGTGAATGCCCGGACCGGTATTAGCTACATCAAACTCAATGTTACTGGTATTTATGGATGCTGTTACGGTAACGGTACCATCGCTTGGTGTAAATTTAATGGCGTTACTAATTAAGTTGTTGCTTATCTTTTCAAACTTATCCTGATCGAGCTGTACAAATATGCTTTTATCTATTTTGCTGTTTAAATGATAATTGATCCTTTTATAATCTGCCGCCGAAGAAAATGCCTGGTATATAACATTAATGAACGGCGCTAACGATATAGGCTTTAGCTTTAGTACCAATTTGCCCGATTCCATTTTACCCAGATCCAGCAACTCGTTAACAATGTTGAGCAACTTGCGGCTATTACGCACAATGGCCTGTAATGCATGTTGTTGCTGCTCCTCGTTGCCGGCCTGCTTATTTAGCAATTGATCGGCAGGGCCCATAATCAAGGTAAGCGGTGTTCGTAATTCGTGGCTTATGTTGGCAAAAAACCGTGTTTTTAAAGCGTCTAATTTTTCCAGCTGCTCTTTTTCCTGCACCAGCAAAAACGCTTGTTTTTTACGTTTGTAATTCACCCAGCGGTAAAGGGCTATTAACCCGGCAAGCACCAATATGGCCAAAACAACAATAAAATTACGTTGCTGCTGTACCAGTTTGGTTTTGGCCGCTGCAAAAATCAACTGTTTGTCTTTCTTGTATTTTTTATCAAGTTCGGCGGCATCGTGGGCTTTATCTATATTGAGTGTACTGTCTTGTAGTTGGGTGGTTTTATTATAATAGAATAGTGCTTTCTGGTAATTGTGTACACCCTCATGTGCCCAGCTCAGTTTTTGTAACAAATCTTTACGTGACGATACGGTGTTTTCAACCCCGGTATTTATAGTTTGGGCAAGTTCGCCGGATGTAATAGCCTTTTGATATTTTTTTTGCTTTATGTAAAATGTGGTAAGTTCTATAAGCGCAACTCTTTCCAACTTGGCAAATTTTTCGGCGCGCGATATAGCAAGTGATTTTTCTAATACGGCCTCAGCCCTTGTATCGAACTGTATTACGTACAAGCGGCCCAAATTACTCAAGTAACGTGCTTTGTCAAATGGCATTAGCAAATCAACATAAGGCGGTGACAGGATGATATTCATCAATGAAACCGCCTTGGCTACTGAAGTGGGTGTACGTACATTTTGATCGGAGTATAAGTTAGATAAGGTGCTCAACGTAAAAATATATTGTGCCGTATCTTTTAGTGCTTTTGCACCTTCTGCAGCTTGCCTGGCATAAGTAAGTGCCTTGGGTATGTTCTTAATACCGCGGTACAAATCGGCTATGCAGGCCAAACTGTAAACATTTAGTTTTCTCCAGCCGTACGTATCGGTTTCGCGTAAAATTTTAAAGGCTACGTTCAGGGCTTCAACATCTTTACCTTGCTGGCTCAGCATGTAGGCAATCATGGTTGATGAGTTAGCATAGGTATTGGAATCGGCAGGGGTGGTTAGTTTTAATGCCTGCCGGGCGTAACTGAGTGCCTTAACATTATCTCCCGTGCGGTAAACTATTTTCGATTGTTGGTATAAAATCCTGGCTTCCTGCGGCTGGTCGTGTTTTTGCTTTGCCGCAACAATCAGTTCGTTAGCATACAACATGGCCGAATCGGCATTTTTGATCTTTTTAAGTCGGGATAGTTCGGGTGTTTGTGCCCATATTAAGCAGGTGCAAAATAAAAGTAACAGGGAGGTAGTGGCGGCTTTGGGATTAAACGAGTGATAATTAAGGATCATGAAGTAACAGGAAAATGCGGTTGAAAGGGCAAAGTAGTAAAAAACCAGCGTCTTTAATTTATATTATCATAACGATAAATTTTATTTATCGCTTCAGCCGTCAACAGTGTATTCGTATCTTTGCAGCAGGTGCTGCGTAATATAAAATTATATTTCCTGTTTTTACTTTGTTTGGGATGCTTAACAGCCTTTGCTCAAACAGATACTGCAAAATTTGCCCGGCCCGATACTGTAATAAAAAAGCGTTACTACCAGCCCCCCTCCGCTGCCGGTAACCTGCTCGATTCGGTAGCCCATGCGCTAAAGTACCGGCAGCAATATGTGCAGGATTCTCTTGCCCATGTTTTCATCAAACTCCCCGATCCTGGACGACGGAATTTGTTCTTAGATAGCATGTTTAAAGTTAAAGTGTACCGGGGCTACGATTTTTTAGAACCGCAGGGTAATCATAAAAGTATGATGCGCGAGGGAAGGGCCCGCCGCACACGCGACCAATGGGTTATAGCAATTATAATATCGCTGCTGGTTTATATGGCCTTGTTAAACAGGGCTATGAGCAAAGACGTTAAAAATGTGCTGCAATCTTTTTACAACAACCACATCCTATCGCAGGTGAGCAAGGAAGAAAACCTGCTGAATTCGTGGGCGTTTTTAGGATTGTTTATACTGTTCGGCTTTACCTTCGGCTTGTTTTTATACCAGTTAACTGCCTATTATGAGGTTTATTACAGCATTAGCGGTGTGCAGCTTTTTGGCTCTTTTGCCCTGCTAATTATTATATTATTTGCGGTAAAGCTATTAATATTACGCTTTTTAGGTTTTGTTTTTAATGTAAACCGGCTGGTAGGCGAATATATTTCCATACTATACCTTACTTATTTTAATATCACATTTGTTTTTTTACCACTATCGTTATGCTTTAGCTTACTGGCTACACAATATATACCTTATGTTTTGTCTGTAGCTTTATTGTTAGTGGTGGTTATATTTATTTGGCAATACCTGCGTAGCAGCGTAAATATAATTTCCAATTTTAGATTTCATAAATTTTATTTATTTACGTATCTTTGTGCCCTTGAAATTTGCCCCGTTTTGATACTGATTAAGGCACTGAACAATTAGAAACTTAGGTAGTTAGATAGATATAAATTGGAAGACAGAAAGAAAAAGGTTAAGAGTATATTGGTTACCTTACCCAAACCTGAGAACGATAAGAATCCGTATGCTGAACTATCTAAGAAGTTAAATTTAAAGATAGATTTCAGGTCATTTATCCATGTGGAGGGTGTGCCGGCTAAAGAGTTTCGTAAAGAACGCATTAACCTGGCCGATTTTACAGGGGTTATTTTTACAAGCCGCAATTCGGCCGATCATTTTTTCCGCATTTGCGAAGAAATGCGCTTTGAGGTGCCGGTTGATATGAAATATTTTTGCTTGTCGGAAACTATTGCGCTATATCTTCAGAAATATATACAGTACCGTAAGCGTAAAATATTTTTCGGTAAACAAACCGCAGCCGACCTTGCAGAGGTACTGAAAAAGCATTCGAATGAGAAATTTTTATACCCTTGCTCAGATGTAGCCGCCGAAGAAACCCAGAAGTTTTTGATAGCTAATGGTTATAATTTTACCCCCGCCGTGCTGTTTCGTACCGTATGTAGCGATCTGAGCGACCTGGCTGAGGTGTTTTACGATGTCATCGCTTTTTTTAGCCCATCGAGCATATTATCGCTTTACCAAAATTTCCCCGATTTTCAGCAGAACAACACCCGTATTGCCGCTTTTGGAGCTACTACCCATAAGGCAGTATTAGAAGCGGGCTTAATTCTGGATATTCCTGCACCCACCCCCGGGGCACCCTCTATGACCATGGCAATAGAGCAATACGTTAAGCAAGTTAACAAGTAGATTTTTTTAAAACTGCTGTTTACACTGCAACTTAGCGGGTGTTTTTCACGTATAAGCCAAACAAGCTTTGATAATATACTGTAATTTAGTATTTTAGACCAATCATATCAGGCAGCGCCTGAATATTGATTAAGATAAATTACAAATGAGTATTTTTAGGTATTTAACACTAAAAAAATTACACTTGCATACAGTATATTCGGAGCTTATAAAACAAACAATTAGGATAGATATTGTAAGCATGAAAACGAGGCATTTTCTTTTGTTAGTGTTGTTAGTGGGTGTGGTTTTGAGCAGTTGTAATACCAGCGACAGAGGAGAGGTGCTGGGTGTGCGTAACCGCCCCTTCAGGGCCGAATTGCCTGCCGGTATGGTGTATATTCCGGGTGGTTCATTTTTAATGGGGCAAACCGACCAGGACGTAACCTTTGCTCAAATTTCGCAAACCAAACAGGTAACCGTTTCTCCGTTTTTCATGGATCAAACCGAAACCACCAACAGCCATTACAAGCAATTTATAAACTGGGTGCGCGATTCCATAGCCATAACCACTTACCTCAACGATGATAAATATTACGTTAAGCCTAAAGACCCTGCTGCAGCCAGTAAAAAGTATATTAACTGGGAATATGTGAAAAAGAACCCTGTTTTTCGTGGAGGTAACCGTAAAGGCCAAACCACCAACGCCGGTAAACTGGATGGTATGTATTACCAGGGCGATGACCGGGTGTTTGACCGCAACGAAATTGATGCCCGTTTATTGAAATATAATTATGCGATGATGGTTTTGCGTAGTGCTTCGGAGCAACGCTTTGATAAAAACAAAAAACGCTCTGATTTTATTTTCAGAGACACGGTTGGGGTTTACCCCGATACGCTGGTTTGGTTAAATGATTTTTCGTACGCGGCCAACGAGCCTATGGTTGAAGGATATTTTTCACATCCATCTTACCAAAATTATCCGGTGGTAGGTGTAAACTGGCGTCAGGCAAGAGCTTTCAGCATTTGGAGATCACGCTATAATGATGCTTATAAGGATTCACGTAACCTGCCTCACCGCATGCCATATAGCTTACCAACCGATGCTGAATTTGAATATGCGGCACGCGGTGGTCGTATGGGTACCAATTATCCTTGGGGCGGCCCTTATGTAAAAAATGCAAAAGGCTGTTTACTGGCAAACTTTAAGCCGGGCCGTGGTAATTATACCGACGATGGTGGCGCGTACACGGTAAACGTACGTTCTTATTTCCCTAACGATTACGGTTTATACAATATGGCTGGCAACGTATCGGAGTGGACGCAATCTGCCTTTGACGAAGCCGCCTCTACCTTTGTACACGACATGTCGCCTACGTTTAACTATGAGGCTAAAGCAACCGATCCTGAAGTGCTTAAACGCAAAGTGGTACGTGGCGGATCATGGAAAGATATAGGTTACTTTTTACAGAACTCCACCCGCAGCTACGAGTTTCAGGATACCGCAAAGTCATACATCGGTTTTCGTTGTGTATCGCACTTCGTAGGCCGCGATTTCAGGGACAAACGTTAATATTACAGCAAGCAATCAATCAAACACTCAAATAAAACAATCTACACACTACAAATTAATTAATTATGGCTGGCAAGAAAAAATCAAAGTACGGTATCGGTAACATTATTTCCATCGGTGCAAGTGTCGTTATCGTTGGTTTATTATTTAAGATTCAACATTTTCCTTATGCATCATTACTTATAACCGTAGGGTTATTAACAGAAGCTGCATTGTTCTTACTGTTAGGCTTACAACCAGAAGTTGCAGAGGTTGACTGGACCAAGGCTTACCCTGAATTAGCTGACGATTATGCGGGCGAACCAGTTAAAAGGGTTACTCCGCAGGTTAACACCGGACATACCGCCGCATTAGATAAAATGTTGGCAGATGCCAAAATAAGCCCCGAACTGATCGGTAACCTGGGCGATGGTTTAAGAACTTTCAGCGATAAAGTTTCTACCATATCTAAAGTTGCTGATGCCGGTGCCGCAACTACCGAGTTTGCCAGTAAAGTTAAAGCTGCCGGTGCAAGCTACGATAACCTGAGTATCTCATTCAATAAAGCCTCAGCTAATTTATCTGAAATGGCTAATTCTAATATCGATTCTAAAGCTTACCATGATCAGGTAAACAGCCTGGCTAAAAATTTATCGGCCCTTAATGCGGTTTACGAACTGGAATTACAAGACTCGAGCGCTCACTTAAAATCAATGAACAAGTTTTACCAAAACCTGTCATTAACTATGAACAACTTTAACGAATCGTTAGAAGATTCAAAAGCGTTTAAAGAAGAAGTTGGCCGTTTAGCTAAAAACTTAGGTTCATTAAATAACATATACGGTAACATGTTAACGGCCATGAACCAACCACGTGCTAATTAATTTAACTAATTAACCTATTACAATTATTTTAAATTAAAAACACATGGCTGGAGGTAAGGAAACCCCAAGGCAGCGGATGATTGGCATCCTGTACTTGGTATTATTAGGCTTAGTGGCACTAAACGTGCCCGATAGCTTGTTAGACGCATTTAAAAACATAAGTGATAACATATCGGTATCAAAATCAAACGTACAATCTGGTATAGATAATACATTTGACGCATTCGAAAAAACCAAACTAAAAGAACAGCCCGAAAGAGCCAAACCTATTTACGATAAGGCTAAAACTGCCAGTTCAGTAGCAAATGAACTTAACAATTACGTTGAAGAGCTCAAAAAAGTACTGGCCGAAAAAGCCGAAGGTATAGAAGAATCTACTGGTGACTACAAAAAACGTGATGATTTGGATATCTCATCGCAAGTAATGATCAACGGTAAGAAAGCGGAGGAATTGCATAAAAAAATTGATGAAACCCGCGAAAAATTAATGGCATTGCTTACCGAAAAAGAACGCGTGGGTGTTAAGCTGTCTTTATCGGCTGAGGCCCCTAAAGCCAAAAGTGGTAACACCGCAAAAACCTGGGAGCAGGCAAATTTTGGTGATGGTATTCCTATGGGTGCTGCCATGACCATTTTAACCAAAATTCAGGGTGATGCTAAAAATGCGGAGTCGGAAGTGGTAAAAAAGATTTTAGGCGAAGTTGATCAGGCTGTGGTTAACCTGGATAAATTTCAGGCCGTAGCCGTAGCTCCAAGCAGCTATATTATTGCAGGTCAGCCTTACAAAGCCGATGTTTTCTTAACCGCATACGATTCAAAGTCAAATCCTGAAATTGCTGTTAACGGTTCTCGTTTACAAGTAACAGAAGGCAGGGGTACTTACACTACCGGTACAAGCGGCGAAGGTATGCGTACCTGGATAGGTACTGTTAAGGTAAGGCAAAACGACGGTACTATTAAAGAATACAAAACTGCTCCGCAGCAGTACCAGGTAGCCAAGCCATCGGCTACGGTAGCTGCCGAAAAAATGAACGTGTTGTACATTGGCGTACCTAACCCATTATCGGTATCTGCTCCGGGTATTCCTAAAGATAAATTGCGTGTAAGCATGTCTGGCGGTTCGGTTAGCGGTTCGGGCGGTTCGTTCACGGCAAGGGTATCATCACCGGGCACGGTTAACGTAACCGTATCAGGTGAAGCATCTCCTGGAAAAACCCAGGTTTTAGGGTCAACTTTATTTCGTGTAAAACGTATACCTGATCCGAAGACCGTGTTTGGTGGCAAAAGTGGTGGTAGCACCTCTGCTGCTAACTTAAAAGGACAAGACAGGGTGTTTGCCAAGTTAGAAAACTTTGAGTTTGACGCTAACTTCAGCATTCAGCGCTTTAACCTGGTAATTATTAAACCAAGGCAAGATCCTATTTTGTTGTCAACAAGTGGTAATGAACTGTCTGGCCAAATGCGTTCGGCTATGGCAACCATTACACCGGGTACAAGGGTTATATTCACCAACGTAATTGCTGTAGGCCCCGATGGTGCCCAGCGAGGTTTGGATGATGTGATTATAGCAGCAAATTAATAACAAAAAACTACATATGAGACGGAAGATTTTGGTAGTGGGGCTATTGAGTTTATTTTGTTTGGGTACATACGCTCAAAAGAAAGGCACTACACGTAAACGTACAACAGCGGCGAGCCGTAAAGCGGCCAACCGTGCGCAAAACAACACGGCTAATACCACGTTTAATGCGCAACAAACTGTTGATACCAGTAAAAAAGCCAAAACTTTTGAACGCCCTATTGATGGCTATTACAAAAAAGCCAACATTTTAAGTGCCCGTGTAACTCCTTATGCCAACCTGCGCGAAGCTGACGTTGTATATGCCAAAAGGATATGGCGCGAAATTGACCTGCGCGAAAAAATGAACCAGTATATGGCTTCACCAAAATCGAGGTTAATTGATGTGCTGATGATAGCTGTGGCGGCCGGTGAACTTACCGCTTACGATGCCAATCCCAGCAAGGATGATCCAAACGGTGATAGTTTTGCTATACCACTCACACCCGGTAAGGCACAATCAAAAATGGCTGATAGTACCATAGTTGATAAGTTTGATAAAAATGGTGATAAAATAGGATCGAGTATGCAGGCCGGTGAATTTAACGCCGATAGTGTAATACGCTTTCGTATTAAAGAAGACTGGGTATTTGACAAACAGCGCTCTATTTTTGAACCGCGTATTATTGGCATTGCGCCCTTGATCAAGATCAAAGCAGGTGGTGTAGATACCGACTTTCAACCGGCGTTTTGGGTTTATTTTCCTGAAGCACGCCAGGTACTGGCCACTAAAGAAGCCGTAAGCCGTAATAATGATGCAACCGGTTTAAGCTTCGACGATGTGTTTATGAAACGCTTGTTTGCCAGTGTAATAGTCAAGGTATCCAACCAGAAAGATGAGCGCATTAAAGACTACGCCCAAGGAATTGATAAACTTTACGAATCAGAAAAGGTAAAGAAAACCTTGTTGGACTGGGAATTGGGTTTGTGGCAATATTAAGCGAAGCCCTCAGCCCCTAAGGGGAGCAAAAGATTGTTCAATATTATAATCATAAAGGCCGATGTTTAATAATCATCGGCCTTTGTTATTTGTATGACTTCCGCTCCCCCTTCAGGGGGCTGGGGGGCAAAATAACTCAACACCGCCTGCGCCTGTTTCAGGTTCACCACCTCCTGCAATTCCACCACCGTAGCTTCTTTTATTTTTTTCACTGATTTAAAATATTTCAACAGCTTTTCGGCAGATAGACGGCCTACGCCCGGGACTAATTCCAGTTCGGTAGCAAGAGTGCCTTTATCGCGTTTTTTACGGTGAGCCGTTATGCCAAAGCGGTGGGCCTCATCACGCAATTGCTGAATGATCTTTAATGTTTCCGACCGTTTATCGAGGTACATGGGGTATTGATCGCCCGGATAAAATAGCTCTTCTAAACGTTTGGCAATACCTATAATGGTCAATTGCTTATCAATGCCTAAGGCCTTTAAACTGTTCACGGCCGATGATAATTGTCCTTTACCCCCGTCAATAATAATTAGTTGGGGTAATACGCCGCCTTCATCCAGCATGCGGCGGTAGCGCCTAAAAACGGCTTCTTCCATGGTAGCGAAATCATTAGGTCCTTCTACCGTTTTTACATTGAAAAAGCGGTAATCCCGTTTAGATGGCTTACCATCCCTGAACACCACAATGGCCGATACGGGGTACTTGCCTTGGAAGTTGGAGTTATCGAAACACTCAATATGTCGGGGCAGCTGGTTCATGCGCAGATCTTTCATCATTTGCGTAAGCAGGCGATCGGTACGTACATCGGGGTTCAGTTTTTCGTACTGTTCTATTTTATCACGTTTGAAAAAATGGACGTTCTTTTGCGACAGGTCGAGCAATTTTTTCTTTTCACCTAATTTGGGTACGGTAAATTTGATTTTGTCATCATCCAGTTCAATGTCAAACGGTACAATAATTTCGCGCGAGGTACTATTATACCTGATCCTGAACTCCGAAATTGCGAGCGTTAACAGTTCCTCGTCTGTTTCATCCAGGCGTTTTTTCAGTTCCAGTGTTTGCGTTTGAATAATGGTACCGTTCATCACCTTCAGGTAATTCACAAAGGCATATTTTTCTTCGGATGCAATACTAAACACATCAATATCGGTAATGGAAGTATTAACCACGGTAGATTTGCTCTGGTATTTCTCCAGCAAATCGTACTTGCGTTTTAGCCGGTGTGCCTGCTCAAAATCGAGGTTCATGGCGGCGCTTTCTATATCAGTTTTCAGCTCTTTTACTACGTTACTTATCTTGCCGTTCAATATATCCTGAATCTCATTAATGCTGCGGTCGTAGTCTTCCTCGGTTTGGTAGTTTTGGCAGGGACCTTTGCAATTGCCTAACTGGTATTCTAAACAGACCTTAAACTTGCCGGCATCAATATTTTGGCGGGTTAAGGCCAGGTTGCAAGTACGTAGCGGATAGGTTTCGCGAATAACACCTATAATGGTATGCATCATACTTACAGATGGGTAGGGGCCAAGGTATTTTGAGCCATCCTTAACCACATTCCGTGTCCAGTATATGCGAGGGTAATTCTCTTTTTTGATTACTATCCAGGGGTAGGTTTTGTCGTCTTTTAAATCAATGTTATACTTGGGTTTGTGCTTCTTGATCAGGCTGTTTTCGAGTAGCCAGGCATCTACTTCGGTATCAACAATGGTAAAAGTAATATTGCGTATTTTAGAAATTAGAACACGCGTTTTGGCATTAATTTGCTGGTCTTTTACAAAGTAAGACGACACACGGTTGCGCAGGTCTTTAGCCTTACCTATATATATAAGTGTATTATGCTCGTCCCAATATTGGTAAACGCCGGGTTTATGCGGTATATTTTTTAATGCTTCTTTGTAATCAAACATAAACTCAAATTCCCTCAAACTTGGCCACATCGGCAAAGGAGTATTAATGTTTCTTAATGTAATAACGGTTAATAGGTTTTGTTTGTATTAATCTGCGCTCAATTATACGTGAGCATGAACGCTCTTACCATCGTTTCGATTAGGCGTGGACGCCTGGATCGGGCAGAGTATATAGTCATGCTGAACTTGTTTCAGCAACTCACCACGCCAAACCGGATGCTAAGTGTTTACCAGCAATAGGCTCAGCACGTGGGATGCTTATATTCATTGGCATGACGGATAGGGTAATAGCAAGCAAAATCGTCTTGTCTCTTGATTCTTGTCTCTTGAGCTTAAAATCCCAACTTATTTTCCACCTCGGTTGTACCCTGCTGCTGCTGGCTGTAGGCATTACAATCGAGCGTAATATTAATGCCCGTTTTAGGCATGGCAAAGTCTACATTTTGTTTAATACCCAGGGTTTTATCGGCATATACACGTTTCATATACAGGGCAAAAACAGGCAGCGCACTGTTGGCCCCTTCTCCTAAGTTAGTAGAGCGAAAGTGGATGGCGCGATCTTCGCAACCCGTCCAAACGCCGGTTACCAATTGCGGGGTAACACCAATAAACCAACCGTCGGAGTTGTTTTGCGTGGTGCCCGTTTTGCCGCCTATAGGGTTGCGCAGGCCATATTTGCTCCGTAAGCGCCATCCTGTGCCCTCGTCAACTACACCTTTGAGCATATAGGTCATTACATAGGCGGTTTGCGGGTTCATGGCTTGTACCACACGAGCTTTACGGTCGTACAGCAAGTTGCCGTTCTTATCCTCAATGCGGAGCAAGTAGGTAGGTTCGGTCCACAAACCCTCATTGGCAAAGGCACTGTAGGCGCCGGTCATATCCAGCACCGAAGCGTTAAACGTACCCAGGCAAATGGTAGGGTACGCCGGAACATCGCTGGTAATGCCCATTTTTTTAATCAGCTGCATAACCGGCTCGGGGGTTACTTCTTTCATTACGTGTGCCGTAACCCAGTTTTGCGAACGTGCCATTGCTTTGCGAAGCGTGATCATACCCGGCACGGTTTCGGATGGGGCCGAACCCGGACACCAGGGCTTGCCGTAACCGTAAATGGTATCGGGTACGTTATTAATTTGCATACAGGGCGAAAAGCCGTTATCAATAGCCACCGCATAAGTGAACGGTTTAGCGGTAGAACCCACCTGGCGCGTACCCATTTTTACCTGGTCGTATTTAAAGTGTTCATAATCTATACCGCCTACCCATGCTTTCACAAAACCTGTTGTAGGGTCCATACTCATCATAGCATTGCGTAGTAGCATTTTACAATACACAATAGAGTCTACCGGTTTCATGGTGGTATCTATATTACCATGCCAGGTAAATAGGTTCATGCTTACCGGTGTATTAAAGTCGGTGCGGATCTCTTCGTCTGATTTTCCCTGAATTTTAAGCGAACGGTAACGGTCGGAGCGTTTCATGCCCTGATCTAACAGCATTTTAAAATCGGGAATAGCTTTCCATAAACTACGGCCGCGCCAGTGCTGGTTAAACTGGATCTGTAAGGCTTTCATGTATTCTTTTTGAGCAGCTTCAGCGTATTGCTGCATGGTGTAATTAATGGTAGTATAAATTTTTAAACCATCACGGTCGAGGTCGTAAGGCGTATTATCCGATTTACGCATCCCCTCTTCGTTCAGTATCCGCTGTACATCTTTACGCAGTACCGAACGGAAATAAGTAGCCAGTCCCTCGTTATGATCGGTTGGGTGAAAATCCAAACCCAGCGGACGGGCTTTGAATTCTTCCAGTTGGCCTTCGCTCAGGTAATCTTCTTCGGCCATACGGCGTAAAACAAAGTTACGGCGGCTCAACGCGTTTTCGGGGTGACGGATAGGCGAATACACACCCGGACCGTTGACCATACCTATTAAGAGGGCAGCCTGATCGGGCGTTAACTTATCGGGTGTTACATTAAAGTAGGTAGCCGATGCCGAACTAATACCGAATGTATTGTAAGCACCGAAATCCACCGTGTTCAGGTACATAGTTAATATCTCTTCCTTGGTGTAACGTTGTTCAAGGTTAACCGAGATCACCCATTCCTGTAATTTTTGAATGATGCGTTTGAACGGATCGTGCGATCTTTCGGAAAATAGGTTAAGCGCTAACTGCTGGGTAATAGTACTGCCACCTTGCTTTTTACCTATTAAGTTATAGAAAATAATAGTGAAAGTACGGCCAAAATCGATACCCGAGTGGTTGTAAAAGCGATTATCTTCGGTGGCCACGAGGGCGTGAATTACATTGGGCGATATTTGGTTATAGCGTACGTTAGAACGGTTTTGAACAAAGTATTTACCCAATACCTGTTTATCAGACGACATAATTTGTGAAGCCTGGTTGCTTTTAGGGTTTTCCAGGTCGCGGAAAGAGGGCAGGGGTCCAAATACGCCTATTGCCGTAAGGGCTATAATAAGCACGAACAGCGCAAAACAGCTAATGGCTATTTTCCAGATAACCCAGTTGTAGCTGCGTATTTCGTGTTGGGTAAGTTTAACTTGCATGCTTTAAAAGTTTTTTTGATAGTATTCTATATAGCTATCCAGTAATTTTCGGTCGGCTAATTTATCCAGATTTTCCTGAGTGATGATAAAAAAGCTGTATTTATCAGTCGGCACTTTCATGATCTGCGGCATGAGCGGCACAATTTTACGCGCGTATTCTTTAGCATCATTCATACTGGTAAACCGGCCTACAAATATAAGCTGATTATCGGCACCAACTGGTTTCAACTGATGTTTTATAGTGGTACCCTGGTAACTGGTACGGTTAAACTGCCCTACACCAAACCTCGACGAAGCCAAATTGGTAGTGCCGCTGCTTACATTAATGGCGAAATAGTAGTTGGTACTATCGCGATTATTGAAGATAGATGCGGGTTGCGGGATAGGGGTTGCGGGGGTTTTAGTTGCGGGGATCGGGGTAGGAGGAGCGGAAGTTGGCTTTTTAACTACCGACTTCGGACTAACAACTGTTAACTGAGAACCGGTAACTGTTGACTGAGAACTGGTAACTGCAAACTCCGCATTAGGGTGGCTATCTATAATGGCAAACCTGCGCAGGGCTATTTCGGCCTGGTTGGCATCTATGTAGGCGAGATGTTGCCTTACTAATGGCGTTATTAATTCATCGTTAGGGTAGGTTACCGTTATTTGCAGCAGTTCGGCCCGTAAAGGCGTAACTTTTTCCTGGTGACCTGCTGCTATGGCACGCAGGTAAGCCAATTGAGGGGCTACCCGGCTATCGGGGTATTGCTGTAGCAGTTCATCGGCACGGGTTATTACCTGTGGATACTGGCGTTGGGTGTACAAGTCATAGATCTGGTTGTAAAAGGCATTCAGTTCGGCATCCTTATCATCTAAACGGCGGGCATAGTCGGGGTCGTTAATTACTTTGGCAAAAGTACTGTTGGGGAATTGGGTGAGGATGCTATTCTTGTACTCCTCGGATTTGCTTTGGTTTACCTCGGCATATAAGCGGTACAGGTTATAATAATTAGCTGCCAGGCTTTCATCTTTAGGGAAACGCTTAATCAACTGTTCATAAATGGTAATGGCTTCAGGCTTATCAATCAACACATCACGATAAAAAGTGGCCAGGTCAAGGTACGCGTTATAAATACGCAGGTTCGATTGCGCCATCAACTCCGGCGTAAGCGGGATGCTTTGCACCAGTTGCTGTTGGTAACCGGTAGATGCTACATCGGCCGTGCTTTTTTGAGTAAGGCCCGGCAACACGGTAGGATCAACATTTTGCGTAGTGTTTAACGTATTAATGGTAATATCGGCGGTGTTGCGTACACTGCGGCGCCAGTTATCTTCCAGCCGTCGGTTGCCCCACTTGCGCTTGAAATCAGAAAACCCCTGGCTTATGGCACCTATGTTATCAAAGTAAAAGCCACTGGCCGTAGTAGCCGTGTTAATGTCCTGGGTAAAAAAATTATCCACCGTAGCGGTGTTATTGGCCAATTGGTTATTATTAGCAGTAGTATAAGGAGTAATGGCGGTGGCTTCACTACTGGCTTGCTGTTGTGCCTGCAGGTTGGTCATTTCCTGTACCCGCTGGTTACGTTGGGCTTCGGGAAGTTTGGCTAAAGCTTGCAGGGTGTCTTCGCGGGCAATAGACTGCAACCGGTTTGACAGTAACTGCAGGTTATCAGCCTTTTTTTGGATAGTGTTGTAACCCGGGTAATTAGGCGAGAGGTTAAGCAGCGTACTATCGTAATACTGCTTGGCCATAGTATAATCGCCTTTGGTTTTAAAGCTAATATCGGCCAGGCGCAGGTAGCTCAGGCCTTTTTGGTTTTGATTTTTGAGGCTGTTCTTGATGGAAAGCTTATAATTTTTAATAGCCTCCTCCGTTTGATTATCGCTAACAGCCAACTCCCCTAACTGGTAGTAGATCTGGTCGGTAAATTCTTCGTTGTTCTCGTTTCGTAATAGGTTCTTTAACCTATCGGCCCGGCTGAGGTGGCGGCCATTGGCGGTATCTTCAATACGGATGCGGTTTAGTTCGGCATTAAAGGCCATTACAAAGGGGGCGTTGCTTTTTACCACGCGGGTATAGTTGGCGTAGGCATCACTGGGCTGGCGGTTAAGTTCCTGTAGCTGCGCTAATATAAACGTCCACCGTAAACGTTGCTGACTTTGCTTAGCTAAAGGAATAGCTTTCTCCGTCATGGCAATAGCTTCGGGGTATTTGCCCGCCTCTATATAATACTGTATAGCGGCACCATATATATAGCCTGTTTCGGTCTTATCTTTCGGTACGATGTTTTGCAGGGAAGTATCCAGTACCGCTTTGGCCTGGCGCAACTGGTTTAAATAAACCAGTGACCTTATTTGCCAGGCACGTGCCTGTTGTACCAAATGTGGTTTATTGGCATAAGAGCGGATCACATAGCTACTGTATTCTATAGCATTATAATAGTTGGCGTTTAAATGGGCGGCTTCAGCCAGCAGGAGGTAGGCGTCGCCTGTGTAATTGCTTTGTTCCTTAATGCTGATAATGGTATTGGCTTTTTGTACTACGGCGTCCAGGTCCTTATCGCCCGTGGCCAGGTGCGATGCCGTGTCCTGGTAAACGTTCAGCAGTTGGTCGTAATCATCTATAAAGGAAGAGGCGTAGTTAGCCTGCTTTTCGCGCAGGATCTCATTGGCATTAAACAGGATATTATAACGAGCTGTCAGATTTTGCAACCCACGGTTAACGGCGCTCTCTTTTTCGAGCGAACAGCCGGCCAGCCATAACAGGATGAAAGGTAAAAGATGAAAAATTTTAAAGTTGTACTTCAAGACCAAAATTCAGTTGTAAAAAAGCCAGGCTAATTTACTAAATACTATGCAACCCGTTTCATAAATTTGCACAACCCTATATAACGAATGCATGGGTGAATAGCTAAATGAATAAGCCGGTAAACAATTATATAAAATATACAGGAATCGCTTTCCAGATGATAGCCATTATAGGCGTGTTTAGTTTTGCCGGTTACGAAATTGATAAACGTGCAGCGCATGCCACGCCCTGGGTTACAGCCCTGCTATCTTTAACAGGTGTGTTGATCTCCCTTTACATTGTTATAAAATCTCTTAAAGATTGAAAAGTTTTTTTATCGCGTTCGGTATAGCCACTGTTGTTATCGCTTTGCCTCCGGCATTGCTGGGCTATGCAAGTAAAGCTGAGTCGCTCATTCCTGGTTTCTGGCTTATTTTTCAGTTTTTTTCGTCATTAACTTTTTTAATATGCCTGGGTGTAATATGGGGACAAAAGCAAAACGGCACCCTCGGCGGACAAATATTTTTAGGCGCTACCACTTTAAAGCTGGTTTTGTGTATGTCGTTAGCGCTCATATATCTGCATAAATACACCGTAAACGACGTTGTTTTTGTGCTCAACTACTTTTATCTATATTTCTCATATACGGCCTTTGAAATTTATAGTTTGTTGAGTAACTTGCGCGTCCAAAATAAAAAGTAAAAATCTCGCAATAAATGGATTTTAGGCACATTTTAGACTCAAGAAAATTATTCCTTCGCGTAATTTTAGGTGTTATTTTTACACTAACCACGTGTAAAACTTTCGCTATACAAGGAGAAAATAGCTCATTAGAGGCTAAAAATGCAGAACATGGGCAAGTAGAGCATGCAGCTGGCGAGCATGAAGCTTTTAATCCAACCACTGCTATTTTAGAACACATCGCCGATTCGCATTACTGGCATATAATAGGTGAAACATCAGTACCGTTGCCTGTCATCATTTTTACCGATAAAGGAACAGAATTTTTTTCAGCAGCAAAGTTTCATCATGCAACGGAAGCTTATCAAGCCAAATATTACACTTATAAACTTATTGAAGACAAGATCCGTGTTGTAAACGCAGCAGGTGAGGTTGATAAAGAAGCATCCAGTCATATCTACGATTTTTCGATAACCAAAAACGTTTTAGCTATGTGGATAGCGGGTACGTTGTTGTTCATTATCTTCTTTTCGGTAGCTGCTGCTTACAAAAAAACAGTTGGTAAAGCGCCTAAAGGGTTGCAATCGCTTATTGAGCCGGTAATATTGTTTGTTCGTGATGAAATTGCCCGCCCTAACATTGGTTACCGCTACCAGCGCTACATGCCTATTTTGTTAACCATATTCTTTTTTATATGGATCAACAACTTAATGGGTTTAATCCCTATCTTTCCGGGTGGTGCTAACGTAACCGGTAATATCCTGCTTACTTTTGTAATGGCGTTTATAGTGCTGATTGTGGTAAACTTCAGCGCTAACAAGTACTACTGGAAACACATTTTTATGCCGCCTGTACCGGTTTGGTTGTACCTCATCATGATCCCGGTGGAGCTAATCGGTGTTATATCGAGGCCATTCGCGTTAATGATCCGTTTGTATGCTAACATATCGGCAGGTCACATTATCGTGCTAAGCTTAATATCATTGATATTTATTTTCAAGACCTTATGGATAGCCCCGGTGTCTATCATCTTTGTATTGTTCATGGATGTATTAGAGTTGCTGGTTGCTTTTTTACAGGCTTTTATTTTCACCATGCTTACCGCTCTGTTCATTGGTACTGCGGTTGAAGAGCATCATCATTAATCAACTTAGTAAATAATTATACACTATATTTAACTTTAAATTCAAACAAACATGACTGGAAGTATTGCTGCATTAGGTGCAGGTTTAGCAGTTATCGGTGCAGGCATCGGTATCGGTCAGGTTGGTGGCAAAGCCATGGAAGGTATTGCCCGTCAGCCTGAAGCTTCTTCAAAAATTCAAACTGCAATGATCATCGCTGCTGCCCTTATTGAAGGTGTGGCTCTGTTCGGTGTGGTAGTTGCACTGTTGGGTAAATAATTTACCCGGCAAAAAATAAAACCTTACTTGCAGCGGTTGGCGGCAGGTAAGGTTTTTATCAGCCCCACCTAAATCCTCCCCGGGAGGGAGGACTTGTAGAGGCTTATTAAAGTTAAAAGAAGTGTTGGTTAGCTAACAAAGAAATATAAATGGAACAATTATTTGAAGGTTTATTAAATGATCACTTAGGTTTTGTGGTATGGGCTGCAGTAGCATTTTTAATACTGTTGTTCCTGCTTGCTAAGTTTGCCTGGAACCCGATCATGAGCGCCATTGCTGATCGTGAACGCTCAATTGAAGATGCCCTGTTAAAAGCAGAAGCCGCCAAAGAAGAAATGGCGCGTTTAACCAACGAAAACGAGCAGTTACTGAAAGAAGCACGTGCCGAGCGTGATTTGATTTTACGCGAAGCCCGCCACCTGAAAGACCAGATTGTTAACGAAGCAAAAACCGTTGCTAACGTAGAAGGTGCCCGCATGATAGAGCAGGCCCGTCTCGAAATTAATAGCCTTAAAGCTATTGCTATGGCCGATGTTAAAAACCAGGTAGCTACTTTATCAATTGAGATTGCGGAGAAAATTTTACGCAAGCAATTTGCCGATCAGCATGCACAAGACGAACTGGTAGCCGATTTATTAAAGGAAGTAAAAATTAAATAAAGTTGCCAGTTATCAGTTGTCAGTTGTCAGTTAAAAAATTTATCTCGGCACCGGCAACAGACAACAGACAACAGACAACCCAATAAAATGTCTGAAATAACAGTTGCATCCCGTTACGCCAAATCACTGATAGACCTGGCGCTGGAACAAAATGCTTTGGAAGCCATTAAGCAGGATATGATCTTTTTTGTTGATACATTAAAGGCCAGTACCGAGTTACAGGCTGTGTTGCGTAATCCTATTATTTCGCATGATAAAAAACAAAAAGTATTGCAGGCTATTTTTGGCGGTAAGGTTAATTCATCCACCAGCGCGTTCTTTAAAATAATGGTGGGTAAAAGCCGTGCCGATATTCTGTATCCAACCGGTAAGGAGTTTATAAACCAATATAATATAAAAAATAATATTGTTAATGCAAAAGTAGTATCGGCTGTGCCGTTATCTGATGCCAATAAGCAGGAAATCATTAGCGAGGTAAAAAGCCTTACCAATGGTGAAGTTATATTGCAGGAAAAGGTGGATGCATCGTTGATAGGTGGCTTTGTGTTAACCGTTGGTGACCGCCAGATAGATACTTCGGTATCAACCAGCCTGCAAAAATTAAAGAAAGAATTCGCCCATAAGGTGATACAATAATTTATTAGACACTTATACTCAAAATAAAATTAAAAATGGTAGAGGTTAGACCAGACGAAGTATCGGCCATATTGCGTCAGCAATTGTCGGGCTTTAAGTCAGAATCTGAATTAGAAGAAGTGGGTACCGTGCTACAGGTGGGCGATGGTATTGCACGTGTTTATGGCTTAACAAAAGTACAATCGGGCGAGTTGGTTGAATTTGATAATGGCCTGCAAGGTATTGTACTTAACCTGGAAGAAGATAACGTAGGTGTGGTATTGCTTGGCCAATCGGATGGTGTAAAAGAAGGTGATACTATTAAACGTACCACTAAAATTGCCTCTATACAAGTAGGTGAAGGTATGCTGGGCCGCGTGGTTAACACACTTGGTCAGCCTATTGATGGTAAAGGCCCTATCACAGGCGAAACCTATGATATGCCTTTGGAGCGTAAAGCACCAGGTGTAATCTACCGTCAGCCGGTAACCGAGCCATTACAAACTGGTATTAAGGCTATCGATGCCATGATTCCTATTGGCCGTGGTCAGCGTGAGTTGGTAATTGGTGACCGTCAAATTGGTAAAACTGCCGTTTGTATCGATACTATAATCAATCAAAAAGAATTTTATCATGCAGGTGAGCCTGTAATTTGTATATATGTTGCCTGCGGTCAAAAATCATCTACTGTAGCTAACATTGTGCGTACACTGGAAGAGAACGGCGCTATGCCTTACTCTATCGTGGTTGCTGCCAGTGCTGCCGAACCTGCTCCAATGCAGTTTTACGCGCCGTTTGCAGGTGCCGCTATTGGCGAGTACTTCCGCGATACCGGTCGTCCGGCTTTGATCGTTTATGATGATCTGTCAAAACAGGCAGTTGCTTACCGCGAGGTGTCGTTATTATTACGTCGTCCACCGGGCCGTGAGGCTTATCCGGGTGATGTATTTTACCTGCACAGCCGTTTATTAGAGCGTGCCGCTAAAATCAACGCAAACGATGAGATCGCCCAGGCGATGAACGACTTACCAGAGTCTATCCGTCATTTAGTAAAAGGTGGTGGTTCATTAACCGCTCTGCCTATCATCGAAACACAGGCGGGAGACGTATCGGCTTATATTCCTACCAACGTAATTTCTATTACCGATGGTCAGATCTTCCTGGAGTCGAACCTGTTTAACGCAGGTGTACGTCCGGCTATTAACGTAGGTATCTCGGTATCGCGTGTGGGTGGTAACGCGCAAATTAAATCCATGAAAAAAGTAGCCGGTACTTTAAAGTTAGACCAGGCACAATACCGCGAGTTAGAGGCATTCTCTAAATTCGGTTCGGATTTGGATGCGGCTACTAAAAATGTGTTAGATAAAGGTGCCCGTAACGTAGAGATCCTGAAACAAGGTCAGTACTCACCGGTAACTGTTGAAAAACAAGTAGCTATTATTTACTTAGGTACCAAAGGCTTAATGCGTAATGTACCGGTAAACAAAGTAAGAGAGTTTGAAAGCGAATACACCAGCCAACTGGAATTGCGCCATCCTGAGGTGTTAGCTGCCCTTAAAGCAGGTAAATTTGATGATAGCTTAACCAGCGTACTGGAGAAAGTAGCTAAGGAACTGTCTGGAAAGTACTAATGTGAGGATGTGCAGATATGCTGATGTGCAAATGTCAGGATCTGCATATCAATTTGATATAAATATTAACAATAGGTCCATCTGCACATTTGCATACCCGCACATTTGCACATTTAAAACATGGCTAATTTAAAAGAAGTAAGAAACCGTATTACATCTGTAAACTCCACGCAGCAAATTACCAAGGCCATGAAAATGGTTTCGGCAGCTAAGCTGAAGAGGGCTACAAATGCTATTGTACAGTTGCGCCCTTATGCTACCAAGCTAAAGGATATGCTGGCTAACTTATCGGCCAGTTTAGAGGATAGTGCCTCACCTTTCCTGCAAGAGCGTGAGCCCTTACGTGTACTGGTGGTAGTGGTATCATCTAACCGTGGTTTGGCGGGTGCTTTTAATGCCAACGCTATTAAAACGGCCAACAATTTGATCGCCGAAAAATACAGCGATCAGTTAAGGGCCGGTAACGTTTCGGTAGTAGCTATTGGGCGTAAGGCTCAGGAATACTACATACGCCGTGGTTATAATGTAATTGGAGATAACAACGAGGTTTATGCCGATTTGAACTTCATTACGGTATCGAAAGTGACCGAGTCTATTATGCAGGGCTTTATCAACGGCGATTACGACCGTGTGGAACTGGTGTACAACCATTTCCGTAATGCGGCTATGCAAATATTGGTAAGCGAGCAATTGCTGCCGGTACCAAAAGCCGAGGGTGAGCAAAGCAAGGTTAGCGCAGATCAAACCGATTATATTTTGGAGCCATCGCAGCAAGCCATTGTGGAGCAGTTGATCCCTAAAAATATCAAGATCCAGTTATACCGGGCTGTTTTAGATTCTAACGCATCTGAGCATGGCGCACGTATGACAGCTATGGATAAGGCTACCGAAAACGCCGGCGACTTGTTGAAAGCTTTAAAACTTTCGTACAACCAGGCCCGCCAGGCAGCTATTACCACCGAGCTTACTGAGATCGTTAGTGGTGCCGCAGCCCTTTCAAACGGATAATTATAAACTTACATATATGTTTCCTAAAGCTCCGAACTCTCGGGGCTTTTTAGGTTTAAAATGGACCCGTGATTGCGAGGTACGAAGCAATCGCTGTACGACAGTTAATAGGGCGACGATTCTACGTAGGGATTGCTTCGTTATTTGCAATGGCGGGTGGAACACTTCTTTGGTAACAAGTTTATCACAATCTAAAACCATAGGTTACTTTTCTGCTATTCGCGGTATCAATATAAAAATCATATTAAACTTTAATGCTATGAAAATGAGTAACTTATTGGTGCTCCTGGCCGCGCTTTGCCTGCTTGGAGCCTGTAGTAAAGGAAGAACTGGAAGTGAGACTATGGATAAAACCGAAGAGGTAAGTATGCAGTCGGCAGACAGTGTTTCGGTAAACAGTAATGCGGTTAAATTAGTGAAAACCGCCGAAATGCAATTTAAGGTAAAAGACGTTCAAAAAAGCAGCGAAGCTATAACTGCACTAACCCGAAATTATAAGGGGATTGTGATGCACCATGACATGAAATCGACCGTTGTACAAGAGCAGAGCATCAGGTTAAGTAAAGATTCGTTAAAGCAAGTTTCAGCCTATCAAACTACAGCCAACATTACGGTAAAAGTACCGCCCGATAATTTGGATCAGTTTATGAACGAGGTGAGCCATTTGGGCATCCATGTAAGCGTAAGACGCATGGATATAGAGGACAAAACGCTGGATTACCTGTCGGCTAAACTGAAGCATGAAAATCGCTTGGAGATTGCCAGCGAGCAAAAGAAATGGAAGCCGTCTTTAAAAGAAGCGGATGCCATGCTGCAGATCAAAGACGAAACGGTAGATCAAAAGATAAATAACAGCCGCATTGATGAAGCTGTAAGGTATAGTGTGGTGGACATGAGCCTATACCAAAGTAATTCCATAATTAAAGAAATTATTGCCAATGACGATCCGGGTGTTTATCAAATACCTTTTCTTAACCGGCTGCTGATCGCATTTCAAAATGGTTGGGAGATTTTTGCTTCTTTAGTAATTGCCTTAACTAATTTATGGGTATTTATATTGGCTGGTTGGGGTATTTGGCTACTCTTCAAACTTTATAAACGCAAAGTGCCAACGGCTTTAAATAGTATTTAAAATTTATGCAGCCGGATAGGGATTATTAGCCAAACATTTTTATTTTTGCACCAACATAATTGTCAATAACTATGAGTTCACTGGAAAAAGCAAATTCAACAAGCGTGTACATGATTTTAACTGTAGCCATTGTGGTGGGTATGGTAGGTGTATTTTTCCGTTTCCTCGATGAAATTTTTGGTCATGGGTTTATCTTCACCAGTGTATCTAATATCATCCTGGTTATCGGTATCCTTATTTCCCTTAAAGGTGTATTTGCAATTTTAAAAGCATAATTATCATACAGCATAAAAAAAGAGCTTCCTCGGGAAGCTCTTTTTGTTTATGGCTGAGTTATAGCTTTTTGATAGCTGGCTCTTCTGTTGTTATCACGTTAATAATATGGTTTGCTGTTATGAACGAATAGTGTTTGAATTCTCCTGGATAATCAAATGTGGCAAAAGTGTCATTTGAGATGTAGTCTAAAAAATTTGATTTGGAATATATTCTAATTCTTTTTCCTATAAACTCATCTCCACCTAATGCATCAAAACTTTCATTAATAACATTAAAGCAGATGTACGATTTAAAGTGAACTTCGTAGATGCCGTTATCGAAATGTATTTGGAAGGCGGGGCCAAGGTTCATATCATTTATAATAATGTCTTCAGAATTTTCAGCAGTTCTCCCTATATTCAAATTAAAAATAAGTTGGTTTCTACCAATATCTTCTATATTCGAGGCTTGTAAGCTGTTAGCTTCGTTTAATTCATCGTAAAAATCCATCAACTAAAGTACTATGTTATTTATTTCGGATGATACCCCGCGCCATCTAATATTTGCTGCGCATCTTTTATGGCCAGCAATTTTGGTAAAGTAGTATCGGGGTGTTTAAGCATATAGCTGCGTACAATTTGCCAGCCGGTATAGATCCCAAGTTTAGGTGCCGATTCATTTTTTTCGCCCAAACCGGGGGTAAAGGGCGCCTCGTTCAGGTATTTCTGTTGTTTCAGAAAGTCTGTTTCGTATAGCAGATTTTCTTCTAAAAAGTACCCCCAAATGTTGGCTTCAAAGGCGCGGCTCCATTCCATTTGCTGGGTGGTGTAGCCTATCTTGATACTATCGGGCAAGGTGGGCAACAGCTGGTCCATCAGGTACATCATTTTACCTTCGTACACTATCTTTGATAAAAAGGTTTTATCGGCGCTGCTCTCCGGGAACATGTCTTCGTGTATCATCCCCTCTATTACACGCGGTACCATGTTATCGGGCGTAAACCGGCGCGATATATAATGTGGAAAGGTGGCTATCAGTGCCGGGTAAAACTTAGACTTGCTACCTAAAAACATATCGAGCCCAACCCCCACATAACCATTACCCAACGTGGTTTGCGCCTGAAAACCCGAAAAGTAAGCATACACTTTAGGCAACTGCTTTTTAGGGAAGTAATATTTTATGCGTTTGAAAGCATCGGTGAGTTGTTCTTCCTGTTTGTCCAAATCGGGGTATATAGAATCTACCTCATGCTTCAGGTCCTGGTAAGGTTTACCGGCAAACATTTGGTTGAGCTTATCAAAATAGGCTGTATCGCGTACGCTACCAAACTCCAGCATGCGCTGCACAAAATCGGCATAAAAGAGCCCATACTTTTTTTGCAAAAGATCAGCCTGTTGTAGTTTAGGCTTTTTGCCCAGCTGGTCGAAGTCATAATCGAACCGTTCTATGTGTACTTCCAGCTTAATGCCGCTTACATCAACATTGTTTTTATCGTTTTTACAAGAGGCCAAAAGAGCTGCCACTAAAAAAAGCGCGTAAAAATGTTTTAATTTGCCAGGGTAGAGTATGGTCATATACTTTCAACAAATAAAGGGTTTATGTTTGTATTTATACCAGCAAACGCATAACAAAGTTTTACTATGAATATCGCACTGGCACAGTTAAATTACCATATCGGTAATTTTGATTCGAACACAGCTAAAATAATTGATACACTTAAAACCGCCCGCAGCAACGGCGCCGACCTGGTGGTTTTTGCCGAACTTTGCATCAGCGGCTATCCTGCCCGCGATTTTTTGGAGTTCCGCGAATTTATTGACCTGTGCGAGAAATCGGCACTAACAATAGCGGCTGAATGTACGGATGTAGCTTGTATAATAGGTATTCCTACACCTAACACCGGTCCGCATGGTAAAGACCTGCACAATTCGGCCTACTTTATTGCCGATGGCAAGGTACAGCAGGTGGTAAATAAAGCCTTACTGCCTAATTACGATGTGTTTGACGAGTATCGTTATTTTGAGCCGGAAACCGAGTTTGCCTGTATTAATTTTAAAGGCCACCGTATAGCGCTTACCATTTGCGAAGATTTGTGGAATACTATTGAAAATCCCCTGTATATGATTCGCCCTATGGATAAGCTGATAGAGCAAAAGCCCGATATGATGATCAACATTGCCGCCTCACCCTTTGCCTATAACCACGATGAGGAGCGTATTGCCATATTGAGCGATAACGCCAAACGTTACAACCTGCCCTTGTTTTACGTAAACCAGGTAGGCGCCCAAACCGAAATTATTTTTGATGGTGGGTCGCTGGTATTTGATAAGCAAGGTGAACTGGTTGATGAGTTGCCTTACTTTAAAGAGGTGCTCACCTACTACGTATTAAAAGATGATGCTACCATAACCCCGCAGCAGCCGGTAACGCTGATGCCCGAACGCCAAAGCAATATTGAGCAGATCTACCGCGGGTTGATCCTGGGTATTCGTGATTACTTTTACAAGTCGGGCTTTAAGCAAGCTATTTTAGGTTTGTCGGGTGGTATCGATTCTGCTGTGGTATGCGCGCTGGCTGCCGAAGCTTTGGGTGCTCAAAATGTAATGTGTGTACTCCTGCCTTCCAAATATTCAACCGGGCATTCTATAACTGATGCCGAAGGCCTGGTGAACAACCTGGGCTGCATGAGCGAAACGGTAGAAATCAAATCCATAACCGATGCCTTTGAAACGGCCCTGCATCCGCAGTTTGAAGGGTTACCCTTTAACATTGCTGAAGAAAACTTGCAGGCCCGCACTCGTGCCGTGGTGCTTATGGCTATGTGTAATAAGTTTGGCTACATCTTGCTTAACACATCCAACAAAAGCGAGGCTGCCGTAGGCTATGGCACCTTGTACGGCGATATGTGCGGCGGTATTTCGGTATTAGGAGATGTGTATAAAACACAGGTGTACCAGTTGGCTAATTACATTAACCGCGAACGCGAGATCATTCCGCAAAATTCGATCACCAAGCCGCCATCAGCCGAGTTGCGCCCCGATCAAAAGGATAGCGATTCGTTACCCGATTATGATACGCTGGATACTATCCTCATGGAATACGTGGAGCATCGCAAATCATCAGCCGAAATTATAGCTTCGGGATACGACGAAGCCACTGTGCGCCGCGTGCTTAAACTGGTAAACACCGCCGAACATAAACGTTATCAAACGCCGCCTATATTACGGGTATCGCCTAAAGCTTTTGGTATGGGCAGGCGGATGCCTATTGTAGGTAAATATTTGTCGTAAAAAGGAACCCCTCCCAAACCCTCACCGGGAGGGAGGGCTTAACAACATCATATAATTGCCATAGCATGTAAAATCGCCGCTCTATTACAGTTAATCTGCACTATCAACAGAACATTTCTTATTCATTGATACTTATACTTTAACACTTTATTAACTAACACCAAAAGGAGTAAATAAATTACAATAATGTATTAAACCTTTGGTTACTACGTTGTCTAAATAATACTATTCAAATTATACATCCATGAAAAAACTACTTCATATAGGGCTGATGCTGGTGATGGTCACCGCGTTTTCGGCCTGCTCCACTGGTTATCATTATTATACTGCCGGTCAGGATGATATCAGCGTAACTCAATACAAATCATTTGCTTTTGCCCCTTACCTTAAAATGCGTAAGCCCGATAGTGTGCTGAACGATAAAAAGGACCTGGGCGCCCGGTTGAATTACGTGAACAACAACCGGTACTATAACAACCCCGAGGCTATGCAAAAAATTAAGGATGCTACAGTAAGCAGCCTCAAGGCTAAAGGCTTAACCCTGCAGGAAGGCCGTGCCGATCTGCTGGTAAGGTACTCTACCCTGGTAGGCCGTGGTACCCGCAATACCTATTACTCGCCCTATTTTGGTGGCGGTTGGGGACCAGGCTGGGGTTGGGGCTGGGGATACCGTTTTAGTCCGTTTATGTATGGCGGTTGGGGCGGCGGATATGGCGGCTACCCTTCGCAAGAACACTTTAAAGAAGGTGTGCTATCTATTGAACTGATTGATGCCCGCACCAACGAACCGGTTTGGATAGGCTACGGCAGCGGCGAATTAAGCCGCGATCCGCAAAAAGTATTAAGCCAATTACCTAAAATTGTAGAAGATATTTTTAAGCAACTGCCGGTAAAATCGTAATGCTATCGCATACACTGTAATAAGGGCCTGCTGAAAAGCGGGCCTTTTGTGTTTACTTTAAATGGGCGGGTTTTGGTGCAAAGGTTTATATTTAGCAAACTTTTATAAGCTCACACATGAAAACCCAACACCTTACACACTGGATAACCGATATTGTGTACACCTTATCGGGTATTTTGATCTCCGCCTTTGCGCTTAAAAGCTTTTTGGTACCCAATCATTTTTTAGATGGCGGTGTTACCGGTATTTCCCTGCTGCTGCACGAAATATACCATGTAGATAGTGCTTACCTCATTGTGCTGATCAATATACCGTTCGTTATTATGGGGGCATACCAAATGAACCGCACATTCGCTATTAAAACTATGCTGTCTATTGTTTGCCTGGGCGCATGTATGTTATTAATTCCGTTTCCTCAAATTACGTCGGATAAGTTGCTGGTAGCCGTGTTTGGCGGCGTATTTTTAGGCGTAGGGGTGGGGTTGGCCATGCGTGGTGGCGGTGTGTTAGATGGCAGCGAGATACTGGCTTTATACACGGGCAGGTACCTGAGCTTGAGCATCAGCGAGATTATTTTTGTATTTAATATCGTATTGTTTTTAATAGCCGCCATACACATGGGGTTGGTTATAGCCCTATACTCTATATTAACCTATTACGCAGCCTCACGCACCATTAGCTTTGTAATTGAGGGCTTGGAAGAATATACGGGTGTTACCATTATATCGGGCCAGAGCGATATCATTAAACAAGTGCTGGTGATGGATTTGGGCCGGGGCATTACCGTTTACAAAGGCGAGCGGGGCTTTTTAAAAGATAGCTTCGACGTAAGCCATCCGGTTGATATTATTTACACCGTAGTTACCCGCATGGAAGTAAGGCGCCTGCGTAATAAGATACATGAAATTGACGAAAAGGCATTTGTGTTTACCAGCAGTATAAAAGAAGCGGCAGGTGGGGTTTTGAAGCGGAGGGCGGGGAGCCATTGATGTATGGACCGGCTGAATATATTGGTGAGGTGATAACAGCTAACCGAAAACTCAAATCCGAGAGTAAGGGGGTCTGGACAGGTATGTAATATAATTGCTTTATGCGATTCTAAGAGTACTTACTTAAATTAATTGTTGGTCATTCTCCTAACACCGAATACGAGTTGGATCTATATTTTATAGTAAAAACATTAAAACTGTTTTTAAAGGATATAGTATTTGTTATTACCGAACCATTCTATCAATTTCTCCAATTCCGGTTCAAATATTGCGTTAGGTATAATAGCGGATACCGGCCCGTGCCGTAAGGCCTGCAGGCGTATGAGCGGATAGCCCGGCCCGGAGGGAAACGCCCAAACCTCATATCAATTAAAAGTTTTCTAATACTAAGTGTTCACTATACACGTCTTATTAGGGCAACAAATATAAAATTTACCCAATCTAAAGCAAATTAAACCGTAAAACTTACAGCTTATATTCTTAGTTTTGTACCGTTTTACAGATTGGTATTCAGATGGATCGTCTTACTTATGTTAATAGCGGAAACGCTGCCTATATAGATTCTTTGTACGAGGCTTACAAACAGGACCCCGAATCGGTAGATTACGGCTGGCAAAAGTTTTTTGAAGGCTTCGATTTCGGACAAGGATCTGCACCTAAAACCGCTGCTACGGCGGCAACTTCAGGTGCACCCGAGCATGTTTTAAAGGAAATAAACGTGCTGAATATGATAAACGGATACCGTACACGCGGTCACCTGTTTACCAAAACAAATCCCGTACGCGAACGCCGCAAGTACCACCCGGGTAAAGAGTTAGAAACTTTTGGTTTAAGCGAAGCCGATATGGACACCGTGTTTAACGCCGGTGTTGAAGTAGGCTTAGGTCAGGCCAAACTGCGCGATATACGCCAGTTGCTGGAAGAAACCTATTGCGAGAGCATTGGTGCCGAGTATAAATACATCCGTAATCCTATTAAAACCAAGTGGTTTGAAGATAGGATGGAAAGCAAACGCAACCAGCCGTCGTTCACTAAAGAAGAAAAGAAACGTATTTTAAATAAACTTAACGAGGCCGTAGGTTTCGAAAGCTTTTTGGGTACCAAGTTTTTGGGCCAAAAGCGTTTTTCGTTAGAAGGTGCCGAGGCATTAATACCGGCGCTGGATTCGGTTATTGAAAAAGGTTCGCAATTAGGCATCGAAGAGTTTACCATTGGTATGGCTCACCGTGGCCGTTTGAATGTGTTGGCCAACATCATGGGCAAACCATACCGCGAGATCTTTTCAGAGTTCGAGGGTAAAAACTACGACATGGAATCGTCTTTTGGTGGTGATGTTAAATATCACCTGGGCTTTTCAAACGATATTGCCACCTCTAACGGTAACAAAGTACACTTAAGCCTTTGCCCAAACCCATCGCACCTGGAAACTGTTGGTCCGGTGGTGGAAGGGATAACCCGTGCCAAAATTGATGGCAAGTACAACGGCGACCACGATAAAATTGCACCTATACTGATCCATGGTGATGCTTCGGTAGCCGGCCAGGGTATTATTTACGAGGTGCTGCAAATGGAAAAACTGGATGGTTATAAAACCGGTGGAACTGTTCACCTGGTTATTAATAACCAAATTGGGTTTACCACTAACTATAAAGATGCGCGTTCGAGTACCTATTGTACCGATATTGCTAAAACCGTGCTTTCGCCGGTATTTCACGTAAATGGTGATGATGCCGAAGCATTGGTATATGTGATAAACCTGGCTATGGAATATCGCCAAGAGTTTAACGAGGATGTGTTTATCGATATTTTGTGCTACCGCCGCTTTGGTCATAACGAAAGCGACGAGCCTAAATTTACACAGCCTACCTTGTACAAGGCTATTGAAGCCCACCCTAATCCGCGCGAAATTTATTACCAGAAGTTATTGGCCGAAGGCAGCATTACTGCCGAAGATGCCAAGGCGATGGAAAAAATGTTCCGTGATGAACTGCAAAAGCAATTGGACGAAACTAAGGCCCAGGCCCGTGTAGAAACCGGTAATGCCATGTTCGCGGGTTCGTGGCAAGGTTTGCACCTGCCCACCAAAGCAGAGGTTTATGCTAACACCGATACTTCGGTGAACGAAGCGGAACTTTTAGAGATCGGTAAAAAGCTGACCGACCTGCCGTCGGATAAAGGCTTCTTTAAAAAGATCGAAAAACTGTTTGACGACCGCCGCAGAATGGTAAACGAAACCAAAACCTTTGATTGGGCTATGGGTGAGTTGCTGGCTTATGGTACCTTATTAAAAGAAGGTCACCCGGTAAGGTTAAGCGGCGAAGACGTAAAACGCGGAACATTTTCGCACCGGCATGCCGTAGTTACCCTGCCCGATACGGATGAAGAATACACTCCTTTAACTACTTTAGGCACCGAAGCTAAGTTTAATGTTTATAACTCTTTACTATCGGAATACGGCGTTTTAGGATTTGATTATGGCTACGCTTTGGCCAACCCCAATGCCCTTACTATTTGGGAAGCCCAGTTTGGAGATTTTGTGAACGGTGCGCAAATTATTGTTGACCAGTACCTGGTAAGCGCCGAAACTAAATGGCAGCGTGGTAACGGTTTGGTGATGTTATTGCCTCACGGTTACGAAGGCCAGGGTCCCGAGCATTCATCGGCCCGTATAGAGCGCTTTTTAGAATCATGTGCCGATAATAATATACAGGTGGCTAACTGTACTACCCCTGCTAACTTCTTCCACATATTACGCCGCCAGTTACACCGCGATTTCCGTAAGCCATTGGTTATTTTTTCGCCGAAAAGCTTACTGCGCCACCCGGCTTGCGTATCAAAACTGGAAGACTTTACCAGAGGCCAGTTTGAAGAGCTGATAGACGATAGCTTTACTACAGATATAAAGAAAGTTACCCGCGTACTGTTTTGCAGCGGTAAGATCTATTACGAATTACTGGAAAAACAACAAGCCGATAAGCGCAGCGATGTGGCCCTGGTACGTGTAGAACAACTATACCCAACCCCGGTACTGGAAATGGAAGCCATTAAAGCCAAATACACCAATGCCAAAGAATTTATTTGGGTACAGGAAGAGCCCGAAAACATGGGTGCATGGCCTTACATGTTACGTAAGTTCCGCAAGAGTGAGTTACAGTTAGATGTAATTTCGCGCAAGGAAGGTGCCAGCACGGCTACCGGTTATGCCAAGCAACATGCTTCGCAGCAACTGTACATTATTTCTAAGGCTTTTGAAGCCCCGGTAAGCGAAAACCAAAAAGAAAAGGTAAAAAACACAGCCAAAAAAATGGCTGAAACTAATGCAGACTAAATTAGTGAGTGGTGAGTAGTGAATGGTGAGTGGTTGTAAAACAACTTCTTTACCACTCACTACTCACTATTCTTTACTCACAAAATAACACATAACAAAAACATGAGTTTAGAGATCAAAGTTCCGCCGGTTGGCGAATCTATTACAGAGGTAACCCTGTCGCGTTGGATCAAACAAGACGGCGACGCGGTTGAAATGGATGAAATTATTGCCGAACTGGAATCGGACAAAGCTACTTTTGAGCTAACCGCCGAAAGTGCCGGAACTTTAAAAACTGTTGCCGCCGAAGGTGATACTTTACCTATTGGCGGTGTAGTAGCTACTATTGAAGCTGCCGGTAGCGCACCTGCCGCTGCTCCTGCTGTTGATAAAAGCACTGCCGCCGCTGCCGACGAAAGCGCGCCCGGCCAACGTGCTGCTAAACCGGAAGCTCCGGCTGTCGAGAGCGCACCTGCTGCAACCGAAGCCAAAACTATTGAAATTAAAGTTCCACCGGTGGGTGAGTCTATTACGGAAGTAACCTTATCGCGCTGGATCAAAAAAGACGGCGATACCGTTGAAATGGACGAAGCCATTGCCGAACTGGAATCGGATAAAGCAACTTTCGAATTAACTGCCGAAAGCGCAGGTACCTTGAAAACTGTTGCCGCCGAAGGCGATACCCTGGCCATTGGTGCTGTGGTATGTTCCATTACGGGTGGCGGAGCTGCTGCTGCAAGTTCTCAGTCGTCAGCCCCAAGTCAGGAGTCAGCTCAGTCTTCAACTCCGAACTCCGGATCTCAGACTTCAGGCTCTTCTTACGCCGCTGGTACGCCATCACCTGCAGCCGGTAAAATACTGGCCGAAAAAGGGATGAGTCCGCAAAGTGTAAGTGGTACCGGTGTTGGTGGCCGTATTACTAAAGAGGATGCTTTAGGAGCTCAGAAACCAGCTGCTGCGGCACCTGCTTCAAAACCCGCTGCCGCACCCCAAACCCCGCAACCGACAGCTGCCGGCGCCCGCAACGAGCGTCGCGAAAAAATGTCGAACCTGCGTAAAACCGTAGCTAAGCGTTTGGTGGCTGTTAAAAATGAAACCGCTATGCTGACAACCTTTAACGAGGTAGATATGCAGCCTATTATGGAACTGCGCAGCAAGTACAAAGATAAATTTAAAGAGAAATACAGTGTAGGCTTAGGCTTCATGTCGTTTTTTACCAAGGCGGTTTGCATGGCCCTTTCTGAGTGGCCTGCCGTTGGTGCCCGTATAGATGGCGAAGAAGTGGTGTATAGCGATTTCGCCGACATCTCTATCGCCGTATCGGCCCCTAAAGGTTTGGTGGTTCCTATCATCCGCAATGCCGATGCTATGAGCCTTGCCGAAATTGAGAAAGCTGTGGTAATGCTGGCCGGTAAAGCCCGCGAAAATAAACTGACCATTGAAGACATGACCGGTGGTACTTTCACTATTACCAATGGTGGTATCTTCGGTTCGATGCTGAGCACGCCAATCATTAATGCGCCGCAATCGGCCATATTGGGTATGCACAACATTATTGAGCGCCCGGTTGCCGTTAACGGACAAGTGGTAATTCGCCCGATGATGTACCTGGCCCTGTCGTACGATCACCGTATTGTAGACGGCCGCGAATCGGTAAGCTTCCTGGTACGTGTTAAACAACTGCTGGAAGACCCTGCAAGGTTGTTGTTAGGCGTTTAATTATAAGTTATTGAAAATAAGGAAGCCCGGTTTTGCCGGGCTTTTTTTGTGGGGTAATTACGTTAAATAATTTGGGGTCAGTTATTATAACCTTAACACTCATAATCATTGTACAAACTATATTATCGGACCTAAGATACATTCAATCATTACAGGGTCGGTACCGAATGTATAATCTCTAACAACAACTGATAATATCCTTTTAACTTATTAAGAATAAGAGTTATATCATTATTAGGAACAGTATCAATTTCTATGGAACATTTGGTCTTGGATTTGTTGATTTTTCCATTCGGAAACTCTTGTAATAATTCAGCCTCAAATACATTCCAATCACTTAAGGACCATGTTACAAATGATATATGAAATAATCCTAATGAATCTAATTTTGTTGCTTCATATTGAGCCTCAATACCAAGTTTTTGATTTAAATTATTGCTTTTACTACATCCAAGTAAATATTTTTCCCATGCCCACCATTTCGCCTCCGTTATTAAGTTTAGTTGTTCTTTGATTTGAGCAATATTTTCATTTTGAACATTACTTACTCTGTTATTATATTGATCGTAATATTTTATCAACTCATCAATTTTGGATGAATTGTCAAAAAAATAATTTGCTAATTCTTCATTATTTGGTTGCTGGCCAGTTAGGTTATTAAGTGTGTCCATGAAGTCTTGTAAATATGTTATGTAAATTGGATTAGCATTTGATGTGTAACTTGGTATGTTTTGTTTAATTGCTTCAAATAATTTAGAATAGGTTACATTTTTGAACCCGTGTAACTGCATATAATTTAGTTCTTCTTTATTAATGACTTTTCGAAGCGATAGAACTATACAGTAGGCGTTACGCTTGTTATATAATGCAATACGATTTCTGTATTTTTCTAATGGATTATATAAAGTGGCGGTTATCTTATTTTCAATACCTATAACAAACTCATTTGAATGTATAAGTATGTCAATTCGTTTACCTTCTGCATTATCCTCACTGTAAATATTTATATCATTAAAATTTAGAGTTATATTAACATCAATAACCGTTATTAAAGATTTAATCACTAAATCCTTTAAATTATGTTCTTTACTTGGATCCAAATAAAAACATAGTAATCTGCTGCAAATCTCTTCAAAGCGATTATACGGGTATTTACAAAGCTCAAGATAAGTAGGCTGCTTAATTCTTTTAGGTAGTTTAAGAAACTCATTAAGAATAATGTCGATGTCAGAAGTTTCAATAGGCATGATTTTATAAATATATAAAATGTTTTAAGCTTTTTAGCTTGTGGTCGGTTTTATCACCGCACCACTAAACAAAACACAATCAATTCTGCCAATTCTATTAATTCCTCAAATTCCGGTTTAGACGTTTTGCGTTAGGGGTAGTAGCGGATACCGGCCCGTGCCGTAAGGCCTGCAGGCGTATGAGCGGATGACCCGGCCCGTAGGGAAACGCCCATAAGCAGTGTCATGTTTTCAGCTTTCTTGATCTAACAACCTAATAATGGTGCGGTAATAACAACGACCTCAAAGCTATGATATAAGCTACTTATGTGAGCCGTCAAAAAAGAAAGATACGGCAAAGAAAATACCTGTAATAATAAGAAAGAGCCCAACCCAACGGCCTATTTTTTCCATAATTTGAATGCCGTATGCATTCCCGTACGATTTAAATTCTTCAACGCCCGCAGCATTTCGCCTGTTAAACTGCCTTTTATTAATTTGAAATCGTAGCACAAATCCACCAACTAAAAATAGTATTGCCCAAACTAAAGTCATATCTTGTTAATTTGATCTTACAACAGCTCTAATTATCTATTGTTTAACTTGGGTTGGCACCATTCATTATAATACTTTCCAGTTGTAGTCAAATACGGTTCCTGATCTGTTAGTCTATAATCGGTATTATCACCCGCGCAACACACCCAAAGCAGCCCGGCCTGGTTGGTTTTATTTTGTATGAATAAACTGTTTTTACAAACAAACTTTACTATTTTAGATGACGTATAAGCACTAAATTTATTTCTACTTAGAGATGATGGATATTTTAAAAAGGAATAATGTGCGGATGTTTGGCGATGGCGACCAGGTTATGTTGCTGGCACATGGCTTTGGATGCGACCAACACGTATGGCGGCATTTAATTAAAGCTTATCAGGAAAAATACACTTTGGTGGTGTTTGATTTTGTGGGTTCGGGCCAGTCTGACTTGTCTGCTTATGACTCTTCCCGCTATAGCTCTTTAGAAGGATACGCGGCAGATGTTTTAGATATAATTGAAGCCTTAAACCTGCGCAATGTGATCTTTGTAGGGCACTCGGTGAGTAGTATGATAGGCGTACGTGCGGCAATAAATAAGCCCGAATATTTTAGCAAACTCATATTTGTTGCCCCATCGCCTTATTACATTAATGAGGATGATTATGTTGGTGGCCTGAATAAAGACGATCTGGAAGCGCTGTTTGTGATGATGGAAAGTAATTACCTGGGTTGGTCGAGTTCTATGGCACCATTAATAATGGGTAATGCAGATATGCCCGAATTAGGCGAAGAACTCACGGTTAGTTTTTGTGCTAACGACCCCGACATTGCCAGAGAGTTTGCACGTGTCACATTTTTTTCGGACAGCAGGGCCGACCTTCATAAACTTAACGTACCGAGTTTTACACTTCAGTGCAGAGAAGATATGCTGGCACCTCTTCATATAGGGCATTACATACAGCAGCATACGGCCAATAACACATTAGTTATATTAAACGCCACAGGTCATTGTCCGCATTTAAGTGCCGCCCGTGAAACAATAGAAGCCATTGATAGCTACCTGGATTTTGATAAGGTATTAACTGATGCAAAACTTCAATCTCCTGGTACCATCGTCACCGAATAATTTTGAAGATTATTACGATCAAGCGCCCTGCGGATTATTCATCTTTGGAGCGGATGGGAGAATTATACACATTAACAAAACGTTTTTGGTTTGGCTTAATGCCGATGTTGAAGAGGTGATACAAACAAATTTTACCGATCTTTTGGCCAAAGGCGGTAAATTATATTATCAGTTATTTGTTCAGCCTTTATTAAGGTTGAACAATGAGGCTAAAGAAATCAGCTTACACATAACTACTAATAAATGCAATTTTCCGTGTTTATTTAGTGCAAAGCTATTTAAAAACTACGGTGAAGAGAAACTGCTTTATTCTGCTACTATTTTCAAAGTTGGCGATCGTAAAAAGTATGAGAACGAACTGCTGAAAAAGAAACAACAAGCCGATACCGAAAAGGAAATAAAAGAAGAGACTTTAAAAGAAGTGGCTTTCGACCATTCGCACCTGGTAAGGGCACCATTAGCGAATATTTTAGGACTAATAACTTTGTTGGAAGACATGGATGCTAATGATGAGGTGAGCAGTATGATCAAGCTGCTTCGCGTTAGTGCCACAAAGCTCGATGAAGAAGTGATCAAATTAGCCGATAAGTTAAACGGCGTATAAACAAAAATGAGCTCACTATAATTTAATTTTTTGGTTTACAAGGAATATACAGCCTTTAAATATTAAAGATCGCTGTATTTTCATCCACGTTTTCTGTACCGGCTTCCAGTGGTAATTCTACAAAAAATGTTGTACCGCTTGCCGGGTCGCATTCAAACCAAATGCGTCCTTGTAATGCCTCGGTAAATTCTTTGCAAAGCACCAGGCCCAGGCCAACTCCTTTTTCGTTAAGAGTGCCGGCGGTAGTACTACTATTCAAATAAAATATGTTTGCCGTTAACCCGGCTGGTTTACCGTTACCGCTATCGCGGACCATAAAAGTACACAAGCCATCTTGGGTACGGGCACTTACAATAATGCGCCCTCCTGGCGAGGTAAATTTGATGGCATTGTTGATCAAATTACGTACAATTACCTGCAGCATACCTTCGTTAGCAGCTATAACAATGTCATGGTCAATATAAATTTCTACTTTAATTTGTTTATTACCAGCAATGTTGGTAAACAACAGGAGCTGGGGCATCAAAACATTATGCGCAAGTAACGGAGTAATCCTGAATTTTAAACCACTCATCTGGCTTTGCGACCATGAGAGTATATTGTTCACCATATCGAGCGTATAACGGGTAGAATCCAATAGTTTTCGCTTAATATCAATAGATTCTTCCTGGCTTATTTCCACTATGGTAAGTAGCTCAAGGTAATTTTGAACATTGCTCAGCGGCGCACGTAAATCGTGCGATATAATAGAGAGCAGTTTGTTTTTCTCCTCATTCAACACCTTCATTAAAGCAGTCTTTTGTTCAGCCGAGCGTCGTTCAGTTTCGTAATTGTGCCTGATAAAATAAAAGTTTAACAAAACAATTACCATTACCACCCAATAGGCCGATGTTATATCCAAAAAACGGTATGCCGAACTATCGTATGAATAGGGAACCAGTGAAGGGATGTAATATTGTAAAGCATGCAAACCCGTAACCAGTAACAGGTTTATAGCAATAAGCGGCCAATACTGCTTCACCGGTATAACAGTTACCATAACAACCATAGTAACAATAAAAAAAAGGTCGTTAGGCCCGTTAATGCCCGAATTAAGAAAGAAATTGATAGTGAACAGCAGGTTACCCGTAAACATAAAAAGCCATAATGCCAAAGGAGTTTGTTTTTTGAAGCGCGACAGGTAATAAACCAATACTATAACTACTAAGCTGCAACCACTTAACAAGGCAATGTAACCTAAACCAACAAAATAATTTAAAGGCACATTATATGCCAGTGCCAGCATAACAATTATACAAATAGAATGAAATATGCGGGTAGTTAAAGGAAATTCGGTTACATGGCCGGTTAATTTATACCACGTACGAATCAATGATTGGGGAGGTATCAATTTTTAAACTAATTAGAATATAAAAATATAGTTTAATCACGAATTATACAGGCTCATTTGATATTATTACGGGCGATGAAAAGAAAAAGGCAAGGCTAATTATTCTTTTCCGACTTTACCGAATTTTGCTGTATAATAAATTAGTAAACCTACTGCAAAAGCACTTAAACAAACCAGTGTGGCTTTGGGCTTATCTATAAATATACTAATGGTAACAAACCAATAAACCGCTATAAAAACCAGTGGTACCAACGGGTACCATTTAATGGTATATATGCCGGTACCATTTAAATGGCTGGTTCGTTTGCGCAAAATAAATATGGCAATGGCGGCGGTGCTTAAGCCAATACATTCAAAAAACATAGCGTAATTCAACACCTCGCCAAACGAACCTACAAAGAACAAGATGGCGAGTACCGTGGCAACAAAAAAGCTCATGCCAAACTCCTGGGCCTGGGTACGCGGGTTCACCCATTTAAATATAACGGGCAGCATACCATCCTCGGCCATAGCGTAGTACATGCGCGGTACCGACATAATGTTAACGTTTACATAGGCCAGTACCGATACGAACATTAAAACCGAGGTTACTTTTGAACCCACTTCGCCAAATACTACCGAAGCCATTTTGGCGGCTAATCCGGTGTTTTGCTGTAGTCCGCCCATGCCCAGTACATAGTAGTAAGCAAAGTTAACCGCCATATAAACAGCTATTACTACAGCTATGCCAATAATAATACCTTTAGGTATGTTACGTTTGGCATCAATAACATCGCCACCAAAGTTAATAGTTTGCTGGTAGCCGGTATAAGTAAAAAAAACAGCCACCAAACTTAACCCAAATTGGGCTATGGGGTTTCCTGTTGGTATAATGGCCCGGGTAATTACGCTTCCGCTATCACTTTTAAATATTGCCAGGCATAAAAGTGTAATCATCCCTACCTTAAAAATAGTAAGCAGGTTTTGTACCCTTGCACTCATTTTAATACCTAAAAAATTAATAAAGTACACGATAAGCACCATGGCAATAGTAGTGATTTTGGTACCAGTATTATTTTGCAGGTTTTGCGGCAGCAATATAGGGTTCAAATATTCGGCACCAATTAAGGCTACTGCCGCTACCGATGCCGTGGTAGCAATTATGGCCACCCAATTTATCATGAATGCAAAAGCCGGGTGATAACAGTACGAAAACAATTTATAAAAGCCGCCCGTATTAGGGTAACGTGCACCAATTTCGGCAAAGGTGAGGGCGCCGCAAAGGGTAACTAAGCCGCCTACCACCCAAGCCGCAAAAAACAGCTGTGTGCTGCCGGTGCGTATGGCAACCTCACCCGGCGATTTAAATATCCCGGTACCAATGATGAGGCTGATCACGATCATCGTCAGATCGAAACGGCTTAGTTTAGGTTTAATACTCATTTATTAGTGAGCTGTTTGATTTTTGAATTAATATTATACATTTGCTTTGATACTGATCATTGATGCGTTTGTTAATATAGCATATTTAAACGGTTCGCTGCATTTACCAGTAATGAATTTTATAAGGCAAATTAGTAAAATTATAATACTTGCTGCAGGTATGCTTTACCTTACAGGGGTGGTGGTTACAGCGCAAACTAAAAAAAATAAAAAGCGTAAAGTAACGCCAATTGCAGCCAGGGTAAGTAGCCAGTTTACATCTTTTGTGAAAGAAGCTGATGGGGCCGGAATAGATTTTAAGCTGCCGGTTCCTTTTAAAGAGTTACCTGCTGTAAATAACGAGAATTTTACTTTTGATTACGCTATGACCATGCCTGGCCAGGATTTTGAAGTTTGGTTTCAGGTGCATTCACTTAAACAAAACTGGTCCAGCTATGAGCAAGTTAAAAATATAACCGGTAAAACCTTGGCCAACCCCGATTCAACCTATTTAAATGCGGCACGTGCCCACGCATCGGCTTTAAGCGATGACGATAATTATTTTATGAGGCCATTACCTGAAAGTGTATTAGAAATGTATAATGCCGATGCCGGTAAAACCTACCTGTTTGATTTGGCCAACATGCCCGAAACACGTAACTACAAATATGCCTTGCTCATAGCAATTCAAAAACACCATATTGGTTATGTTATGGCCGTTTGCCTTACCAATGTAAAAGGTCCTGAGTTTTTTAAAAATATTAATAAAGCCCGCAACTGCATTAAGTTCAGGTGAGTTGACCGCTTGATGGTTGCCAATTATTTTAGTATGTTTGAATGATAAAGCCCCTCCTAAATCCTCCCCGGTAGGGAGAAGTTTTAATTGCAATCCTTTCTACCTGGGAAGGCAGGGGCAGGATTTTTCAGAACATATGGCAGAAGTAAATTATAGTGAAGATAGTATCCGTTCGCTCGATTGGAAAGAGCATATCCGCCTGCGGCCGGGTATGTATATTGGTAAGTTGGGCGACGGTACCGCTTACGATGATGGTATTTACGTACTGCTTAAAGAAATTGTAGATAACTCCATTGATGAATTTGTAATGGGCGCGGGCCGCACCATTGATGTAAGCATGAGCGATCACAAAGTATCGGTTCGCGATTATGGCCGTGGCATACCCCTGGGTAAGGTGATCGATTGCGTGTCTAAGATCAACACCGGTGGTAAATATGATAGTAAGGCCTTCCAGAAATCGGTGGGATTAAATGGCGTGGGTACTAAGGCGGTAAACGCTTTATCAACCTCGTTCACCGTACAATCATACCGCGAGAACCGTACTAAGCTGGCCGAGTTTGCCAAAGGAGAATTGATACGCGATGAAGCCGAAAAGGAAACTACCCAGCGTAACGGTACTGCCATCAATTTTTTTCCCGATGAAACCATCTTCCGCAATTACCGCTTTATACCAGAATTTGTGGAGAATATGATCTGGAACTACGTGTTCCTGAACGCAGGTTTAACCATTAATTTTAACGGACAAAAGTTTTTTTCACAAAACGGGTTGCGCGATTTGCTGGAGCGTAACGCCGATGTAGCCAATATAAGGTACCCCATCATACATTTAAAAGGTGAAGATATTGAAGTGGCTTTAACCCATGGCCAACAGTACGGCGAGGAATATTATTCGTTTGTGAACGGGCAGCATACTACGCAAGGCGGTACCCATCAGGCGGCTTTCCGTGAAGCTGTGGTGAAAACGGTGCGCGAGTTTTATGATAAAGACTACGATGCTGCCGATGTACGCGCTTCCATAATTGGTGCTATAGCTATTAAAGTACAGGAGCCTGTATTTGAATCACAAACTAAAACTAAATTAGGTTCGCAAAATATTGGTCCCGAGGGTCCTACAGTACGCACTTTCATCGTCGATTTTTTGAAGCGTGAGCTGGATAATTATCTGCACACCAATCCGGCTACGGCCGAAGCTTTAAAAGCTCGTATATTACAATCGGAGCGGGAGCGTAAGGATATTGCCGGTATTAAAAAGCTGGCCAACGAGCGTGCCAAAAAGGCATCGTTGCATAACCGAAAACTGCGCGATTGTAAACTACATTTTGAAGATACGCACGAACGCCGCCAGGATACCACACTGTTTATTACCGAGGGCGACTCGGCCAGCGGATCGATCACCAAATCGCGCGATGTGCTTACCCAGGCCGTGTTCAGTTTGAAAGGAAAGCCGTTGAACTGCTTTGGTCTCACCAAAAAAGTGGTTTACGAAAACGAAGAGTTTAACCTGTTGCAGCATGCATTAAATATTGAAGACGGTTTGGATGGCTTGCGTTACAATAATATTGTGATAGCTACCGATGCCGATGTGGATGGTATGCACATCCGCTTATTAATCATGACCTTCTTTTTGCAGTTCTTCCCCGATGTGGTAAAGGCAGGGCACGTTTATATTTTGCAAACGCCGCTGTTTAGGGTACGTAATAAAAAGGAAACTATTTACTGCTACAGTGACGAAGAACGTAGGAACGCTATAGCCAAATTGGGTGTTAAACCTGAGATAACCCGCTTTAAAGGTTTGGGTGAAATTTCGCCCGATGAGTTTGGTTTGTTCATAGGTAAGGATATACGCCTGGATCCGGTAATATTGAAAGACGCCAACATCAAGGCCCTGCTCGAATACTTTATGGGTAAAAACACCCCAACCCGCCAGCAGCATATTGTACAAAACCTGCGCGTAGAAAAAGACGACGAAACGGTAAACCCGCTGTTGGCAGAGCCGGATGCTTTAGTGGCTTAAACAAAAATGAGGGATCAACGTAAGTTGATCCCTCATTTTTGTTAGCTTGTATTATGTTGCTTCTTTAAAAAGAGCAGTATAAAACCGAATGTGGCAACTACTTGACCAACCCCAACTATAAATATCCATTTTATAATTTCGGCTTTCGATTCGGCTCTTTTTACCTCTAATGTAGCTATATCTTGTTTTGTAGCAAGTGTAGCACTTTTGTTTTCTAAATCATCTTTGATTTTTGTCTCAATATAATCCGTTAAAGTCTCGGCAGTTTCTTTCCTGCTTTTTCTGATAAAATTGAATACAGTTGTTTTGTGTTGATAGTAGCCATGGTGTATATAACAGCTATTTTACTAAAAAAGTTATTGATCTCTACTACTTAATTGTAAAAGTTTCTTGCTATATTGTTTCCCCTACTTTGTTAAGAGGGTTAAATACATGATTAACCACGAAATTAAAATAGCTTTTGAAGAGTATAGTACCTTCCATGAGCTCAACGATATAGATCAAGCCTTATGCCGCGAAGCTGTGAAAGCATTGAGCGGTTCACATTCACCCTATTCTAACTTTTGTGTGGGCGCTGCATTACGTTTGCAAAGCGGCCGTATAATTTATGGCAGCAACCAGGAAAATGCCGCTTATCCATCGGGCTTGTGCGCCGAGCGGGTTGCGCTATTTACCTGGGGTGCCAATTATGCCGACGATCCTATTGAAAGTATGGCGGTTACCGCTTACACCGCCAAGTTTGTAATAAACAAGCCTATAACGCCCTGCGGCTCCTGCCTGCAAGTATTGGCCGAGTACGAAAAGAAACAAAAGCAACCTATCCGCACCATATTATATTGCCAGGATGGTTCTACCTGGGTTACCAATGGGATAGATAGCTTTTTGCCTTTCCTCTTTTTTGAAGATAGACTGGTAGCGGTGCCTGCATAATAAATAAAAAAGCTTTTAAAATAAAGAAGCCGCTCTCGCAGCAGCTTCTTCATGATTAACTAAACTATTTATTTACTAATAACTGCTTATTTAAAAACAGAATACACATTAGTGATTTTCCAACCTTCGCCGGTATTAGCCATTGTTACGTAATTGGTACGTGTAAAGTTGCTATATTGCATATCAACTTTTACAACAGCTAAATCAGAATTGCTTTCTACCTCTGTGGTGGTGGTAGTGCAGCTTTGTTGAATATCTTTATTTTGTTCAGCATATTTCATCATATCGGCTTTGTCAAAGCTTACCACTTTGTTGCCACGTAACGAACTGAATTTAGCGGTTTGATCGATCACGTCATTTAACCCGCTGTTTTTACCTTGGGTCATGGCGTTGATGTAAGCTGTAATAGCTTTGTTTTTTGAAATTTTTGCAGCTACAGGTTCGTCGGCTTTAACAACGTTGGTAACTACTAATAAGGCTAAGCCTAATACAATTGATTTTAAGGTTTTCATATCTTTATATTTTATATGTTTAATAATTTATATATCCATAAGACATCCACAATTACCCAAACGTTACAACTAATTTCACTATAATTGAAGATTTAACAACTCTTTAACATTAACCTTTATAAGTGCATTAATTTTTAGTTAATGGTAAGCCCCACCTAACAATATGGTAACTTTTACTGCAATAATTTTAAAATTCGGTGAAATGGGTGAGAAGACCGGTTGGATATATATTGATATACCGGCAGATATTGCACAAGGATTAAAGCCCGGTAACCGCAAATCTTTTCGGGTATGCGGTACTTTAGATAATTATCCTATATCGGGCGTAGCCGTAATGCCCATGGGCGGAGGTCATTTTATTTTAACGCTTAATGCTCCCATGCGTAAAGGTGTGCGTAAACGCGAAGGTGCTTTGTTACAGGTAAGTTTACAAGAAGATGTAGATTTTAAACTAGTAGTACCAGATGATGTGTACGGATGCCTGGCCGATGAACCCGAAGCGTTAGAATATTTTAACAGCTTGCCCGAATCGCACCGCAGGTATTTTGTAAACTGGATAAACAGTGCTAAAACCATACCCACCCGCGCCAAACGCATAGCCCAAACCTGCCATGCTATGGCTAACCGTATGAATTATGGGCAAATGATACGGGCAGGCAGAAACTCCTCCTAAATCCTTTCTCAGGATGGAGGACTTTTAAATTGATTATTTTATCTCACCCTCTCCTGGGGAAGGCCGCTGATTGGCGTACCGCCTTACATAGCTACGCCAAACCACAATTTTATTATTCTCAAAAAAAGCCTCATCTATTAAGTCGGCCGAATCTGCTTGCGATCTTTCGTTAGTATAAAATTGCGTGTAACGGGTAATTACACGCTCCTGATGTTCTAATTTATTAATTGCTGTTTCGCAATTATTTACCTGGATGCGCAGGTTGGTTAACGACTTAATCTTTTCTTTAATAGCATACATCAGTTCGCGGCTGCCACCTTTATATTTGCCACCATCATAATAAACGGCTACGGTATCGGCTAAATAACTTCTCAGTCGCGCCGTGTCGCCAAGCTCGTAGGCTTTTAAAACATTGAGTGCAGTAACAGCATTGTTATGGTTTTTAGTAATGACCCATTGGCCGGTGTCTTTAATTAAATAAGCATACTTTAAGGTATTTTTTAAATTACCTTTATCATTTTTAACAGGTGTGGTTTGGCAGGCATGCAATAGCAATGCTACCCATGTAAACAGGCATAACCTCATCATGATCCATTGGTTAGTTTAAATAAAAAACTCCGGGTAAGAGTATAGGTTTACAACGAACTGTAAATCAATGAAAAATTTATCAAAATATATAATAAATTCAACCCATTATAATAGATATATCACACAGGCATAATAGGTAATTTGCCTTGAATTTAGTATATTTGGCTAATATTTTTAGCAATTGTTTAACCTTTACACATGTTTAAAAAAGATTATACCTCTTTTTTAACAAAACAGATATGTCAGATAATTTAGATTCTAACGAAAAGCTGCACAATATTATTTCACTGGATGGCTTGTACGAGAATTGGTTTCTGGACTATGCCTCTTACGTAATTTTAGATCGTGCCGTTCCGCATATATACGATGGGTTAAAGCCTGTACAGCGCCGTATCTTGCACTCGTTAAAAGAAATGGACGATGGGCGTTTTAACAAAGCGGCCAACGTAATTGGTAACACCATGAAGTATCACCCGCATGGTGATGCCTCCATTGGCGACGCCATGGTGCAAATAGGTCAAAAGAATTTATTGATAGATTGCCAGGGTAACTGGGGCGATCCTATAACCGGCGATTCGGCAGCGGCTCCTCGTTATATTGAGGCGCGTTTATCAAAATTTGCGCTCGAAGTAGTTTTTAACCCCGATACCACCAAATGGCAGGCCAGCTACGATGGCCGTAACCGTGAGCCTATAACCCTGCCTGTAAAATTTCCTTTGCTGCTGGCCCAGGGAGCCGATGGTATTGCCGTAGGTTTAGCCACCAAGGTAATGCCGCATAACTTTATTGAGCTATTAGATGCATCTATAGGTGTATTGAATGGTGTGCGCCCTAACCTCATGCCCGATTTTCCTACCGGTGGAATGGCCGATGCCACGAACTATAATGAAGGACAGCGTGGCGGCAAGATCCGCGTACGTGCCAAAATTGTTGAGCGCGATAAAAAAACGCTGATCATTAACGAAATACCTTTTACCACCACAACCGGTGGATTAATTGATAGCGTAATTGCCGCTAACGATAAGGGCAAGATTAAGATTAAGAAGATAGAAGATAATACCGCGAGAGATGTAGAAATTGTAGTGCACCTGGCGCCGGGCATATCGCCCGATGTTACCATTGATGCACTGTATGCCTTTACCGATTGTGAAGTATCCATATCGCCCAATACCTGTATTATATTAGATGATAAGCCGCACTTTTTAAGTGTGAACGATATCCTTCAGCAAAGCGTAGCGCATACCAAGCATTTGCTACAGCGCGAGCTGGAGATCCGGTTGCTCGAATTAAAGGAGAAGATCTTTTTTAGTAACCTGCTCAAGATCTTTATTCAGGAAGGGATGTACAAGCACCCCGATTATGAGAGTTCGGCAAATTTTGAGGTAGTTGTAAGCGTGTTAAATACTTTGTTCACGCCTTTTTTTCCCAAGTTTTACCGTACCATACAGCCCGAAGATTATAAGAAGCTCATTGATAAACCAATGAGCAGCATTACCCGCTTCGACGTTAAAAAAGCCGATGAGCAAATGAAAGCTTTGGAGGCCGAAATTAAAGAGGTAAATCATCACCTTAAACACCTGAACAATTACGCCATTGCCTGGTTTACCAAGCTTAAAGAAAAGTATGGCAAAGGCCGTGAGCGCAAAACCGAACTCCGTGTTTTTGATAAGGTAGAAGCATCGCAGGTAGCTTTGGCTAACGTAAAGCTTTATGTGAACCGGCAGGACGGCTTTATAGGTTCCGGCTTGAAAAAAGACGAACCTGTAGGTGAGTGTTCGGACATTGACGACATTATTGTGTTCAGGGCCGATGGTAAGTGTATGATTACTAAGGTGCAGGACAAAGTATTTGTGGGTAAGGATATTATACATGTAGCCGTGTTTAAAAAGAATGACGAGCGTACGGTATATAATATGATCTACAAAGATGGTGAAAGCGGTACTGCCTATATCAAGCGTTTTTCGGTAGTGGGCGTAACGCGCGACAAAGAATACGACTTAACCAAAGGATCTAAAGGGTCAAAAATGTTATACTTCTCTGCTAATCCTAACGGTGAGGCCGAAGTGGTTAACATACAGCTCAAACCGCATTCTAAATTAAAGAAACTAAACTTTGATGAAGATTTTGCAGCTATTGCTATTAAAGGACGAAGTTCGATGGGTAACCAGCTAACCAAATACCCGGTAAAAAAAATTGTGTTGAAAACCAAAGGTGTTTCTACGCTTGCTGGCCGTAAAATATGGTACGATGAAAACCTGAAACGCTTAAATGCCGATAGCCGTGGCCGGTATTTAGGCGAGTTTGATGGGGAAGATAAAATTTTGACGGTGTTAGCCAACGGTACCTACGAACTTACCAGTTTTGATTTGAATAACCATTTTGATGATAAAATGCTGCTCATTGAAAAATATGACGCCGAAAAGGTATATGCCGTGGTGCATTACGATGGTAAATCGAAAAACTACCTGGTTAAGCGTTTTGTTTTTGAAAACACGCCCGTAGGCAGGCAAAGTAGCTTTATAAGCGAAGAAGCGGGTTCAAAGCTTATCCTCATTTCGGGTGCGGCACAACCCGTAGTTAAGGTGGAGCAGTTGAAAGGCAAAACGCTGTTGCAGGAACTGGTAGAATTGAACCTGACCGACCTCATAGATATAAAAGGTATGAAGGCTATGGGTAACCGCCTATCGGCCCACCCGGTGCAAAGCGTACAGCTCATAGCCGAACATGATGATGCCGAAGATGTGCCCGACCCGGCACCAGATTCGGTAGCTGATACCCAGATCATAACCGATGTAACCGAAGAAAAAGAAATACCGGACGTTAGTCCCGAAAAAGCAGCAAAGAACATCGATCTGGAAATAACCAACCCTGAAGACATAGATTTTAACCTCCCTGAAAATAAAGGGAAGGACTCTAAAGATGATATAGATTTAAGCAAAGGTCAGTTAGGACTGTTCTAAAAACAACAAAGGGGCTCAAAAATTGAGTCCCTTTGTTGTTTTTAAATGTGGTATTATGCTGATTACAGGATCAGGATCAATACTAATATGATAATGATAATTGCACCAACTGAAAGATAAACACCACCACCGGCAGCAGCAGCGTTAGCTTCTTTTTTCAGTTCTCTCAATTCTTTTCTTAATTCTTTACGCTCAGTTTTGCTCAAATCAGATTTGTCCATAGTTCTGATCTCATCCACACGGGTTTTGATTTCTTCTACACGGGCATTTCTTTCTTCAACGGTTTTGTTGGCGTAAAACTCTTTGTAGTTAATACCTTCGTCATTTTTAGTAGCTGCATTAGATGTAAAAGCCACAAAGCTTAACATCATGACTGTCATTAATAAATAAATTTTCTTTTTCATGTGATTAAAGATAAAATTAAACTTAAACACAAAACTTCTATCCGGCATATAATGTTTTAAAAAAGTTAACTTAATGTAATATTTTTAAAAGCTGATGTAATAAGGCGCTTCAAATACATGGCCTTTATCTACTTTTTGGATGCCTGCTTTGTGACTAATATCCGTAGATGCATCAACAGCATCGGCATAGCCCAGCCAGGGTTCAATACAAACAAAATTGGCACCCGGCTTAGCCCATATCCCCAAATGTTTATAATGAGGAAAATTCAACGATAAAGTTTGCTGGTGTTTGGTTGATTTAATAGTAACTATTTTAGATTGGATGTTTTTAAACACCAGCGCATCTGCATCAAACAAATGGCGGGTTAAATGCAGTTTTTGCCCATTTAGTTCAACCGGTTGCGTTTGGCCGGTAAAATACCCTTCGGCCGATAAAAGGCAAGCTTCCAGTTTTTCTGCCGTTTCAAATTCCAGGTAATAATCTTCGTAACTATCCTCCCTATTAAACGGAACGTTAAAAGCCGGGTGACCGCCTACTGAAAAGTAAACAGGCTTATCATCCAGGTTAATAATCTTATAAGTTACCCGCAGGGCATTATCTATCAAATCAAACAGAACCTGAAATGCAAACTGATATGGATAAGCTTTGAGCGTTTCTTCTGTTGCCACCAGCGATAATACCGCATGATTGCGGCTGGCTTCTAATATCTCAAATTCCGATTGCCGTGCAAAGCCGTGGCGTGGTAGTGTGTAAGTTTGTCCATCTACATGTAATTCGTTATTAACCAAACCACCTACTATAGGGAACAGGTTAGGTGCGTGCCATGGCCAGATCTTTTCATCAGCCTGCCACAGATGTTCGGTTTGAGTAGCTTTATTGTATAAAGAGGTTAACTGGGCGCCTTTGGGGCTAATACTAACTTTAAAGTTATCGTTCTCAATGATGGTCATAACAAAGATTTAGTTTGTAATAAACGTAATATAGCAACAAAGCAGTCTTCATACGGTTTGCCTAAGCTTATTTATTGAAACGTAAACTGGCTTTAATAATTGAATCTTTTTGTGCTGCGGTAAGTTTGTAATTGAAATTGAACAACGCGCCTTCCCAATCGCCGTACGATGGATTGGGCAATACGATGTATTTGCTGCCAAATTTTTTGTTGAGCTGCGTAGTGGTGGCGTCGCGGCTGCTTTCCAATGGTTTATTGTCATACAACTTATCAAAATCGGCCAGGTTATCTCCGCAAAGCAGTACGATGTTATAGTTGTTAAGCACCTGCAAGCGGCGTGCCTCTTTACTCGAACTGCCCGATCTTAACAAAACGTGTTGGGTATCAGTATAGGGCATACCATATAATTGCAGGTTTTTGGTAGTGCCGGCGCGTTCATCCTCATCGCGGTTGGTAATGTAAAAAACGTTGACGCCTTTACTTGCCGCATATTTAAAGAAGCCGGGTGCGCCGGCAACCGTATCGCAAGCCGCCTTGGCGGTCCACTGTTTCCACGTTGCCAGGTCATACTCCTGGTTGTTAATGGCACGTTGTGCATCGTACGGGCTATTATCTAAAATAGTCTCGTCAATATCGGTCACAATAGCTAAGGGTTTGCCTCCCGGCTGCTTTAATGCCTCATCCAACCGTAAACGGGCAATATGATACGCCTGAAAGCATAAAGCCTTGTACTCGGCCGAGCGCTGTTGCCATAATGATGCCCAGACCTTACCGTTGTTCACGGTAGATGTACCGGCAGTTTTAACCGTGCTTTTGGTAGTGCTACAGGCAGAGAAGATGGCTAATATCAAGAGAGAGGGGAGGCAGGCTTTTTTCATGAAATGAAAAGTTGAATAGTATCAGGTTAAAACTAATAAACTATGTGTAAATAACAAACGCCATAGCAACTTGTGCCACGGCGTTTGTTATAGGTATAAAAAAAACTATTTGTTACAGCGTAGCCATATCTATTACAAAACGGTAATGAACATCACCGGCTAAGGTGCGTTCGTAAGCTTCGTTAATTTGGTTAATGTTGATCATTTCCACATCTGAAGTGATGTTATGCTCGGCGCAGTAATCCAGCATTTCCTGGGTTTCTTTAATGCCACCCACTAACGAACCTACCAAACTGCGGCGACCCATAATAAAGGGGAATGCACCAACCGGGGTTGGTTCTGGCGGCGCACCTAACAATACCATCACGCCATCTGTTTTTAACAATGCCAAGTACTCGTTATAATCGTGCGGAGCTGAAACGGTATCAATAATAAAATTGAAAGTATTAGCTAATCCGGCCATGGTATCAGCATCGGTAGTGAGCGCAAAGTGGTGTGCACCCAATTCATTGGCATCCTTTTCTTTTTTAGGAGAACGACTCAGCATAGTTACTTCGGCACCCATAGAGGCAGCTAATTTAACGGCCATGTGACCTAAACCACCTAAACCTACAACGGCTAACTTATCGCCCGCTTTTACACCCCAGTGGCGTAACGGCGAGTAAGTGGTGATACCGGCACACAATAAAGGGGCAACTTTTTCTAACGGCAATTTATCACTTACCGAAAGCACGAAGTGCTGGGTTACCACAATATGGCTCGAATAGCCTCCCAAGGTAGTGTATTGCTTGTCCTGACTCAAGGAGTTATACGTTTGTGTATGCCCGTTTTCGCAGTACTGCTCCAGGTCGTCGTTACAGTTAGAGCAATGCCTGCACGAGTCTACAAAACAACCTACGCCAACCGTATCACCTTCTTTAAAGCGGGTTACATTGCTGCCTACGCGGGTTACGGTACCTACAATTTCGTGGCCCGGTACCGATGGGTAAACCGTGCCGCCCCATTCGTTACGGGCGGTGTGAATATCGGAGTGGCATACACCACAAAATAAAATCTTAATTTCTACGTCTTCGGCTTGCGGTTCGCGGCGCTCAAAAGAGTAGGGTGCAAGGGGTTGGTCTGCTGCCTGTGCAGCGTATGCTTTTACTAATGTCATTGGATTAAATGTTTTGCGGGTTAAAATTAGTTTTTGTGTTGTAAAATCAAAGCAAACAGCCATGCTTTTGTTTGGGTGTTCAAACATATTTTACAATTTTATTGCAGTATAGGTTTAGCTACTAAACAGAGCTTACAACTTTAGGAAGTGTTTTTAACGCTAAACTTATAAACAGTAATCAAATGCAACCCCTTATGCTGGCGCGAACACAATGTCATTAAGGATTCAGGCCAATATTTTCTCAATTTTAAATATAATATAATGAGTATTATATTCGATATTGGACATTTGAAGTTCATTATTTTATTTGTAATGCAATCTTTCTTAACTTAATAACATTGCTCATGCGTTAGCGAGGGGGGTTAGTTAACACACAAATTTTCTATTATAGTGGTTTTAAAAATATAAACTAAAATTTCTTTTTTTTTGCTAAAACGATTTAGTTTTTTAAATTTGTTTAACAATTATAACCGAATAATAAGCCGTATTAATTATGATTATTGACTTTTTTAATAAAAGTCAGGTTTATTCTGTAGAGATATCATCATCTTTTTGCACCGAGTTAAACTTTATCGTTAATAGCATTGAAGATGTATGTTGTAGTAATATAGAACATATACCTCTTACAGTCTTACTTCTAAGTGTATTGGTACTAACGCTCATTTTTAATTTTATTTTAATAACTAAATAATCCAATTAAGTAAAAAAATTCTGCAGTGGTATTTCATATATCTTAATTATGTAAGCCAATGTATAGATGATTATTAAACCAAAAATGGTTAAAGGTTCCAATAGTGTTAAGTGTAATGACCAATCAAATTAACAAAGACTTTGAATTAATTCAATTAACCAAATAATTATTAACCAAAATGAAAAGCAAAATTATTTTTAAAGCTGTCGCAAGCACCTTAATGGTATTTGCAATTACGTTTCAATCATGTAAAAAACAAGAAACGATCACTTCCCAAGAAGTTCAAACAACATCTAAAAGCGTGGAGAAAAAAACCACAGCATTTTCTCTTACCATTAATAATACCCAAGACATTCAAACCGCATTAAATACTTGCGAAGCTAACGGAGGTGGAACGGTGTATTTAAGATCGGGTTGGTATTATATAGATAACACCATTTTAATACCAAATCACTGTACATTAAGAAGTGTAGCTACAGAATCTGTTCCAGTAATTCGATTGAGAGATGGAAAGGATTGTCCGATTATTCAAAACAAATACATTCCTTTTTCTTATGTAAATGTGGTGAGAGTGGATATAAGAGGCGGTTTAACTGACAGTGAAATGAATTTGCCCGCTTATTTCCATAAAGGCGAACAAGAGTACAATGACAGAATAAGCAGCGGAACAGAATCTAAAGCTTCCTTAGATGCCCGTATAGACGCAGCCCGATTAAAAATTTATGGAATATCCTTTACAGATAATCATAACTCCAATATTAGAAACTATAATGCGGTAATCAGCGATTGTTATGTTTCTGGTTGTAGCATGGGGGTAGAGATAGGTAGAACTACCAATGTTCTGATAAAAAACACTAAGGTAAACAACAATGGGGCAGTGTCTAAATACTATCATGGGTTATACTTATCAAGCTCCGATAAAATGGTAGTAGATGGCTTAGAAGCTTTTGACAATGTTGCTATCGGTTTAAAAATAACCGATTTCCAGGATGTATTTACAGAAACCACTAACGAAATTAAAAACTGCAATATATATAATAACAAATGGGGCTTAAAACTATATCACTTCAATGGTTTTAACGTACATCACAATACCGTAAATAACAATAGTTATTCGGGCATAGAATTAAGTGATTGCCAAAACGGTTTACTCACTTACAATACTGCTACCGGGAATGCTGTTGTTGATATAAAGTTTATCAGCGTTTCTGGCATGACTCAAAATAATAACACTTACGTCACTAAAAGTGGTTTTTAAAAATCAATAACTTAAATAATATTATTTAAAAGAGTGTCTCAAAGAGTGAAGTGCCCCCCAAATAGTGTCTAATTTTTTGGGGGCAGTGTAGAGCTGGAGGCACTCTTTTAAATGATAAATATCAATAATCCCTCGTTCTGGCGCCCCCCCCGCTACCGCAAGGATCTCCCTTGTGGCCCGAGCGCTATTTAATCATTACACAAATCACTGCTTAGTTACCTGTCGATGCCCACAAGGGAGACCCTTGCGGCCCGAGCGCTATTAAATCATTACACAAATCACTGCTTAGTTACCTGTCGATGCCCACAAGAGAGACCCCTGCGGTAGCGAGGGGCTGAATATAAACCACTCGTACTGTTTAGATATTAAGAGTCTATAATAATCTTAGCTATAAATTATTCTAAATTAGAATTCAGAAAATTATTTTCATTTTTCAAAGTTCGATATAAAAAATCATCAGCTATTGTGAGTAGATGACTCCATTCCTCATGGGTTAAGAAGGTATTGGTACTTACATTATATAACTTAAATAACAAACTCTGTTCAGCAGTTATACCAATTTCCAGAAATGGCACATTACTGTTATCCGAAAATACTTCTAAATATGGGTATTCAGCATGAATGTCTCCGACTTCCTCGACTCTTATATTAATCATAATAAATTATCTAACTCTATGGCTACCGCAAGGGTCTCCCTTATGGTCCGAGTGCTAAGTTGTAATTATGCTAACCAACCCTTTGGTGCCATTATAATCACGGGCACTGGTATGCAAATATTTGTAATCACTTTCTACCAGCCCAGCTTCTACCGGATTATTATGAATGTAATCGATTTTTTGTTGAATTACAGCATTGCTCCATAATTCGATAGGTTTGTTATGCTGCTGCCAAAATTGATTTTTGGTGTTGTTGGAGTTTTTATTACCTGCTTTTTTAAATGCATTCAATAACCACTTTTTCCTGCTCTCCTGTATGTTATTATCAATTAAAGAAATCAATTCTTTGGCAGTAAAAGATTTAAAATCTCTGATTAATTCTTCCGGCTTTTGAATGGTTGATTTAAATACTAAATGCACGTGGCTGGGCATAATGCACCATGCATAAATTTCCATACTCTTCTTTTCCACACAGTAGTTTAAATTCTTGACCAGGCATTCAAAGTATATAGGTCTTACAAAAACATCTATCCAATATACGGTAGCAAAGCTTACAAAATACAAGCCTTCGGGATTGTGAAATTTATAGTTGCGGCTCATGCATTAAAGGTACGAACGTTAGTTGTAAATACAGCGTGTCGCTACTGCAAGGGTCTCCCTTGTGGCCCGAGCGAAAGTGTCGCTACCGCAAGGGTCTCCCTTGTGGCCGGAGCGCTATTAAATCATTACACAAATCACTGCTTAGTTACCTGTCGATGCCCACAAGGGGGACCCTTGCGGTAGCTGGGGTAGATATGCTATTGATCATTACACTATTTTACGCTTAGTTACCTGTCGCTGCCCATAAGGGAGACCCTTGCGGTAGCGGGGGAAGGGTTGGAAGCTTATTCTTTCACTTTAATGAATCCTTCCAAATTTCGACCTAACACAAAATCGTTGTCATCCTCTGAAATTCCATCACTTTCATCAGGATCGATAGACAGATACATCTCCCCCACTACCGCAAGGTCTCCCTTGTGGCCCGAGCACTAAGTTGTAATTATGCTAACCAACCCTTTGGTGCCATTATAATCACGGGCACTGGTATGCAAATATTCGTAATCACTTTCTCCCCGCTACCGCAAGGGTCTCCCTTGTGGCCGGAGCGCTATTAAATCATTACACAAATCACTGCTTAGTTACCTGTCGATGCCCACAAGGGGGACCCTTGCGGTAGCTGGGGGTGTAAATTAATAATTTGAAGTAAAACGTGTTAGCGGACGGTATTTGTAAGAAATTATGCTACCTGAAGCAAATCTAATTGTTAACAAGTATAATGAGGTGTTAACTATATCTTGTGGCACATCATAATCCTTAAGTTCTTTATTGCTGAAGATTATTTTTAATTTTTTAGTCTCACCATGTTTTATCAAACTTTGAACAGTTCTACTACTACGATAGCTTTTGCCCTTAATTAGATAGTCGAAAGTGAATTCCAAGGTTGTAACTACACTTTTAAACTGATTTTTATAAGAAATTTGTATGTAAGGTTTAAGTGTTCTATCAAAACATAGTTCTCCACTTTCATCGCCATTTAACTTCTTAATTAGTTCATCAAAGGTCTGTTCATTAGCTTTTTTAGATTGACAATAACTTGTATTGAAAGTTATTATAATTAAAACAAACGTTAAAAATGATCTCATTCCCCAAATTACTAATTTATAAGACTGCAACAAGCCCATGCAATAATTGTAAAACCTATACATGTCTTTTTGCCTTGTTAATTTTATCACTTAGTGTCGTAACTTCATTTTCTTTGTCTTTGTATATATTTTCTAAAGAGTACTCCATAATTTGATACGCATCAAGAATAGCTTCTTTTGTTAAACCAGATATGTGGCTACCAGAATTACCTATCCATTTAATTGATATTAAGAAGCTTGCTATTTTGGGGTCGGTTTTCTTAAATAGCTCGATTCTTTGATGCAACATTATTAAATTGCCTTTTGCAGACTTATTAGGTATTCCTAAATCATCCATTAGTGCTTCCACTACAACTCTTATTTTATTACCACAAGAATTTAAATCAATCCAAAATAGTGCAAAAGATTGATTCAATAGTTCTTTAATAATCAGTGGACTTGAGTTTGGAATATCTATAATTTTTGGTGCAGGATAGTAGGATATTGGTTCTATCAATTGTACTTCACTTCCATGTTCATCAACATGCCGGACATCCTCTACAACTTTGTATGTCATTACTACAATATCCTTGCATTTATTACATGTTAAATGAGTGCTTGCTAAATATGTTATAGCAGGAAAAACTAATCCGTTTTTGTGGAATTCGTTGTCAATGAGAGATGCTTGAGTTTCTGTTAATAAGCCATGTTTTTCGTAATCTAATTCCCCAATCAAACAGCTTGGACAAGGAAGATTAGCATAAGCATCAATCCATATATTTCTTTGCATTTATAATGTTTTAGATGAACAATAATGTTATTAACCAGTCAAAAAGCCGGTCTCCCGGCTTTCATAATTATGGATTTGTCTTCCTCGCATCCTGCATCGGGTTTCCGCCACTGCTCGCTCCTCGTATCGTATTCTGCTGTTTAAACAGCTCGAAACGGGTGGGCGTATATTGTTGCGGCCAGCTGTTGTTGCCTTCGTTTATGTCGGCGGTTTCGCGGTAGGGGTCAAGCTTAATGCTTTTTACCTCTTTAGTTTTGGCAAATACTTTGGTTACATTATACTCGTTGTGCCGCCATATATAGGCCGATATTTTTTCAAGTTCTTTAGTGCCATCGGCATAGTTCCACTCAATAAATAATGGCATAGGCAAGCCACCTTTGTTGCTGAAGTTCACTTCGTAAAAATAGCTTTGCTGGTCATACAGCTTCTTTTCATCCGGACTCAACGCATTGTACATGGCTTTGTAGCTTTGCTCGGTAACCGGAGTAGCGGCAAAGCGGTCCCACTTGTAATAAAAATCCTGCAGGGCGGTATCGGCTTCCACGGTGGTGCGCATGCCAGCTTCCTTGTTACGGGTGGTGCTAATGTTGGTGAGGTTACGATCGAACTGGGCACGGTCATAAGTGCTTTCTACCTGCGGGTTCTTGGTGTTCAAACGGTAGAGCTTTACGCTGTCGATAGATATATCAACCGGCTCTGTTCCGTAGAACCAGCCGCGCCAGTACCAGTCTAAATCTACCGCCGAGGCATCTTCCATGGTGCGGAAAAAGTCGGTTGGTGTAGGGTGCTTAAAGGACCAGCGCTGGGCATAGGTTTTAAAGGCGTAATCGAACAAATCGCGACCCATCACCGTTTCGCGCAGTACGTTTAAAGCCGTAGCCGGTTTGGCATAAGCGTTAGGTCCAAAGCGCTGTATGTTTTCCGAGTTGGTCATAATAGGTTCCAGCTCGTTTTTCGGCAACTTCATGTAGTCCACAATTTTATAGGCCGGTCCGCGGTTGCTCGGGAAGTTAGCATCCCAGGCCTGCTCTGTTAAGTACTGGCAAAAGGTGTTCAGGCCTTCATCCATCCAGGTCCACTGGCGTTCGTCCGAGTTTATAATCATCGGAAAAAAGTTATGACCCACCTCGTGAATTATTACACCGATCATCCCATTCTTGGTAGCCTCGCTATAGGTGCCATCCTTTTCGGCACGACCGTAATTAAAGCAAATCATGGGGTACTCCATGCCGTTACTGGCTTCCACCGAAGTAGCACAAGGGTACGGGTAAGGTATAGTGTGTTTGCTGTAGGTTTTAACCGTATGCGCTACCACCTTGGTGCTGTACTTGCGGTAAAGGGGGTAAGCCTCGGGGCCGTAAACCGACATGGCCATTACCTTGCGGCCACCATCAATTTGGGCAGCCATAGCATCCCACACCACCCGGCGGGATGATACCCAGGCAAAATCCCGTACGTTTTCGGCATGCCAGTTCCAGGTTTTGCGGGCTGTGGCGTGGCCTTTCATGGCGTTTTGTGCTTCGGCCAGGTTTACCACTTCTACCGGTTCTTTAAATGAAGTTTGAGCCTGCTGCCAGCGTTTATATTGGGCGGCGGTAAGTACCTGGCTGTAGTTGGAGCATTGGCCGGTGGCATCTACTACGTGGTCGGCCGGTACGTTTAGGGCTACTTTATAATCGCCAAAGGTTAAGGCAAACTCGCCGCGGCCGGTAAACTGCTTGTTTTGCCAGCCCTGAAAATCGCTGTACACGGCCATGCGCGGAAACCACTGTGCCATGGTGTACAAATAGTTTTTATCCTCGGGGAAGTACTCATAACCGCCGCGACCGCCAATGCTCATACGGTCGGATATGTTGTACCACCAGGCAATTTTAAACACGAACTTTGCACCCGGTGCCAGCGTTTGCGGCAGTTCAATGCGCATCATGGTTTCGTTGATGGTGTATTTAAGCGGGTTGCCGGCAGCATCTTTGGCGCTCACAATGTGGTTTCCTAAATCGAGGTTGTTGCCCATAATGGCCTGCAACTGGCGGATGCTCATTTTCTCCTGCATTTTACTGCCATCAAACTTAGAGCTTTCGGCACCTTTCTTATGCTCATTCTCGTCCAACTGTAACCAAAGGTAGGTTAATGGGTCGGGCGAATTGTTGTAGTAGGTAATGGTTTCAACACCATCCAAACGTTGTTTATCATCGTCTAACTTGGCGCTAATATCGTAGTCGGCTTTTTGCTGCCAGTATTTTGGCCCCGGTGCGCCCGATGCCGAACGGTACATGTTAGGATCGGCCAGCATTTGGCCCAGTTGTTCGAACTTATTACCGTGGTTAGAACCCGGATTGTTTTCGGTTTGCTGTGCCTTTAGTGCCGATGTTAACAGCAGCGAACCTGCCAGTAAATAGTAAAATTTGATCATTTGAAATGGATTAGAGCAAACCGCTCGATACACATAATTAACGCTATGCCAAATATAGCAGATGATAGGAATAAAGTCCATTCCCGCCGTTGTATTTTAATTATATTGAGTAAAATAAAAGATACAATTAAAATGGCTGTTACAATGAGCACCTGCCCAAATTCGAGCCCTAAATTAAAGGCCAGTAGTTGCGCTGTTATGTTAGTGCTTTTGCCCAGCAGGCTTTTTAAATAGTTGCTGAACCCTAAACCGTGTATTAATCCAAAAAACAGAGCGAGTGCGTAAATAACTTTGGCCGTACCCGGCGAACGTTTCTTTTTGATGATGTTGAACAGGCTGGTAATGACTATGGTGACCGGGATCAAAAACTCGATAAGCGAGGTGTTGATGTGTACGATGTTGAGCGCGCTTAACGCGAGCGTAATGGAATGCCCAATGGTGAACGCGGTTACCAAAATAAGCACCTTGCGCCAGTCGGTAAGCAGGTAGGTGCCGCATAATATGGTGACGAATAATATATGGTCGTAGCCCTGCCAGTCGCAAATGTGCTGCCAGCCCAGTTCAAAGTATAAGGGAAAATCGTGCATGGGCTAAAATGTAAATTAATGGATAATTATAGCGTATTTTGTGTGAATACCCATAACACATTTAAGTATGTTACAATATTTGGTTGCCGCTTGCCTTAGTATTTTCCACCCGTTTTATGTGAGCGTTACCGAAATTAACCACAATGCCAAAACCCAGTCGGTTGAAATTAGCTGCCGCATGTTTTACGACGACCTGGAACACGTGCTGGAAAAACAGTACAATACCCGGCTGGATATTCTAAAACCTACCAATAAAGACCAGCTCAACAAACTCATTAACGATTACATCCACCGTCACCTCATTATTAAGGTGGATGGCAAAGTGCTTAACCCGGCCTATGTAGGCTACGAAATTCAGGAAGACGGTGCCTGGGCCTACCTTGAAGTAAAAGGCGTAAACAAAGCGCAAAAGATAGAGGTACACGATGACTTGCTATACACCGAACATACCGAGCAGATTAATATGCTGCACGTCATCGTTAAGGGTGAGCGCAAAAGTACCAAGCTGGATAACCCCGCTGCTGATGCCAGCTTCAGCTTTAAATAAATCTTATTAGGCTATGATCTTTCAATCGAAAAGAGATGTATTTGTAAGTTGCGTAATATGGGGGGCTGTGTTACTGCTTGCAGTGTGCGGAGTACATATTGTTCAGCAGGGTGGAGCTGAGCGCTGGTTGGTACTAATTGTTGCTATGGTAATCAGCCTGTTGTTATGGATGTGGTTTGGTACCTATTATGAAATTGAAGGGCAGCAGCTTCACTATCGTTCGGGACCGATAAAAGGTACTATCAATATTATGGAAATCCGTAGCATCACCACTAAAAATACAATATTTGCCGGACTAAAGCCTTCCTTGGCATCGGGCGGTTGTATTGTTGGTTATAATAAATTTGATGAGATCTACCTGTCGCCTAAAAACATGGATTTGTTTATTGAAGAGTTGCAGAAAATCAACTCGGGCATTAAAGTTATAGTTTAATAGGTATGTGATATTTGTACATAACTGAATAAGTGACATCAACGTTGGACCTACCAAACAGGGTTACAGCGCATGCTAAAACTAATTTAATTTCGTTTTGTTAGTACAAATCATTACAATAAGTTATTTTAGCCAAAACTTAGCATTTCAACCCGTTAAATTTGGCCAAATAAACCATTTTTTAACATTATCATCATTCTATGAAATACTCAATTATTCCTGTTGCTTTATTAGCCGTCGCGCTGCTTTCGCAAGGTTGCGTTAGTACCAAGAAGTACACCGCTTTACAAACCAGTTACAGCGATTTAGAAGCCAGAAACAAAGATCTGAATATTAAATTCCTGAACAGCCAGCAAGAACTTACCGGCGCTACTACACGCGTAAAAAGTTTAGAAGAGCAAATTACCGCCGGTCGTTCAACGCTTACCGCGCTGCAAGCCGCCTTAGATAAATGTTTAACTACATCGGGTCAGGGTAATGTGAATATCTCTAAACTGGTCGATGAGATCAATTCATCCAACAAATACATTCAGCAGTTAGTTAACAGCAAAAACAAGAGCGATTCGTTGAATATGGTATTAACCAACAACCTAACCCGTTCGTTAAGTCAGCAAGAATCGAAAGACGTAAACGTGCAGGTATTAAAAGGTGTGGTTTACGTGTCATTGTCTGACAATATGCTATACAAATCGGGCGGTTACGAGATCTCAGATCAGGCCAATGAAACCCTGAGCAAAATTGCCAAGATCATTACCGATTATAAAGATTACGATGTGCTGATAGAAGGTAATACCGATTCGGAGCCTATCTCTAAGCCTAACATCCGTAACAACTGGGATTTAAGTGCGCTGCGTGCTACATCGGTAGTAATGGCTTTGCAAAAAACATACAATGTTGATCCTAAGCGTTTAACCGCTGGTGGTCGTGGTGAGTACAATCCGCTTACCAGTAATGATACCCCCGCCGGTAAAGCCCGTAACAGGCGTACGCAAATTATCATCACTCCTAAACTGGATCAGTTTATGGAGCTGATAGATAAAGCACCAGAAAAGAAATAACATTAATTTAGTAATGGAAAACCGCCTTATATAAAATATAGAGGCGGTTTTTTTGTTTGATAAATATAGCGTGTTTAAACATGTAGCTAACTTGTTTTAATTAAACACAATTACTTGCTGAAGCGTTTTATTCTTATTAATTCTATGAAATCGTACATATTAGGTATTGATATTGGCACCGGTAGCACTAAAGGTGTTGCCTTGAGTTTGGCTGGAGAAACCCTGGCATCGTCTCAGCACCGGTACCCCATCATCGAACCTCAACCCGGCTTTAGCGAACAGGACCCCGAGTTAATTTGGCAGGCATTTGTACAATGTGTACAGGAGATTACTAAGAAGCTCAACCAATTGCCCGAGGCTATAAGTTTCAGCAGTGCCATGCACAGTTTGATTTTGGTTGATGCCGACGGCAAGGTGCTGAACAACATGATTACCTGGGCCGATACCCGCAGCGAAAGTATCGCACAGCGCCTGAGGGATTCTGAAAAGGGAGAGGCCATTTATCGCAATACCGGAACGCCTATACATCCTATGACGCCGCTATGCAAACTCATTTGGCTGCGCGAAAATGAAGCAGAACTGTTCAAGCGAACCACTAAATTCATTTCTATTAAAGAATACATCTGGTATAAGCTTTTTAATAAGTTTGAGGTAGACTACGCTATTGCTTCGGCCACAGGTTTGTTCGATATTAAGGAGTTGCGCTGGAATGAGGAGGCTTGCCAATTAGCTGGCGTTACGGCCGATGTGCTGTCTGAACCTGTCGACACCAATTATCAGCAAAAAGGAATAACAGCCGATATGGCATCCTTATTGGGCATCACCGAAGATACAGCGTTTGTAATTGGTGCAAGCGATGGGTGCTGTGCAAATTTAGGCAGTTATGTAACTGGTGCAGGTATGGCAGCTTTAACCATTGGTACCAGCGGCGCGGTACGCACAACGGGCAGCAAACCTGTATTTAATTATAAGGCCATGCCGTTTAACTACCTGCTTAACAAAAATACTTTTGTAAGTGGTGGGGCGGTAAACAATGGCGGTATAGCGGTCGACTGGCTACTAAAGAAATTTTTAAATCAGCCCGAATTAAACGAGGAAAGTTATAACGGGTTATTTAAAGCGATTGACAGCGTACCTGCCGGGAGCGAAGGCCTGATTTTTTTACCCTACCTGTATGGCGAACGTGCGCCCATTTGGGATGCCAACAGTAGCGGGGCTTACCTTAACATACAACCTAAGCATGGCCAGGCACATTTTTTACGGGCCGGGTTAGAAGGTATTTGTTATGCCTTGAACGATGTGCTGGGTACCCTGGAAGAAGCATCGGGTTCCATTAAGCAGATCAATATTAGCGGCGGATTTATTGATTCGGCTACCTGGGTGCAAATACTGGCCGATATTACCGGCAAAAAATTGGTGGTGCTGCAAATGGAAGATGCCTCTACTATTGGTGCCATTTATTTGGCTATGGAAACTTTATATCCCGATAAGCCTTTGCCTGTTGCTAAGGAACAAAAGGTGGTAGAACCTGGTAAAGCTAATCATGAAGTTTACACACAGGCATTTCCGCTTTACAAAAAGTTGTATGCAGATTTAAAGGGAACCATGCAGTTGTTGCAGGATTTGAGGTAAACCGGCTGCATTTTTAACGTACTTCGCAATAAACATTTATTTGCTATGTTATTAAGCAATGCAACCCAAATCATTCTTACAACGCTTTTTAAAGTTCGGCCTATTGTCGACTCTAATGGTGACCAATATGCTGGCTATTCAGGCTCAAAATAAAGACATTGGGCAACAAGCTCCTGAACTTATCAGGCTCGCTAACCGAAATATTAAAGTCCACAGGCCCGATAGTTCACACAAGCCAAACCTCGCATTCATTAAATCGGGTATTATACCGGGCTGGGGCCAGGTTTATAATGGCAATTGGTGGAAAGTACCTTTGATATATGGCAGCATGGGGCTGCTGGGTTCGGCGGTTGCTTTTAATCAGCACAACTACCAGCAATATTTGGCTGTTTATAAATTAAGAGCAAACCCTTACGTGCCCCGACCGGCTAAAGGAACTGCTGTGCGCACCCTATACGATAATACGCTTGTTCAAACCCCTACTGCTATTGAAGGCGCCCTTAATGGGCATCAGCGCAACATGCAGCTCAGTATAATGGGTATAGCAGGTATGTGGGGACTTCAAATGATCGATGCTTTTGTAGATGCCAAGTTTATCCATTCGTACAGTATGGATAGGGATCTGAGCTTTAATATAAAGCCGGGTATCAGTACAACAGGGCCGATGTATGCGAATAGTAACATGCCTGCGGTAGTACCGGTTATGAGGTTGTGTGTGGTGCTGTAGGAGTGAAGATAATAAAAACCATGTCATTGCGAGGAGCAATAGCGACGTGGCAAACACACGCTGGCATATCTAAACGCGTGCGGTTGCCATGCTACGCTCGCAATAACATGCTTAGCTTGTTGTAATACATAAAACAACAAAAGCCCGATGTTTTACCATCGGGCTTCGCCAGTATTCAGTAGGGTCTTTTATGTTACTGATACTGTATATAAATAGGTTGCGGTTTGTATTTCAACAGTTCCTGCGGTGTAAGCATGTGGTGCGGTGACTTCTTTAAATCATTTTTGTAGAAAAGTTTGAAACCGGTGAATTGTACAGGTTCAGGGTAAATATGGTTACGGTATGTGCCTAATTTAAGTGTAGGTTCGCCCCATCCGTCCATATCAATTACCACCTGCACTTCAGGACGGAGTTTAATATTCTTATAGTTGGTCACCATTTTACGGGTAAAGCGGTGTACCACCAGTATTTTGGGAGGCAGGTTGTATTTTTTCACTAAACCGGCCAGGTACTCACTGGCAAAATTAATATCGGTAGCATCGTAAGTGCCTATCTTTTTACCGGGCCTGCTGCCGTCTTTCATCGAAAACTCAGGGTCCATACCAAAATGCACCTGTGGCATCATCAGGTATTTTTCCAGTTTAGGTAATTCGGTTTGAATATCGCTTAGGGCAACCTGTACATCTAAAAATACAATGGAGTTACTTCTTTTAGCTAATGATAAAACCGTATCAATTTGCTTGGATGGCATACGGTAACGGTATTTACCATCGGCACCGCCATCGCCCTGTGCTACCACGGCTATGTAATGTAAGGCTGGTTGTACAGGTGTATTAGGGTCTGCTTTTTCCCAGGCTTTAACTTCTGTTTTTAGCTTAGCCAGCATTTCTTTAGGCGGCAATTCACCTAAGATCCCCATTTTTTTAGAGAATAAGTTACCATAAAAAGCTACCACACGTTTGTATGGTAAAATAGCACCCGCAACCGGGTAAGGCTGGTTTTTAACCGGCCAGCGGCCTGTAGTATCACCATTGGCTAAACGTACGTTCAGGCTATCGTATTTAGCGGTATCAATAGGCGCATAGGTTGATTTGCCTGTTGCAATGGTGTCTTCTGTAGAGGCAGCGGCTTTAGCGCCTGCAGTTGTGGTTTTACCTGCTTTACTGTTTTCGGTACAATAAGATAATAGTAATACAGAGGATAGCAGTATGGAAGAAGAAAGCAATAGATTTTTAAATCTCATAATAGATGATTGCAGCACGTGGGTTTGTAGCTGTAGGATAAATATTTTAATGCTTGTAAAATTTTTTGCGTTTTAATGCGTTGTAAATATAATTAATGCCGCAATTAGTTGTGCTTTAATTTTTACTTAAATTTTATAGAACTTGCCAAACACGCCTAAGGGGAGTTTTGGTCCTGCAGTAGCTTGCAGATATAGTTCTCCAATCTCCAGGTTTTCTACATCGGGTTTGGCACTCCTGATCAGGTTCTCCACAATAACCGATGAAAAGCCTAATGAGTAAGTGTTCAAGATGAGGAAGTGCTCTTTAGGATCCAGCAACTCCATTACATCGGTCATCATTTCGTTAATGTGGTCTTCCAGTTTCCACTTTTCACCGTTAGGTCCGTGGCCGTAGGCAGGAGGATCTAATATGATACCATTGTATTTTTTGCCGCGTTTAATTTCGCGTTTTACAAATTTCAGGGCATCTTCCACTACCCAGCGAATATCTTTCAGGTTCGATATTTCCTGGTTTTCGTTAGCCCAGCTTACCACTTGTTTTATGGAATCTACGTGCGTGGTATCGGCCCCGGCGCTTTGCGCAATAAGCGATGCACCACCCGTGTAGGCAAAAAGGTTTAGTACTTTGGGTTTGGGTGTTTTAAAACGTTTAACGTTTTCGGCAATATAGTCCCAGTTTACGGCTTGCTCAGGGAAAACGCCCAAATGCTTGAAAGAGGTAAGCGCCATACGTAACTTGATAGCCGCATGATCATTCTTATATTCAATGTGCCAGCGATCGGGCGTGTTTGGGTTTTTCTTTAACCATTCGCCCGCAGTGGCCGACCGGCCTTTAAACTTAATATGATGTAAACGCTGCCATTCAGCAGGAGGCAAAGTCTTGCTCCAAACGGCCTGTGGTTCGGGGCGGATTAAAATCACTTCACCAAAACGCTCCAGCTTTTCAAAATCGCCGCAATCTATCAGTTCATAATCTTTCCAGTGCGATGGGGTAAGGAGTTGGATCATTCTTTATTAATTGTCTGTTGTCAGTTTTCTGTTGCCAGTCGTTGGTCTGCAAAGCTAACAAAACGTATCCAATATTAGATTACCAGTGTTGTTGGTTGCTGTTTGACTGTTATTAATTGGGAATTAGGTAAAATTAAAGTGTGCAAACGACATTAAATTTAAACGCTATTCCATACTTTTAGAATCTAATAAGATAAATTAGCATAATGGCGAGAAAGCGGCAATATAAAAATCTACCTACATTTGACGAACTTATCGTTCCAACATTAAAAGCTTTAAAAAAGCTTGGCGGTTCAGGAACAATTGAAGAAGTTAATGAAAATGTTTATGTAATAGCACGCTTATCTGAAGACGTTCTTAAAATACCTCATAGTGACAATGGACTTTCGAGTGAAGTAGATTATCGGTTAGCATGGTCAAGAACTTATTTAAAGAAGTTTGGGTTAATTGACAATTCCGCGAGGGGCATTTGGGCTTTAGTTTCTAATGAACTTGATGTCGATAATATTGATAAAGATAAAATTGTAAAGACCGTTCGGGAAAGTCATAAAAAAGCTGATTTAAAAAGCAATACGAACGGCTCAGAAACAGAAGAGATATTAGAAGAAGAAGAAACTACCATTACTTGGAAAGAACAGTTGCTTGAAACTCTTTTATCAATTCAACCCGCAGCGTTTGAGCGTCTTTCTCAGCGTTTGTTGCGAGAAAGCGGATTTATACAAGTTGAAGTAACAGGTAAATCGGGTGATGGTGGTATTGATGGGAAAGGTATTGTTAGGATAAGTGGGTTTTTAAGTTTTCATGTAATATTCCAGTGCAAACGTTATAAAGGATCTATTACACCAAGTCAAATCAGAGATTTTAGAGGTGCAATGCAGGGTAGAGCAGATAAGGGATTGTATATTACTACAGGTACATTTACCAGGGAAGCCGTAAAAGAAGCCACACGAGACGGTGCACCACCTATTGATTTAATAGACGGTGAATTGCTTTGCGATAAATTAAAGGAATTTAGATTAGGAGTTAATACCGAATTAATAGAAAGTGTAAGCATTAAACCAGATTGGTTTATTCATCTTTAATGTTTACACTATTTATTATTTTTTGTTAATTCTAAAAAACAATAATGAATTATAGCATTTCTTAACTGGCAACTGGCAACTGGCAACTAACCTACAACTTCTCTCTTGCCGCCTGCGTAAACTTACTGGCGAATACAAAGTCGTTTACATCCTGGTTATCGGTATGGGCAATTTCTTTGTTCGAGCCTTCCCATGCTTTTTGGCCCTGGTGTAAAAAAATGATGTGATCGCCAATACCCATTACCGAGTTCATATCGTGGGTTACAATTACGGTGGTTATCTTGTATTCCTGGGTCAGCTCGCTAATCAGTTCGTCAATTACAATGGAGGTCTTTGGATCCAACCCCGAATTAGGCTCATCTACAAACAGGTACTTGGGCTCCATAGCAATGGCGCGGGCAATACCTACCCGTTTTTTCATACCGCCCGATAGCTCAGCCGGGAATAGCTTGTTCTTATCTTTCAGGTTCACCCGTTTCAGGCAAAAATTAGCGCGGTCCTGCTTTTCGCTTGTGCTCATTGTAGTGAACAAATTAAGCGGGAACATGATATTCTGCTCCACGGTCATGCTATCGAACAGGGCCGAGTTTTGAAACAGCATGCCTATCTCTTTACGAATAGGTACCCGTTCTTCAAAGCTCATGGTGGTAAATTGCTCACCGTCAAATTTCACATCGCCTATGGTAGGCTCATGCAAACCCACAATGCATTTAAGCAGCGTAGTTTTACCCGAACCCGAACCACCGATGATGAGGTTGTTCTTTCCGGCTTCAAACGTGGCAGTAATGCCGCGCAAAACCTCGTTATCACCAAAACTTTTATATATATTGTTAATGTCAATCATAACCTATAACATAGCGCTCGAAATAACTAAATCGGCAAATAAAATAAAGATACAGCTGTAAACAACCCCTGTAGTGGCCGATTGGCCCACCTCTAAGGCACCACCACTGGTATAAAAACCCTGGTAAGCACAAACGGAAGTAATAATAAAGCCGTAAAAGAAAGCTTTGGTTAAAGCTACCTGAATAATTATAACATTAAAACCTTCTCTCAAACCAGCAAGGTAATCGGTAGTGGCAATGGTACCGGTTAGTGCGCAAGCTATATAACCGCCTAAAATACCTAAAACCATAGAGTAGATCACCAAAATAGGGATCATAGTAATACCTGCAATAATTTTAGGGGCAATTAAATAACCGGGTGCGTTAACACCCATAATTTCCAGCGCGTCTATTTGCTCGGTTACCCGCATAGTGCCAATTTGTGAGGCAATGCTGGATCCTACACGCCCGGCCAGTACTAAGGCCGATATGGTTGGACTAAATTCCAGGATGGTTGAATCGCGTGCTATACTGCCGGCAATACTACGCGGCACCAGCGGACTTGATAACTGAAAGGCTACCTGTATAGTGGCAACCGCCCCAATAAAAACCGATATAATGCTGATAATACCCATAGACCCAACGCCTATAGATACCATTTCGCGCATTACCTCGGCCCAGTAAACCGAAAATTTTTCGGGCTTACGGAAGCTTAAACGGATTAATAAAAGATATCTGCCTAAAGTTTGAAACATATTAACTGCTGAAATATGGGTAAAAATACATTTTTATGATTAAGCTTTACCGCTTAACCTATTTGCTTACTTTTAAAATATGGAAAACGCCCTTATAACCGGTGCCACACAAGGCATAGGTCGCTCAATTGCCATTTCATTTGCTAAACAAGGAATAAGTATGGCAATTTGTTCACGCAATGTAAAAGATTTAGAATTATTAAAGAAAGAACTGCTCAGCATTAATCCGAAAATACAGGTTTTTGCCTATACTGCCGATTGTAGCCAGAAGATAGAACTGCTCGAATATGCCCGCTTAGCACAACAGCATTTAGGTTTTATTAAGATTATTGTTAATAACGTAGGCATGTTTACACCTTTGAGTATTTTAGATGATGCCGACGATGCCTTTATGCAAAACATCAATACCAACCTGATGCCGGCTTACGAGCTGTACCGCTTTTTTGGCAAAGCCATGATGACCGAACGCAGCGGACACATCTTTAATATATGCTCCATTGCCGCTAAAGAACCGATTGTAAATGCAGGTATTTATAGTGTAACAAAAGCTGCGCTGTATAGTCTTAGTAGTATAATGAAACTTGAAATGCAGGCTTACGGTGTAAAAGTAACCGCAGTGCTTCCGGGTTCAACCTTAACCAATTCATGGGCTGGTACTGCAGTGCCGCCAGAACGTTTTGTACTCCCCGAAGATATTGCCGCCGCCGTACTCAACGCTTACAACATGAGCAAAGGTGCCAATGTTGATGAGATCATAATTAAGCCGGTTTTGGGTCAGTTATAATTAACTATTTAAACATACCACAAATGTACAGCACTAAAAAACTTTACCGCGATGAGCAAAATAAAACCATTGGCGGTGTGTGTAAAGGCTTGGCCGATTACTTCGACATAGATGTTTCCATTGTAAGGGCTTTGTTCCTGCTTATGCTCATATTTAAAGGCGGCGGCGTTATCATCTACATTGTACTGATGATCGTTTTGCCTAAAAAACCTTATGCCTATGGTACCCCCGGCGTTGATTATACCGTACCACCGGCAAACGATTTTGGCGTACCTCCCGCAGATGCTCAACCCGGCTTTACCCAGGAACCTTTTGTAATGCAGCCGCGCCGTAAAAGCAACTTTAGCGTAATAGCTGGTGTAGTGCTGGTGTTTTTAGGCGGTGTTTTACTGCTGGATGAATACGATATTATCCCCGACTGGGACTTTGAACACCTGTGGCCTGTACCATTAGTAATTATAGGGCTGGCGCTCATATTTACATCGGTAAAAAACAATTCATCAAATACTAACCCTCCAATTGTATAGTTATGAAAAGCGATAGATTATTTTCGGGCCTGGTACTGATTGTTATTGGCGCCGTATTTTTGCTCAACAACTTTGGTGTAATCGATTTTCACTGGGGTAACCTGTTCCGTTTATGGCCTATATTTTTGGTGATAGGTGGTGTTAACTTAATGCTGGCCAACAACCGTACTGTATGGGCAACCGTTATAAAAGTAGCCGTGCTGGTTATGGGTTTAGGTTTTGTGTTGTTCAGCAATGTTGGCAAAAACCGCGATCATAGTTCACCGTTCAATTATCGTTTCAATATAGACGATAACGATAATGACGACGATGATTCGGACACTACCGATAACGATGGAGACATCAAAAGATCGAAAGGTGTGAGTAGTACGTATGAAGAATTATACAGGCCTGATGAAAAAAGGGTTCGTTTAAATATTACTGGAGGAGCGACCAAGTATATCTTGAACACTACTACGGATAGTCTTTTCCGGGCAACTACACATGAAACATTCGGCGATTATATATTTACCAAAAGCACTGATGATTCGGTAATGGTGCTCAACTTTATCATGAAAAACCATAACAACAGGTTTAATTGGGACAGCGACCGCAAAAATGAAGCCCGCATTAGTTTGCATACGGCTCCAATATGGGATATAAACCTCAGAAGCGGAGCAGCCGAAATGAATTTCGATTTAACACCTTTTAAGGTTAGAAACCTGAACGTTAGCGGCGGTGCAACATCCACCAAGGTAAAATTGGATGCCAAGCTGCCGTTTACCGAAGTTAATGTAGCTACAGGTGCTTCGGAAGTGGAGATCAGCATACCCAGGAACGCGGCCTGTAAGGTTGACGTATCGTCCGGCCTGTCTTCCAATAATTTTGAAGGCTTTACCAAGATAGATGGCAGCCATTACATCACTCCTGGATATCAAACCGCGGCTAATAAGATCTACATTCACCTAAAAGGTGGCGTGTCTGACTTTAATGTAAAGAGATATTAACAAAAACATAGTGATTGATTGATAATAAAGCGGTTGTTTCTTTCAGGAACAGCCGCTTTTGTTTTTTATGACATACTTTTTTGAAATATATAGGTAAAAAGTATTGAAATAAGTCAATTATAGTGTTTCAACGATAAAATTTAAAGCCATATTGCTATCTTACGCAATCAAATATCATTTGCATTGAAAAGAAAAGATTTCTTATATCTTACCGGTATGGGTGTTGGTGCGGCCATGTTGCAGGGCGTGCCGGTTATAGGTTCGCCGGTTGTGCCGGGCACTGTTTTACAGCCGGTTGATGTAGCCATTAAAAAACGGATGGCCGATGTGGCACTAAATGCTGCCAAATCAAAAGGGGCCACTTATGCCGATGTGCGTTTGGGCCGTTACCTCAACCAATCTATTAGCACGCGCGAAACCCGGGTGCAAAACATAGCCAGTTCCGAATCGTACGGCATGGGGGTAAGGGTGCTGGCTAACGGTTGCTGGGGTTTTGCCGCTACCGATAAACTGGATAACGACAGCATTGCCAAAGCTGCTCAATTAGCGGTAAGTATAGCCAAAGAAAACGCCCGTTTACAGTCGGAACCCGTTCAGCTGGCCCCGCAAAAAGGCTATGGCGAGGTCAGCTGGAAAACACCGATCGAAAAAAATGCTTTTGAAGTTCCTATTAAAGATAAGGTAGATCTATTGCTGGCCGCCAATGATGTGGCCTTAAAAGCCGGGGCTACTTTCATCAGTAATAACCTGTTCATGATCAATGAGCAAAAATATTTTGCATCGACGGAAGGTTCTTACATTGATCAGGATATTCACCGCATGTGGCCTTCGTTCACCTTAACCAAAACCGATCCTAAAACCGGTGGTTACGAAACCCGTAATTCGTTAAGCGCGCCGGTAGGCATGGGTTATGAGTATCTCATCCCCGATGAAAAAGAAAAGATCCAGGGTATTTTCCCGATTTATAAAAAACGGTACGATATGCTGGAAGATGTGCGCATTGGCACCGCCCAGTTAAACGAAAAATTAAAGGCCAAACCAGTAGAGCCGGGTAAATACGACCTGATCCTCGATCCTACCAACTTGTTCCTCACCATACACGAATCGGTTGGGCACCCTACCGAACTGGACCGGGTGTTGGGTTATGAAGCCAATTTTGCCGGTACCAGCTTTTTAACGCTCGACAAATGGGAATCCAAAAAGTTCCAGTTCGGCAGTAATATGGTCAATTTTGTAGGCGATAAAGTTCGCCCCGGTTCGTTAGGTGCTGTTGGTTATGACGATGAGGGCGTTAAGACCGGCGAGTGGGATATTATAAAAGACGGCGTACTGGTTAATTACCAGGCCACGCGCGATCAGGCCCATATATTGGGCTTGCCTGCCTCGCAAGGCTGCTGCTACGCCCAAACCTGGAGCGATGTGCAGTTTCAGCGCATGCCGAATGTAAGCCTGCAACCGGGTAAAACACCGCTTAAAGTTGCCGAAATGATCAAAAATACCGAAAAAGGCCTTTACATGTTTGGCCGTAATTCATACTCAATCGATCAGCAACGTTATAATTTTCAGTTCAGCAGCCAGTTGTGTTACGAAATTAAGGAAGGCAAAGTAGTGGGTATGGTAAAAGGAGCCGCCTACCAGGCCAACACCCAGGAATTCTGGAACTCCTGCTCCGCTATTTGCGATGAAAGCGATTTCCGTATGGGTGGTTCTTTTTTCGATGGTAAAGGCCAGCCCTCACAGGTGAGCGCCGTATCGCATGGGTGTTCCACCACTAAATTTGATAAAGTGAACGTGATTAATACAGGTAGGAGGATTGGTTAAATTTGTTGAATGGTTGATTGGTAAAGTAGTTGATTAGTTTTAAAATACTGCAATGGCTTCGTTTACAGAATTGGATGTATGGAAAAAGGCAAGGAGCATCAGAATGCAAATAAAAGAGTTAACAGCTTCTTTTCCTGTAGACGAAAAGTTCAGGTTAACCGATCAAATAATCCGTTCTTCAAGGTCCATTGGTAATAATATTGCGGAAGGGCACGGGAGATTTCACTATCAGGATAATATACGTTTTTGTGTTATTGCAAGAGGCTCGCTGACAGAAACACTCGATCACTTAATTGTTGGTTTTGACGATGGGCTTGTTTCTAAAGAACAGTTTACCATACTAAAGGATGAAATAGACTTGTGCATGGCAAAACTGAATGGATATATATTATTTATAAAAACAAAGAGGGACGCAATCGGCGTCGTTTCAAAAACTAATTAAACTAATCAACAATTTAACTATTCAACTAACCAACCAACTTTGAACAGAAAAGATTTCCTCTACCTCACCGGCATGGGTTTCGGTGGGGCAATGCTGAGCCAGGTCCCCGTATTTGGTTCACCAATTTCGCCCGAGGCCATGTTGCAGGGCGGCGTGGATGTGGCTACCAAAAAACGCATGGCCGATGTGGTTTTAAATGCGGCCCGTGGTAAGGGTGCTACTTATACTGATGTGCGTATTGGCCGTTACCTTAACCAGTTTATAGTAACCCGCGAAAACAAAGTGCAAAACGTGGTCAATACCGAATCGTACGGTATGGGTATTCGTGTACTGGCCAACGGCTGCTGGGGCTTTGCCGCTACTGATAAGCTGGATAACGACAGTATTGCCAAAGCTGCTGCCCAGGCCGTTGCCATTGCTAAAGAAAATGCCCGCCTGCAAAGCGATCCGGTGCAACTCCTCCCTCAAAAAGGTTACGGCGAAGTAAGCTGGAAAGCACCTATTGAGCGTAATGCTTTTGAAGTACCGGTAAAGGAGAAGGTAGATCTGTTGCTATCGGTAAATGATGCCGCGCTTAAAGCCGGAGCTAACTACGTTAACTCCATTATGTTTTTGGTGAACGAGCAAAAGTATTTCGCATCCAGTGATGGTTCGTACATAGACCAGGACGTACACCGCATTTGGCCTTTGTTTACCGTAACCCGCATCGATCCTAAAACCGGGAAGTTTTCTACCCGTCAGTCGTTGAGTTCGCCGCGCGGTATGGGTTATGAGTATGTAATGCCGAGCGAAAGCGAAAAAATTAAAACAGCGCCAACCACGTTATACCGCGACCGTTACGATATGCTGGAAGATGCACGCGCTGCAGCTACCCAGGCCGATCAAAAAATGAAAGCCAAATCGGTGGAAGCGGGTAAGTACGACCTGATCCTCGATCCGTCACACTTATGGTTAACCATTCACGAGTCGGTAGGTCACCCTTCCGAGTTGGACCGTGTGCTGGGTTACGAAGCTAATTTTGCCGGTACCAGCTTTTTAACGCTGGATAAATGGGAATCTAAAAAATTTAAATTCGGAAGCGATAAAGTAAATATTGTGGCCGATAAGCTGCAAAAAGGTTCGTTAGGTGCCGTAGGTTATGATGACGAGGGTGTAGGCACCAAGCAATGGGATATTATAAAAGACGGCGTGCTGGTTAATTACCAGTCCATCCGCGACCAGGGCCATATCATCGGCCTGAAAGAATCGCAGGGTTGCTGCTATGCCGATAGCTGGTCTTCCGTTCAGTTTCAGCGTATGCCTAACGTAAGTTTACAGCCGGGTAAAGAAGCGCTTAAAGTGGCCGATATGATCAAGAACACCGAGAAGGGTATTTACATTATTGGCGATAGTTCATTCTCTATAGATCAGCAGCGTTATAATTTTCAGTTTAGCGGCCAGTTATATTACGAAGTGAAGAACGGACAAATTGTAGGCATGCTGAATGATGTGGCCTATCAATCGAACACCCAGGAGTTTTGGAACAGCTGTTCTGACGTTGCCGATCAAAGCGATTACCGTTTAGGCGGATCTTTTTTTGATGGTAAAGGGCAGCCCAGCCAGTCGAGCGCCGTATCTCACGGGTCGTCTACAGCTAAATTTAAAGGAGTTAACGTTATCAATACAGCACGCAAAATATAAAACCTATTATGGCTATATTAACAGAAGAACAAGCACGCGCCTTGCTAAAAAAAGCGCTCAGCTACTCAAAAGCCGAACAATGCGAAATTAATTTAGGTGGCGGCGATTCGTCAAACATCCGTTATGCACGTAATTCGGTATCAACCAGCGGCGCTATAAGCCGTAACAGTATGGTGGTATCATCGGCCTTTGGCAAAAAAGTTGGTACCGCTACTATTAACGAGTTTGATGATGCCTCGTTAGAAAAAGTGGTACGCCGTTCGGAAGAACTGGCTCAATTGGCCCCCGAAAACCCGGAGTTTATGCCGTTTTTAGGTCCGCAAACTTATGGTCCGCCTACTAAAACATTTGTACCGGCAACAGCTAACCTTACACCCAAGCTCCGGGCCGATATGGTGCAGGCCAGTTTAAAGGTTGCCAAAGATGCCAAGCTAACTGCTGCCGGCTTTTTGGAGAACAGTACCGGCTTTTCCGCCATGATGAACTCTAAAGGTTTGTTCGCTTACAATACTTCGACAGATATTAACTTTTCGGTTACGCTGCGTACCGAAGATGGTAAAGGATCGGGCTATGCTACTAAAGCCTACAATGATGTAGCTAAATTAGATACGCTGGCTTTTTCTAAAATTGCCGCTACCAAAGCAACTGGTTCGGCAACGGCCAAAGCGTTGGAGCCGGGTAAATACACCGTTATTTTAGAACCTGCCGCAGGTATTGTTTTATTAGAACAATTGTACGGTAGTTTAGATGCCCGTAGTGCCGATGAAGGCCGCAGCTTTTTAAGCCTTCCGGGTGGTAAAACCCGCCTGGGTGAAAAAATGGTTGACGAGCGGGTAAACATCTATTCAGATCCGGCTAACCTCGATCTGCCTACCAGCCGCTGGAGCGGCGACGGACAGGCGCAAAACCGGGTAAACTGGATTGAAAAGGGCGTGGTTAAAAACTTAGCCTACTCTCGTTATTGGGCCGAAAAAAAAGGTGTACAACCTATTCCGCGCCCGGGTGGTATTATTATGGAAGGCGGAACCCAAACTTTAGAGGAGTTGATTAAAGGCACCGAAAAAGGTATATTGGTTACGCGTTTGTGGTATATACGCCCGGTTGACCCGCAAACCCTGCTGTACACCGGCCTTACCCGCGATGGTACATTTTACATTGAGAACGGCAAAATTAAGTTCCCGGTGAAAAACTTCCGTTTTAACGAAAGCCCGGTAATTATGCTCAACAACCTGGAAGCTTTAGGTAAAAGCGAACGTACCGTAAGCGGAGAAAGCGGCCAGAACGCGCTGATCCCACCGATGAAGATCAGGGACTTTACGTTTAGTTCTTTATCGGATGCGGTGTAGTTAGAAATTGATCTGTAAAAGAAAAGCGGATGCTGTGAGGCACCCGCTTTTTTCTTTTCTTTCAATATGTTTATGGCGAGGTATAATTTAAAAGTTATATGTAACTGAAATGTGTATCACGTAGAGGCACAATACCTTGTGTCTCCTAAATGTATGTAATTGAAATGTGTATCACGTAGATGCACAATACCTTGTGTCTCCTAAATATATGTAATTGAAATGTGTATCACGTAGAGGCACAATACTATGTGTCTCCTAAATGTATGTAATTGAAATGTGTATTACGTAGAGGCACAATACTTTGTGTCTGCTAAATGTATGTAATTGAAATGTGTATCACGTAGAGGCACAATACCTTATGTCTCCTACGTATAGCGATATTGGTGTACTTGCGTTCGTATAATGTAATCTGTAAATTAATTACCGCATAGCGTTTTCTTTCTGCCTCCCGGGTAAGGCCGTGGTTTTATATCCCTAAAACCTGCCTCAGCTTTACATAACCGGCTTTGCTTACTGGTATGCGGGCGCCTGATCTCAGAATGGCAACATGCGCATCTTTTTCAAACGGATCTATACGGGTTATTTGGGCTACGTTTACCATATAAGAGCGGTGTACACGGGCAAAGTGCCGGGCATCCAGCGTTTGCTCAAAAAAGCTCATGGTCTTATTTTTCAGAAACGAACCTTCGGAAGTATAAATGCTCACGTAATCATCGTCGGCCGCCAGGTATTCAATATCATGCACCGGGATGATCTTTACCTTGGTACCGGTTTTCACTACAACACGCTCATGCTGCGCAGGAGATTGTGCCGCGGTTTCCAGCAGTGCTTCGTTGGGTTTGGCTACCGGTTTATTGTTGGCTTGCAACAGATATTTTTCAATAGCTTTATTAAATCGTTCCCGGCTAAAGGGTTTTAACAAGTAGTCAACTGCGTGGGTCTCAAAAGCTTTAATGGCATATTCATCAAAAGCGGTAGTGAAAATTACCTGTGGGGCATGTTCCACCAATTCCAGCATTTCAAAGCCGTTTATTTTGGGCATCTGCACATCCAAAAAAATGAGGTCGGGCTGGTGCTGCATTATCGCTTTAATACCTTCAAAACCATCTCCACACTCCTGTATTACCTGCAACTGGTTGTTAAAGGGCTGCAGGTATTCCTGTACTACCATGCGGGCTAAGGGTTCGTCGTCAATAATCAGTACGCATTTCATGCCTGGGGTATCTTAATCATGATGGTAAATATATCATCATTTTGGTAAGTTTCCACCAGGTCGTTACGGGCAAAAAGCAAATACAGGCGACGCTGTATGCCGCTTACGCCAAAACCGGTACCATGCCGCGGGCGGGCGGTTTGCTGGTCGTATGGGTTTTGCACCACAACTACCAGGTACTTGTCCTCCACCTCGGCTCTAATGCTAATGGTTACCTCACCGGTGGTATCGTACAAGCCAAACTTAATGGCGTTCTCTACTATGGGCTGCAATAACAAGGGTGGGAGCATGGCCTCGCTGCATTTATCATCGCAGCTGATTTCGGTTTGCAGGCGGTGACCAAAGCGTACTTTTTCTATGTCGAGATATAAGTTCAGATGCTCCAGTTCTTCTTTCAGCGGTACTTGTTTCTGATCATCTTTTTTTAAGGTTCCACGTAAAAAATCGGAAAGTTGATGGATCATTTTACGGGCTTCATCGGGCTTAAAGCCTATCAGCGCATTAATGGAGTTAAGGCTGTTGAACAAAAAGTGAGGTTGTAACTGTTGGCGCAGGTTGTATAATTCGGCATCGCGTGCCAGTTGCTCGGCTTCGGTTTTGCGGCGCTCGTTCTCTTTTTGGTCTTGCTGTACATACCATATCAGGCTAATCATGGCCATCCAACCTATAGCCATAAAATTGGTAAAAAGCCTGATAATGAGCGATTGCCGGAGAAAACCAGTATAGTTGCTATCTGCAACCAGCATAGGCAGCGCCCATCTTACCGTAAACGTACAAACACCGGCCAGTACAACGCACCAAATAAACAGGTTAATATAACTGCCCTTTCCGGGTTGATAGTAACGGAGGTTATTATCAATTAACCAGCAGGCCGCGGCCAGCGGTACCACGCTTACTACACTATCGGTAGCTGCGGTGTACCAGTCAAAGCCAAAACTGTGTATAATGTAAATTTGCAACGCCGTCCACGCTAAACCACCAGTGGCAAAGGCCAGGTTTAGTTTACTAAATAGGGTTGATGACGTGGACATGCGGTTATTGGTGATAACTAAGGTTGTACAATATACTCAACTATTAAGCAAGCGGTGCACTTAAAAAGGCAATTACCAGCTTTAAAATAGTATAAATGCTTATGATGATCAAATACCAGTTCATGATTTTGTGTTTTTAAAGTTTAGAAACTACGAACATCTACCCCTGCAAATATAGATATTCCTTTGAGGATCAATACTTTATCGGAGGTTTGCGCGGCAGCGTTGCCAAACCGTTTATCATCTATACCGGCAAAAACGGCGGCCATATCAGACTGTACCTGCCAGTGCGGCGGAACAATAAGCTTTACCCCACCAAAAACCTGGGTAATTTCAATCATAACGGTTCCGTTAATATCGGCCCGGGTAAAGTCTACTTCAGATCCGCCAAAAATGTTGACGATCTCGCCACCTTTAAAATCTTTGGATAAGACTATTTTTTTTACTCCGCCAAAAATGGATAAGGAATCAAGAAAATCATCGTTTTTAGGGATATTGCTGTAATTGTTATGGTTAAATGGCTCCTTAGGGGTTTCGGTTGTTCCTTCGGGTTTAACAATATAATCGGCCTCGGGTATAAATGTGGCTTGTGATGCCAACTGGTCGGCTTTCCATTTTTTGCCAAAACTTGGTTTGTGGTTACGCCTTACAATAAGCCATATACCTACAGCAATAATAGCCATAGGCCATATATATGCACGCAGATCGAACCCCGGGATTAACCGCCCCGATAAAAATACCACGCCAATTAGGATGAGTATAAACCAGGTAGGGCTTTTAAAATCGTGTTTAAACCCGTTAAATAAACCTATTACAATGAGCAACATTGGCCAGCTGAACAGCCAGCCGGGGAAAAAGAAAAAGCTGAACTGGCGCAGCAGTAATATGCTACCTACGCCCAATAGTATAAGGCCGGCAAATACTTTTCCGTTGTTTTGCGGGCGGTTTGGATATGATGGTTGGATACTCATGATATAATAATTGTAATTCTATGATCCAAAACTAATGCTATTGGAGGCAAATGCCTATAGTTAAATGGCAGTTGGAGTTAGTTTGTCGGTAAAGACGGTGATTTGGTCGGTGAAAAAGTTTGTGGCAAGTTAGAGCGGCAATTATGGAAGATGATCGTTGGGTTACAGCTTGTCAGTGAGCGGTAATAATTTGATTCAGGCAAACTTTGAAAGGCTTTAGTTTTTCAGGTTATAAGCTTGATGAAAATCTTAGGCCAAAAAAATCAGGTAGTCAATTTGATCATGAAAAATATGAGACAACAAGATTTGGGAAATACGGGGTAAGACGATTTGACCGGAAACTTCGCATAGTCAATTTTGCGGTGCGCTCAAATCTAATTAAATGAAGAAATATCTAATTATTTGTACTTTTTTGAAGTTATATGAAGTTTCTTGAACTGGGTTTTGCACTTAAAACAATAAAACCTACTCATTTGAGCAGGTTTTATTGTTTTGTTAAACTTCCGGTTCTTGCTGGCTCAGGCAGTGGAAACTGCCCAGCCCCCAAATAATATCGGTAGAGTCTATCCCCACCACCTTACGGTCGGGGAAGCATTGGGTTATAATATCTAAGGCCTTATCGTCATTAGCGCAACGGTAGGTTGGTACCACTACAGCTGCATTGCTAATGTAGAAGTTAGCGTATGAGGCAGGCAGGATCTGGTCGTCGTAAATAACTGGCGTTGGCATAGGTAACTCAATGATGTTGAGTTGTTTGCCATTAATTAACCGCATGGTTTTCAGCGTTTCCAGGTTTTCTTGCAGAAGGTGATAGTTCTCGTCGTTCCTGTTTCCTTCCACCACGGTTACTACGGTATCCTCGTTTACAAAGCGGGTAATATCGTCTATATGGCCGTCGGTATCGTCGCCAATAATGCCATCGCCCAGCCAAAGCACCTGCTGTACACCGTAATAGTTTTGCAGGTATTCTTCAATTTGCTGCTGGTTTAAGTGCGGGTTGCGGTTGGGGTTCAATAAACAGGCTGTTGTAGTCAATACAGTACCCTTGCCGTTAAAATCGACTGAGCCGCCTTCCATTACAATTCCCGGGTGGTACACCGGCAGGTTGAAATGCTCGGCTATACGGGTCGGAATCACGTCATCCAGGTCGTAAGGAGGGTATTTGCCTCCCCAGGCATTGTAACCCCAGTCAATCACCACCTTCTTTTTCGTATCAGGATTTACTAAAAATGCCGGACCATGATCGCGGCACCAAGCATCGTTAGTTGGAAATTCAAAGAACTGAATCCGGTTCAAATCAACTCCTGCTTTGTGCAAGTGCTGGGTAGCAAGTTCCTGCATCGGCTTATCGGCCACGTTAATACGCACCAACTCTCCTATCGATATTGCTTTAATAAACTCGCAGTATTTAGCGTAAATAGTTTCCAATTTACCCGGCCATGAGGCTTCCTTATGCGGCCAGCTCAGCCAGGTAGCGGTATGCGGTGCCCATTCTGCAGGGAAGATATATCCTTGCAGTGCGGCGAAGTCCGTAAGTCCGAGAGCCTGAGAGTTTTTTAAATTAGTCATTGTCAATCAGTCGTTTAGTAATAGGCTGATAACTGTCTATCCTTCTGTCGCGTAAAAACGGCCAGTGGGTACGATAATGGTCGGTTTTATCCAGATCCAATTCTATGGTGGTCACTTGTTCTTCATGGTGGTCGCCCTGAAAAATCACCTTGCCAAATGGGTTCGATACAAACGACCCACCCCAAAATTTCAGGCCAACTTCTTCGCCTACACGGTTTACGCTTACCACATGTACGCCATTGGCAATGGCATGCGAACGTTGTATGGTTTGCCAGGCATTGTATTGCTCGGTATTGGTATCCACATCCTGGGTGGAAGCCCATCCTATGGCAGTTGGATAAAACAGTATTTCGGCACCCATTAACGAAGTAATACGGGCTGCTTCGGGATACCACTGATCCCAGCATATTAATACGCCCACGGTAGCAAACTTGGTTTTAAATACTTTATAGCCTAAATCGCCAGGGGTAAAGTAGAATTTTTCGTAAAAGCCAGGGTCATCGGGGATGTGCATTTTGCGGTATTTACCCAGGTATGCGCCATCGGCATCGAGTACCGCTGTAGTATTGTGGTATAAGCCTTGTGTCCTTTTTTCGAATAGGGAAGCAATAATTACCACACCCAATTCGGCAGCTACTTTAGATAACTCATCGGTTGAAGGGCCGGGAATAGCTTCTGCCAGCTGAAAGTTATCATAATTTTCCTCGTCGCAAAAATACAGTGAGGTAAAAAGCTCTTGCAGGCAAATGATTTGAGCACCGCCTTTAGCGGCCTCACGTACCTTTTCAATAGCTTTTTGTAAATTTTGCTGTTTATCAGCTGTGCAGGTTGTTTGTACCAACCCAACTTTTACTTTGCTCATGGACTTTAAAATTTGCGCAAAAATAATGTATTCATCGTAAATTAACTGTCATAAACAATGGTTAATAAATGTTAAGGTTGCGTAACCATAAACAGGTATTGGATGATTTTTTATAGTTTTGCCTCAAATGACTGATTCGGAAACTCTTCCAAAAACAAAAACCTGGAAAGATACGCTGTGGAGCGCTACTAAACTGGTGCTCAAAATTGTGGTAACTTCCGGTTTATTATACTATGTTTTTACTAAGGTGCCTTTTAAAGAAGTAAAATATAAGCTGTTAACTGCCAATTATTGGTGGATGGGCGCTGCTGTTTTTGTTTTCTTTCTGTCCAGCATTGTATCGTCCTGGCGGTTATTAAGCTTTTTTAAGTCTATTAATTTACGGTTAGACCCAAAATTTAATTTTAGACTTTACCTGTTAGGTATGTTTTACAACTTTTTACTGCCCGGCGGTATTGGGGGTGATGGTTATAAGATCTACCTGCTTAATAAAACATATAAACTTCCGGCCAAAAAAGTGTTCTGGGCCATTTTATTTGATCGTTTAAGTGGCCTTTGGGCTATTGGGCTCATTATAGTAGCTTTAATATTGTTTGTTCCGCAGGTAGAATTGCATATTGCCATACCAGCCAGTATCTTTTTATTGGGTACAGCTATTTATTACTTTGTCGCTCATAAATTTTTTAAAGAATATACTAAAAACTTTTTCCAGGGGCATGCCAAGGCTGTGCTGGTGCAATCATTGCAAGTGTTAACTATAATTATGGTACTCCTTGGTCAGGGTTTTAATGGAAAGTTTGCACCTTACCTTTTATCTTTTTTAATATCTGCTTTAGCGGCTGTGGTGCCTATTTCGTTAGGTGGTGCGGGGGCACGTGAAGCTATTTTTACACAGCTATCGGTTCCTTTTCACATGAATGTGGCGCTGGCTGTATTTTTAAGTATCTCGTTTTATATTATTTCACTTATTGTATCGTTACTGGGTGTATATTACGTATTACGCCCAAGCCGTTTAGAAGAGGGGTTACCCACTGTGCAAGAAGCTGACCAACCACCTGCGGCGACAAACCAGTGATTTCAAATTTTTGTTTGTATATTTAGGTATGACAACATTAAGAGTTACTGTTGATGATGAGCAGGTTGATGCCTTGAAGCATTTGCTTCGAAGCGCAGCATTTGTTAAAGATGTGCAGGAAGAAAAATCAGAACATTTAATGTATGAAGGTACCTCTTTATCCGTTTTGGATCGAGTTAAAGCTCTTTTGGCAGCCGCTGAGGGAAAAAATCTATTTGCTGATATTAAAGATCCAGTTGAATGGCAACGCCAATTAAGAAAGGAATGGGAGCGTGATATTTGATACTAACGTCCTCATCTACTTATCCAAAAACCTTTTAAATCCTCAAGCCTTATTTTTGGAAGACGCCGGTATTTCTGTAATAACCAAGATAGAGGCTTTAGGATATTCTTTTCAAAACATTGAAGAGTACGAAATCATCAATAGCATCTGCTCTATATTAAAAGTTATTCCTGTTTCAGATGCCATTGCCGAAGCAACTATCAACCTTCGTAAAAATTACCGTATTAAATTGCCCGATGCCTTGATTTATGCGACGGCCTTTGTAGAAAGTAAACCTTTGCTAACTAATAATATGGCCGATTTTGCTTCTCTTGATAACAAGGTTATACTGATCAATCCTTTCTCTTTATGAATATCATCATTACTGGTGCCAGCAGTGGCGTAGGCTTTGAAGCCGTTATTGAATTAGCTTTAAGCAACAAACATAAGATCATTGCATTGGCCCGGTCGCAGGATAAGCTTACCCGTTTACTGGAGATCGCTAAAGGGTTGAACCCGGACTGCATATTATACCCCATTGCTTTCGACATAGTACATGATGTTTACAATGACTTGCAGCAGTTTGTAAAAGCACATTTCGACGGTAAGGTTGATGTGCTGATCAATAACGCAGGGGCCTTAATTAATAAACCCTTTACCCAACTGGGCCAACTTGACTTTGTAGATATGCTGCAAAGTAACTTTTTAGGCCATGTACGCATGATACAGGCTATGGTACCCAGTATTGTTGCGGGTGGACATATTGTGAACATTGGCAGCATGGGCGGCTTTACGGGCAGTTCGAAATTTGCCGGATTATCGGCGTACTCGGCCAGCAAAGCAGCTTTGCATACCTTAACCGAATGCCTGGCACAAGAACTGGCCGAGCAGCAGATCAGCGTGAATTGCCTGGCTTTAGGTTCGGCGCAAACGGAAATGCTGGAGAATGCATTCCCCAATTATCAATCGCCGGTGATGGCTTTTGAAATGGGTAAATACGTAGCCGATTTTGCCCTCACAGGCCATAAATTTTTTAATGGAAAAATATTGCCTGTAGCTTTAACAACCACCTGAAGTTATATTTTTGGCTGATATGCAGTGCTACTAATGAAAAGTAAAAAGCCTTTTATCAATAGGTTGATAAAAGGCTTTTTACTTTTGAGCCAGATCGCTCTTTATGTAGAGTTAACTACTTATTTGGCAGTTAGTTTTACTTTAATAGCGTTAAGGCCTTTTTGACCCTGTTCGGTTTCAAAAGTTACTTTATCATTTTCTTTAACAGGGTCAATTAACCCGTTGATGTGTACGAAAACACTATCCTGGGTTACGTGGTCTCTAATGAAACCATAACCTTTAGAATCGTTAAAGTGTGTTACTGTGCCGTTCCTGATCACATCCTGCACAATGTCTTCCTGCTTAGGCACACTAATTTGGATATCATCGGTCGATATGATCTTTTTCTTCTTGGTCGGATCTGGTGGAGTTGATGTTATGTTGCCATTCTCATCAATATATGCCATCATATCATCAAGGGTTTTGCCCTTGTCCGAATTGTTTTTACGGTCTTCCGATTTCTCTTTCTTGTCCCGTTGCTTTATAGCTTTTTTCTTTTCTCGCTCTTTTTTACTAAATGTTTCTGTTGACCTACCCATTGATTATATTAAAATTTATTACTTAGCGTTTTATGATGCAAGATGCTGTAAATGAACAGCTTGTTTATGCATTGACGAGGTTTTTACTTAGAATGAAGCGCTTTTACAACATTCACAAAAAAAGCATCTTCCCATGAGGAAGATGCTTCACAATAAGATATAGTGATTAAACTAATTTTACATTTACTGCGTTTGGTCCTTTACGGCCTTCTTCCACGTCAAAATTAACTACATTGTTTTCACGAATGTTGTCAATTAAACCTGATGAGTGTACAAAGATTTCTTTACCACCATTGTTTGGTGTAATAAAACCAAAACCTTTTTCCTCATTAAAAAATTTTACTGTTCCTTCTTGCATTATATTGTATTGTTGAATAAGTAGGCAAGGTAGGTATAATAATTTACATTTTCGGTATAGTGAACAATCTTTATCAATAATTAATGTGGAAAACGCTTTTTAGAACATTGATGACATTATTTACACAGTTAATTTAGACTTTTTTCCATAACGCCCCTTCACCGGCCAGCATTTGGCTAAAATTACTTCTCGGGGCAAGATCCAAATATGGGTAAGTGATCTTGCTTAAATATAAGCCCTGCGGATATGCCGGTTTGATAACCTGCGATAATTGCGGATTAAGCAGGTAGTGCTCAAACTCATCGATGCTTAATTTACCGGTACCTACATCTAACAGTTTACCTACAATAATACGTACCATTTTGCCCAAAAATCGGTTGGCTGATATATTGAAGCGGAGTTTATCTCCAATGCTATCCGTATAAAAATTGGCAGCACTGATGTTGCAAGTAGTATGCTCGTTGCGGTCAGGCATTTTACAAAAGGCATGATAATCGGTATAGCTTAGTAGCAATTGCGCTGCACGTTGCATCAGTTGCAGGTTCCAGCCCTTAGCCATATATAAGGAACTAAATTTGCTCAGAAATGGGTCTTTATAGGTATGGATGAAATAATTATACGACCGCTGAACCGCATCAAAGCGGGCATGGGGCAGGCCTTCCATGGGTATAATATCAAAAATGGCAATATCATCGGGCAATAGTTTGTTGAGCCTGAATTTCAGATCATAATTCCACGTCTCCTCGGCATCCATGTGAAAAAAGAACTGGTTGGCATGTACATGGGCGTCGGTACGGCCACAACCTATAACCTGTTTTGGTGTTTTTAAAACGTGGTAAAGCGCATTCTCAACCACCAACTGTACACTGGGCGCATCTTTGTTTCGCTGCCAACCGCTGTACTGGGTACCATGATAACCTATATGAAAAAAATAGCGCAAGAGGGGAGTTGTTAGAGCGTTTTAAATTTATTTACTTTAATACTACCGGTAAAACAGTATCAGCGGTTTCAAAATTGATATGGTTGTAGTCGCTTTTTAACTTTGCATCAAGCACGGTTTTATCAGCTGAAAACGACACGTTTTTTGTTTTAAAATGCCATGTTCCCAGGTAATTCAACGGTTTATTTACGGTGAATGTATAAGGACGATTTTCGTTATTAATAACTGGTTCGGTAAACATTTTACCGCCGTACCATTTACTTTGGGTAAACCAATAATTTAAAATGGTGTAGGTACCCGGCTTTATACTAAAGCAAAAAGTGTTTTCTTTGGCCGATTTAAATGTTGGTTTAACCCGAAAGGAAAATACTTCTTTTGTTTCGGTATTCTCTATTCTAATGTCTTGCGGGTAACCTCCGCTGGTGAAACCTAAGCGTTGTATGAAGCTTCCGTAAATAATGCAAGTACCGTTACTAATAGAATCGCTTCCAGATACCTGTTTAAGCGCCGTAATATTTTGCGCATTTACAAACGTTGATAGCAACAAAAAGTACGTTAACCACAAAGATTTCATTGATAGTAATTTACAGACACCACTAAACGCCAACAATTGTTGGATGTTAAAATTTACTTAAACCGTAAACCTGCGGTGAAGTACAGCATAAAACTGATCTACCGTTGCAGGTTTATCGGCCCATTGGTTTTTGGCAACATAATTGGATTTTAAAAAGCGGTCGGCTTCATCAAAGCTTTTGCAGCGGTTAAGTAATTCAATAGCTTCGCTGTAGGCCAGGCTATAGCCATTAAACAGGTCTTTCACAAACAGCATTTTATCATTCAGGTTAATAGCCGCTTTAATGTCTGATACTGCGGTTGGCGTATGCTGTGCAGGGGAAGAAGGTGTGTGATTTGGACGTAGTTGAGCGGATAGCCTTTCGTTTAATGTTAAAGGCTGCTCGGGTTCTGGCTTATGGGCTTCGGTGGCGGGCAGCGGGTAATTCGAAGCTATCTGTTCAAAATTATTAGGTTCTGGTGCCTTGATCTCCTCGGTAAACGAGTATAATCTTTCTATCGGCTCTGGCTCAGGTAGTTGAATTATTTGCGGGGTAGTAGTGTGGTTGGCATATACCACCGGCTCTTGCGCGGTTTTGTCGGTATCGGTAATTTCTTCGGGTTCTACAACCGGGTAATATACTTGCATGGGTTCAGCCTGTTTTGGTTCTACAGGGGTAAGGTCTACATGCGGAGGAGTTTCTTCTTCCTGGCTGTGGCTGCTCATGCTGAAGGTATGATGATCGTCGCTAACCTGTGGCTCGTGGCGTATATAATCGTAGGTATCACGCGCTGCGGCGGGCTCTATCGAAATTTGGGGTTCTGTTCTTTCTTCAGCCAAAGGGTGAAAATATTCCTGGGCCGGTTCCTGGTGGGTTTCCGCTATTTCCTGCTCTTGTTCCAAAATAGGCTCTGTTTGCGGTTCGTAAGTTACGGCACTTTCAGCCAATGAGGGTAGAGGACTTTCAGTAATAGTTTGAACGGGATTATAGCTGATACTCGCTTCAATATCGGGCGTAGGCAAGCTGTTAAATTCTGCTGTTTGCGTATGCTCGGGAAGGGTTAAAGGCGTGTTTAAGTTTTGCACGTTAATTTTACGCAGTATTTCGGTATGGTCTGTTAAAAACTTGGCGTTGGCAGCAAATAATTCCAGTTCCAGGTCGTTGGCATGTGCTTCTTCGGCCTGCAGGTAATCGTATTGCTCGTTCAGTTCTTTAAGTATATTACCTATCTTTTTGAGTATCTCCTGTTGTTTCATGTAAGCCAATGTTGATAATGTGCCTACTCAAAAGTAAGATATAATTCTGATATTAGTCGGCTGTAAAGTTTTTGTGAATGCTGTTTAGTGAAGATGTTTTTAAAAGGCGCGGTGAACACGGCGGAAGTATTGAAGTGGTGTGCGGATCGATGTTTTCGGGTAAAACCGAAGAACTGATACGCAGGCTTCGCAGGGCCCAGATAGCCCGCCTGCAAGTAGAGATCTTTAAACCCATGACCGATACCCGCTATGATGCCGAAGCGGTAGTATCGCATAACCAAATCAGTATTCCGTGTACTCCTGTAGAAAGTTCTTCGGCTATATTACTGCTGGGCAGCCGTGTGCAGGTAGTAGGTATTGATGAGGCCCAGTTTTTTGATGACGAGCTGGCTTATGTATGCAATACCCTGGCCAATAAAGGGGTGCGTGTTATTGTGGCCGGACTTGACATGGATTTTAAAGGAAAACCTTTTGGGCCTATGCCCGGCGTAATGGCCATTGCCGAATCGGTTACCAAGGTGCATGCCGTATGTGTAAACTGCGGTAACCCGGCCCTGTATTCGTACCGTTTGGTGCCCGATGAAAGCCGCGTTTTGCTGGGTGAAAAAGAAAGTTATGAGCCACGTTGCAGATCTTGCTACGCGCGGGTATAAGTTTATTATTGTTAATTGAACAATTGGCCCTTGCAGATGGGTATATTTGATAGATAATCATTTGTGTTATGAGTGTAAAAGTGATAACTATACTGCATTGTAACCATGATGCAGAAGACACATTTGAGCAGGAATTGAAACGGCTGGTTGAAGCATCGGTGCATGATGAAGGGTGTATAGAATATCAACTTAACCAGTATAAAGATGAGCCTTGTTGCTACATTATCATAGCGTGTTGGCAAAATGAAAAAGCCCTGATAAAGCACCGTGAAACTCGTCATTATAAACATTTTGTACGTGTAATACCAGTGTTATTATTACAACCGCCACATATTAAAACTTTGGTACGGTTGGCATAACATTAATGTCAACACTTTATATTTTCTTAAAAATCATCAATTTTGTGTTAACAGTTAAAACAAAATGCCTGGTTATAATTGTTAATAATGTGCAAACGTTTAGCCCACCTGTAATAAGGCAGTTGGTTACGCCTCAATTATAACAATACTATTTACACCGATACCAGTATGGCCAAGAAAATATTACTTATTGAAGATGACAAAGATATAAGAGACACGATTATATATGCTTTACAGACAGAAAACTTTGAAGTAATAGCTTCAGAAAGTGCCAGGATATTAAAGAACCTGGCAGAGTTGAAACCAGACCTGATTTTGTTGGACAACTGGCTGACCGATTGGAAAAGCGATGCCAACGGGCAGCAGATCAGTAAGGAAATTAAAACAAACCCGTCTACCAGTCATATTCCGGTTATTATCGTATCGGCTGTAAGCAATATCAAAGAAATTGCAGATGCCGGTATGGCAGATGGTTACCTGAAAAAGCCATTCGACTTAATAGATCTGTTCGCTATTGTGAATAAGCATACCGGTAGCCTCACCTAATGGCGTATAGCAACCCATTATGCCTCTTAAAAACGAAATCTTACGAATAATTCTTGCCCGTAGGGATAACTTTTAGAAAATATCATCAATAAGAAAGCCGCTCATTTTTTGAGCGGCTTTCTTATTGATGAAGATTTAATCAACTACTCACTACTTCTTAAAAAACTTAAAGTTTTTACCGATAAATTTGGCATTTGCGCCTAATTCTTCTTCAATACGTAGTAATTGATTGTATTTTGCAATCCTGTCTGAACGGGAAGCCGAACCGGTTTTAATTTGACCGCAATTTAAAGCTACTGCTAAATCTGCAATGGTGCTGTCTTCAGTTTCGCCAGAGCGGTGGCTCATTACCGAAGTGTAACCGTTGGTTTGTGCTAAGCTTACGGCGTTAATGGTTTCGGTTAACGAACCAATTTGGTTTACTTTTACCAATATAGAGTTACCCACGTTGGTATCAATTCCTTGTTGTAAACGGGTTACATTAGTTACAAATAAATCATCACCTACCAGTTGTATTTTAGCACCCAATCTTTCGGTTAATAATTTCCAGCCATCCCAATCGTCTTCGGCCATACCGTCTTCAATAGAAATGATAGGATATTTTTCGGCTAACTGCGCCAGGTATTCAACTTGCTCGGCACTGGTGCGGATAGCACCTTTTTCACCTTCAAATTTAGTATAGTCGTATTTGCCATCAACATAAAACTCAGAAGCGGCACAGTCAAACGCCAGGCAAATATCTTCGCCAGCTTTGTAACCAGCCTTTTCAATAGCTTGTATAATGGTTTCTACGCCATCTTCGGTACCTTCAAATTTAGGAGCAAAGCCACCTTCGTCACCTACAGCGGTAGAAAGGCTACGGTCATGTAAAATCTTTTTCAGATTATGAAAAACTTCGGTACCCCAACGCAATGCTTCCGAAAAAGTAGGGGCGCCAACCGGCATAATCATAAATTCCTGAAAGGCGATAGGCGCATCAGAGTGTGAACCACCGTTAACGATGTTCATCATTGGGATAGGCAGCGTATTGGCATTCACCCCACCTACGTAACGGTATAAAGGCTGACGGCTTTCTTGCGCGGCAGCTTTGGCAGCAGCTAAAGAAACACCTAAAATTGCGTTAGCACCTAATTTACTTTTATTATGTGTGCCGTCAAGGTCTATCATAATCTGGTCGATAGTGTTTTGTTCAAACACATCCACACCATGCAGTTCTTTGGCAATAATATCGTTTACGTTGGCAACGGCTTGTAAAACGCCTTTACCCATGTATTTGCTTTTATCGTTATCGCGTAGCTCAACCGCCTCGTGAGCACCGGTTGACGCGCCCGATGGTACTGCAGCACGGCCTAATGCTCCGTTTTCTGTTAAAACTTCTACTTCAACTGTAGGGTTACCGCGCGAATCCAGTATCTGGCGGGCATGTACATCAATTATTAAGCTCATAATGCTGTTTTGGGTTAGTGTATTATATACAATATTGCGGCTGCTAAGATAATGCAAATTATGAAAATGTAAATCGTGTGGTAATAATTTAATAGCATCTTAACAAAACATAGGCTCATTGCTTATACTAAATTAATAACTGCTTATTCACGCTATAAATTTTGCAATGCAGCTTTCAGTCGCACCAACACAACACATAGTGTATCTTATTTATCGTTCCTGTTTTTAAATTATGATTTATTCCCATTTAAAGGTTTTAATAGCTATTGCATAAATCACTATACCCCAAGCTAACAAAATGAGTAACTGGTGGGTAACATCGCCCAGGCCGGCTCCTTCAAAGGCCACTTTACGCATGGCGTTATTAAGATGTGTAAGCGGTAAAGCATTACTGATTGGCTGCAACCATTTAGGAAAAGCGGCTGTAGAAAAAAACGTACCCGACAGTAAAAATTGAGGTAAGGTAATAATGTTGGATAGGGGAGGTACGCTGGTTTCGTTTTTGGCCAAGCCCGATATAATAAAGCCAAAGCCCATAAAAACGATGAGCCCTATGAACGATAGCACCAGCATATTCAGCATGGTGCCCAAGCCATTTATTAAGGTAAACCCAAAAGCATAATGCCCAATTATAATAATAACCAAAGCACCTAATAACCCGAATATTACCCTGGCAAGCATTTCACCTAATACAATGCTGTAGCGTTTTACCGGTGTGGCAAAAAAGCGTTTAATAACTAAAGTTTGGCGTAAACTCAAAAATACGAAAGCTGTACCAAATACGCCCGTGCTCAATAAGGAGAATCCTAACTGTCCGGGTAAAATAAAATCAATGTATTTGTATTCGCGGCCTTTAACGGTGGTTTCTTTTATCTCAGCAATTTTAGGCAAGTTAGCATATACAACACTGTTAATATTATATAATACATTGTTTAATATAGACTTCAGTATGCTGCCTTTATCTTGAGACGCATTTGAATATTGTATATTTAGTGTAAATGGAGCTGTATTTAGCGTTGATGGGATTTTGGGTAATGCAGCTAATGGAGGATAAATTGTCCAACCAGTTTTGCCATTTACTTTTACATCTAAAATGGCATCAATAGAACCTTTAGCAAGATTCTTTTTCATATCTTCCGACGACTGATTTTTAATCAGGTTTACTACTTTACTTTGTTGCAAAGCTTTATAAATTGGATTAAGCGTGTCACATCCTTTGGCTACGCCCACGTCAACAGTTACGCCGCCGCCTCCAATATTGGCAAATACCACAATAAATATCAACGGAAATAATAAGCTGAACACCACAGCCGACGGGCTGCGGAATATGGAACGTAAACTGGCTTTGGCAATGGCCAATGTTGCACGGGTGTTACTGTATGGTGAAGTGTTCATGGTACCTCTCCCCAGCCCTCTCCAAAGGAGAGGGAGTTTTAGGGGTATTTTTTAAAGTGATGAAATTTAAAGTTTGATCAATAGCCCTCCCCCTTGGGGAGGGTTGGGAGGGGTTGGGCGCTTACTCCCGCCATTCCTTTCCCGTTAGGTTAATAAACACATCTTCGAGGTTGGCCTGCTTTACTTGCTTTTTGCGTTCGAAGCCGGTAGATACCAGTTCGTCAATAAAGCTATCGGGGGTGTTAATGCCGATAACATGGCCGCCATCGATAAAGGCTACGCGGTCGCAAAGCTCTTCGGCCTCATCCATATAGTGGGTGGTAATTACAATGGTTGTACCGGTATTGCGGATCTGGCGGATCAGTTCCCAAAGGTTACGACGCGCCTGAGGGTCTAACCCGGTAGTGGGTTCATCTAAAAATATAATGCGGGGATTGTTAATAAGAGTGGTGGCAATAGAGAAACGCTGTTTTTGCCCGCCCGAGAGGTCTTTAAACTTAGCCTTGGTTTTATCGGTAAGGGCCACTTTTTCCAGCATTTCCATAGGCTTAATGCGGTTTCCGTATAAGCCGGCAAAAAGTTCAAGCAGTTCGGTCAGGTTTAAATTAGGGTAATAACCTGCTGCTTGTAACTGCACTCCAATGCGTTGCTTAATTTGGTTAGCCTGGGTATCAATACTGAAACCATCTACCAGTACATCGCCCGATGTTTTGTTACGCAGGGTTTCAATGATCTCCAGTGTAGTGGTTTTGCCGGCACCATTTGGGCCAAGCAAGCCAAAAATTTCGCCTTCGTAAACCTCAAAGCTAATGCCTTTAACGGCGGTAAAATCGGCGTATTGTTTTACCAGGTTGTTAACGGTGATGATAGGTTGTTTTGCCATACCCTAAAAGTAGGGTTGTATGCGGAAAATTAAAAACTATTTTCGGCGAATGGCATGTTTTAAGCGGTGAGTGGTAAGAAAACGAGTTAAGAGAATTTTAAACGCTAAAATTAGTTCATTTGTACAAGGTACTAAGCTATCCCTGCGTAGAAAATTAGTCCGTCATTTTTCGTGCCGGGATAGCTTCGTATCTCGCAATACTGTGTTTGAATAAGCTTTCCTTTTAAAAATCTAAAGGTCCTAATCTCTTCATGTTTTTCATAATCAAATAGCGCCTGTGCCTAATGAAACGCGTAGGGTTAACCGCCGATCGCTTTAACGGACTTGGAAATATGGCAGCGATTGCGGCGGATTCGCGGCGGGTTAGGTTAGCGGCAGGTTTGTGAAAATAGTTTTGCGCGGCAGCTTCGGCACCGTAAATGCCATCACCCATTTCAATTACATTGAGGTAAACTTCCATAATACGCTGCTTGCTCCACATGGTTTCTATAAGCAATGTAAAGTAAGCTTCCAGTCCTTTACGTAACCACGAACGGCCTTGCCACAAAAAAACGTTTTTGGCCGTTTGCTGCGATATGGTACTTCCGCCTATAATTTTTTTACTTTTCTGGTTCTTTTTTATGGCACGTTCAATCGCCTTAAAATCAAATCCATTATGCTCTAAAAACGACTGGTCTTCTCCGGCTATTGCGGCTTTTTTCATGTTGATGGAAATCTCGTCAAAATCTTTCCAGTGTTTGTCTATCTTCCAGGTTTTACCATCCGATTTTCGCTCGAAACCACGACTGATCATGAGCCAGGTAACCGGTGGGTTAATAACCTTGTAAAGCAATACCCACAAAACTGAGATCGCTATAAAAGCGAACACAAATATCCTTACAAAACGCCAAATTAATTTTCCAATACCCATAGCTCCTCCTAACCCTCCCAAAAAGGGAGGGCTTTTAAAAAAAAATAAATAGAAAAACGCTGCTAAAATATAAAAGCCCTTTCCGTTAGGAAAGAGCTTTTATCAAATATTCTCCTGCTCCCTCTCTTTTGAAGAGGGTTGGGGTGAGGTATTACTCAGCTACAACTTCGAAAGGTACCTGAACTTTAACTTCTTTATGTAAGTTTAAGATAGCAGTGTACTCACCTGTAAATTTAGGCTCTTCGTTGAAAGTAATACGACGACGATCAACATCGAAGCCTTGTTTTTTCAATGCATCAGCAACTTGAATAGTGTTGATAGCACCGAAAATTTTACCGCTTTCGCCGGCTTTAGCGCCTATAGATAATTTTACACCTTCTAAACGGGCGGCAATTACATCAGCATCTTTACGGATCTTGTCTTGTTTAAACTGAGCCTGTTTTAAGTTTTCAGCCAAAACTTTACGTGCCGATTCGGTAGCTAAAATACCAAAACCTTTAGGGATTAAAAAGTTACGGCCATAGCCCGATTTTACTTTAACCACTTCGTCTTTCTCGCCGAGGTTTTTAACGTCTTGTTTTAAAATAATGTCCATTTTGTTAACCTCCTATATTATTTTAACGAGTCAGTAACGTAAGGTAACAAACCAATATGGCGGGCACGTTTAACTGCCTGGGCCACTTTACGCTGAAATTTTAACGAAGTACCTGTTAAGCGGCGTGGTAATAATTTACCCTGATCGTTAATGAACTTTAATAAAAAGTTACCGTCTTTGTAATCAATGTATTTGATACCGTTCTTTTTAAAACGGCAGTATTTTTTACGGTTATCGTCCACTTTAGGAGCGGTAACGTATTGAATTTGATCGTTTGCCATAATTAAGCTGCCTCCTCGGTTTTAGGTTTTTTGTTGAAAGCACCGCTACGTTTTTTCTCGTTGTATGCAAGTGCATGTTTGTCCAGAGAAATAGTTAAGAAACGCATCACACGCTCATCACGACGGAATTCAACTTCCAGTTTGTTAATTAATTCACCTGGAGCACGGTATTCGGTGAGGTGGTAGTATCCTGTCGATTTTTTTTGGATAGGATACGCTAATTTTCTCAAACCCCAACTGTCCTCTTGAACAATTTCGGCTCCGTTATCTGTTAAAAGCTTGCTGAATTTGGCAATTACCTCTTTAGCAACCTCATCAGATAACAACGGGGTTAGAATGATTACGGTTTCGTACTGTTGCATTTTATACTTTTTGTTAATTTGTATTGCCCGTGCAAACGGGGACGCAAATGTAGGAAATCTCTTGCAAAATTGCAATACCTGGTTAAGATAAATAGTTGAGGGCGTGAATAGTTACTGATTATCGGCGAATACTTCTTCCAAGCTCAGTGTAAAACCGGGCAAAACGGGTGTGGTAACCTCATTGCCAAGTGTTAAAAGTCGGGAAGCCTGGTAAGCACCATTAACTAAGCTATACTTTAAAAATGTTTTTTCGGATGGATGAATGATCCAGTATTCGAGCACGCCGGCTTCCTCGTAGACTTCGTATTTGTTTTGTAGTTCTTTCTTGTTATTGCCTGGCGACAGTATTTCAACTACTATATCAGGTGTGCCCAAGCATCCTCGTTCAGTAATTTTGGATGTGTCACAAATTACACATAGATCGGGCTGCAATACAGTTATAATATGTTCCTCATTTATTGTACGTGATAATAGCACATCAAATGGGGCTGCACAAACTACGCAAGGCTTACCAGTTAGAAAGTTATATAATTTAACATTCACATATTGCGATATGCGTTGATGGGTATAACCCGGTGCCGGGCTCATTTTGAAGATCTTACCTTTAATTAATTCCAGCCGCTCATCAAACTGCCATTTCAGGTAGTCGGCATAGGTGTAGCTTTTGGTTAAATCAAGATCTGAAAACTGCATAGTTGTAAATGCTTTAACCAAAAGTATGTTTTTTATGTGATAATTTAATTTAGTAAATTTGTTCAAACATTAACTCATGTACAGGCAGATAGTTTTTCCAGATCAGCAACACCACACCTTTGAATTACCTAAAGAATTTTATGGTAAAAAAGTAGAGGTTGTGATTGTTGAATTAACCGAAAAGGCAGTTGATGAACAGATAGTATTGGCTCGAAATAAAACTTATTTAGACGATATTGAATCTATCCCTGATTTCCCTTCTATAGAAATTATTCGTAAAGAAGCTTGGCCAAATAAATGATCATTTTAGATACCTGTATCCTGATCGAATTACAAAAAGGCAATCAAGACATTAAGCAGCAAATTTATGAGTACAATCAACAGGATTTATATATAACTCCTGTTGTAGTTGCTGAATTTTATCGTGGAGCTAAGGATAAAAGTGATTTAATAAAGTGCAAAAAGTTAAAAGCATTTTTTAGTGTTTTGTCATTGGATGAGCGTGTTATACATGTTTTTGATTATTTGTCTGAAAGTTATGCTTTAAGTCATCGGCCTTCAGTTCCAGATATGTTGATTGCAGCTACCGCAGTTCGTTAAGATTTTATCTTATATACATTGAATACTAAAGACTTTAGATTTATAGAGAATTTGAGGTTGCTATAAACCTTCTTTTAACATTCAGCTTCCCGCCTTTTAACTTTATCCTTTTATTCTTACCTTGGTGCTGTGGATAATTTTATAGTTTCGGCTCGTAAATATCGCCCGGTTACTTTCGAAAGCGTGGTAGGTCAGCAACATGTGACTAACACGTTGAAGAACTCGATTAAGAACAGTCAACTGGCGCAGGCATTTTTATTTTGCGGGCCGCGTGGAGTAGGTAAAACAACTTGTGCCCGTATATTGGCCAAAACTATTAACTGTACTAATTTGCAGTTCAGTGGCGAGGCTTGCGGCGAGTGTGATTCGTGCAGGGCATTTCAAAACGGAAATTCTTTTAACGTACATGAGCTGGATGCGGCATCAAACAACTCGGTTGATGATATTCGCAGCCTGATAGAGCAGGTGCGCATACCGCCACAGGCCGGCCGTTATAAGGTGTATATTATTGATGAGGTGCACATGCTCTCACAGGCGGCATTCAATGCGTTTTTAAAAACGCTCGAAGAACCGCCTAACTATGCCATTTTTATATTGGCCACTACCGAAAAGCATAAGATACTGCCAACCATACTTTCGCGTTGCCAGATCTACGATTTTAACCGCATTAGAGTAGAGGATATGGCTAATCACCTGGCTTCCATTGCGCAAAAGGAGAGCATATTTTACGAACCCGACGGCTTGCACATCATCGCTCAAAAAGCCGATGGCGGTTTAAGGGATGCGCTGTCGATGTTCGACCAGATCGTGAGTTTTTCGGGCGGACAAGTGACTTACCGTTCGGTGATTGATAACCTGAACATTTTAGATTACGATTATTACTTTAACGTAACCGATAGTTTGCTGGGAGAGGATACTGCCAAAACCATGTTGTTGTTCGATGAGATTTTATCGCACGGGTTTGATGGGAGTCATTTCATAACCGGCTTATCGGGTCACCTGCGTAATTTGCTGGTAGCCAAAGATGCGGCTACGCTGAAGCTGCTGGAAGTAAGCGACGGAATCCGTAATAAATACCTGCAACAATCGCAGCAGGCCAGTACATCGTTCCTGTTATCGGCCATGAACATTGCCAACCAGTGCGATCTGAATTACCGGTTGAGTAAAAATCAGCGTTTGCAAGTAGAACTGGCCTTGCTGAAAATATGCCATCTTTCTGCTGTGTTTACCGCCGCAAGTGCATCTACCACACCAGCTTCACCAATTGGTGAGGCCTTAAAAAAAAACTCTGATCCAGGCGTAACGGCTGTTGCCGATGCACCTAAGCTTGTAGCTTCTGCACCTGTTACGCTCACTGTTGAAGTGCCGGTTAACTCGCCCGTTCAAAAGCAGCCCGAACAGGTATTGAACGAGCCGAAGGCGTTATATCCGGCTTCTACACAGTCGCTAATGGCTACACCCTCCTTAATTAAGGTAGAAGTACCAGCAGAAGTTAAACATGTTACTGACGCATTGCCTTCCGCATCGCCACAGCCGGTAGCCGCTAAGGTACTCGAGCCTATTATGCATGATACCGTTAATCATAAACCGGCTTCTTTATTAAGTACAATATCGCTAAGCCCATCTTTAAAAGGTGGTGGCGCAGGCACTTTAACCGTGGAAGAAGAGGAAAACCCGTATTTATATGGAACCGATAAGGAAACTTTTACAACCAATGAGTTTTTAAAATGCTGGAATGATTATGCGGCTAAAATTAAAGCTGAAGGGAAAGCTACTTTGGTCACTATCCTTACCGCTAATGCACCGGTAATGACAAATCCTGTTAATTATGAGATTATTGTAAGTAATCGTACGCAGGAAACTGTTTTCAGGGATGAGAAGCCCGGTTTAATGAATTACCTCCGTACCATACTTCGTAACTTTGATATTGAAGTAAACACCCGTATTGATGAACAAACGGTGGTAAGAAAGCCTTACACTTCGTTAGAGAAGTTTCAACACATGGCTTCCAAAAACCCGCAGTTGATAGAACTAAAAAAGCGGTTTAACCTGGAATTTGATTAACCCCTCCCAGCCCTCCCAAAAGGGGAGGGCTTTGCATAAAAAGGGTATTGCTTCTCCCTCTACTTTGGAGAGGGCCGTGGTGAGGTTATTTTAAATATTCATCATCCTCTGCCTCTCCGGCAATGTCCGAATCATCTTTTGGATAACCTTCTTCGTCAAGGTCGTCGCGGTCATCTTCGGGAGTATGCGAGAGAGCCTCATCAACCGGGTCGAGCTCTACAATTTTACCATCGTCAATGTGCATACCCAAACCTTCTACATCGGTTTCCAGTGAACGGTCTTTATCGTACTCACCTAAAGTATCGTAAGGGTTAGCCTCATCGTAGCTGGAATTAGCATCGCTACCATTTGGTGCAGCGGTTTCAAACAATGCAGGTGGATCATAGTCCGGGTCGTTACTAGCAACTTCAATTTCGTAGCTATTGGTATCTGGGTCGTATTTTAAATCGTGGGCAGCGCTTTCTTCGTTCAAATCGTCTTTCAGTTTTTTGTCTCTATCCATGTTCTCGTCGTTAAAACCGGGATAAAATGTATCGTCGTTTTTCATAGGTTTAAAACTTTAGTATAAATATAACAGAAAATATCAGGCCAAAGTTTTAAGGAAACGAATATAAATGGCGCCTTTCCAAAACCCTCTCTCATAGTAGTATAAGGTTTCTATATTAAATAAAAGTGAAAGAAATTTAAGATCCTATATAATACCTATCATTATCCCATAAGGAATGGGTAGTGCTGGATGAAAAAATTGATCGATTAGTGAATATGGTTAAAAGCGTTTGATAACAAGGCAAGCAAGTATGATCGTAATCTTAAAGCACAAGATCTCCCGGTATAAAATCAAATAACCTACCTGAATAAATTAACTACTTAAACATCAGAATGCTATAGCCCCGGCTATTAATAAGAGTGGCAGACATTGCATGCTTGATATGAATTATAATTATTTACCCCTAACCATACCTACTTCCTCAACGCTGTTACCTATGTATTTTTGAAGCTTATGCGAAATTGCTGGAATTTGGCAAGGCTATTGCTAATAGCACCGCATCAAGCATAAATTAATGGATACCGTACAAGAGCAATACGCCCAAACCGAGGAGGAAAAACACACCGCAAGCGCACAAGTACATGTTTTGGATGAACATTTTCGGATGCCCGAGTTGCAAACAGAGCGGCGTATTTGGTTATACCTACCGGCCGATTATAAAGCATTGGACAAGCATTACCCGGTAATTTATATGCACGATGGTCAAAATCTGTTCGATCAGTACACGGCCAGTCATCAGGAATGGGGGGTTGACGAAATAATGGACGAGCGTTTTTATCATAAATCCTGCATTATTGTGGCTGTGGATCATGGTGAGGAAAGCCGGATAAATGAATATTACCCTTTTAATTCGGAAGAAAATGGCGAGGGTAGGGGGGATGCTTATACCAGTTTTTTAGTGAACACTTTAAAGCCCTTTATTGATAATAACTACCGTACTCTGCCCAGTGCACAGCATACAGCTATAGCGGGCAGTTCTATGGGCGGGCTAATAACCACTTATGCTGCGCTTAAGTACCCCGAAGTGTTTGGTAATGCTGGCGTGTTTTCGCCTGCGTTTTGGATAGCTAAAGATATTTATAGTTTTGCAGAGAATTTAAACACGCTACAAAATTCGCGCTATTATTTTGTTTGCGGAGATGCTGAAAGTGATGATATGGTGGGCGATATGCAGGGAATGGCTGCTATTGTGCAAAGTAAAGTAGTTGATAAAAAGCAGGTAGCAATTCAAGTTATTCCGGGTGCCGGGCACAACGAGCAGCAATGGCATGATGATTTTTCAAAGTTTTACGTATGGCTACAAGAAGCTTTCAACAGCTGAGGTTATTGAGCGGGATAAGTGCCCGAAGGCTTATCGTTACTAAAATTACCGCTGTAAAGCAATTTTCCGTTTATATCATAACATTTGCCATAACCTATCCTGTCACCGCTTATAAAGTCGCCTATATATTTAACTGTTTTAGGGGTGTAAATAAGTTCTTGATCGTTGCCGGCAACAAGCGTTCCGCTGCCATGTTTTTTACCATTTTTAAACTGCCCGGTGTACTGCCCCCCATTGGGTGTACGCCAAGTACCAGAGCCGTGCATATTGCCATTAAAGAGATCGCCGGTGTAAATGTTTCCGTTTGAAAAATAGTAAGTGCCTTTTCCCTGCATACTGTCGTTAACAAATTCGCCTTCGTACTTGGCGCCACTTGGCCAACGGTAAAACCCCCGGCCATTAATATGACCGTTTTTAAACTGCCCGGTGTAAGTATCGCCTTTTTTAATATAAGTAATAGTACCAATGCCATGAGGTTTATTATCAAGCAGTTGCCCCTCATAGTCATATTCAACGCCTTCATTATCTTTTGCACCTTTTAGCACACCGGTTTTAACACCCGATGTATTGGTTAGGGGAGCAGCAGCGGCTGTGCCGGCAATGGGCTTATCGTTTACAGCAGTTTCGCTTTTAATAGGTTTAAAAGCACCAACTGTATTACAAACCCACGCATAGTTGCTTGGAGAAATTCCTTTGCTTCGTTTAAGTGCTTCCTTAGTGGCAATGGCATCAGCTTCTTCACGTGTAGCAGCAAGCCCCCAGCCATAGGCAGTTCCAACATTACCCGAAATGGTGCGGTACGCAGCACAGGCTTTACCTTCCCAGCTAAGCACTACGCTGCAATTGCCGCCTTTTGCAGTACATTCTTTAATAGCCCGGTTTTCTGCCCCCGTAAGTGATGCATAATCATTGGCCCAACCGTAATAAAAGCCGTTATCGCGGTCGATAGCTAACGCGCCATATACGTTTTGAGCATAATTACGAGAGCATACCGTTAGCAGTAAAGCAAGTATGTAAAAATTTCTCATACCGGATATTACAGTTTAAAACAGATCCGAATCTATCATTTTAGCGCCTTTAAGCGTAGCCATGTGCTTAACAGCTTTAATATACTTTTCTTTTATGGCAGAATCGCTTATATAAAGACCTATAATGGTAGGTTTGTTATCGTAGTTAAAGTTGTAAATTATTTTTACATAATTATTTTCGTTCTTTACTTCTTTAATTGAACTCCAGTTTCCTTCTGTCCAGGCACCTTTGTCATTTTCTAAGCGCATGGTCTCATTGGTAAGTAACAATTTTACTGTGCTGTAACTGCTTACCGTACTCGAATAGCTCGAGCCCAAAGTAATCTCGGTTTTTTTGATGTTTAGCCACTCTAATGTTTCGGTTTCACTTTGAGCATAAGTCAAAGTTGCCGTAACAAGCAAAACAAATAATAGTAGGTGTTTTCTCATTGTAATTTTAATTTGATAGTATATTATCAAATATATACAACACTGCTTATTTATAAAATATATACATTAAACTGATTATAACTTATATTATTAGTTATAATTTTAATTATTTATGTAAATAATAATACCATTAAAAGTTAAATGAGCCGGGATTAATCTGTTAGAAATAATGGGTATTTAAATTAGTTCCAAAGTCTTTGGGTCTTTTGCGTTATTGTAAAATTTATTTAATACCTGTTGAAACACTGGGTTAGTATCAGCAACCATTGCAAATAAGGTCATGCATGATTGTAATTTCATATCATCGGGGCTGCCAAAGATCTCATTTGCATCGTTACTTTGCAGTTGAAGCAAGGCAGTGCTTATTTCCTTTAACCTACTCCCTAAAACCGGGTGATTTAAGTAGGCTTCGGCCTCCTCCATGTTATGAATGGCATAAAGACGGGCAAATTCGCTATTACCTAAACCTTGTATTTGCGGAAACACATACCACATCCAGTGTGTGCGTTTTTTACCGTTCTTAATTTCGGCCAAAGCATCGGCATAGTTATTTGCTTGCGCTTGGGTAAACCTTTGTAAAGTATATTGCATAGCTTTGTTTTGTTAGTACATGGTTACTTTTTTAGTGTTAATAACCCTCATAATAATTTAAGGCTTGTGATATTATAATAGCTCAGCATAATTTGACTGATGTACGCAACCGTATTTGGCTCTTAAACAAAATAGCCCTCAATATAATTAACCGCATTAATTACACCATCCTCTCTATTAAGTTTTTCTCTCATTGTAGCGGCTTGAAGGGTTAAAACAGAAGTACTGGTTTCGGCGATAGCTTTAACTAAACCTTGCGCGTTAAGTTTACGCCAGGGCAAGTGCATCCCTGCTTTTTTACGCGCAATAATTTTGCCCCATATAGGCTGATCTACAAACAAGGACACTACAATAGGTGGAATGCCTGCCTGCAATACTGCCGTAAGTGTGCCAATGCCACCATGAATAATTGCTGTTTTACACTGCGGAAATAACCATTGATGATTGACGGATGATACTACAAACAAATTTTTATGATGCGGCAAATTTGGTATGTGCGACCAGCCCACGCAAAATAAAATGCGGTGGTTGGTGTGCGTAAGCAGGTGTTGTATAATTTGACTTAACCTGTCGGGGTCGGGTATGGGAATGCTGCCAAATCCTATATAAACGGGCTTTTCGCCGGCTTGCAACCAGTTGACCAAATCTTGGGGGATAGTATCTGTTGCGTTACTTTTACGGGTGCTTTTGTTCAGAGTTAAAAAGCCGGTGACCGGGTAATGGCTCTCCCAATCTGTCGGGCGCTTAATTAATTCCTCGCTAAAGGCGTGCAGTATGGGTATTTTTTGGTCGGTTAAGTTTTTAAATATGGTTTGCTCAAAGGGGGGTAACCTCAGCAGTTGCCTAAATTCTATCAGGTCGGGCTTTGCCATGCGCCAAACCACACGCTGCATTATGCGGTAAGTTAGTTTGTTATACCACTGATAATTAATAAAATCGAACCCGGGCAGGGCAAATGCACTGGTAGGTATAGCGGGCGGATTGAGTTGAACAATAAGCAGTTTTTTGTGGAGATGTTCGGCAGCAATACTTACCTGCATGCAGCCTACATTGTTGGCGATGACGGCATCTACCGCTTTGCATCCGTTGATGATGGAGCTAAATAGCTCATACCGTATATTGTGCTGTATTTTAATAAAAAAGCGTACAAAAGCCAGGTCGCTGCCCGATTTGATCACCTCCAGGCATTCGGGCGAGTAAACTATTTCTTCGGTATTACCATGCAGCGCATGAAAGGCTATACCGTAATCCTCTACAAAATATTTAAAGTTTTGAGGTGCGGCTAAGGTAACCTGATGACCACGGTTTATGAGTCCCAATGCCAGTGCAATATATGGCTGCACATCGCCCCTTGAGCCGTAAGTAAATAGTCCGAAATGCATCCCCTTTTAATTTGAACGAAATGTAAGCAAATAGTGCGAACACCTTACCGTGTTGCCACAATAAATAATCGTGGAAAAGGCAGTAGTACAGTTCCATTGGCATAGGCAGGGTATGCTTTGCTGATCTCGTGCTGGTATTGGTCTGAAAACAGGCTGCGTTCCTCCTCGTTTAACGGTGCTAAAAATGGCTGTAGTCCGGTACCTTTAAACCATTCCACCACCGCGCCTGAGCCGCCGGTAAGCGTGTGATAATAAGTAGTTCGCCAGATGTTAACACTGGCTACCTTACCGCGCAGGTGTTCATAATACCAATCGGCACTTTCGCGTACCAACCGTTTTGATGAGTTAGCCAACTTGTTGCTCCATGTTCCATTAGCCGCTACTTCCCGCATCAGGCGGTGCGCGGGTTCGTTAAAATTATCGGGCATTTGTACAGCTAAGGTGCCGCCCGGTGCCAGTTTAGCAATTAGTGCCGGGAATAAAGAAGCATGATCGGGCACCCATTGCAATGATGCGTTAGCCAAAATTACATCGAAAGCGCCAGGGTTTGGCCAGGTTGCAATGTCGGCAACTTCAAAGACTACGGCAGGTATCCGTTTACGTGCCGCTTCAATCATATTAGCCGAACTGTCCATCCCAATAATATGGGCACCCGGATATTTTTGAACTAATAGTTCGGTTGAGTTGCCCGGTCCGCAACCTATATCGGCAGCAGTTTTTACATTGCTGTTAGGTATTTGCGCCAGCAGATCATGTATAGGCCGGTTACGCTCGTTCTCAAACTTTGAATATTGTACGGATGACCATCTCATGGAGATTTAGTGGTTAGGTTAATTTAACCGATGGATGGTGTAGGTTATTTATATAATTAAAATCAAACAGTTTAATATATTACAATATGAGTGGACTAAACTCTTCTACCTCTTGCCCGGGCAACAACGGTTTCTATATCAGGCGGGCCGAAGTCAAGGTTGAAGACGTTCGGTAGAAAAGGATTTCCCTGCGGCTCAATTTTGATCAGTAATTCTTGATCCGTACCAATCTTCTGTGGTGCCATAAAGGTCATCAACGTAAGTTCTTGGTTTAGTGTTATTGGCACGTAAGTGTCATTAAAATCAACAACGATCTGCATCATTGGGTAAAGATAGCTAATCGATAACACCATGTTTGCTGAAAATATTTATTAGTTATAAATATCATTAGCCTGAAAATATGGGAGAAATAAGATAAAAAATCAAATCCAGTGCAGTTGCAAAGGCATTGATAGTGACTTCCGATTTGGTGATTCACTTGCTGAAAAGCACTAATTATTTAAATTGTTTCGATCTTTTGATTTCTCTTTTTTATGATTCCGGTATCGTTAATAGCAAGCATAATCAATTGAGGCTTTCTCATAAGTACGAGACAGCCTCTTTTTTCTTTAATTTATTCGGATAGGTGGCTGAGATAGTTTTTGTACAGACGATTCTCAGAGTCTCCATTTTACTTATGAGACAGCCTCCTCAACAGAAAGGTGAACTCTTTGCATATTAACAGTTTATGAATTGGTATGTGGTATGCTTATATTCATCGGCATGACGGCTGTTAAATGTTTTACAAGCATTTAACAGCGGCAGCACGTGCAAGTTGTAACTGCTACTCACCACTTCAACTAAAAACTAATTCTCCCCATCACTACTGCCAAACAGATAAGTTTCCGTATTCCCAACCGGCATATTCATCATATCGCCGCGGTTGAGCTGCCACCAAAAACGCAGGCGTGGCTTTTCGGTATTGCCCGTTTCGTTCATAGAGTCCGAATCGAACAGACGGCCGTTCACCATCACGTACTTAATGTTATCGCTATTGCGGATATCGTCTAAAGGGTTTTGGTTGAGTACTACTAAATCGGCCAGTTTACCTACTTCCAGCGAACCAATTTCCTTATCCATACCTAAATATGCCGCGCCGTTTATGGTAGCGCAACGCAGGGCCTGCAATGGCGTAAAGCCGCCCTGGTTCAGCATCCATATTTCCCAGTGGGCACCTAAGCCCTGCAACTGACCATGAGCGCCTAAATTTACCTTAGTGCCGCCATCGGCAATTTGTTTGGTGGCTTTGGCCGCATCAATATGGCCATAATCACCATACTCCGAAGTGGTGCGTCTGCGCGACCGCGCATCAATATTGGCTGGTGGCGTAAAGGTTAGCAGGTGTTCGTTCTTCCAAACCTCACTGCGGTCGTACCAATAGTTTTCGCCAAACTGGCCGCCGTAGGTTACAATGAGGGTAGGCGTGTAACCGGTTTTGCTGGCATTCCAAAAGCTTTTTACGTCTTTGTAAACCGGCCAAACGGGGATGTTATGCTCAATGCCTGTGTGCCCATCGGCAATCATGTTCATATTGCTGAAAAAGGTAGAACCACCTTCGGGTACCACTTCCATATTTAACTCGCGTGCAGCCTCAATAATTTGCTGGCGCTGTTCGCGACGGGGTTGATTATAGCTTTTTACTGAGAATGCCCCCACTGCTTTCAACCTGCGCAAATGCGAACGGGCATCGTCCAGGCTATTGATCACCACTTTAAAATCGCCATCGGCACCGTATAATATGTTACCTGTTGAATACACCCTCGGACCAACCATGCGGCCGCTTTTCAGCATTTCGCTTTGACTAAACACCATTTCGGCATTGCTTGATGGATCGTGGGAAGTGGTTACGCCGTAAGCTAAATTAGCAAAGTAATGCCAGTCTTGCTGCGGCGATATCCCATCGGGACTAACACCTAAATGCCCGTGTACATCCACAATGCCCGGGATGATGGTTTTACCGGTCACATCGTAAACCTTGGCATCGGCGGGGGGCTGCACATTTTTTCCCATCGCCATAATCACGTTACGGTCTATCACAATGGTGCCTTTTTCAATAACCTCATCACCCTTCATAGAGATGATGCGCGCATTGGTGAAAGCAATTTTCCCGGTAGGAATATCTGACTTTAATTTCAAGCCAATATCAATTCCGGCGGTATCGGCAGCAGGTGCTTTCTCACCATTGCCTTCTATAAAAGGAAAAGCGGTGCGAATATCACGCGTATAGTACTTAGGGCCTAAGGTCCACATGAGTTTCTGACTGTCTTTGCTCCAATGCAGGTACGTGCCGGCGTCGCGGGTAAGGCGGTTAAGCGGCAGGGCTTTATTGGTGGCCGATAGCTCGAGCGCGTTGCCCACCTGGGTCATGGGTGTTATATAGCAATTGAAAAGTTCGGTAAAAGCCATCCACTTACCATCGGGGCTTGGCGCAAACTGGGTGGCATAGGTAGAGGTATATAATGTTTTAGGTGCTACGCCGTTCAGCGTCAAATCAATTACCTTGAAAGCCTTTTTGCCGTCTTCGCTGCTTTGGTAATATAGCTTACTGTCATCAGCCGAAAACTGCGGACGGATGCCGTTATTAATAATGAGCTGCGGCGATGCAAAGCCGGTAGCTACAATGGTATAAATGCCCGGATTTTTGCCGAATGCGAAACCCAGCACATCGTTACCCTCGCCTTTGCGGTAAACTATTTTATCGCCTTTGTTGCTAAACACCGGCGAGTAATAAAATCCTCTTTCGTTGGTGAGGCGGGTAACCCTGCGGGTAGTAAGGTCTATCACATTAACTGCGCCTTTTAATTCATCGTTCCAACTGGTGTAAGCTAATTGCTTTCCATCAGGACTGAAAGCCGGCTCGTATTCAAACTCGGTTGTAGTAGTGATGCGTTCGGGTTTGCCCGATGGCAGGTCTTTAATGTAAATATATCCGGCCGTATTAAAGGCAACCCGCTTACCATCGGGCGAGGTGGTTAGCTGGCGGATCATTTTAGCCGTAAACTCTTCCTGGTAAACCTTTTGCGGAAAGTGCAGCGCCTCGGTGATGGTTTGCTGTGAGGTAACTTCAAATGGAACGTTCATCGCGTTCAGGGTCGAAATATCCAGGTTCCAGATCTTGCCTTTTGCGTAAAATATGATGTGCTGATTATCGGGCAGCCAATTATAGTTGGGATAGGTGCCAAATACGGCCCAGGTTTCCTGCTGATCGTGCGACAAATCGTTATAAACAGGCCATTCTTCGCCCGTTAATACATTATGGATGTACAATACGGTTTTTAAGCGCGACCGTTTTACAAAAGCCATCAGCTTACCATCGGGCGATAACTGCGGACGGCATGCTCCGCCGCTTCCACCAGTCACGGTTTCAATTTCACCGGTCACGCGGTTTAAGCGTTTAATGGCATAAATACCCTGGTTAGGATCTTTATTATATTGAAAGTTTGGGCCGGGGGTAACGTCTTCGCTCCAGTAAATATATTTGCCCTTGGGCGATACCACAGGTTCGCCGGCGTCTTGCTGATCGTTTTTGCGTTTCGTAAGCTGGATGCCTTCGCCACCGTTTTTATGATACATCCATAATTCACCTGCGCCTAACGAACGGGTGTTGGTAAAGTGCTTGCGGGCTACCAGGTATTGTCCGTCGGGTGTCCAGCAGGCATTGTTAAGCAGCCGGAAGGTCTCTTTGGTCACCACACGTTTACTGCCACCATCGGCATTCATGATCCAAATATTATCGCCGCCATCGCGGTCGCTGGTGTAGGATATACTTTTACCATCGGGGCTATAGCGCGGCTGAACATCCCAGGCCTTGCCGCCGGTTAGCAATACCGCTTTACCCCCTGCTACCGGTATCGTATAAATATCGCCCAGCATATCAAAAACCACATTTTTACCATCCGGGCTCACATCCAGGTTCATCCAGGTGCCTTCGTCGGTAATAATGCTGACCTTTTTGGTGGGGCCTATGGTGTTTTCCACGTTCCACTTTTGAGCGGCAGCGTTAAGGGTAACTGATAACAGAATTATGGAGAGGTAGTAGTATTTCATGGTGTCGGCTAATGGAGGCGAAATTAAGAAATTATGGGCAAAAGGGGAGGTTGTAAATGTATGCATTAGGGATGGAGGTGATGAGATTGTTGTGCTTCGTTAATACGTGTGTAGGCCGGAGGCCGAATAATAGTTGCCACTTGGCTGGAGCCAAGCGGCGGCGGGTAATATTAAATTAAGCAATGTTTTTAATCCGTTGAGGCCGATATTTATCGGCATGACGGAACTAATTATGAGGTATAAGAATGCGAAGGGTTTGAGAGGGGCTTTTTTTCATTACATTTAACCACCCATCATCATCATGAACAACTTTTACAAAAATTATGGCGGTATTATTTGGCTGCTTACCGGCATTTTATGCGGAAGCATAGCAGGTTTGGTGTTCGACAAAAAAATAGAGATATTAAAACCCATAGGTGATATTTTTTTGAACCTGCTGTTTACCGCCGTTATACCGTTGGTTTTCTTTGCCATAGCATCGGCTATTGCAGGTTTGCAGCCGGGTAAAAAGCTGAGCCGTATTATGGGTGTGATGTGCTTAATATTTTTGGGGACGGTGATTGTGGCGGCTTGTATTACCATAGTTGCCGTATGGATGTTTCCTATTCATGAGCAGTTAACCGGCGCCAAATTAACCGAAGATTTGAACCCGCAGCCCATTGGTAATCAAATTACGCAGCTATTTACTACGGGTGAATTTTACGAACTGCTCTCACGCAAGAGCATGCTGGCTATGATTATTTTTTCGGTGATCATTGGTTTTGCGGCACTGCGCAGCGGAGATAAAGGTGCCGCTTTCACTGGCTTTCTGCATTCGGGTAATGAAGTATTTAAGCAGGTGTTCATTATTATTATGAAGTTAGGGCCTGTAGGCTTGGGTGCTTACTTTGCCTACCAGGTGGGTGTGTTCGGGCCGCAATTGTTTGGGGCTTATGCACGCTCGCTGGGGTTGTACTATGCTACGGGTGCTGTTTATTTTGTGGTGATGTTCAGCGTGTATGCCTTTATTGCGGGAGGAATAAAAGGGGTGAAAAAGTACTGGCGCAATAACATTATCCCTTCGGCTACGGCGGTGGGCACCTGCAGTAGTGTTGCCACTATACCGGCTAATATGGACGCCGCTAAAAAAATAGGTATTCCTGATGTTATCGCTAATGTGACCATCCCCCTGGGCGGCACGCTGCATAAAGATGGATCCAGTATCTCGTCCATTGTTAAAATGGCGGTAGTGTTTGCCCTGTTCGGCAAAAGCTTTAACAGTGCCGATGTAATTATACTGGCCCTGGCCATGACGGTTTTGGTCAGCATTGTAGAAGGTGGCATCCCCAATGGTGGTTACGTAGGCGAACTGCTGTTCATTGCAGCCTACGGTTTCCCACCCGAAGCCCTGCCTCCGGCCATGATTATCGGTACACTGGTCGACCCGCTGGCTACCCTGCTTAACTCCACCGGCGATACGGTTGCCGCCATGATGATCACCCGTTTTACCGAGGGTAAAGGGTGGATGGAAAGAGAGGTGCAGGATTTGCACAGCGTAGAGATGCCGGTAACAGAAGCTTAGAGAAAAAAATTTTTGGCTGGTATATGTTTTATATCTGTGGATGTTTTGGCAATATAGGATGACTTCTGAGTATTAATATGGGTTTATATAGCATTAAATTGAGCGGGCGGGTAAGTTTTAGCGGTTGTTCTGCAAATATTAACTGCATCTAACATCTGTTAACCAATTATTAATAATAACACTGTATATTAGTAGTATATTGTTAGCAGCTGTAAAATGCCACCTTATCCTCACAAATCTCTATACCTGTTTTTTAGCTTCCTCACCGCAGCTATCGTACTTTCATCATGCAGGTTCTTCGAGCGCGAACCCGATCATGAAGCTTATTTTAAAAAGGCCATTACTCACGCTTACAGTATGCCCAATCCGGCGATATATTCAAAAGCCATACCTTATATCGACTCGGTATATAACCGCGTACCCCATGTAAGCACGGCCGATCTGGTACAGAAATATTATTTCAAAAGTGTTTTTTACCTGTATTATTTAAGTGATTGTGATAAGGCCATGTTTTATGCCGATAGCATGCTTACGGTGATAAAGCCTTATTATAACGATGAGAAGTATAACCTAAGCTACGCTAATGCTTACCTGTGTAAAGGAAATATACTTTACAAGCAAAAATATTATTCATCGGCATACCAGTGGTATTATTTGGGTAAAACTATACTTCACCAGCAAGATAGTTGCGCCTACAATAAATACATGAGCGAACTTAACGGAAACCTTGCGCTGGTAGCATACGGGCAGGGAAAATATAAACAAGCCATACGCCTCTTTCACGAACGAATGAACAAGGTCACTTGTGAAAATGGCTATGAGGCCTTGCGCCGTAAACAAGGCACGCTTGATGATATTGGCTTATGCTACCGTAACCTAAACCGGCCCGATGAAGCCATCCGGTATTTTGATAAGGCCATAAGTTTGATTTTGTCGCAACAGCATTTATACCCCAATCAAAAGGACGTTTTGCAAATGGCTTTGGGACTTATATATGGTAACGAAGGTGATGCCTACCTGCAAAAAAAAAGATATGCATTGGCCGAAGCACGGTATAAGGCCAGTATTGGCATTAACGGCAAAAAGAACTTTTATGTAGGTGATGCCCGCATGACCCAGCTTAAACTGGCACAGTTATATGTGCAAACCGCCCGTTTTAATGAAGCCAGGTTATTGTTAGATAGTGTTAAACCGGCTCTCGATACTAATTACCGGCCCGAAATGTTGAAATGGCTGCAAACCAATGCGGCCTACTACAGTGCGGCTCCTGATGGCGATGCTAAACTGGCATACAATTTTCTGAATAGTTATGTAAACCTCAAAGATTCTGTAGAGGTTGATATGCGGGTTTTAGCCGCGGCTAACTTCAATGATGATTTTGATTTGTTACAGCAGCAATACAATTTAAAACAAGAAGTAAAGAGTAACCGGTTTAACAACATCCTCCTGTTTGCTACTTTTGTTTTAATAGTGTTGCTTACCGCTTTAACAGGTTCTATTCTTATAAGGAAAGGACTGCTTAACCCGTTCACCTTGCCCGTAGTAAAGGAGGATGAGCAACAAGTAGAAAGCTTAAACTACCAGGAAGAATTGTAATCTTCGGGATGTTTAAACATTGGCATAATTTACCATGAACACATTTTGTATAATGCTTTTGAATAAACAAAATTGTGTTTACCTTTACACCCACACAACAAACTCAATATGAAAGCATTACTCTTTATAGCCGCGGCCATGTTAACCGCCACATTTACTTACGCCCAGCAAGACGCCATTAAGCCGGCTGCCCCAGGTGTAACTTACGGCAAAACGGTAACTAAAGATAAAGCCATTACCTTAGCCAGTTTAAATAAAGAACTAAGCAAGGATACCGTGTACAATGGTAAAATTACCGGTGAAGTAGTGGAAGTGTGTAAAAAGAAAGGCTGTTTTATGAAACTGAAACAAGCCAACGGCGAAGACGTAATGGTGCGTTTTACAGATTACGCCTTTTTTATGCCGCAAAACCTGGTAGGTAAAAAGGTAGTGGTAGAAGGTAAAGCCAAAGTAACCGAAACCACCGTAGAGCGCTTACGCCACTATGCCAAAGATGCCGGTAAAAGTAAGGAAGAAATTTCTAAGATCAATAAACCTAAAAAAGACGTAACCATTATGGCCGATGGGGTGCTGGTAACGGAGTAACGGAAAAGAGACAAGAAGTAAGAGACAAGAAACAAGACATTTCTGGTTATATCAATTGAAAATGCCCTATGATAGCAGGGCATTTTTAGTTTCTTGGCTCTTGTATCTTAATTCTTGTCTCTAAAAACTACTCATTCACCCCATACAAATAAGGCTGCATTTTGCCACATGAGCAGTTGGTGATATCCTGTACATTAAATTTGGTGAGGAAGTGCTGGTAAAATTTCAAGCGGTCTTTCATGCTGTAATTGCTTTCGCCTTTGTTGCATTCTACTTCGCCGTTAATAATATTAATGGTCATGCCAAAACCCGGGGCGCGCCCTTTGGCGGTATCACTGGCCTTAGGTTGCCAAACGCCCACCATTACATCATGTGCCGATGGTTTGTGGGTTTGCGGCATCATCCAAAAATAAATAGCCGTTTTAAATGCCAGCACCGGGTCGGTCTCCACCAGGTCGGGGTTGTTCAGCAAAATCTTATCATCGCCTAAAATACAATCGCCAGCATAGCCGTAATTGCCGTTATAACTCAATTGTACTGGTCCGCGGCCATAATATTTTTTGCCGGGTACGGGTGGGTATTCGTCATTTTCGGCAATATATGTCAAGGACGTATTCTTTTCGTGAACGTACATCAGTCCATCGGTAAAGGTATCGTCTACACCGCCACGGGTTTCATGGGCTATGTTGGCAAAAAAGGCGGCTAACTCTTTCTTATTGGTCGTTGTGTCTTTTTCGCTGCAAAATTTACTAAAATCAACTATAAAGCTGCTATCGGGTTTTTCTTTGGCCCATTCCTCGTTCCAATCTACATCCTGGCGCACTACGTTAGCTTTGCCGGTAGTTTTAACTGTGCGTATAATTTGGTACACCGATACCGCTCTGCGCGTTACCTTAACTTTTATGTTACCTAATTCTTTTATTGCCTTAATAAAGGAAGAATAAGTGTAAAATGTATTACGCTGCGGAAAAAGTGTGTTAAATTGTTTTTCGGTGATCATATTTGCTACAGCAGCTACAGGTTTAGCCTTAACCTGGGCAGTATTAACGGCTTTTGAGCTATTGGTGTTGCCGCAACTAAAGCTGAATAGCAACAGGGTACTGGCTGTACAGGCAAGTATTTTGGCGTATAATGCGGACTTATTATTAAAAGGGTTGGGCATAAAAGCGTATGTTAAGTAGAATAATAATATAACGGTAAACATCAAAAATTATTCACATTGCATCAAATCAATATTTAAATTATTTACTTGCAGTTATATGAAAATATATACTAAAACCGGCGACAAAGGTTTCACCTCGCTAATTGGCGGCAGCCGGGTGGCTAAGTACCATATCCGTATAGAAAGTTATGGTACGGTAGATGAACTGAACGCTTACCTGGGGCTCATTGCCGATCAGGATATTTTACCGCATCACCAACAAATTTTAAAACAAATTCAGGAAAGGCTGTTTACCATAGGAGCATCACTGGCTGCCGACCCAGATAAACCAGACATAATAAAACCTGATTTAACTACGGCAGATATAGATTTGCTGGAGCAAGAAATGGATATGATGGACAAGCAATTGCCCCCTTTAAAGCATTTTATTTTGCCGGGTGGAAATAATGCCATATCTTATTGCCATGTTGCGCGCTGCGTATGCCGCAGGACCGAACGCATAACCGTGCAATTGGCAGAAGAGAGCAGTGTAGACGAAAATGTTATAGTATATTTAAACAGATTGAGCGATTACCTTTTTATGCTGGCACGCCAGATAGGGCATGAGCAGGGTGTAAAAGAAAATAAATGGATAACCCGAAATTAATGATTTAAAAAAAATTTGATAAAGCATTTAAAATTATTATATTTTTGCGAAAATTGATAAATTAACCCCAATAATAAAAATTATAAAATATGTACTGGACTCTTGAATTGGCTTCACATCTGGAAGATGCACCATGGCCTGCTACAAAAGATGAACTGATAGATTACGCCATTCGTTCGGGCGCGCCTGTTGAGGTTATTGAAAACCTGCAAGCACTGGAAGATGACGGCGAACCGTATGAAAATATAGAGGAAATATGGCCTGATTATCCTACAAAGGATGATTTCTTTTTTAATGAAGACGAATATTAAAACCTATAAAAACCTGCCCCGGCAGGTTTTTTTATTTTATAACAACATTTTGGAATAGTTTTGGTTACGTATGTAGAAAATACATTTATCAAACTAAAAAACATTAAAAAACAACGTTATGAGAGGCTTATTGTATCTAATCGCAGTGGTATTAGTCATATTATGGGTAGTAGGATTTCTATTCAATGGACTTGGAACATTTGGTAGTGGTGGCATTATCCACGTTTTGCTGGTGATCGCTATTATCGCAATCATATTAGGTGTAATACGCAGGGCATAATTTCAATTAAATATTCAACTTAAACAACATATCATGGGAAATTTATTGTATTTAATCGCTGTTATCCTGATCATTTTATGGGCGGTAGGATTTTTATTCCACGGCTTAGGTACCTTTGGCGATGGTGGTTTAATCCACGTATTATTAGTAATCGCTATTATTGTAATATTGCTTAAAGTTATCCGTAGGGCATAATTTACAGCACTAAATAACTCAAGCCTCTCTGTTTAATTACAGGGAGGCTTTTTTGTTGATCAGTAATTCGGCAATGGCAATATCTTCAGGAAAGGTAATCTTAAAGTTTTGATAACTGCCTTCTACAATATGAATTTGATGTCCGGCTTGTTCGGCTACGCTGGCATCGTCGGTAAAGTCATTGCGGTAGGGGTGTAGGTATGCTTCTTTCAGCAAACCGGCTTTAAAGGTTTGAGGGGTTTGTACCAGGTAAATTTCATCGCGCAGCAGGCTTTGGCTGCGTTCGTATTTAACCTGCCTTATGGAGTCACGGCTTTTTACGGCTACCACAACGGCGCCTTGCTGCTCGGCTTGACGATAAGCTTCCTCAATAATATCCGTGCTAATTAATGGCCTTACCGCATCATGTACGGCTATCAGCGCATCATCGGGTACCAGCTCTAAAGCATTTTTAACCGATTGATAACGACTGTCGCCACCACTCACTAATTGATAGGGTAGCTGAAACTGATGATCGGCACAAAGGTGCATCCAATAGCTATGATAATCTTCGTGCAATACCAGTATGAGGTTCGGCTGTGGGTGGCAGCTGTAAAAAGCGTTGAGGGTATGCATTAAAACCGGTAAACCGTTCAGCAACAAAAATTGTTTAGGCACAGCCGACTGCATACGCGTACCCGACCCACCGGCTACTATAATAGCATAGTGTGAAGATTTGAGATTAGAGATTGGAGAAGTGAGAGGGGCTTCGGTCATGTTTATACGATTGCTCAAATATACAATGTGGGCACCTGAATATCATAACGCAAAAAGGCGACCTTATGAAGGTCACCTTTTTGCGTTATGCATTATACTTCTTTTAATGTGATTCTGAACTTTTCAATGAGCCAAGTCTTCGACAGGCTCAGACTGACACGCTGTAATTTATCTCAAATTTAACCTTAGATGATCAGCATGGCATCGCCGTAGCTGTAAAAGCGATATTTCTCTTTTACGGCTACTTCGTAAGCATTCATAATATGATCGTAGCCTCCAAATGCGCTCACCATCATCAACAGGGTCGATTCGGGGGTGTGGAAGTTGGTAATCATAGAGTTGGCTATGCTGAACTCGTACGGTGGGAAAATGAATTTACTGGTCCAGTCGTTAACCGATTTGAGCGTTTTATTAGCCGATACGGCCGATTCGATAGCGCGCATGGAAGTTGTACCTACCGCGCAAATACGGTTTTTACGCTCAATAGCCTGGTTTACAATATCAGCCTGTTTAGGTTCGATGATAATTTGCTCCGAATCCATTTTGTGCTTGGTCAAATCTTCTACCTCAACCGGGCGAAACGTACCTAAACCTACATGAAGCGTTACTTCGGCAAACTCAACACCTTTTAATTCCAGGCGTTTCATTAATTCACGACTAAAGTGTAAACCTGCGGTAGGTGCGGCTACAGCACCTTCGTTTTTAGCGAAAATGGTTTGATAGCGCTCTTTATCTTCGGCTGTTGCTTTACGTTTAATGTATTTAGGCAGTGGTGTTTCCCCTAAAATTTCCACGTTGCGGCGAAACTCCTCATCGGTACCGTCAAACAAAAAGCGGATAGTACGGCCGCGCGATGTAGTGTTATCTACCACTTCGGCAACCAGCAGGTCGTCGTCACCAAAATATAATTTGTTACCCACACGAATCTTACGTGCCGGGTCAACCAGTACATCCCAAAGGCGGAGTTCTTTATTTAATTCACGCAGCAAAAAAACTTCAATAGTAGCACCGGTTTTTTCTTTGTTACCGTACATACGGGCCGGAAATACCTTGGTATTATTCAGGATCATTACATCCTTATCATCAAAATAACTCAATACATCCTTAAATATCTTATGCTCAATTTTACCGGAATCGCGGTGTAATACCATCAAACGCGACTCGTCGCGAACATCGGACGGGTTGTGAGCAATTAACGAATCGGGTAGATTGAATTTAAATTGAGATAATTTCATATCTTTTTAAAATATATTTTTAGGGCGCAAATGTACGCATTTTTTCTTGTAAATGTAAACGCTTTAACAGGTGCATTTGTGTCAGGCTAAAGCAAACAAAATAGCAGTTGAGGTTTTTAGCATACAGGTTATTTGTTTTAATTACAGTTAAAGTGTACAAACGGGTTAAATTTAATGCAATATAGTTTGTTGAATTAGCTTGCTATATCCTTATTAACTGCATAGATGCCCAGCTCATTGTAGGTTTTTTGCTTCTTCTTTTTAATATATGGATCAGTACATCGTAATTATCAGCGTTATTGGCATAGCCGCTTTGGGTATGGCCTGGATGCCGTCGGTTTCGCAAAAAACAGGAATTTCCTACGCTATATTTTATACCTTGGCCGGTGTGCTGATCTACTGGGCTTTTCCGCATTTGTTACCCAACCCCGATCCGCGTACGCACCAAACTTATACCCGCCATTTAACCGAAATGGTAGTCATTATTTCCATATTCGGTACTGCTATAAAAATTGACCGGCCCCTAAAATGGAAAAGCTGGCAAAACCCCATACGCTTGGTTACCATAGCCTTAGTAGGTTGTATTGGCACTGCGGCCTTGTTAGGCTACGCTTTCTTCAGTATGGATGTGGCATCGGCACTGCTACTGGGTGCCGTGTTGGCCCCAACCGATCCGGTACTGGCTTCGGATGTGCAGGTAGGGCCACCTAATGAAAATATAAAGTTTGAAACTAAATTTGCCTTAACTGCCGAGGCTGGGATGAACGATGGGCTTGCGCTGCCATTCGTGTTGCTGGCCATTACCCTTTCGCACATGATGTTTAAAGGTGAGGGGAGTGTTTGGGTATGGTTGAGCTATGAGGTAATTGTACGCATGGCTATTGGGTTGGTTGTAGGCTATATTATTGGCAGGATGCTGGGCTACCTTATTTTTACCATGGGCAATAAGTTTAATATGATGGAAACCCGCGATGGTTTTGTAGCATTATCACTTACGCTAATGGTTTACGGCCTAACCGAGGTAGTGCACGGTTACGGTTTTATAGCTGTGTTTGTAGCCGGTTTAACACTGCGCAATTATCAATCCCAACATAATTACCACGATAAACTGCATGCCTTTGCCGACCAAACCGAGCGTATTATGGTTGCCATTGTACTCATTTTATTTGGCGGAAGCTTACTAAGCGGCGTACTGGATGGCCTAACCTGGCGTATGGTGATGTTTTCGGTTTTGTTTTTGTTTGTATTGAGGCCGTTAACGTCATTTTTAAGCCTCATTTCTTGTAAGTTACATACCCGAGAAAAATGGGTTATCAGCTTTTTTGGGATAAGGGGCATGGGTTCTGTCTACTATTTGTCGTATGCGCTTAAAGAGGCCGAGTTTCCATTTGCCCAGCAACTATGGACTATTGTTTCATTTACCATATTACTTTCAATTATTGTACATGGCCTAACCGCTACTACGGTTATGAAACGGATGGAAAGGCGTTTTGCCAAAGAGATCAAAATGTAAAAAGGCTTAATAAGCGAGGCTACTGCCAAATATTTTAAAGCCCACTAACAGGCTATTTTATGCATGGTAAATACCTTTTTTGTACTCATTATATTAAAAAAAAGAGACCGGGTAATCAAACCCGGTCCCTAATCTAATTTACTTATGAAAACAACCACAACAAGAAGCCGCTTTCATTGCTAAGGTATTCCTAAAGGTTGTAAAATACAAGGAGGCAATTGTAACAATTTACTTTACATAAATGCCTGTTAAGTAATATAGGTGATTTTCATTTGAGTCCATTTGCCTATAATTGTACCGAATTACCTATTTATGAACGTTAAAGTTATTGCCTTTGATGCCGATGACACCCTTTGGGTGAACGAGCCCTATTTCAGGCGTACCGAGGAAAAATTTTGTCACCTGTTCAGCGAGTTTTTATCACCGCATGATATTGAACGCGAGTTGATGAAGACCGAGATAAGCAACCTGGGTTTGTATGGATATGGTATCAAAGGCTTCATGCTATCGATGATTGAAACGGCACTTCAAATAACCAACGGACAGATAAGCACTGATGGCATTGGCAAGATACTTACCCTGGGTAAAGCACTGCTGAACGAACCCATTGAATTACTGGAAGGGGTAGAGGAGGTGCTGCAGGCCGTACACGGCAAATACCGGCTGGTGGTTGCAACCAAAGGCGACTTGTTAGACCAGGAACGCAAACTTAAAAAATCTAACCTGACCCAATACTTTCACCATATTGAGGTGATGTCGGAAAAGGATGACGCCAGTTATTTAAAGCTGTTGAAGCACCTCGACATTCAACCACACGAACTGCTGATGGTGGGTAACTCCTTAAAATCTGACGTGATACCTGTGCTGAACATTGGCGGCCATGCTATACACGTGCCCTACCATATTACCTGGGCGCACGAAATGGTAGAAAACCAGGTGGAACACGAAAACTTTAAAAGCGTAACCCACATCAAAGAAATATTATCCTACTTACTCTTATGAAACACCTGCTCGATTTAGAGAACTGGCCCCGCAAGCAACACTTCGAATTTTTTAAACAGTTTGAAGAACCTTATTTCGGCGTTACGGCCAATGTTGATGTAACGCTGGGCTTTGAGCATGCTAAAGCCGCAGGCGTATCTTTATTTATTTACTACCTGTACCAGGCCCTGGCCGCTGCCAATACCGTTGAACCTTTCCGGTACCGAATAGAGGACGAACAGGTAATGGTTTATGACAGGGTAGACGCCGCGCCAACCATTAACAGGCCCAATGGTACCTTCGGTTTCGGTTACCTGTACTACAACGAGTTGTTCGCGCGTTTTTTAGAAGGGGCTGAACAGGAAATTGCCAAGGTTCAAAACACAACCGATTTGATGCCATCCAAATCGGGCCAGAACGTCGTTCACTTTTCGGCCCTGCCGTGGATCAACTTTACATCTATATCGCACGCCCGCATGTTTAGCATTAAAGAGAGCGTGCCCAAGGTAAGCTTCGGTCGTATTACCGACGTCGACGGCCAAAAAGCAATGCCGGTATCCGTCCACGTACACCACGCCCTTATGGATGGCATGCACGTAGCTCAATACTTGCAATGCTTCCAGGATCTGCTGAATATGGGACTATAGGCGAGTCCAAAGTCCGAAGTCTAAAGTCCGAAGTCCAAAGTCCAAAGTCCAAAGTCCAAAGTCCAAAGTCCAAAGTCCAAAGTCCAAAGTCCAAAGTCCAAAGTCCAAAGTCCAAAGTTTTTTGGGTTATAAAGTTAGAAAAATCAAAACAACAAACCCCATCTGCAACTTTACTGACTACTGACTACTGACTACTGACTACTGACTACTGACTACTGACCTCATTCGCTCCTCAAACTCTTCACCGGGTTGGCCATAGCGGCTTTAACGGTTTGCAGGCTCATGGTAAATAGGGCTACTATCACGGTAGATAGGATGGCTATAGCGAAGATCCACAGGCTGATGTTGGTATGATACTCGAACCGTTGCAGCCATTGGTGCATGGCATACCAGGCAATAGGTAACGATACCATAAAGGCCAGCACAATAAGCTTAACAAAATCTACACTCAGCAGGGTTACAATCTGGCTCACCGTAGCGCCTAATACCTTGCGTACGCCAATTTCTTTGGTGCGCTGGTTGGTGCTGTGTATGGCTAATCCTAATAAACCTAAACAGCTAATGAGGATAGACAAACCTGTAGCCCAGTTAAGCAATTTAGCCGTATTTTGCTCGGCTTTGTAAAAGCGGGCTACGCTTTCATCCATAAATGTGTATTCAAAATCATCTTCCGGGTAAACGGCTTTCCAGTCTTTTTTCATTTGTTTGATGGCCTTGGCCCATGATTTATCGTTACCGGTTTGCGGTTTTAGCGCCAAATGAATAGTGCGGTTATAGTGACGCTGCTGGCTGGTTAAAATAACTACCGGTTTAATAGGAACATGCAACGATTTTTGGTGGAAATCCTGCACAACGCCTACTATAGGAACGTTCTTGTTATCGCGGATAATCATTTTACCTACAGCACTTTTAGCATCTCTAAATCCCAGCACTTTGGCGTAGGTTTGATTGATAACAAATGCACCAACAGTATCATGTGCCTGCAAGGGCCTGCCGGCCAGCAAGCGGAATTTATAGATAGGCATATAGTTTTCATCGGCATATTTAAGGAATACCTCAGTTTCAATCTCCTTTTTACCGTCTTTATACTGCATAGTTGTAGACATGGTATTGCCCGATGATGGCGGAGCTCCTCCCGTACCAATCCGCGCAATTTGCGGAATAGCTTTCAGTTTGTTTAAATACACCTGCTGGCGATTGCTGTTTACCTGTTTGTAAGGAGTGCTAATGTATAAAATAGCATCTTTACTAAAACCAAGGTCTTTATTTAGCGCAAAGTTAATTTGGCTGCCCACCAGCAACGTAGCCATTACAAAAAACTGGGCTATAATAAACTGGGTGACTGTAAGCGTTTTGCGCAGGTATTGTCCGCTGCTTTTGCCCGAGGTATCCAAGCCTTTCATCACCTGGATAGGTTTGTACGACGAAAGCATAATAGCTGGATACAAGCCCGATGCCAGTGTAATTACTATGATCAAAACCATATTAAACGCCAGCATTTGCCCGGTAAACATCATTTGGTATGTGATGCCTTCGGGGATAAAATCGGCGAATACTTTGAGCAGGTAAAAGGCAAGCAACCCCGAAATTAGCGTAGCCGCAAAAGCAAGCACAAAAGTTTCGGTTAAAAACTGACCTATTAGCTGACTACGGGTTCCACCAATGGTTTTGCGTACGCCAATTTCGCGGGCGCGCTGTATAGATTGTGCCGTGGTTAGGTTAATAAAGTTAATACAGCCTAAAAGCAGTAAAAACGCAGCTATACCAAGTAAGCTATACAGCACGGTTTTGTTAGCTTGGCGCTGGTCAAAATTATCGTACCGGCTGTTAAAGTGAATATCGTTAAGCGGTTGTATGGTAAACTCGTGCGTTTCGGTTTTGCTATCTGTTTTTTGATACTTATGATACAATGTGTTAACCTGCTTTTTAATATGGCTTACAGGAGTGTTTGGGTTTAGCTTAATGAGTAACTGGTTGGCCGAGTTGGTACTCGTCCAACTTGGGTTATCATAATCGGGGATCACCCCTTTTTTAGCATTGGCAGTGGCCAGGCTTATAAAATCGTGAAAGGTGAAATCGGTATGGCCTTTAATGTCTTCTACAATGCCCGATACCGTGGTGCTCAGCGTATCTTCATAAACCACCTGCCTGCCCATCATCTCCGCGTAGCTTATACCCGGAAAGTATAGATTAGCCTGTTTAGCCGTTAGCACTACCTGGTTAGGGTTTTTAAACGCCTGTTTGCGCGATCCGGCCAGCCACTTCAGGCTTAACAGGTCAACATAGGAACCATCGGTTACAATAAGCTTATTTTGCTTTTTAATTTCATGCGGAACATTAGTGCCGTTTGGAATGGTGACTTTAACATCATACCCGTATCCAAAAAATGGAGCAACCACTTGCAGGCCGGTTACTTCGTTTTTAACCGCGGCGCCCAGGTTGGCCGGTACGCCCGATGTATAAGAGGGCTGTCCCTGGTAACTAAAATCAGATACCACCCGGAATATGCGGTCGGCCTCAGGATGCTGCTTATCGAAACTGAAATCATACCGCACTATCAGGTAAATAACCATAGCCGCGCTAATGCCAATGGCCAATCCAATAATATTAATTGCAGTAAATGCCTTGTTTTTTAACAAGCTGCGAAAAGCGGTTTTGAAGTAATTTTTAAGCATGCTTACCGGTGTTAAGGTTATTGTACACGTTAAGTACTGATAAGATTATGCCAGTTTGTAATTTATTGGTTATTAAGTTATTGAGTTGTTAGTTCTTTTGTAACCGTACGTATCCGTACACTTATTGTACGGCTGTATTACAATTTTGGAGTTATGCCATCAATGCGCTTTGGTAAATGTAAAAGGCACATTTTTAATTTGATAGCCTTTTTGTTTCAATAAAGCAATCAACCCTTTTGGCCCGCCCAGGTGACCGGCACCTACGGCTATCATGGTACTGGTTTTACCCACTAAACTATCAATGCGGTTAGCCATAACTACATTGCGTTTTATCAGCAATGCTTCGTTGAAAGCGGCATCCAGCGGGGCGTCGTCGTTCATTTGTTCTAACAGGTGCTCAATATCCTGTTTCACATAAATTTCGGTCAGTTTTTTAATGGTTGCATCGGCGCTGGTGTAGGTCTTTAAATAGTCCTGCATCATTTTGGCCTGGCTGGTTATGCTAATGGCATTCAGCGCCTGCATCTGCTCGGCTACGGTTTCCAGTCCGCCTACGCTGTCTTTCAGCTCTTTGGCCTGCTTGTACATTTCCATATCAATGGTTACCGCTTTACCGTTATTGAGCAATAAAGAAGTTAAAAACAAAGGCTTTAAACGGTATAGGGCAGGTCCCATCATTTGCATCATGGGTGAGGTTTTTACCAGTTCTTTCAGCTTACGTAATGATGAACTATCCAGTAATTTATCCAGGTATTGCGTGCTGTCTTTCACCATGGCATAGCCCAGCATTTCCATGGGGTTCAGCTTGCCGAAATCCAGTTCAAAATACACCTGTTTGGTTTGCGCCAACTTATCTATAACCGGTTGAGGTATGCGGTAAAGCGAGGTATCGAACAGGTGGACGGTGCCGTACAGGTAAGTGGGCTGTTGAATTCCTTTGCCGCTAATTTGCCAAAGCAGTCCTTTGGTTTGTGCTTGCAGCAGGGTAGTGCCGGTTAATACTAAGCCGATGCAGATTAGGGTAATGCGAATGAGTTTTTTCATGTATTGGATCTGTATTAATGAAACGAGTGGTTGGCCCGAATTGAAACCGAATAATCCGTAACCGTGTTTTCCATTTAAAGTTACAAAGTACACAAAATGATGACCGCCTAACAATAGTTTTATTACTTTTGAAAGAATGCTACCTTTGACTAACCATACACTCGAAAAACTGGAGAACCTGCTGAAGGCGGCTGGTTACAGGGTTCGGTACGAAAAGGGAAACTTTAAAACCGGTGCCTGTCTGCTGCAAAGCAGTCGCATGATTGTAGTTAACAAATTCTCGAACCTGGAAAGTAAGATCCAATCTGTTATGGAACTCATCAGGCAGTTAGAGGTTGATCCTAAACTGCTCGACGAAAAGCACCTGGCTTTTTTACATCAGATTAAACAAACCGAACTGCAGCTGTGATCATTACATTTTTAGGAACCGGAACTTCGCAGGGTGTACCCGTTATAGCCTGTGGTTGCGAGGTGTGTACCTCGCCCCATCATCATGACAGGCGGCTGCGTACCTCTGTTTTAGTGGAAGTTGATGGTAAGGTGATAGCCATTGATAGCGGCCCCGATTTTAGATACCAAATGCTGCGTGCCGGTGTAAAACACTTGGATGCCGTGGTGTTCACCCACGAACATAAAGACCATATAGCAGGACTGGATGATGTACGGGCATTCAATTACTTTCAGCAGGAAGCTATGGATGTATATGCGAGTTTGCGTGTGCAGGATGCACTCAAGCGTGAATTCTTCTATATTTTTGCTGACTATAAATATCCCGGCATCCCGCAACTTAATATGCATACTATAGGAGATGAACCTTTTTTGGTAGGCCCGGTTCAGTTTACGCCCATACAGGTGCTGCATTACCGCCTGCCGGTACTGGGCTTCCGCATTAAAGATTTTACCTATATTACCGATGCCAAAACCATTTCGCCCGCCGAAGTGGAAAAGATTAAAGGCAGTAAAATTTTGGTGATCAACGCCCTGCAAAAAGAGCCGCACGTTTCACATTTTACCTTTAACGAAGCCATTGCCCTGGCCCAACAAATAGGTGCCGAAAAAACTTATTTAACCCATATCAGCCACCGCCTGGGTAAACATGCCGATGTTTCCCTGGAGCTGCCGGAGGGGGTTGAGCTGGCGTATGATGGGTTGAGGTTGGAGTTGTAGTATAAACTTAGGTTAGTGCTAATAAACGGTTCCGTCCGCTCATTGCCGCGGAGGGCTACTTCTTTTGTCTTGAAACAAAAGAAGCAAAAATTCAAGTCACCTCCCTATGCTTCTTTTGCCGCACAAGGCTTTTACCCTGCAAAGCTGGTCAGCACCATGGGCTTTTTATATTTTGCCCTTAGCAAATTTTCTGCTGGTATTGCTCATCAGGCAAAATCTAAAAGGCCCCTGCCTTTGCGCACCGGCCACCGAGTGCTGCCCGCTTTCGCCCGAAGCTGGGAGGCGACGAAGAAGAAGCCCCCCCCCCAAACCCTCCCCGGGAGGGAGGGGCTTAAATTCTAATTGCCGCCGCTCGGCTCCAGCCGAGTGGCAACTATTATGCGGCCTCCGGCCGACGCGGCCTTAGCCTAAGTGCATGCCCTAAATCAATTTGATATGAATTCTGCAAATTCTTCAATTCAGTAAATTCCGGTTCAGACAAATTATCAGGAAGAAGAGCAACCACAACCAAACCTCCAACTATCAATAATTTCTCTACCTTGCATCATCTAATTAATTATGGAAAACGCAGACGTACTGATCATTGGCGCTGGTGCGGCGGGGTTAATGGCGGCTTATACGCTGGCTAAGGCCGGTAAAAAGGTGACCGTTTTAGAGGCCTGTAACCGTACGGGGGGCCGCATTCGTACCATTGATAACGCCTTGTTTTTTAACCAGGCCGAGTTAGGGGCCGAGTTTGTACACGGCAATTTGCCGGTAACGTTGGACTTGCTTAAAGAGGCCGGTATTGAATATCATGCAGCCGGGGGCAATATGTTGCATTACAGTAACGGTACCTTTACAGCCGGTGCAGGCATGTTCGAGGGGTGGCACCTGCTCATGAAAAAGCTTAACTCCCTGCAACAGGATATGACCCTCAACGATTTCCTGGAACAGCATTTCACCGACGTAAAGTTTGATGAATTGAAAGAATCCGTACGCCAGTATGCCGCCGGTTACGATACCAGCGACCCCAAACGCGTAAGCGCCTTAGCCCTGCGCCGCGAATGGCAAAATGAGGATGAAGACGCCCAGCACCGCATTGAAGGTGGTTATTGCCGACTGATACAGTACCTGGTTACCGGGTTCAAAAAAGCAGGAGGCATGGTGTACCTGAACGCCGCGGTTACCCAACTTCACTGGCAGCCCAGTCAGGTTAAAGCCACCACAGCCGATGGCGAAACTTACGAAGCCGCTAAAGTGATCTTTGCCATTCCGTTAGGGGTTTGGCAGGCACCTGCTACTGCTAAGGGTGCTATAGTGTTTGAACCGGCTATCCCGGCGCAAACGGATGCTTTACAGAAGTTGGGTTTTGGAGCCGTTATTAAAGTGCTGCTGCAGTTTGATGATGTTTTTTGGGAAGATGCGGTAACCGAAGAACTGGCCGGTAAAAGCATGAAAGACATGGCTTTCCTGCTATCGGACGAAGCTATGCCCACCTGGTGGACCCAGGCACCCAACCACGCGCCTTTACTAATCGGCTGGCGGGGCGGACCAGCCGCTGCCGATTGGGCTACTAAAACTGAGCAGGAAATTTTGCAGATCTCGCTGCAATCGTTAGCCAACATATTTAACCGTAGTGCCGACTGGCTCAAAAGCAAACTGGTGGCCTGGTACGTAGCCAACTGGACCGCCGAACCTTATGTTTACGGTTCTTACGCGTACGATACCGTGCACACCACCGAGGTGTTAGAACTGCTCCATCAGCCGGTTGAAAACACAATTTACTTTGCCGGTGAATTTATGTACCAAGGTACCGCCATGGGTACGGTTGAAGCTGCATTAACTTCAGGGAAAGATGCAGCTTTAAAGCTGGTAAGCATTTAAAAGTCAGACTGGATTTTAAATACTATGTAAGTGCTTATAAAAGTACTAACGGTATAATAAATTGTTATATAAGTAGAAATGTCATGCTATAGTCTGCGCAAGGCAACATTCCCATTACAATAGCAGCGAAAACACGTAATGATTTTGATTTTTTTCAATTGATGCTACATTTGCTATTGTCAATCGTAATTATTCTTCCTGATGCTTAACAGAATTTTAATTTACACTAGCCTGGCAATTGCATTTCTCATCATATCTTCGTCTGTTAGGGCACAGGAGGTAAAAGCGCTCAGTATGAAAGAGGCTATTCAGGTAGGGATGGATAATTATCCGGCCATTCAAGCCAAAAAGAATCAGCTGAATTCATCTAAATCTTACCTGAAAGAAACCCGTACCGAGTACCTGCCCGATTTTAACTTTTCGGCACAAAACTCTTTTGGTACCATCAACGGGCAAAATGGGCCGTTAATAGGCTACCGCGGGCTGGCCGTATCTTCATCGGGCCCTGCACTGCGCGAACAAAGCTGGAATGCAGCTTTCGGTTCCTTATACCTCACCAATGTCAACTGGGATTTCTTCGCCTTTGGCCGTGCATCAGAAAGGATCAAGGTACAGCAACGGGTAGTGAACCGCGATGAAGCTGATTTGGGTCAGCAAGAGTTTCAGCATAAGGTAAGGGTTGCAGCAGCTTACCTCAACGTACTGGCCGCCCAGCGGTTGGTTAAAGTTCAGCAAGATAATCTGAGCCGCACGCAGGAGATTCGGCGGGTAATTGTAGCCCGTGTAAAAAATGGCTTGAATCCGGGTGTTGATTCGTCATTTGCCAACACTGAGGTGTCTAACGCTAAAATACAGCTGACTAACGCCCAGCAAAACGAGCAGGAGCAGGTCAATCAGCTTTCGCAATACCTGGGTTATTCCACGCCACCAGCCGATTTTGTGCTCGATAACACCTTTGTAGTTAAAAACCCGGTAATGCCCAATGCGGCCTCCAAACAGCCGCAGGAAAATCACCCCGTACTGCAGTTTTATAAAGACCGCATACAGGTGAGCGATGAGCAGGTGAAGTATCAAAAAACCTTCGCGCTGCCTACTTTTTCATTGGTAGGTACATTCCAGGGCAGGGGTTCGGGTTTTACACTGGCACCCGCCATTAATACGCCGGTTGCTTATAACACCAACTATTTCGATGCACTTAATCCCACACGTTTTAATTACTTAATAGGCCTCGCTACTTCCTGGAACCTCTCGAGTTTGTTTCGTACCAAGTACCAGGTGCAATCGCAAAAATACCTGTCGTTACAGTACAAAGACGAGTATAACCTGGTAGATCAGCAATTGAAAAACCAGCAGGCACTGGCCGAAACCCGCATAGGCAACGCCCTCAAAAACGCGCAGGAAGCGCCGGGACAAATAAAATCGGCTAACGACGCTTACATACAAAAGGTAACGCTGTACAAAAACGGACTGGCCACCATTACCGATTTTCAGCAAGCGTTATATTTATTATACCGGGCCGAAACCAATACTTATATAGCCTACAATAACGTTTGGCAGGCGCTGCTGTTCAAAGCTGCCTCCACTGGTGATTTTGATCTGTTTATTAATAATTTTTAAGCTACTTATCCGCTGCAACATAAATGGGACTAATTAAATTTGCACTCCGTAAACCCATCACCATCCTGGTTTTTGTAGCCGGATTGTTCTTCTTCGGGCTCAATGCTATCCGCAATATCAAGATCGACATTTTTCCCGACTTGAACTTGCCAGTAATTTACGTTTCGCACCCCTACGGTGGTTACACGCCTACTCAAATGGAATCGTATTTTGGTAAGCAATACGTGAACTTACTGCTCTACGTATCGGGTGTAAAAAGCATAGAAACCCGTAACATTCAGGGTTTAACCCTAATAAAATTATCGTTTTACGAAGGTACCAATATGGCGCAGGCTGCAGCAGAGGTATCCAGTTATACCAACCGGGCTCAGGCTATTTTTCCGCCGGGTACGCAGCCGCCGTTCATTTTAAGGTTCGATGCTTCTACTTTGCCGGTGGGGCAGTTGGTACTAACCAGCCCTACCCGCAGTAATAACGAACTGCTCGATCTGGCTAACGTGTACGTACGTTCATCGTTTACCTCGGTACCCGGTTTGGTTTCTCCCGCACCGTTCGGGGGAAATACCCGTTCGGTATTAATTAAGGTAGACCCAAGCTTGCTGCGCTCCCATAACCTAACGCCCGACCAGATCGTTACCGCCATCCGTGAAAACAACCTGAACTCTCCCGCCGGTAACGTGCGTATAGGCGACCTGAACTATTTAACCCCCGCCAACACCTCCATGAAAAAGGTGCAGGATTTTGGCGATATTCCGCTATATCGTAACGGCATACAAACCGTATTTATGCACGATGTGGCCACGGTAGAAGACGGTGCCGATATTACCAGCAGTTATGCTTTGGTGAACGGCAAACGATCGGTTTACCTGCCTATTACCAAATCGTCCGACGCATCAACCTGGGAAGTGGTGCAAAACCTAAAGAAGGCCATTCCGCGCTTTCAAAGCCTGCTGCCCGAGGATGTGAAGCTGTCGTACGTGTTCGATCAATCTACTTATGTAATAAACGCCGTAAAAAGTTTGGCCGAAGAAGGCGCTATTGGTGCCGTGCTCACCGGTTTAATGGTGTTGCTGTTTTTGGGCGACAGGCGAGGGGCGCTCATCGTGATCCTCACCATACCTACCTGTATCGTATCGGGGATTTTGTTCTTGTCGCTGTTTCATCAAACCATTAACATCATGACGCTGAGCGGCTTGTCGCTGGCTATAGGTATTTTGGTGGATGAATCGACCGTGACCATTGAAAATATACACCAGCACTTTGCCATGGGTAAACCCAAAGCCCTGGCTATTTGGGATGCCTGTAAGGAGATCGCTTTCCCTAAGTTGCTCATCCTGTTTTGTATTTTGGCGGTGTTCGCACCGGCCTTTACCATGAAAGGCATCCCGGGTTCGCTGTTTTTGCCGCTGGCTTTGGCTATTGGTTTCTCCATGATTACCTCCTACCTGTTATCGCAAACGTTTGTGCCTATTTTGGCTAACTGGATTATGAAGAATGATCACGAAAAGAAAGATTTTGTGATGGACGACGACCATGACCTAAAAGAAGAATCGGCACGCCACGCCATAGAAGATCACGGTAAAGATGAAACCCGCTTTGATAAGTTTCGCCACCGTTTTATGGGCTGGATGGATAGCATGCTGCCCCGCAGAAAGTTAATTGTAAGTATCTACGTGGTTGCCTCGCTTGCCCTGGCTTTTCTACTATTCACCACTATAGGCCGCGATGTGCTGCCCAAGGTGGATTCGGGCACGTTCCAGGTGAGGTTGCGTGCGCCCGATGGCACCCGTTTAGAGCGTACTGAAGCCATCACCGTTCACGCGCTTAAAATATTAGGCAAGGTGGTTGGTAAAGATAAGATCGCCATTACATCGGCCTTTGTGGGTACGCACCCCTCGCAGTTTTCAACCAGTCCTATTTATCTGTTTATGGCAGGCCCGCAAGAGGGTGTTATACAAGCTGCTTTAACCGAAGATTACGAAGGCAGCCTTGACGATGTGAAAGAAGAGTTCAGGCTGGCCGTTAAAAAGGAAATGCCCAACATCAAGGTGTCGTTTGAGCCTATTGACCTGACCGATAAGATCTTGAGCCAGGGATCTCCAACGCCTATTGAGGTGGCTATTACCAGTAAAAACAAAAAGCAAAACGTTATATACGCCTACAAAGTATTGCGCAAGCTTAACGAAATTAAGTACATGCGCGATGTGCAGATCGGGCAATCTTTCAAGTACCCATCCATCAATATTAATTTGGACCGTGTACGTGCGGCGCAGTTAGGGGTTAGCGTGGGCGATATTTCCCGTTCGCTTATAGCCTCCACCTCATCTTCCCGCTTTACCGAAAAGAACGTATGGCTTGATGAAAAGGTGGGCTTGAGTTACAATGTACAGGTGCAGGTGCCCGAGTATCAGATGTCGAGCATAAACGATATTAAGGAGATCCCCATTATGGCTAACCAGCGCAGGCCGGTACTGAGCGATGTAGCCAGCATTAAAATGGATACTACTTACGGCGAAAACGATAATATTGGTGCTATACCTACCATATCGGTTACGGGCAACTTGCACAAAATGGATTTAGGTACGGCCAGCGATGCCGTGCAGGAAGCCATTAAATCGTTAGGGGAACTGCCCCGCGGATTAAGTATTGAGGCACGTGGTTTAACCCAAACTTTGAGTGATACGCTGGGAAGCCTACAAAGTGGGTTATTAATAGCCATTATTGTGATATTTTTAATGTTGGCAGCTAATTTTCAATCATTTAAAGTGTCCTTAGTAGTGTTGAGTACGGTGCCGGCGGTTATCTTCGGGTCGTTACTGTTGGTGAAACTAACGGGGGCAACGCTCAACCTGCAGTCGTACATGGGCATGATCATGTCGGTTGGGGTGGCTATCTCTAACTCGGTGCTGCTTATTACCAATGCCGAAGAATTACGGATGATTAATGGCGACGCGCTGAAATCGGCCCGCGAATCAGTAGCCTTACGTATTCGCCCTATATTAATGACCAGTATGGCCATGATCGTAGGGATGATTCCCATGGCATCGGGGCTGGGTGAGGGCGGCGATCAAACCTCACCTTTAGGTCGTGCGGTAATCGGCGGCTTGTTCTTCTCTACGTTTGCCTCTTTGCTGATCCTACCCTTGGTATTTGCATGGGTTCAGGGTAAAACCACTACCGAATCGGTATCGCTGGATCCGGAGGATGAGGAGAGTAAGTTTTATGTGCCGTTGCACCATAGGGGAGAGAGTTCAGAGTCGGGAGTATAGAGTTTTGATTTTAGAATTATGAAAATGCTCCGTAGGAGCTACCTGTTTATAGAAAAATAGATGTGTTTTTTATGCCTCGTAGAGGTTACCCCTAATAGTTATGAAGGGTAGCACCTACGGCGCAAATAATCAAGGTGAATCAAATTTCTATAAACAGGTAGCCCCTAATGGGGCATGAAACCTTAACTTGGTTACCTTGCTCTACAGGATAAGAATTAGAAATATGAGGCGTTTGCCTTTGCTGATAGATATTGAATAAATTGCTACTTATAATAAGATGAAAGATCTGAAAAGTAATATTACTGCTGCCTTGTCACTCCTGAGCTTAACGGCTGTACTAAGTTTAAGCGCCTGCCATTCGGACGAAAAAGAAAAGGCGGAAAAGGAACGTGCGCAGCAGGAACAGGCCGATATTGAAGTGCCGCCAGTGGAAACGGTTGAACTGCAGAAAAGCAAACTGGTATCCACCCTGAACGTACCCGGCGAATTGATGCCTTACCAGCAGGTGAGCCTGTTTGCTAAGATCAACAGCTATGTAAAAAAATATTTGGTTGATGTGGGTTCGGAAGTAAAAAAAGGCCAGCTCATGATCGTGTTGGAAGCGCCGGAAATGAATTCGCAGCTGGCATCGGCACGGGCCCGTGTTAAGCAGCAGGAAGCCATTTATTTAGCCAGCAAAGCCAACTACGACCGTCTTTTTAACACTGCCAAAACTCCGGGTACCATTGCCCAAAATGATATTGACCAGGCCGATGCCCGCCGCAAGGCCGACTATGCCAACGTGGATGCCGCCAAAGCCGCTTACCAGGAAGTGAGTTCGAACCTTCAATACCTGCAAATACATGCCCCTTTTGATGGCGTGGTGAGCGAGCGGAATGCCAGCATGGGCGCTTATGTAGGTCCGGGTGGGGGTGGTGCGCAACTGCCTTTATTTGTAGTGCAGCAGCAAAAAAAATTACGTTTGGTGATATCTGTCCCCGAGATCAGTACCGGTTCGTTGAGTGATAAAAGCGAGGTGGGTTTCACCGTACGCGCCCTGCCTAACCAGGAGTTTACTGCCAAAATTACACGTTCTGCCGGTTCGCTGGATGCCAAACTGCGTTCGGAGCGTTTAGAGATGGACGTGGAAAACCCTAAAAAATTGTTACTGCCGGGTATGTATGCCGAGGTAAAGGTTCCGTTGAAATCGCACGATAGTACCTTTGTGGTGCCTAAAACTGCGCTGGTACAATCCACCGAAAAGGTATTTGTGGTTCGCATAGATAAAAACCACCGTGCGCAATGGGTGGATGTGCAAAAAGGAATCCAGAACCAGGATGGGGTAGAGGTGTACAGTAAAGAACTCCACATCGGTGATAAACTGGTGAAAACAGCTACCGATGAAATTCGCGATGGCCAGCCGGTAAAAGATCAGCCTGCTAAAAAAGAGGAGTAGAAGAAGGATTAACAGGAGCGGAGAGTGAATTACTACTCCTTAATGCCGATGCATATCGATATTGCACAATTAGGTGGGCAGCATATTATAATATAATGACGAGGGCGTTTTTGAACAGGAAACGCCCTCGTTATTGAAAAACACCTGTTTACCAGTACATTTGCTGTTTTTATCCATTCAATATTATAACATTCAATTATTTATGTATTTTTAAAAACGTTTTACCGTCAAGTTTTTTTGCGCGGTACAATCCTCCAATTAATACTGTTGTTAGCGTGAAAAGGCTTATTTTTAGTTTATTGTTCTCTGTAGGGCTTTTGTGCTGTGGGGTTTCGGGTTTTGCACAAAGCAACAAAGGGACGGAGTTTTGGACAGCCTTCATGTCGCACATTAACGGTGCTAATAGTAAAATGAGCCTGTACATCGCGTCGGATGTAAATGCCGATTACCGGGTAGAGTTTGCCGACGGAACACTTATTGCCGCAGGAACAATCACCGCTAATAACTCGGTACCTGTTGATATTCCATCAAGCGCCTATTTAGGTTTAGCCGAGGTAACCCCTAATCCTGCTAACAAAAAAGGCATTCACATTACCGCTAACCGCCCCATAGCGGTGTATGCTCACATTTACGATAGTAATGTGTCGGGCGCTACCTTGCTATTGCCGGTAAGCTCTATGAGCAAAGATTACTATTCTATTAATTACAGGCAGTTATCCAACATGAATCCTTCGTATTCAACATTTGCGGTAATCGCTACCGAAAATGCTACAAACGTACGTATTACACCAACCCAGAATATAACGAGCGGCGGCAATTCGGTTACTCATCCCGCAGGTACAGCATATAATATTACCTTAGATAAGGGCGAGGTGTACCAGGGTGCTTCACTTACCGACCTTACCGGTACCCACATCGAATCTATAGCGGTTGGTGCTAATTTATGTAAAAAGATAGCAGTTTTTTCGGGCAGTAGCAAAATTTACATAGGTAGTCCAAGAAATTCCTCCGATAACTTATTTCAGCAAGTTTACCCCACATCGGTATGGGGGAAAAGCTTTGTAACCGTGCCTTTATTGGGGCGTGCCTATGATGTGTTCAGGATCATTTATAGTGATATTAGCGCTGTTGTAAAAGTTAACGGTGTGGAAGTTAGTCCGTCGCAACTAACAGGGGGCATTGGTTACTATGAGTTTGCCACGCCTAACGGCAGCGGTGCTGCTAATATAATTACCTCTGATAAACCTATACAGGTTGCACAGTATGCGGTAACTATGGGTAATGGTTTTGGTGGCAGCGTATTTAGTGAAGGTGACGGAGACCCGGAAATGATATTTTTGCCACCGGTTGAACAGGGTTTGAGAAGGGTAACGCTCTACGCATCACCATTTTATAATATTCAGGACAACAGCTTTATTAATGTGGTTATACCAACCATTGCGGCAGGTACTTTTACACTCGATGGTGTAATCAGTGGTACTTTTACCCCTGTTGCTGGTACGCCGTATTCTTATGCACAGCTATCGGTAGGGCGTGGTTCGCACACTATTGCCGCAGCTGAAAATTTTACGGCAATTGCTTACGGCTTTGCCCAAACCGAATCGTATGGTTATGCGGCCGGTACCAACCTGCTTAATTTAAACGAACAAATAGTATTAGCCGGTGTAAATAGTACCACTACACAGCTTAACGGGTGTGTTAATGTGCCTTATTATTTGCAGCTTACGGTACCTTATCAGCCAACACAAATTATCTGGGACCCTAATAACGGGTCGGCACCAGTTACAATTGCTAACCCTGCACCATTAAAAACAGATACGCTGGCTAATGCAACTATATTATACACGTATAGGTATCCAACAGAAGTGCAATACCCCGTCGGTTACTACAACGCCACAGCAACCATTACCCAACCCGTTATATCCGGTGCCGATTGCGGTGCCGAAAAGATTATCGATTTCAGTTTTTACATTACCGAGTATCCCATTGCTCAATTTACTCCACCAACTGGTACCTGTGCTGGTAGCCCTGTACAATTCACCGATGGCTCGGACCCGGTGGGTAGTGTGGTTACCCGATGGAGTTGGGATTTTGGCGATGCCGCGGGCAGTACATCGGCAAATCCCAACACATCCACATTGCAAAAACCACAGCATACTTATGCTGTAGGTGGTAATTATACCGTTAAGCTAACCGTTTTTAATGAAAACGATTGCGAATCGAAGACGGTAAGCAGTCATATCGTACACATCAATAAAAATCCCACGTCTAAATTTGTAGCCTCCAACGGTTGCTCGGGTGGGGCGGTTACGTTTACCGATCAGTCGGTAGCTAACGAGGGTACACTTACCGAATGGAAATGGGACTTTGGCGACGGTAGCCCTATAGAAACTTATACCAGTTTTACTTCGCTCAATCACACTTATGGCGCTGTTAACAGTTACAACGTTACCTTAACAGTAACTAATAGCAATGGGTGCGTTAATACCAAAACAATGCCGGTTATAGTGAGCCCGCCACCGGTAGTCAGCTTTGTTTTACCAGATGCCTGTATAACCGATGTAGCCAAATTTACCAGTACCAGCACTATTGCCGATGGTACCGAAAGCGAGTTTACCTACGAGTGGAACTTTGGTGATCCTAACGCTACAGTTGCTGGCAACAAATCGTATGCTAAAAATGGGGTGCATTTGTACACGCAGGCCGGTAGTTATAACATCACCTTAAAAGTAACCTCCAAATACGGCTGTACCGACGAAAAAATATTACCATTTTTTTTAAACGGTGCCTTCCCTGTAGCTAAGTTTAATATACCCGGTACCATTTGCAGCAGCGAAGATTTGGTTATTGAAGACGAGAGCACCGTATTGCCAGGTGTAATTACCAAATATGAGGTATATTATGATTATGATAATCATCCCGAACTGGTAGAAGTTTATGACCGCGATAACCTGCCCATACCCACCGATAAGCTTTTTAAACATAATTACGGTCTGTTTAATACGCCCGTAAGTAAGCCGTACCATATAAAAATTATTGTTTACTCCGGCAGTTCGGCCAATTGCAGTGCGGTATATGATGAAACCATTAGTGTAAAAGCCAATCCTATAGTTACACTCACCCACGCATTCGAAATTTGCCAGGAAAACAGCCCTATACAATTTGGACAGCAGGTTCAGTTCAACTTTACCGGGACGGGGGTTTTCACCGGCGCTGGTGTAAGTACCGATGGCGAATTTAACCCTAAAAAGGCCGGTCCGGGTACGCATGAAATTACCTACATATTCACCGCCTATAATGCATGTACCTATGTAGAAAGGTTTAATATTATCGTTTATCCAACCCCTATTATAACAGGTAAACGCGATGTAACCATTAACGCGGGAAGCCAGGTAACGCTCGAGCCATTGGCCGTGTCGTTAAACGGTACCGCGTTAACTTACGCCTGGACCCCTCAAAGCGGCCTTAACCGCAGTGATGTGCCCAGCCCGGTTGTAAGCCCTGCCAGCGATACGCAATATTTGCTAACCGTTACCTCGGCTAATGGCTGCGTGGCAAAAGGTATTTTTAATGTAAGTGTTTTGGTTGGGCCGGTAATATACAATACTTTTACCCCTAACGGTGATAGTTACAACGATACCTGGAAAATCCCGAATATGGAGTATTTTCCCAAAGCAACGGTAGAGGTGTTTAACCGCAACGGAGAAAAAGTATTCAGGTCAATTGGCTACCCGGTTCCTTGGGATGGGCGTTACAACGGTGCTACCCTGCCGGCGGGTGTATATTATTACGTTATTGATCTTAAAAATGGAAAGCCGCTGTTATCGGGTTCTGTAACTATTATCAGGTAATTATTTAATGAAGAAACAACTATATACCTTATTGGTGTTATTTGCCTGTTGTGCTCAATTAAGGGCCCAGCAAAAGCCACAGTACACGCAATATGTGTTTAACAATTACCTGCTTAACCCGGCTGTTACGGGTATTGAAAACTATACTGATTTAAAAGCGGGCTACCGCAGCCAGTGGACGGGCCTGGAAGGATCACCGGTAACCAGCTATATTTCGGTACACGCGCCCATAGGTGAAAACTTTTTAAACGGCGACCCTACCAGCATGAGCGGCGGCGAAAACGTAAACTCCCTTGGCCGCCAGTATTACCGCGATTATATGTCGGCCGAACCCCACCACGGTGTAGGCGGTATGATAGTGACCGATAGGGCGGGGCCAATAACGCAAACCACAATCAGCGGTACTTACGCCTATCATTTGGGTTTAACCGACAGACTAAACCTATCGGTAGGGGTAATGGCGGGCATTAACCGCATTAGTTTAGATGTGAGCCAGATAGTTCTCGAAAACCCAAATGATCCGGCCATATCCAACGGTAATACCAGCCAGTTTAAACCCGATTTGGGCGTGGGTGTATGGGCATACTCGGCCAATTACTATTTTGGTGCATCGGTACAACAATTAATTAAGCAAACACTAACTTTTGGCAACAAATCGGTATATAACCAGGGCAAAACCGTGCCGCATTATTTTATAACCGGTGGGTTTAAGGTGTTTTTAGATGAGGATATAACCCTGATTCCCTCGGTACTGTTTAAAGTGGTAAACCCAGCACCGCCCAGCTATGATATTAATTTGAAACTGGCCTTTAGTAACCGCATTTGGGTGGGCGGTGCCTATCGCCATAACGATTCAAAATCGGCTATGTTAGGTGTAAACATTAACCCGGCTATTAATTTAGGCTACTCGTACGATTTTACCAATTCCAACCTGCGCACTGTAAGCAACGGCACCCACGAAATCGTGTTATCGCTGCTGCTGAATAACCGTTATAAAGTACTTAACCCACAACGGGTTTGGTAGCAAGATTTAATTTTAATTTATGCGGTTTTTAAATCCTGTAGTTAGTCTCTGTAAGTGAAATAACGTAATATTGGAGAATAGTACGGCGTGGCCCGGTTTGCAAAACGCATAAAACATATTTGCGAGTTTAGTTCGGGGATCTAATTTGCTGATTATTAGTCTTCAAAACACCATAAGCTAAACGCTTTGGTATATTTTTAAAATATATTTCAGCTATTTCAAATCAAATACTATCTTTGCATTCCATTTCAGGAAAGGCTTTGGTTTACGAAGTTAAAATTTCTGAAACCATACTTTATGCACTCGTAGCTCAATTGGATAGAGCGTCTGACTACGGATCAGAAGGTTAGGGGTTCGACTCCCTTCGAGTGCACTTTTTTATATAAAAGCCTTTCCGTATTATTGCTGAAAGGCTTTTTTTATTTACAACTTAAAATCACAGGATGCTGAACTTAGTTTTGTTTGGTCCACCCGGCGCAGGCAAGGGTACACAATCTCAAAAACTGATTGAAAAATACGGCTTAATTCATCTTTCAACCGGAGATATTTTGCGTGGTGAAATTACACAAGGTACTACCTTAGGCCTCGAAGCTAAAAAACTAATGGATGATGGTAAACTCGTTCCTGACGAAGTAGTGATAGGGATGATTAGTAATAAGTTGGATGCCAACCCCGATGCCAAAGGTTTTATTTTTGACGGCTTTCCGCGTACGGTAGCACAAGCCACCGCACTTGATACGCTACTGGAAGAAAAAAGTACAGCTATTTCGGGTATGATAGCCCTGGTAGTTGATGATGAGGAATTGGAAAAACGTTTATTAGAGCGTGGCAAAACTTCAGGACGCCCCGATGATGCCAACCCCGAAATTATTCGCAAACGTATTAATGAGTACAATACCAAAACTACACCTGTGGCTGAGTTCTACAAAAATCAGAACAAATTTACCAGCATCAACGGTGTAGGTAGTATTGATGAAATTTTTACTGAGATCAGCGCAGTGACAGAAGGATATTAATCAATACAGATATTATATTATCATTTCGGATTTAAGCAAAACCTGCAAAGGCTTGTTTAAATCCGAAATTGTTGTTTTATAGGACTAATACAGCAGGAATGCAAAGTTCTATGTCATCTCGAACGGTAGTGAGAGATCTTTTCGAACACACTTACCGCTTAAAGGTACCTTGAAAAGATTTCTCGTTAGCACTCGAAATGACAGTTAGTTAAAAAAATACAAATTCGCTATCGAACATTGATAGCCGAAAAGACAAGCACATGAGCCAAGGATCCAATTTTGTTGATTACGTAAAAATATGCTGCCGCTCGGGCAAAGGAGGGGCAGGTTCTACCCATTTGCACCGTGATAAGCATACAGCAAAAGGAGGACCCGATGGCGGCGATGGTGGTCGTGGCGGGCACGTTATTGTAAAAGGTAACGCGCAGTTGTGGACTTTGCTACACCTTAAATTTCGCAAGCACGTTATGGCCGGCGATGGTGATAGCGGAAGCAGTGGTTTAAGCACCGGCAAAACCGGTCGCGATGAAATTTTGGAAGTACCTATGGGTACTATTGCCAAAGATGCCGAAACCGGCGAGGTGCTGTTTGAGATCACTAAAGATGGTGAAACCAAAATTTTGACCAATGGCGGTCGTGGTGGTTTAGGTAACTGGCACTTTAAAACAGCAACTCAGCAAACCCCCCGTTATGCTCAGCCAGGCGAACCCGGCCAGGAACACTGGAATATTTTAGAATTGAAATTACTGGCCGATGTAGGATTGGTAGGATTCCCTAACGCGGGTAAATCAACTTTGCTATCGGTAGTATCGGCTGCCAAGCCCGAAATTGCCGATTATGCTTTTACCACCCTGGTGCCCAACTTGGGCATTGTAGCCTATCGTGGCAACAAATCTTTTGTAATGGCCGATATTCCGGGGATTATTGAAGGCGCATCCAAAGGCAAGGGCTTAGGCTTCCGCTTTTTACGCCATATTGAGCGCAACTCGGTGTTGTTGTTCATGATACCCGCCGATACCAACCGCAGTATTAAAGAGGAATATGATATATTACTGAACGAACTGGCCGAGTACAACCCCGAGCTGATGCACAAGCCACGCGTATTGGCCATCACCAAAAGCGATTTGCTCGATGATGAACTCCAGCAGGAAATGAAGGCCGAACTACCTGAAGGCATCCCTGCTATATTTATATCGGCTGTAGCACAGCAAGGTTTAGATCCGTTAAAGGATTTGCTGTGGAAAGAGATAAACAGCCCCTCCTAAATCCTCCCCGGGAGGGAGGACTTAAGAACACAACCGCCGCCGCTCGGCTCCAGCCGTGTGGTTACTATAAACCGGCCTTTGGCCGATGCATTTTGCTTGATTAAATAAGACATCGGGCGGCCGGAGGCCGCATAATAATACTCACTCGGCTTGAGCCGAGCGAGGGCAGTGCAAAAGGACTTTTAACTAATAACAAGCTTTTATGGCTCCCTCCCTCCCGGGGAGGGTTGGGGAGGGGCTTACTTCGCCGAATAAACTGTGTAATCCTTCGTCAGCTTCACAACCTTAAAATCTTTGTAGCCCGGAAAGCATTTCAGCAGGAATTTAGCCCGGCCATTTTTTTCATAATCTGCCGGAAGCATAATATGTAGCGGACCAGCGTGACCCTTATAGGTATAATCTTCAAATTTTACTTTTACATTGAGCCCAATGGGTTCAATGGTAATCATGCGGTTGTGTTGTATCTCTAAACCCAAATCGGCGCTAACAAAAGCAAATATGGCATTGCGTTGTTCACTATCAAGCTTTAACAGGTAATTCATGGTGGGCTGATCAATGAACTGCTGAGCTAAATCGCTGTTGCCGCGCGTTGCTTCATCTTTATTATAGCTATAGTCCGAATGAATACGGATGAACGTACTGTAAGCAATAAACAGCCACAAAAAACCAAATAACACTTTAAACACAGCTTTGCTACGGCTAATGAGGTAAAGCGTACCCGGAATAACCACCAAGCCAACAGTCCTAAAGTGCCGTCCTTCGTACGAAATAGCCAATTGCCTTACAAACGCGTAGCTGAAAAACAGCACCGATGCTACGTAAAAAACGATCACCAATAATTTATACTGACGGTAAGGCACATGCTTAACAATGCTTATGATGAGCCATACACTTACTGCAGCCAGCAGCAGTAAAATAACCACCGTCCAAAAATGATTAAATATTTGCCCGTCGGGTGAGTACACTAATCCTTTGGTTAAATCATCAACCGAGAAACCGGCCAGCAGGGGCGAAGCCAGCGGGAAGGTAAACGTTTCCCATATTACACGCCAGCTACCTGCACTTTCAGAAGCCGGATTAGCACCCTTGCTTAAAAAGAATATATATATGCCAGCTACTGATAGTACGAAAGGAATAGCAATAGCCAACCCGTTTTTAATCCACACACCATAATTTTTTCGTGGCGGCGATATGTTTATCCACATGCAAAGTAAACCCGAAGCGTAGATGAGCATCATGGATGATTTGCTGAAAAAGCCGAGCCAGCCAGCAACCAGTACAAAAAGCAGCATACCTGCACTTACCTTTTTAAAATGAAAGCAACCGTATAAAAACCAGCCCAGGTATGCGAACATCAGCACTTCGCCGCCATTATAAAACGAGTAGGGTATAAAAAAAAATTGCTGGCAAGTAATAAAGGCAACACTGCAAGCAGCTAATAAAGGTGTAAAGCCAATTTTCTTAAAAAAAGCAAAAAAGCCCAGCAAGCCTAACAGTTCGCAAAAAACACTAGTAATAACGGCTGCGTGGCCGGTAGATACATGCAACAAAGTTTTAAATAAGTAAGGCAACAGGTATTGTCCTGGTGACCACCACGTTAAAAACATGGACGTGTTTTGTGCAATATTGTTTTGGCTCGGGCTAACCAACTGGTTAAACCCGCCGCCCATTTCCATTGAGCGCATTACCTGGAAACCCCAGCTGGGGTCGGGGAAAATGGCAGGAGGGGCTACATAGCTAAATACCCCTGTTATAAGGGTAACCAATAAGGTTAAACCTAAAATCAGATGCGCTAATTTGTTATTTTTGATCATTACTGATAGGTAAATGCCAATGCTAAATTAAGAATTATAACGTGCAAACCGTATATTTATGACAACGGTATGCTATTGCAGGTATAGGCTAACCCCTTATATTTTATAGATTTGCAGCTAATTTACCTGCCCAACTATGAGGATTGCCATTAACGGATTTGGCCGCATAGGCCGCATATTTTTACGTAATATTTTAACCCGCCCGGGTATTGAGGTGGTAGCTATAAATGATATTGCCGATACTCAAACGCTGGCCCACCTGTTTAAATACGATTCGGTACACCGGGGTTTTAAGGGCGAGGTTACGTACGATGAACAGCACCTGTACATCAATGGCAAAACCATTAAAGTGCTGGCCGAAACCATACCTGTTAACCTGCCCTGGACCGAGTTAGCTATTGACCTGGTGATAGAATCTACCGGTAAATTTGCCTCCCTAACGGGTGCTCAGCAGCACTTGGCAGCAGGTGCCAAACAAGTAATTATATCGGCCCCTGCTGCGGGAAAAGTACCCACTGTGGTTTTGGGGGTTAACGATGGTGAGATAGACTTGAAGTCGCCTGTTATAAGTAACGCCTCGTGTACAACCAACAATGTGGCCGCTATGGTTAAAGTGTTAGAGGATAACTGGGGTATTGTAGAAGGTTATATTACCACCATACACTCCATGACGGGCGACCAAAACCTGCACGATGCCCCCCATAAAGATTTGCGCCGTGCGCGTGCTGCTTCAGCCTCCATTATTCCCACTACTACAGGAGCTGCTAAAGCGATCACCTCCATCTTTCCGCATTTAGAAGGCAAGTTAGGTGGGGCTGGTATCCGTGTGCCGGTACTCAATGGTTCTTTAACCGATTTTACCTGCTTGCTGAAAAAGCCTGCCACCGTAGAAACTATTAACCTGGCCTTTAAACAAGCCGCCGAAGGCTCCATGAAAAATATTTTGGAATATACCGAAGACCCTATTGTGTCTACCGATATTTTAGATAATCCGCATAGTTGTATCTTTGATGCGCAACTTACCTCCATAGTAGGCGATATGGTAAAAGTAGTAGGCTGGTACGATAACGAAATGGGTTACAGTAGCCGTTTGGCCGATTTGGTGGAGAAGATAGCTGGAGAGTCGAGAGTGTAAAGTCGGAAGGCAGGAGTTCTGAGTCCAGAAAAAAATGATCTGCTCACGACATCATTTGCGAGGAAAGATAGAGACGTGGCAATCCTGTTGCATGCCTGTCAAAGAGTGATTGCCACGCTATAGCAGTGAAATTGTAGTAAAATCCCAATAATATAACTCAATAACCAATAACCCCAAATGGTAAAATTTATAACTGCAGATGATGTCCTGCCTATCCGTAACGAAATTTTAAGAGAAGGTAAACTGGAACTGGACCAATGCCGTTTTGTCGGTGACGATGATCCGGCAAGTTTTCATCTCGGTTATTTTGTGAACGAGGAACTGGTATGCGTGGCCTCGTTTCACCCGCAGGGCTATGGCGAGTTTGCCGGTAAGGGTTATCAGTTGCGTGGTATGGCTACGTTAAACGGTCAGCAGGGGAAGGGGGTGGGTACGCAACTGGTTAACTTTGCCATTGTGTACCTGCGCGGACAGAAAGTAAATTACGTATGGTGCAACGCCCGCAAAGTGGCCGTAAGTTTTTATATGAACGTGGGCTTTGAGGTAGTAAGTAAAGAGTTTGATATACCGGGCATCGGTCCGCATTATGCCATGTATGTGAAAATACAATAGGAGCTATAGTGAATTGCTGGAATAGTATAGTATTTACAAACTTGATATAAAACATATACAAACAAAAAAAGCAACCCCAATGAGGTTGCTTTCTGTATTTTAAAAACTATTGATTACTGATTTTTCTTTTGTTTGTTCTCTACAATTTTACCAACACCGAAACCGGCGGCTCCACCAGCTACACCGCCAATAAGCGCGCCTACACCTCTGTTCTTTTTGGTAACTAATGCACCTGTTAAAGCACCTGCACCTGCACCAATCAGCGCACCGTTACGTGCTGCATGGCTTTTCTTTGTAGCAGCAGGATTTGCACTGCTTGCATATCCTGAAGCAGCAGACGATGATCTGGAACCTGATGAAGTATAAGATGATTTTGGGCGTGATGCAGCATAAGATGCTTGTGTACGTTCCCGCTCACGCAGAATACCAACATTTTTTAAGCTATCTTCATAACGAGCCTTTTTTTCTGCTTTAAAAGCAGCAAGTCCTGCGGTATCTGCATTGGCAACTACCGGACTGTCCACTTTAACCACCACAGGGGAGGTAGCTGTAGTGGTATTAGGGTTTGAGTGGCAGGCCACCATACCAACCGATATACCTGTAACTATTAATAAACGCATTGCTTGTATCATAATAACTGTTTTTAAGTAGTGTGATTTAATGTGTGACTTAGGAAAACACCGAAAGTCAATTCTATACAAGCAATTTCGTTGCCAAATTTTTTAACTAACCGTATTAATTATTAGGGTAACACGCTGTTTTACAACTACCTGTTAAAATTTTAACCCTTGGTTTATATATGGTATTTTTATGAAATTATTAAACGAATAAATAAGCTTTTAGTAGTTTGCAAGATAACTTAGTGTATTACTCACACTTTTTTGTAATTCCTTTGTGCTATATGAATTTAATTTCTGAATTTGGCAGCTCATTTGACTTGTACTCTTCATGAAAACAATAGACCTTTTAAATTTTTCCGGAAAGAAGGCCCTGATACGGGTTGATTTTAACGTTCCTTTGGATAAAGACTATAACATAACCGACGATAACCGCATTACCGCCGCCCTGCCAACCTTGAAAAAAATCCTGGCCGATGGTGGTTCGCTAATCCTGATGTCGCACCTGGGCCGACCAAAAGATGGTCCGACCGAAAAATATTCGCTTAAACACATCATCCCACACCTGTCAAAATTGCTGGGTACCGAAGTGCAGTTTGCCGATGATTGCATTGGCGCACAGGCTACCGATAAAGCCGGTGCATTAAAAGGTGGTGAAGTGTTATTGCTGGAAAACCTTCGCTTTTATAAAGAAGAAGAAAAGGGCGATAAGGATTTTGCCGAAAAGTTATCCAAATTAGGTGATGTATATGTGAACGATGCCTTTGGTACAGCTCACCGTGCCCACGCGTCTACCGCGGTAATCGCGCAGTTTTTCCCGGAGGCCAAATACTTTGGCTATTTGATGGCTGCTGAGCTGGAAAATGCCGAAAAGGTACTGAACGGTGCTGCCAAACCGTTTACCGCTATTATGGGCGGCGCTAAAGTAAGCGATAAGTTATTACTGATAGAAAGCATGCTGGATAAGGTGGATAACCTGATCATTGGCGGCGGTATGGCTTATACCTTTGCCAAAGCGCAAGGCGGCAACATTGGTAAATCGTTAGTGGAAGATGACAAGCAAGAACTGGCTTTGGAGCTGATTAAAAAAGCGAAAGCCAAAGGCGTGAACCTGTTATTACCAACCGATTCTATTATCGCCGATGCGTTTGCTGCTGATGCCAATACCGATACTGCGCCTAACGGTGATATTAAAGAAGGCTGGATGGGCTTGGACATTGGTCCCGATTCTATAGCCGCATTTACCAAAGTGGTAGCTGAATCGAAAACCGTATTATGGAACGGGCCAATGGGTGTTTTTGAAATGGAAAAATTTGAAAAAGGTACCAGGGCCGTTGCCGAGGCTGTGGTAGAAGCCACCAAAAATGGCGCGTTCACCCTAATTGGTGGTGGCGATTCAGCCGCTGCGGTAGCCAAATTCGGTTTTAGCGATGAGGTAAGTTATGTGTCGACCGGTGGTGGTGCCTTATTAGAGTATATGGAAGGTAAGGAGTTGCCGGGTGTGAAAGCTATAAACGAGTAAAAGCGCAGCATAAATTATTAACATAAAGGCGAGTATTTTACTTGCCTTTATTTGTTTTAAAGCGTAATTTTATAAAAAGGAGTGTTATGCCCGAAGTAACCATTAAATATAAAAAGCCCGAAACCTTGAAGATATTAAAAGGGTTAGGAAAATACCTGGATTTTATTGTGTCGACTAAAAAGAAAACCCCTGTTGAAGCAATTGCCGCTACAGAAGTTCCAGAACAAGAAACTTATAAAATAGGGAATGCCACTGTTATCCGTGGAGATAGATCTATAGATACTACTGATTTAGGTGAAATATTCACCCGGAACAATATAGATGCCGCTCAACTAAGGAAAAAAGCGTGGGAAAGGAACAAGTAGTTTGCGATACAGATGTCATTATCGACTATTGGAATGCTAACAACCAACGCCATAAGTTCACACAACGCATTCTTGAAAGTTTAATTGGTTTAGATAATGTTATCATTTCTGCAATGACTAAGATGGAGCTGTTAGTTGGAGCAAATAATAAAGAAGACCTAAAAACCATCGACAAAAAATTACATCGTCTGAATATATCGCTAATTGACGAGAGAGTCAGCTCAATTGCTTTGCAGTTATTGCAAGATTATAATTTAAGCCATGGACTTGCTATTCCTGACGCTTTAATTGCTGCTACAGCCTTAAATGCTAATTTAAGATTATTTACACATAACATTAAAGATTACAAATTTATCACCCAGCTATCGATTTACACGGAGTAGGTGAAGATCATTCCTATGAAAACCCTAATCCTGTTTATCTTTGCTCTTTCCTCTGCCACCGCCTTGGCACAGCCCGGCTTACAAGAGCGTGCCTACCTCGTTAAAACACTCACCCGCATTGCCGATCCGGTTTTAATTTCCCTCAGCAAAAACGAACTCAAAAAGCAAATGCCTATAGAGGCCAAAGCTAACGACCGCGCGCAGTATTGTTACCTCGAAGCTTTTGGCCGTTTGCTGGCGGGCATGGCCCCCTGGCTTGAATTAGGTGCCGATGAAACCGCCGAAGGTCAGTTACGCAAAAAATATATCGTGCTGGCGCAACAGTGCCTGCATAATGCTACCGATCCGCAAGGCCCCGATTTTATGAATTTTAACAAGGGTGGTCAGCCGCTGGTGGATGCCGCGTTTTTGGCCCAGGCTTTATTACGTGCACCTAAACAATTGTGGAAACCGTTGGATGGGCAAACCAAAACCAATATCATCAACGCCTTAAAATCGACCCGTGTAATTACACCCTATTATAGTAACTGGCTTTTGTTCAGTGCCGAAATTGAAGCTGCCCTGCTCAAATTTGATGGTTATGGCGACAGGATGCGGATAGATTACGCCGTAAAGCAGCACCAGTTATGGTACAAAGGTGACGGTGCCTATGGCGATGGTCCCGATTTTCACTGGGACTACTATAATAGTTTTGTGATACAACCCATGCTGCTTGAGGTGCTGCAAACCTTAGCCAGCGTTGATAAAGCACAGCGCAGTAATTACGAACAAGCCTTAAAAAGGGCACAGCGTTATGCCGCCGTGCAGGAAAGATTAATATCGCCCGAAGGCACTTATCCGCCCATTGGCCGCTCACTTGCTTACCGTTACGGAGCTTTTCAGTTATTAGCACAAATAGCGCAACTCAAAGCTTTGCCAGCCGATTTAAAGCCGCAGCAGGTGAGGGCAGCCTTGTACACCGTTATCAAGCGTCAAACGGAAGCGCCCGGTACGTTCGATGCCAAGGGCTGGCTGCAAATTGGTTTGTATGGTCATCAGCCCGGTATTGGCGAAACCTATATTTCTACCGGAAGTCTGTATTTATGTTCGGAAGCCTTTTTGGTATTAGGCTTACCTGCAACGGATGAATTTTGGCAAGGGCCAGATGCCGACTGGACCGCCAAACAAGTTTGGAAAGGCTTGGACGTGCAGGCCGATCATGCTGTAAATTAACGTTCGATCTAATTTTATAATGGCTGCTTTTCGTAAGCGGCCTTTTTTGTATGTTTAGTTTTTCAAATAACGATATGAAACTCCTCTTGTATTTTTTCCTTTTTCTTACTTCTGTTTCTGCCTTTGCACAGCCCGGTGCACCTGATGCCGCCGCGGTAAAAAATAACTATACCAAGTACGAATACCAGATTCCCATGCGCGATGGTAAAAAGCTGTTTACTTCGGTGTATGTGCCAAAGGATCAAAGTAAGAAATATCCGTTTATGATGGACCGCACCTGTTACAGCGTTGCGCCTTATGGTGCCGATGCTTACAAAACAAGCCTGGGCCCGTCGCCGCAGTACATGCAGGATGGCTACATTTTTGTTTACCAGGATGTGCGTGGCCGCTGGATGAGCGAAGGCATTTACGAGGAAATGACCCCCGAACTGGAGGTACATAAAACCAACAAGGATGTGGACGAGGGTACCGATACTTACGATACCATCGATTGGTTACTGAAAAATGTAGCCAACAACAATGGCAAGGTAGGGGTGTGGGGTATTTCGTATCCCGGCTTTTATACCACTACTGCTTTGCTGAGCCGTCACCCCGCGTTGGTGGCCGCATCGCCGCAGGCACCCATTGCCGACTTGTATCGCGATGATGCTTTCCATAACGGCGGCTTTATGCTGGTGGCCAACTTTGGCTTTTATCCGGGTTTTACCAACCGCCAGGACGATAAACCAACGCAACGCCGTGGTCCGCGTTTCGACCCGGGCAGCGAAGATGGCTACGATTTCTTTTTGAAGATGGGCAGCATGCGCAATACCAACGTCAAATATTTTAAAGATACCATACGCCTGTGGAACGAAATGATGGACCACCCCGATTATGACCAGCACTGGAAAGACCGCAACGTGTTAACCCACCTGCACGATATTAAAACCGCTACGCTGGTTACGGGAGGATGGTACGATGCCGAAGACCTGTACGGTGCCATTAATACTTACAAAGTTTTAGCCGCTAAAAACCCTAATACCCCGGTGTACTTTGCTATGGGTCCGTGGGTACACGGTGGCTGGGCACGTGGTGCCGGCGACCATTTAGGCGATGTTGATTTTGGCGGACCATCCGCGCCTTTCTACCGCGAAAAGATAGAGTTCGCTTTCTTCAGTCATTACCTGAAGGGGACACCGCTGAATCTGCCTAAAGTATCTGCTTTTCAAACCGGTGCAAATCAATGGAAAACGTACAATACCTGGCCGCCAGCCCCGGCTAAGGAAAAGAACCTGTACTTTTTACCGGGTGGCAAGCTGTCGTTCACCGCACCTGCCGCAGCCAAAGATAGCTATAACGAATTTGTATCGGACCCTAACAAACCGGTGCCTTTCGTCAACAACAAAACCATGGACATGGACCGCGAGTACATGACCGCCGACCAGCGCTTTACCGCCAAAATGCCCGATGTGCTGACTTACCAAACCGATGTACTTACCGGTGACGTTACCCTGGCCGGCAATATTTGGGCTAACCTCAAAGTAAGCACCGCCGGTACCGATGCCGATTGGGTGGTGAAAGTAATAGACGTTTACCCCGATACCGCCACCAATAACAAGTTCACCCGCAAAGAGGTACAGATGGCAGGCTACCAGCAAATGGTACGCAGCGAGGCCATGCGCGGCAAGTACCGCACGGGCTTTGATAAGCCAACCGCCTTTAAACCCGGACAGGTGAGTCCTGTAAATTTTGAACTGCAGGATGTGCTGCACACCTTTAAAAAAGGTCACCGCATTATGGTGCAACTGCAAAGCAGCTGGTTTCCGTTAATTGACCGCAACACCCAGCAGTTCCAGGATATTATGAAAGCTAAGGACGATGACTTCAAAAAGGCTACTCACCGGGTGTACACGTCGAAAGTACATCCGAGCTTTTTGAAGGTGAGGGTGATGTAGGCGATATGATTATGGCGCGCGTTTATGATCCACCATTTCAGCCGATAAAAAACCAAAACCGTAAGTAATATGAAACTACAAAAGATAATACTAATCGGCTTACTAACACTTTTACTATTAATAAGTACTGTAATTGGTCATTTTTTGCCACCAACAGGAATTTTAACTTCTCCAATTGTAATATCAATAATAGCAGGACTGATTATGTTTAGCGACAATAGTTTCAATGTTATAGTAAAATCAATCCTTACTTATCTGTTCATCGGGCTGAATGATATTGGTATTAAGCTATTTTCCGGAGGCATACATGACACAGAAGGAATGGGTTGGATACATATGTTGCTCTTTATTGGATTAGTTCCTTCCTTTATAATGTTACTTGTAAGTGTCGTTCGGGATAAAAACTCCACTAATTGGATTAAAGCATTTAGTATTCTGCTGTTTATATTGTTGATTAATATTCATCTTCAACTATTCGACACATTAGGAGTTCAAGAAAATTAACTTAGGTACAACAAAGTCCGCTATCCATGGTCACCTAACTACGGGTTACTATGCCCGCAGACTTTATTCTGCACCCAACGCAAGTTTTATTATATTGTATAGAACTTCAGGTGAGGTAAAGCCAGATGAATATGTTTATACCTACAATTAAGGCCATAAAATATTAGGACGTGAAGAGATTATTAATTATTTGTATTTTGATATGTGCTTCAACAAGTATTATTTATGCTCTGAATAAAATAATTAAAGGAAGGGTAGTTGACGATAATTTGGAAACTTTGCCATACGTATCAGTTGTCATTAATGACACAATTAAAGTTGATCGAACAGATTTAAATGGCTTTTTCCAAATAGATATCCCTATTTCTGTTAAAAAAATATCATTTGAGTCTGTTGGATTAAATCCAGCAACTGTAAGGCTTGTAGACAAATGTGATGAAGTAGAGCTTGTGATGATGTTAAGCGGTACTTACGATTTTATAACGCTCAAGAAGGCGGATAAACTTCGAATGAAAATATTTAAGAAGCTACCGGAATTGCATAGAGAAGCATTTGAGAAAGGGATTTTTAAAACGGATAAGGCTTGTTATACACAAGAGTTTATTTCTTATCACAAGAAAATACAAAAGTAATATGAATCGTACTCTATAGTGCGCAGTCTCCCGCTGTTCGAATGTCTCCGACTTAGAACAGCTATAGCTGTAGTTTATAACTATTATTACCAAACTCTTATCGGTCAACTACTACGGTAATGAAGGCCGCATCAATCGTTGTCCAAGTCTCCGACGGGCGACTATACCCGCAGACTTTAGTCTGTCTTAAGTCGCTTAAAAATGAGACAAAGTGTTAAAACGATTTTCCCCAAATTACACCCTTGAGTTGGAGTGAAAAAGCTGCTTGAATACGGAAAAATGAAGTTTTTTGAAGTTTGGTAAGCAAAAAGGAGCACTTTCAAAGTAAACACTTTGGCCTGATCGAGATAGTTGATGTTAAATTGGATTTATCTCCAACACACCCAAATGGAGAGTTTCTCAAGACATTAACAACGTAAGCGATCGACCGCTACACATGATATTTCATCGCTTCCTGCTTGCTCATCACCTGGTACCGTGCGGTAACACATTTAGCGCAAAAAAAGCTTTGTATAGGGATGAAGAACAGTAAAGTTCTTAGCAAAATAGGTGTTTGCAACCGGTAATGGAAAGGGCGTTTACATTTATAACAATACAAAAATGGTTTGTTCATATCTCTTTCACTAATCGGTCGTCAACTATACGTACATATTCGATGTTTTGTTTACATAAAACACGAAAATTTATAATAAAATGCTGGTCTTGGAGAATTATACTATGGTGCTATTAGCAAGTGTCTGTTTCATACGGTTAGTATAATGGTAAAACGTATTTATTAAATTTACCACACACATCTTTATCATGTATAAATTTTCAGTTATTTTCTTGGCGGTGCTATTAAGTTGTGTGGGCTTATATGCCCAGCATACCGAAACCTTTAATTTAATCTACCCCGAACTTCCGTTTAGTAACGGCTTATACAACAAGCTTCAAGTCTTAGATTCGCGTACCGATACCACCCAGTTAGGGATTGTACAAACGGGCGCTTTCAACCGTAAAGCAAAAGTGATTACTAATAAGCCATTAGGTCCTAACCTGGTACGCATGTTCGGTTTGCTTTCTCAATTCACAACGGTTAAGGGTACTATGCTGCTGCAATTACGCCAGTTTAGTTTTGCCGAAATAACCGCGTCTATGAGCGAAAAGGGCTATTGCTACCTCCGTGCCGGGCTATACAGCCAAAAAGCCGGTCAATATCAAAAAATAAAGTTTATCGACACCGTTATATATTTGAGTTCGATTGATGTTACACAGCCGTTGCTGCGCAAAGGGAGCGAAGCGCTAACCGATTTTATAACCCACGGTATGTTAAGCCGCCCTATAGATAGTACTTTGTATAGCTATCAGGATCTGGTAAACATAGATGAACTGGAAAAGCAAAAATTAAAACTTTACACCGCTACAAACTACACCGACGGACTGTACTTAACTTATCGATCATTTGCCAGCCAGGTACCCGATAAGCCGGTAACCGTTAAGGGAATGGTAAGCAATATGGGTAATGTAACCACAATTAACGATAAGGGTAAGCCACAACGGGTAAAGCCGCAAAAAGTTTATGCAATAGTTTATAACGGGCAGCCTTACGTTACTTCAAGAGACGACTTTTATCCGGTTACTAAAACCGGGAACGACTTTATATTTACAGGCAAGGCCGCGGTTGCCGCCAACACCGGCGAGGTTGTAATGGCCAGTGTGTTTTTCGGTATGTTAGGCGGTTTAATGGCTTCGGGCGGCGCCGAGTCTACTTTCGAGATGAAGATAGACCATGTTAACGGCGGCTTCATCAGGCTGCTCGAAATACCCAACACAACGCCAGCCTCGTCTTACGATTATACTTATTAAGCAGCCTTCTCTTACCTAATTGTTTATGATTTGTGAAGGCATTAGGCTGCAATCGTCTACATATTAGGTGCTTGTTGAAAATCAGTGCAAATTATCACCAGCAGCTTAATACAGTCAACCGGTCTCTGACAACTGTCAACCGAAAACAGACACCCGAACTTACCCCATCAACTCCTTCATCAGCTTATCAAACTCTATTCGTATAGTAGCCAGTTCTTCCTCAAGCTTGGTAACACGGGCTTCCAAATCTGAAGTTGCTGAACCCGATCCGCCGGTACTAACCTCCGGTTCATCATCTTCAGGAATCTCCAGGCTTTCGCCCAAAAGGTGCATATAACGGGTTTCTTTTTGGCCAGATTTACGAGGCAGCTGGGTGAGGTAAGCCAGCTCGCCGGTGCTTAGCTTCTCCAGTGTTTTCTGCAAATCATCTAACGATTCAAACTCATATAAACGGCCCGAGTTAGTATTGAGTTCGCCAGGGGTTTGCGGTCCGCGTAAAAACAGCAGGCAAATCAACGCTACTTCGGCAGGCACCACGGGGAACACAATAGCAAAGTTGTGTTTGTATTTAACGGCCCTGCTGCTGCCACCCGTTGCCGTTGAAATCAATCCTTTTCTTTTCAAGGTATCCAGCGTGCGTACCACCGTATCCTCGTCATACTGCACTACCGGTTTGCGGGCCGATTTCTGGTTACAGGCAGCCGTTAAACTGTTGATGGTCATGGGGTAATAGTCGGGCGTGGTGCGGCTCTTTTCCATCAGCGAACCTAATACGCGAATCTCTTCGGATGAAAGCTTAGGGAGGTTTATAGAGTAATCCATTGTTTAGCAATTAGGGAAAGCGGGCAGTTATTTCAAGCGGATAAATTTCATACCGCAAGCCTCACGGCATGGCGGGTTCAGCAGCAAGGTGTCTTTGGAAACCTTGTAACGATAGTCTATCAGATCGGCATTATGTTCTATGGTCATGTTCAAATGTAAACTATCGGCAATGGCATAATGCGTAGTGCCTGGCATAGCGTTACCAGTAATGCTGCCATCGGTTTTAAATTCGGATATCAACGAACTGTCTTTACTAACCGCAGCCCATTTAGCTTTGCCATCGCCAATATCGGCCAGGGTTTCGGTCATTTTCCATTTGCCTACTAATGTGGGTGTAGTAGTGCTGGTCTTTTGTGTGGTACAAGCTGCAAAGGCGAAGACTAAAAGAACCCCACCCCAACCCTCCCCGGAGGGGAGGGCTTTTAAAATCCTTTTAATTTTTTTCAACATATTTATTTTAGATAAGATGATTATTAATCTTTAAGCCCTCCCTCCCGGGGAGGGTTTGGGAGGGGCTTACTCAAACACCACCGTTTTATTCTTATAAACAAACACCCTATCGTTCAATACCAGTTGCAGGGCTTTAGCTAACACGGCGGTTTCAATTTCACGACCGGCTTTTACCATATCGGGTGCGGTAAAGGTATGATTAACATGGATAGTTTGCTGGGCTATTATGGGGCCATCGTCCAAATCGTTGGTAACGAAGTGAGCAGTAGCACCTATCAATTTTACGCCGCGCTCGTAAGCTTGCCGGTAAGGGTTGGCTCCCACAAAAGCCGGTAAAAACGAATGATGAATATTGATTAACCGCATGGCAAACCTGGCCACAAACGCTGGCGAAAGGATGCGCATAAATTTAGCCAGCACCACAAAATCGGGGTTATACTGCTGAATAGTTTCAGCAACGTACTCTTCAAAATGCTGCTTACTTTCCTGCTCGTGACTTATATGGTGGAACGGAATGCCAAAGCGCTCGCAAATATCCTGCAATACGGCATGGTTGCCAACTACGGCCTGTACACTGGCGCCCAGGGTTTTAAAATAGTTACGCACCAAAATATCGGCCAGGCAATGGTACTCTTTGGTCACCAGTACTACTATCTTTTTTTCAGGAGTTGGATTAATGGTGATAATAGCATCTTGGGGCAACAAGGGTTTTAATTCTGTTTCAAGCAGGTTCTGACCTGCCGGCTGTTCCACATTGAGTCGGATAAAAAAACGGTTCTCGGCTTTATCTACATACTCATCCATTGATATGATGTTGAGCCCAGCCTTAGTAAGCACTCCCGAAATGGCCGATACCAAACCCACCTGGTCTCGGCACTGAATTATAACGATCATAAGGCGGGAAAGATAAGTAATTATTTGATTGCCGACCTGCAATTATATGCCTAAAATCTAATGGTTAAGCGGTTATTAAAGTCGCATTTAATAAGTACTAATTAAAAATCTTAATTATATACATACTAAAAAAGGCCGTTATCCGAAATTTATTTAATTATCTACTGCCATTTAAGCTCAAGAGCAGCTAAAAAATATTTGTCTGTTTCGCACTCATGCCACTCAAAATCAACCCGTTATTTTATTTATATGAAATATTTTATCGTAAAATTAATTTAAAGTAAAATATTCAGCGTGAGTTAGTTACACGCTTACTTGGCGTTAGTGGGGATAAAGTTATGAACGATAGGTGTTAATAACTTTTTAGTGGGAAAAAGTGGAGGAAAGTGGAAATTCTATGTTACTTTTACATAACAAATATTAGAATAGTAGTAGGCATGTCCCACTTTTTAGGTGAATTTGATTGTAAACTGGATGCTAAAGGGCGGATGATGATCCCTACAGGCCTCAAAAAACAGCTTCCAGAAGCTGAAAGGGAGGGTCTTGTGATCAATCGTGGCTTTGAAAAACACCTGGTGATCTACACCCGTAAAGAGTGGGATAAAATAGTTGACGACCTGAGTAAGCTGAACCAATACGAGAAACGTACGCGCGAATTTATCCGCTACTTTACCCGTGGTGCAAGCGAGTTGTCGTTAGATGCCTCAAATAGGGTGTTGCTGCCTAAGGCTTTGCTGGAATATGCAGGAATTGGTGCCGATGTGGTATTAAGTTGCCAGTTTAACAAAATAGAGGTTTGGGATCAGGCAGCATACGACGCGCAAATGGATAGCGCTCCCGAAAATTTTGCTAACCTGGCCGAAGAGGTAATGGGTGGTTTAGGAAGGGGAGGCAATGAGTAGCTATCATAACCCGGTAATGCTGCAGGAGTGCATCGAGGCTTTAAATATTAAGCCTGGTGGAACTTATGTAGATGTAACCTTTGGTGGCGGCGGTCATTCGCGCGAAATTATGAAGCACCTGGGTAAAGAGGGTCGTTTGATTGCCTTTGACCAAGATGCCGATGCGCAGCAGAATATAATTGAGGATGACAGGTTTGAGTTTGTAGATCAGAACTTTCGTTACCTCAAAAACTTTTGCCGCTTGCATGGTGCTTTGCCGGTCGATGGTATTCTTGCCGATTTAGGTGTATCGTCTTACCAGTTCGATCAGGCTGATAGAGGTTTTTCTATTCGTTTTGATGCCGAGCTGGATATGCGGATGAACCAGTCATCGGAGCTAACGGCCAAGCAAGTGGTGAATACTTATACTGAAGCTGAACTGCACCGTATTTTTGGTATTTACGGCGAAATACAGAATGCAAAATCGCTGGCACGTACCGTGGCAACCGCGAGGTTGAATGGTCCGCTGAATACCATTGCCGATTTGAAAAATGCTATTGCCGGTTTAATACCGCGTGGTAAAGAAAATAAATACCTGGCGCAAGTGTTCCAGGCCTTACGCATTGAGGTTAATCAGGAACTGGAATCTTTAAAGGATTTTTTAACCCAAACGGTGGAAGTACTGGGTACCGGCGGCAGGTTGGTGGTGATGTCTTACCATTCGCTGGAAGACAGGCTGGTTAAAAACTTCATTGCTAAAGGCAAGTTTAGCGGCGAGGTAGAAAAAGATTTTTATGGTAACGACCAAAAACCGCTGGAGGCTGTAAGCCGTGGCGCAATTAACGCTACCGAAGAGGAGATACAAGAGAACAATAGGGCACGCAGTGCCAAGTTAAGGATAGCTGTAAAAAGATGAGCAACCGTTTACGTACAGAAATTCAGGAAGAGGAAGCTGAAAAAGAGCTTTTGGTTGAAGAGCGCCCGGTGCCCGAAAACCCGGAGAACTTTATAACCAACCTCATGAGCAAGGGTATTGTAACTACTGATTCGGTTACACGGGCTTTACCATTTGTGTTCTTTTTGGTGTTTTTGGCTATGGTTTATATTGCTAACCGTCAACTGGCCGAAAATACTATACGTGATATTGATAAAGTGAGTAAGGAAGTAAAAGAGTTGAGCTGGGATTTTAAGACTACCAAAGCCGAAATGGCTTATAAGAGCACTCAAACCGAGGTGGCTAAGCGTGTGGATACTTTAGGTATTGCCGCGCCTGTAGAGCCGCCTCAAAAATTAGCAGATGTGGAGGTGGTAAAATGAATATCAGGACTAACATATTACTACGCGTGTACCTGGCCTTTGGGTTAATTGTGGTGCTGGCGTTTGCCGTGTTCTTTAAACTTTGTCACCTGCAATTTGTACAGGGTGCCAAGTGGAAAGCCATGGCCGATAGCCTATCGACCAAATACGTGAATATTGATGCCGCCCGTGGTAATATTTTTGCCAACGATGGTAGCTTGCTGGCTACATCAGTTCCCGAATACGAACTGCACATGGATATGCTGGCCGGTGGTATTGCCGATAAAGAGGTTTTTTACGAAAAGGTAGATTCATTGGCCATGAAAATGTCGCAGTTTTTTGGCGATAGGCCTGCCAGTGAGTATTCGAGGATCTTACGTGAGGCCCGTAAGGATAGCCTGCGTTACCAGCTGATCCGTCGTAAGGTTTCATACCAGGACCTGAAAAAGATCCGCAAATTCCCTATTTTCAACTTAGGTCGTTACAAAGGCGGGCTGATCATTGTTCAGCAAAACAAACGCATTTTGCCGTTTCGTTCGCTGGCTGCCCGTACCATTGGTTACAGTAACTTAAACGTTAAAAATCCGGTAGGTTTAGAGGGTGCTTACGCCGGCTATATTAAAGGTGAAAGTGGCAAACGTTTAATGCAGCGTATTGCAGGTGGGGTTTGGATGCCAGTTAACCAGGAAGAAGAGATCGCGCCTAAAGAGGGTGCCGATATTATATCGACCATTGATGTTAATTTTCAGGATGTTACGCAAAGTGCATTGTTAAAACAACTCATTATAAGCAATGCCGATCATGGCGCGGCTATATTAATGGAGGTTAATACCGGCGAGATTCGTGCGGTAGCCAACTATTCGAAAGTAGCGCCGGGCGAGTATCAGGAAAAATTTAACTATGCTATAGCCGGTAACCAGGATCCTGGTTCAACTTTTAAAATTGCATCATATTTGGCTTTGTTAGAAGATAAATTGGTGGATACCAATACCATGGTAGCTACTGGTACCTATCCTATTCCCGGTCATACTATTACAGATTCACATGGCAGTATTGGAGTGGTAACCGTAAAAAGGGCGTTTGAAGAGTCATCAAACGCCGCGGTTGCCTACTTAGTAAATAAAAATTATAAAAGTAACCCTTCCAAATTTACCGATCATCTGTACGATTGGCACCTGAACGAAAAAATGATTTTGCAAATACCGGGTGAGGCCCAACCGGTGGTTAAAAGCCCCAAAAACACCAGCTGGAACAAGAACATGACATTGCCGCAAATGGCTTACGGTTACGAAATGCAGTTAACGCCACTGAAAATGCTATCGTTCTATAACGCTATTGCCAATAACGGGAAATACATAGCGCCCATTTTTGTAAAGGAGATCAGGCGCTTGGGTAACCCGGTTGAGCAATTTAAAGCCCGCGTAATTAATAACAAAATTTGCTCAGACGTTGCCTTGAAAAAAATGCAGGAAATGATGGAGGGTGTAATTACCGAAGGAACCGGTAAAAACATCATTTATAATCCGCTATACCGTATTGCAGGTAAATCGGGTACGGCACAGGTAGCCGATGCCAACAAGGGTTATAAAGGTAAAAGGCAATATCAGGCATCATTCGCGGGTTATTTCCCGGCCAATAAGCCCAAGTATTCATTAATCGTTGTTATCAACGATCCTAAGAACGGTTATTACGGTGCGGCAGTTGCTGGTCCGGTTTTCAGGGAAATTGCTGATAAAGTATATTCAAGCGATTTGGAAATGCAGCAAAACGTACCAACCCGTTTGGTAGGTAACACGCAGATGCCGCAGATTAAAACCGGTAACGTAAAAGCGCTGCAGCAAGTGTACAGCAAATTAGGAGTAAAGCCTTTATACGCTTCAAACGCTCCCCGCTCGGTTGATACGAGCAATGGCATTGCTCCACAGGAAATAAAATATAAACGCGGTGCGGTGCCATCGGTTACCGGTATGGGTTTAAGCGATGCCCTGTATGTAATGGGTAACGCCGGTTATAAAACAACTGTGCGCGGCAGCGGCATGGTGGCGCGCCAATCGGTAACGGGTGGCAGCCTGATACCTAAGGGTTCACGCATAACATTAGAACTGGAATAATGAGATATTTAAGCGACTTACTGGAAGGCCTGGCCTTTACCGAACTTCAGGGCAGCGCCGATGTGGAGATCACCAGCGTGGTTTTCGACTCGCGCAAGGTGGTGCCGGGGTCGCTTTTTGTGGCCGTACGCGGTACCATGGTCGATGGTCACGATTATATGGAAAAGGCCGCCCAGGATGGTGCAGCTGCCATTATATGTGAGGATTTGCCCGGCCATACCGTAGGCGAAACGGATTTCATCATGGTTAAAAATTCGGCCGAAGCTTTAGGTATTATTGCTGCTAATTTTTACGGAAATCCATCGCAGCAGCTAAAGCTGGTAGGGGTAACTGGTACCAATGGTAAAACTACCACGGCTACCTTATTATATCAATTGTTCTGCGATCTGGGTTACAAATGTGGTTTATTGTCTACGGTTGAAAATCAAATTAACGGACAAATTATACCCTCTACTCATACCACACCCGATCCGGTTGCACTGAATGAATTGCTGGCCGATATGGTAGCCAAGGGCTGCGATTATTGCTTTATGGAAGTAAGCTCTCACGCTGTCGCCCAGCATCGTATTGATGGGCTGACCTTTGCAGGTGGTATTTTTTCCAATTTAACACACGATCATTTAGATTATCATAAAACATTCGACAGCTACTTAAAAGCCAAAAAGGGCTTCTTTGACGCGCTGCCTAAAGGTGCATTTGCATTAACCAACATCGACGATAAAAACGGTAACGTGATGCTGCAAAACACCAAGGCCACCAAAAAAACTTACGGCCTTAAAAACATGGCCGATTTTAAGGTAAAGATACTGGAAAACCAGTTTGGCGGCTTGTTGCTTACCGTTGATGGCGAAGAAGTTTGGTTTAAAATGGTAGGCAGTTTTAACGCTTATAACCTGTTAGCAGTTTATGCGGCTGCCACATTATTAGGTCAGGAAAGGTCGGCCGTATTAACCAGCTTGAGCAAACTAAGCGGTGCCGAGGGCCGATTCGATTATACTATTGCCCCAAACAAGGTAATAGGTATTGTGGATTACGCCCACACGCCCGATGCCGTTCAGAACGTATTGAGTACCGTGCATGACATCCGCAAGGGGACCGAAAAGGTAATTACCGTTATAGGCTGTGGCGGCGACCGCGATAAAACCAAGCGCCCAATAATGGCTAAAACCGCGTGTGATTGGAGCGACAAGGTGATCCTGACCTCTGATAATCCACGCACGGAAGACCCGGCGCAAATTATCCGCGATATGGAAGCTGGTGTAGATCCATCGAATCAGCGTAAAACAATTAGTATAGTAGATCGTCGCGAGGCTATTAAAACCGCAGTTCACTTATCCCAGCCTGGTGACATCATCGTACTGGCAGGAAAGGGGCACGAAAAATACCAGGAGATCAACGGAGTAAAGAATCATTTCGACGACAAGGAAGAATTGTTGAATGCCTTTGGCAAATTGAATGCATAAATAACTATAAACGTCATTGCGAGCGATAGCGAAGCAATCCCTGCGGAGGCATAAGAGACTCTATCAGTTCAGAGATTGCTTCGTACCTCGCAATGACGGGTTAATAAATAAAACAACTAACAACCAATAACTCAATAACCAAACAACTAACAAATGCTCTACTACCTATTTAGCTTTCTGGATCGCAACTATAATATCCCTGGTGCGGGGGTGTTCCAGTATCTGACGTTCCGCATGGCTATGGCGGTAATCGTTTCGTTGTTGGTGACTACCGTTTGGGGCCGCAGGCTAATCGATTATTTGCGCTTTAAGCAGGTGGGCGAAACCGTACGTAACCTGGGTTTGGAAGGTCAAATGCAAAAGGCTGGTACGCCAACGATGGGTGGTTTAATTATCTTGTTAGGCATTTTGGTGCCTACCTTGTTGTTTGCCCGGTTAGATAATATATACATCATCCTGATGCTGGTGACCACCGTTTGGTTGGGTGCTATCGGGTTTTTAGATGATTACATCAAGGTATTTAAAAAGAACAAAGAAGGATTAGCCGGAAGGTTCAAAATTACAGGTCAGGTTGGTTTGGCGCTTATTATAGGGTGGACCATGTATTTCAGTAGCGATATTAAAATGCGCCAGGAAGTAAAGCTGCCGGTTAAGTATGATGCCCCGGTAAGTTATCACTTAAAAAATGGTTCGCCGGTTTACACGCAGGACATCAAATCTACTAAGACCACCATGCCTTTTTACAAGAACAACGAGTTCGATTACGGTAAGGTATTGAAGTTTTTAGGTGGTAATTACGAGCGTTACGCACTCATGGTGTTCATGTTCTTTACGATTATGATCATCACCTTTATTTCCAACGGTGCTAATATAACCGATGGTATAGACGGACTTGCTACGGGTACATCGGCCATTATAGGGGTAACGCTTGCTGTGCTGGCTTATGTGTCGGGTAATATCGTTATTGCCGATTACCTGAACATTATGTACCTGCCTAATTCGGGTGAACTGGTGATTTTTGCCGGTGCGTTTGTAGGGGCTTGCGTTGGCTTTTTGTGGTACAACTCGTTCCCGGCGCAGGTATTTATGGGCGATACGGGCAGTTTAGCCATAGGCGGTATCATAGCCGTTTTCGCTATCCTAATCCGTAAAGAACTGATGTTGCCTTTGCTTTGCGGCATATTTGTGGTAGAAAACGCGTCGGTTATTATACAGGTGGGCTGGTTTAAGTTTACCAAGAAACGGTTTGGCGATGGTCGCCGGGTTTTTCTGATGGCGCCGCTGCATCACCATTACCAAAAGCGGGGTTTCCACGAAGCCAAAATTGTAACCAGGTTTTGGATCTTAGGGATTTTGCTGGCTATTATAACGGTGATTACTTTGAAATTGAGGTAGCCTCCCCCGACCCCCTAAAGGTGGACAATAGAAACAAGAGATAAGAAACAAGATACAAGAATAGCACATGCCAAACGAACAATCACATAACCCCAATCAAAAGCTCCCCCTTCAGGGGGCTGGGGGGCTTCTTGTGGTTTTAGGCGCCGGCGAAAGCGGTGTGGGTGCGGCTTACCTGGCCCGGCAGCAGGGGTATGAGGTGTTTGTTTCGGATTTTGGAGCTATTGTCGATAAATATAAAACTCAACTGATGGATTGGAATATCCGCTTTGAAGAAAAACAGCATACCGAAAGCGAGATATTGAACGCGGTTGAAGTGGTAAAGAGTCCGGGCATACCTGAAAAGGCACCTATAGTGAAGGTTTTACGTGCAAAAGGTATTCCGGTTATTTCGGAGATCGAGTTTGCCAGACGTTACACCGATGCTCAAATCATCGCCATTACGGGCTCTAACGGCAAAACTACCACAACGGGTTTAACTTATCACATCCTGAAAAATGCAGGGTTGAATGTGGGTTTGGCGGGAAACATTGGCAAAAGTTTCGCTTACCAGGTGGCTACGCAAAAGTTCGATTATTACGTGCTGGAGCTAAGCAGCTTTATGCTGGATGATATGTACACGTTCAAAGCACACATTGCCGTGTTGCTGAATATTACGCCCGATCATTTAGACCGGTATGATTATAAACTGGAAAATTATGCCGCCAGTAAGTTTCGCATTACGCAGAACCAAACGGCCAACGATTATTTTATTTACTGTGCCGATGATGCTGAAACCTTAAAAGGGATGGCCGACCGAACTTTTGCAGCTCAATTGCTGCCTTTTACCATACAAAAAACATTGCCGCTGGGGGCTTACCTCAATGGTGAAGAACTAACCATAAATACACCTCATAATAATCATTTCCAAATGACTATCACCAAACTTGCCTTACAGGGCAAACACAACATCTACAATTCAATGGCGTCTGGAATTGTGTCGAAAGTACTTGAATTGCGGAACGAAACTATCCGTGATAGCATGGGCGACTTTAAGAACGTAGCCCACCGTTTGGAGCACGTGGCCGATATTTCGGGAATCCGCTTTATAAACGACTCCAAGGCGACTAACGTAAACTCTACATGGTATGCCCTCGAAGGTATGCCCGATGGTAAAGTGGTTTTGATTTTGGGTGGAACAGATAAAGGCAACAACTATAACGAACTAACCAACCTGATAAAAAAGAAAGTGAAAGCGATTGTTTGCATGGGTGTTGATAATAGCCGCATCCATGGTGCTTTTGAAGATGACGTAAAAACTATGGTAGATACCGTCTCGGCTTACGATGCTGTTAACGCAGCTTACAAGCTGGCTACCAAAGGCGATACCGTTTTGTTATCACCGGCCTGTGCCAGCTTCGACCTGTTCAAAAATTACGAAGAGCGCGGCGAGCAATTTAAAAAAGCGGTAATGGAACTGTGATCAGAATTTCCTGAATTTAAGAATGAACGGAATAATATATAGCTAAACATAAATTCAGAAAATTATATAATTCAGCAAATTCTGATTCAGACAAAGAAAATCAGCGTAATCAATACAATCAATATTAATCAACGGCAACGGTACGATGTACAGACTTTTAGATAAAACCAAAGGCGACAGGTGGATTTGGCTGATAGTAATTATGCTATCCATCATATCATTGTTGGCTGTGTACAGTTCAACCGGTACGCTGGCTTACAAGCGTGGTGTAACTAATGAATCCATTTTGTTAAAGCATTTTTTCATGATGATTGGAGGCGGAGTGCTGATGTATGTATCTCATAAGTTAGACTACCGTTATTACGCTGGAATATCAAAATTACTGATGGTAGTTACGATACCTTTGTTATTATACACACTCATCTTCGGTAGCCACATTAATGGTGCAAGCCGGTGGGTCGCTCTTCCTGGTGGACTTACATTTCAAACTTCCGATTTAGCTAAGCTTGCGTTAATTACTTACCTGGCACGTACGCTATCGCGTAAGCAGGAAAATATAAAAGATGTAAAGCAATCATTTCTGCCAATAATGAGTTCGGTTTGTATTGTATTTGTTTTAATTGCTTTAGCTAATCTCTCAACCGCAGTAATGCTTTTTGGTGTAAGCATTTTATTGCTGATTATTGGTAGGATTAGTGTAAAGCAAATAGCGGTAGTAGGTGTAGCCGGTGCTGTACTTTTAGTTTGTGTTTTGGTTTTTGCAAAGCGTAGCTCTACATGGACATCGCGGGTTGAGACTTTTATGCACCCAGAAAAAGTAGATCGCGATAAATCTTTTCAATCAGATCATTCAAAAATTGCCATTGCAACCGGTGGTATCTTTGGTAAAGGGCCAGGTAACAGTACCGAGCGTAATTTCTTACCTCATCCATATTCTGACTTTGTGTATGCAACTATAATTGAAGAATATGGCTTGTTCGGCGGTGCTTTTATCATTGTAATGTATTTATTTTTATTGTATAGATGCATTAAAATAGTGACCAAAGCACCTAAAGCATTTGGTGCGTTATTAGCGGCGGGGTTAAGTTTTAGTTTAACTATACAGGCTTTTGCTAATATGGCCGTGGCTGTGGGTTTGGGTCCGGTAACGGGCGTGCCTATGCCATTGGTGAGTATGGGTGGTACTTCAATTTTGTTTACCAGTGTAGCTTTTGGTATTATCCTGTCGGTTAGTCGTCATATTGATGAGAACGAGGTGGCTACCAAGGCTAAGAAAGTAGTGGTAGGACAGATATTGGAAGTAGCATAGGCCGCAGGTAGCCCCCCAGCCTCCTGAAGGGGGAGTAGAAGAGAATAAAGAGTATAGAATCAAGAGTCAAGACATAAGAGATAAAGACAAGATGCCAAACGGACAAGCAAATAACCCCAATCAAAAGCTCCCCCTTAAGGGGGCGGGGGGGGCTGCGCCCGCACCACGCATCATCATTAGTGGTGGTGGTACGGGTGGGCATATTTTCCCGGCGGTGGCTATTGCCAATGCGCTGAAGAAACTGGACCCGGCTATCGAGATCTTGTTCGTGGGTGCTAATGGTCGTATGGAAATGGACAAAGTTCCACAGGCCGGTTATAAAATTATAGGGTTAGATATTCAAGGCATACAGCGCAAGGCGGTATGGAAAAACCTGCTGTTCCCCGTTAAACTGTTAGCCAGTTTAAACAAGGCAGCCGGTATCATCAAAGATTTTAAACCCGATGCCGCGGTAGGCGTGGGCGGCTATGCCTCGGGACCGTTATTGTATGCAGCTGCATTAAAAGGTGTGCCTACCTTAATACAAGAGCAAAACTCTTATGCGGGTATCACCAACAAGTGGCTGAGTAAAAAGGCAAAAAAGATATGCGTGGCCTTTGATGAAATGGACAAGTTTTTCCCGGCCGATAAAATTGTGAAGACAGGTAACCCGGTGCGCAAGCAATCGGTTGATACGGCGGGCAAATTAAATGAAGCTTTAAAGGAGTTTAACCTGTCGCCCAATAAAAAGACCATTTTGGTTACCGGCGGCAGCTTGGGTGCACGTACCCTCAACCAAAGTGTACTGGCTGGTTTAGATAAACTGATAGCTGCCGATGTGCAGCTGATTTGGCAAACCGGCAAAGTTTACTATGCCGGCATTATAGAAAAACTGGGAATGGATTATCATCCTAATGTGTGCATACTGGAGTTTTTAAACCGCATGGACCTGGCCTATGCAGCTGCCGATATCATTATATCGCGTGCCGGTGCGGGCACTATTGCCGAATTGTGTATTATAGGTAAACCGGTTATCCTGGTGCCTTCGCCCAACGTGGCCGAAGATCATCAAACTAAAAACGCGCTGGCCCTGGTGCAAACCGATGCCGCTTTTTTTGTGGCCGATAGGGATGCCGAAATTACTTTAATACCCAAAGCATTAGAGTTACTGAAAGATAAGAAACAACAAGCTAAATTGAGTGCTAACATTAGCAAATTGGCTTTGCCCAATGCCGATGAGGTGATAGCGCAGCATGTAATTGATATTATTAATAGTAGTAGAAAATAAAATATAAAAAACTCCCTCCCTACCGGGGAGGGCTGGGGAGGGGCTTGAATTAGACATATAATGATGAATTTACACAGCATAAAACAGGTTTACCTGGTTGGTATAGGAGGGATAGGCATGAGTGGCCTGGCCCGCTATTTCAATCACTTAGGCTGTGCTGTGTTCGGTTACGATAAAACTGAAACTCCGCTAACTGATGCCTTGAAGGTAGAAGGAATGGAGGTGATCTTCGCCGATGATGCCGCATTAATTCCGGCACTATTTGCTGAGCCTAACGAGCGTACGTTGATCATTTTTACCCCGGCTATTCCAAAAGATTCGGCTATCCTGAATTATTTTAAGGCAGCCGGGTTCGAGCTTTTCAAGCGGTCGCAGGTGCTGGGTATTATCAGTGAGAGCTTGTTCACCGTGGCCGTAGCCGGTACGCATGGTAAAACTACTACGTCGAGCCTTATTACGCATGTGCTGACTGAAGCCGGTAAAGATTGCAGCGCATTTTTAGGAGGCATAGCCACTAACTATAACAGTAATATATTGTACGGTAACTCCAATATTGTTGTGGTAGAAGCCGATGAGTATGACCGTTCGTTTTTGACCCTGCAGCCCGATATTGCGGTAATCACCTCTATGGATGCCGATCATTTGGATATATACGGCAGCCATGAGCAGTTAACCGAATCGTTTCAGTTGTTTGCCTCGCAGGTTAAAGCAGGAGGGAAGCTGATCGCTAAACAAGGCTTGCCTTTAGCGCACACGTTTACCAGCTACACCATCAATACCGAAGCTGCCGATGCCATAGCTCACAACATGAGGGTGCAGGAGGGTAGTTTCTATTTCGACTTTGAAAATGGCGAAGTAACCATCAACAATATTGAAATGGGCATACCCGGTATGCACAACATAGAAAATGCGGTGGCCGCCATACAGGTAGCCTTGTATATGGATGTGGAAGCTGATGCTATTAAAGCGGCCTTGGCTTCTTTTCAGGGCGTAAAACGGCGTTTTGAGTATGTGATACGTAACGAGCGTAATGTTTATATTGATGATTATGCTCATCACCCCGAGGAATTGAAAGCCTGCATAGCATCGGTAAAAAAACTGTACCCTAACCATAAGCTCACCACCGTATTTCAACCGCACTTGTACAGCCGTACGCGCGATTTTGCCGATGGTTTTGCCGAAGCACTGGATATGACCGATGAACTGCTGATGCTGGATATTTACCCGGCACGCGAGCTGCCTATGGAAGGGGTGGATGCCCATACCATATTAAACCGCATGAAATTGCAGGATAAACACCTGTTAAACAAACAACAAGTAATAGAACACGTACAAGCGCAGCAGCCGCAGCTATTGCTAACCGTAGGTGCCGGAGATATTGACCAATTAGTTAACCCCCTAAAACAAGCATTGCAACATGTGGAATAACATTGCCTGGAAACGGATAGGGATTGCTTTTTGCTGGTTAGCCAGCTTAAGTGGGTTAATTGTGCTCATGAGTTTTATTGGTGTAAAGGAATCGGGTGTAGTGTGCACCGGGGTTAAGGTGTACATTCCGGGTAACGAATATTTTATAGACCAAAACGAAGTGGATAACATTTTACAGGTAAGCAGTCATACGCTGGTAGGCCGAAAGATGGTAAACATCAATATTCACGAACTCGAAAACAAATTACAGTCGAACCCATTTATAGAATCGGCGAAAGTGTTTGCAGATATGGACGGTTTAATTAGGGTGGAAGTTGCCCAGCGCCATCCCATACTACGCATCATGAACCGTTTCGACCAGGATTATTACGTGGATGAGCATGGCTTTAAAATTCCCTTGTCAAATAACTTTACCGCACAGGTTTTGGCGGCCAATGGCAATATCGACGAAACGTTTGTGAATCGTATAGATACCCTACATACCCGTTTGGCTAAAGATGTATTTAAAACCGCCGATTTTATTCGCAGGGATACCTTATGGAACGCTCAGATAGCGCAAATCTACGTTAATCAAAGCCACGAAATTGAACTGGTACCTCGTGTGGGCAATCATAAGATCTTACTGGGCAATGCCGATTCGTTGGCCAATAAGTTTCACAACCTCGAGATTTTTTACAAACAGGCCCTGCCGCAAGTGGGCTGGGATAAATACCGGGTTATAAACATCAAATACGCCAACCAGGTAATAGGTATTAAGGCCGAGGGTTATCAGCCCGATAGCGTTATCGCAAAAAAATCAAAGCCTGCAAAGGCCGATACAACATTAAAAAAGCAACAGCAGTTAAAAGATACAACATCCCAATTTTAAGTAGATTATGGAAAAAAGCATACCGCAGGAAAAAAGTTCGCCAATTGTAGTTGGATTGGACATTGGTACAACCAAGATCTGTGTCATTGTTGGACGCAGGAGCAAAAACGGAAAGATAGAAGTGTTGGGTATCGGTAAGGCCGAATCGGCCGGTGTAACCCGTGGGATGGTATCGAACATTGACAAAACCGTACAAGGCATTAATGCCGCCGTTGACGTAGCCGGTTCACAATCCAACGTAGAAATACGCATTGTGAACGTGGGCATAGCCGGTCAGCATATCAAAAGCTTACAGCACCGCGGTTTAATTACCCGCAGAGATCTGAATACCGAAATTGGCCGTAAGGATATCGATAAGCTGATTGAGGACATGTATAACCTGGTAATGCCTCCGGGCGAGGAAATCATCCACGTATTACCACAGGAGTTTACGGTAGATAATGAGCCGGGAATTAAAGATCCGATCGGGATGTCGGGTGTGAGGCTTGAGGCCAACTTCCATATCATATCGGGCCAGGTTACGGCTATCAAAAATATTGTAAAATGCGTAACTAAAGCACAGTTAGAAAGCCAGGAACTCATACTGGAGCCATTGGCTTCGTCCGAGTCGGTTTTGAGCGATGAGGAAAAGGAAGCCGGTGTTGTTTTGGTTGATATAGGTGGTGGTACTACTGATGTGGCTATTTTCCACGAAGGTATTATCCGCCATACTGCGGTTATCCCTTTCGGCGGTAACAGCATTACGGAGGATATTCGCGAGGGTTGTTCTGTAATGCGCAACATAGCCGAGCAATTGAAGGTGAGATTTGGTTCGGCCCTGGCCGATGAGAATAAAGAGAACGAAATTGTTTGCGTACCGGGCCTGCGTGGCCGCGATGCTAAGGAAATCTCCGTAAAAAACCTGGCTTACATTATCCAGGCCCGTATCGAAGAAATTATTGAGCACGTGTACTACGAAATCAAATCATCGGGTTACGAAAAGAAACTGATTGCCGGTATTGTAATAACCGGTGGTGGAGCCCAGTTAAAGCACTTATCGCAACTGGTTGAATACGTAACCGGGTTAGATTGCCGCATTGGTTACCCTAACGAGCACCTGGCCAAAAACGAGGTGTTGCCCAAGGCTACTTACGAAGAACTGCAAAGCCCGATGTATGCCACCGGTATTGGTTTGCTCATTAAAGGTATTCAAAAAATGGAGTACAATAACATGGCGGTAAGCCACCAGCCGGCTGCTAAAGTAGAGAAAGCTAAATATACAGACGACCGTAAATTCGGCCTGTTGGGCAAGATTTTAGAAACCGGTAAAAAGTTTATTAAAGACGACATTAAAGACGAGGACTTTTTGAAATAGAGCCCCTCCCAACCTTCTCCGGGAGGGAGGGCTTTTTAAAGCTACCATTCAAAAGTCTCCCCTCCCGGGGGAGACTTTTGAGGGGGCTTCCTTCGGAGAGAATTTAGGTGAGGTTATTTATTAACAAATGTAAATTGTTAATAAAGTTTAACTTTAAAAGTTTAATATTACATAGCGGAAAATAAAATATCCATCGATTCACATACCCCTGAAAATAAGTATCATGCAGTTCGAGATGTTAAAAGAAAAATCGTCCATCATCAAGGTAGTTGGTGTTGGAGGTGGCGGCGGCAATGCTGTAAATCACATGTACAAGCAAGGAATTACCGGTGTTGATTTTATAATTTGCAACACAGACGCGCAAGCTCTTGAGCTTAGCCCTATTCCTAATAAAGTACAACTGGGTGCCAGTTTAACCGAGGGTATGGGTGCCGGTTCTATCCCCGAGGTGGGTAAAAACTCGGCCATTGAAAATATTGAGGATGTGAAACTGATGCTGGGTAGTAATACCAAAATGCTTTTTATTACCGCGGGTATGGGTGGTGGTACCGGTACCGGTGCAAGCCCTATTATTGCCAAAGCCGCACGCGAAATGGATATTTTAACGGTAGGTATTATTACTACGCCCTTCTCTTTTGAGGGTAAGCGTCGTAAAATGCAGGCCGAAGAGGGTTTGGAAGAACTGAAAAAATATGTGGATTCGTTCCTGGTGATCTCTAACGATAAAATGCGCCAGATATTTGGTAACTTAACCTTAGGATCGGCATTTGCCCAGGCCGATGATATTTTAACCACGGCTGCCAAAGGTATTGCCGAAATTATTACGCATCCGGGTTACATTAACGTTGACTTTAAGGATGTGCGCACCGTTATGAAAGACAGCGGCGTAGCCATTATGGGTAGCTTTGCTGCCGAGGGCGATAACCGTGCCGCTAAAGCGGTAGTAGGTGCCTTGTCATCTCCGTTGTTGAAAGACAACCAGATTGAGGGTGCCCGTTATATCCTGTTGAACATCAGCTCGGGTACCGAGCAGGAAGTTACCATGGATGAGGTGAGCATTATTACCGATTATATACAGGAAGAAGCCGGTTTAGCCGCCGACCTGATTTGGGGTAACTGTATTGATGAAAGCCTGGGTAACAAAATATCGGTGACTATCATCGCTACCGGTTTTCAAACTAAAGACGAGCGCGAGAAAGAGCAAAACAATAAGAAGGTAGTTTCGATGCTGATGCCCGAAAACGTACCATTGGTAACCCCGGTTAACGAATTTGTAAAGCCATCTGTTAAAGAAGATATTACCGTTAAAGTGGTTACTTCGCAGCAAAAGCAAAATGGTTTGTTCGATATACTTGCCCAGGCCGATGAAGAAACCCATAGCGATGTAGTTAGGCATAACCTGATGATGGAGGAGCCCGAAGCTGAGCCGGAAGCAGAACAGGAACCGGATGGTTTGGTGTTTAAGGTAACCGAAACGGTAATGAGTTTTGAGCAGCCGCTTAGGGAAGCGGCACCTGTGCAGCCACAACCGCAACCACAGGCCCAGCAAGCTCCCCAGGCACAACCCGAGCCGGAGCCCGCTGTTGGAGCCGATGATAGCAAAACCAACGAGTCGATAGAAGAGCAGCTGCGTAAATCGCGTGAACGCATTATGCGTTTAAAAGATCTGAGTATGAAGCTACGTAACGGTAACATCCAGGAACTGGAAAACGTGCCGGCCTACAAACGCAAGGAAATTTCCCTGCAACAAACCCCGGCTTCCAACGAAAGCCAGATCTCTAAGTTCTCCCTGTCCGAAAACGACGGCACCACCGAAATCCGCAAGAACAATTCGTTCTTGCACGATAATGTAGATTAATTTAACGCACGTCATTGCAAGGCATTAAGCAAGCTTTGCGGAGGTTGAGTAAGTAGATATATAAGGAAGCCCTTACGTGAGTAGGGGCTTTTTTTGGGTGATAAATTATTATAAGATTATTTACATGTGCAAACTCGTTATAATTGAATAGGTCACGAGCGGCGCGCTTGCGCCAGCACAAGGTTAACATTCAATATTCTATATTAAAACATTGAGTGTATATCGGTTTGGATTCTTAACTTAATGATATTGCGCTCGCACCCGCACAAGTGCTAATACCAACCCGGGCATAAATTAAATTATTTCAATTAAATAAAACAAAATGTAATTTTTGTAATTTGCCGTAAAGTTCAACAAGGCTGTGAATTATCAAAAACATGAAAAAAACTGACGAGCTGAGTGCTTAATCAATTGGAGAATTATTGGAGAAAAAAAAGAAGTTGAAAAACACAGTTATAAGCATTGCTATCCCCATGGTTATAGCCTGCCTCACACTTGTTTATCTATCTGTAAAGACTAAAAACTATGCTTTAATTGCAGTAGCCATGGGCAGTTCGATTACCATGTTACCAGGTTTTGTAAGTATAAGTGCAATTGATAACGAAATAAAGAAACGTAACCATACCCATACATTAAAGTAAGTATGTCGGCAAATTGTTTAAACTGCGGAAATCATATTATAGAAAAATATTGCGGAAATTGCGGGCAAAGCTCCAGTATTCATCGGTATTCATTAAAACATTTTATTGAGCACGATTTTATACACGGTGTGTGGCACGTAGACAAAGGTATTTTATTTACACTAAAAGAACTGTTAACAAACCCCGGAAACAGTGTTCGGGAATTTGTTCAAGGTAGAAGAGCCAACTATTACAACTTTATTACGCTCATATTATTAATAGTAGGTGTAAACAGTCTCCTTAGTCAGTACACTCATTTTAGAGTGAGCGATTTGATGTCCGAAAGCACTAAAAATACGTTAAACGATTTTGAAAAGTTCACTACAAAATATCCAAAATTTGTATTACTTATTCAAATACCTATAACTGCATTCTTCAGTTTCATCTGGTTCAAAAAAGCAAAGTTTAACTATTCCGAGCATTTGGTACTTAACTCCTATAAAGCATCGGTAGAATTGTTAATAGGTTTGTTGTTTTCCGTAATCACCATCTTTTACACAAACATAAAAGGCTTAACAATCATTTATTACTTGGGTTTGCAACTCATTATGATTGTATATGGTTTTTGGTTTTACTACCAGTTCTTTTCAAAATCCGCATTTTCCAAAGTTTCTCTTATTGTTAAAAGTATAATGGCAACCATGTCTATTTGGCTGCTTTCTTTAATAATAGGTATAATTGTGGGAATTGTAAATATTGTTAAGCACTAAGGAATTAATTTATTGCTTATGCAATAATGCCGAATTAACTACAGTAAAGCATCTTGTTACCTCTTTTTATATTAACTTCCGAGTTAGGACAGTTTTGGCGTAATGGTAGTTGCGTGTAAGTGAGCAACAGTACAACAATGGCTTATTTAAATATATTGCTGATAATATAATTAACGCGAATGGTTTAACCCCCTTACCTTTACAAACGCTGTTATAAGCTATCATAAAAAGTTATACTGATTGTTAGAGTACGGTTTTAGCACTATATTTGTGTAGATATTTAAAGATTAGAAGCACATTGGATTTATTTGACAAGATATCGAAGAACTTAGGTGGACCTTTGGGTCAGCACCAGAAATGGTCGCATGGTTATTTTTCTTTTCCAAGACTGGAAGGGGAAATTTCGGCGCACATGATGTTTAACGGCAAAGAACATTTGGTTTGGAGCCTGAACAACTATTTGGGATTAGCTAACCACCCCGAGGTGCGTAAAGCCGATGCCCAGGCCGCTGCCGATTACGGTATGGCCTACCCTATGGGTGCCCGTATGATGTCGGGCAATACCAAACACCATGAGTCTTTAGAGCAAGGCCTGGCCGAGTTTGTAGGCATGGAAGCCGGCTTTTTGCTGAACTATGGCTACCAGGGTATGGTAAGCATTATTGACACGCTGGTAGACCGTAACGATGTAATTGTGTACGATGCCGAATCGCACGCTTGCATTATTGATGGGGTACGCCTGCACATGGGCAAGCGCTACGTGTATCAGCATAATGATATGGTAAGCTTTGAAAAACAACTGGAGCGTGCTACCAAGCTAACCGAGCAAACCGGAGGCGGTATCCTGGTAATTACCGAAGGCGTGTTCGGCATGTCGGGGGCGCAAGGTAAATTAAAACAAATAGTAGCTTTAAAAGATAAATACAACTTTCGTTTATTGATAGACGATGCGCATGGTTTTGGTACCATGGGCTCAACCGGTGCCGGTACGCACGAAGAGCAGGATTGCATTGAAGGGGTGGACGTTTATTTCGGCACATTTGCCAAATCAATGGCTGGTATAGGTGCTTTTGTGGCTGCCAAAACCAATATTGTGGCGTACTTACGTTATAACATGCGTTCGCAAACCTTTGCAAAGGCTTTGCCTATGCCCATGGTAATGGGTTTGCACAAACGCTTTGAACTGCTGAAAGCTCAACCCGAGCTTCGCGAAAAATTATGGACTATTGCCCGTACTTTGCAAGCTGGTTTAAAAGAGCGTGGTTTTGATATTGGTGTAACCAATACCATGGTTACACCGGTGTTTTTAAAGGGCGATTTGTACGAAGCCACCAGCCTAACACGCGACCTGCGCGAGAATTACAGTATATTTTGTTCTATAGTAGTGTACCCGGTTATTCCTAAAGGGTTGATTGTACTACGGTTAATACCAACTGCAACACACTCATTAGCAGACGTGCAGCGCACGCTGGATGCTTATAGCGAAGTAGCCCAGAAACTCAAAGAAGGCGTATATAAAGAAAATAACCTGGCTTTGGCCTAAATTAATAGTACTACCAATAAAAAACCTTTTGACATATAAAGCAAGAGGTTTTTTTATGCCTTATTTAGTTTTAAAGTATAATATGCTGTAAATGGCTTTAATATGCTTTAAATAGCTGTTTTGACACCCGATAAAAGATTTTAAACAACAAAAATATAGTAATTGATAAATTGTATTGTTATCAAATTTTAATTTATATGCTATAATAAATATTATAATTAAATAAAATTGAACACATCAATGAAAAAGTGCTTAAAAAGAGCTTTAAACACATATTTTGGGATTTAATTTTTTTTTTATTCAAAAAAAGCCGTTAGATTAGCCATAGTTAACAATAAACCTTAATCTTTAAAGGAGTAAATTAAAATGGAAAAATTTAACCAGGTAAAAGAACTTATTGCATCATTAGAAAGCGATGCTGACAAATTTTATGTTAAAGGCAATAGTGCTGCCGGAACCCGTGTACGTAAAGGTATGCAAGATCTGAAAAACTTAGCGCAGGCTATCCGTTTAGAAGTTCAGGAATCTAAAAACAAAGAAGAGAAATAATTTCTACTTTGTATTCTATAAAAAAAGCTCCGGTCCAACTGATCAGAGCTTTTTTTGTAAAGCATTTTACACCAGTACTATGCTTACTGTATTTTCAGTGTTTGGCGCAATGCATATCTATAACCCCTTACCATAAAATACTTAACTTAAAATGCGAAGTTGTAGATGCTTTTTTTAACTGGTTTGAAATATGACGGATTTAAAAAGCATAGAAAAGTATAGAAATTAAGCAAGCAGCCGGTGAGAACGGCAAGTTGCTTAATCCATATCTAAAATTAATAGAAAGAATTATTCTACGATATTTTTTAATTCCTCCATAATTTTATCGGCTATTGGAGTACTCACTTGTACTAAAGGCAAACGCAGTTTATCGCCGCAAATACCTAATTGCTTTAAAGCGGTTTTAACACCCCCCGGGCTTCCTTCAGCAAACATTAAACGGGTAAATTCAATGAGTTGGTAATGGGCTTGTTGGGCTGCTTTAAAGTTGCCTGTGAGGCAGGTGTTTATCATATTGGAAAATTGGCGTGGTACAGCATTGCCCACTACCGAAATTACACCTACAGCACCCAGCGCCATCATAGGCAGGGTAACTGGGTCATCGCCCGATATAAAGAGGAAACCGGCTGGCTTATCGCGCATGATCTGGTTAAACTGGTCGAAGTTGCCCGATGCTTCCTTAATGCCAATAATATTCTTAAAATCATGCGCCAGCCTAACGGTTGTTTCGGCACTCATGTTACTACCGGTACGGCCTGGAACATTGTAGAGGATAATAGGTAGTGTTGATGCTTCGGCAATGGCCTTGTAGTGCTGGTATATGCCCTCTTGTATAGGTTTATTATAATGAGGGCTGGCCGATAAAATAGCATCGTAGCCGATAGTGTCAAACTCTTTTACGGCTTCTACTACTTCGTAAGTGTTGTTGCCGCCAATGCCGGCAACCAGGTTCACACGTTTGTTTACTACCTGTGCGGTAAATGCCCATACCTTTTTCTTCTCTTCCTTATTTAAGGTTGCGCTCTCGCCGGTTGTACCTAATGATACCAGGTAATTTACACCATTATTTATCAGGTAGTTAATCAAATTTTCCAGTCCGGCGTAGTCAACCTGGCCCTGGGCATCAAACGGGGTAACCATAGCAACTCCGGTTCCGTGAAACATATCCATCTTATCTTTTTAAAAGGGTTGCTAAGATAATATTTTAGTAGCTATCATGGATTAAATAAATTCACATAATAATAACATTAGGAACACATCAAAGCCATATCACTAAAAGCCAATATCTATCCTGAATGCTGATTTGGAATTGTTAGCATTATTAAACGACCAGCCATACAGTACCCTAAAGGCCAGGTATTTAAAGCCGACACCCAGTTCGGTGTAATTTTTCATGGCGGGGGTAGTCAGGTAATTTACTTCCAGCAGTTCCTGTAGTTTAAACTTGCGTATCAGGGGAACTTTACTTAGCAATACTCCGCCAAAATTGTGTTCGAGGTGACCCTCCAGGTATTGGTTACCTGTGCTGGCATCGTAATAATCGAGCATTAAAAAAGCATTTAAAGCCCTATTATACAAAATGGTCTCGTTACCTAAAAAGTGCTTATAATCGGTGTAAAACACTTTATTGTTGTTCAGAAACTTACCTGCCCCAACGTGGAAAGATAGCGTTCCGTACAAGCCTAAGCTTATATCATCTTTAAATAAACTAGCCGTGAGCAAATCGTAATCTACGTCAGATCCGAATGCGCTTTTGATACCTTTAGTGTACCCTACATCTAAACGCGGATACGCCGATGGCAGGTAATAACGCCCGCTGGGGTAGGTTACGTATTTATTGCTGAAATTATAGGTGGTACGTACATTGATTTTAAATGATTGGTTGTTGGCAAATATTGGCACATCGGCACCTGGTACAAAGGGGTTGTTAGAGGTATAGCTGCGTTGTTTATTGAAAAAGCTGAAGTAGGAAGTGTTATCGAGCCATTTACGGTCGGCAACTTCGGCACTTACGGAGGCCGTCCAGCCACCGGCTATACGGTGCGCAACGGAGGCCGAAACAAAATGTTTATCGTACAGCTTTTGGAAATTACGTCTGAAAAACAAACTGGATGTAGTGTTGGAAAAATTAGTCATGGGCTGCAGGTTGTTAAGGTCAACCACATCCGAACCGGCATTAAAACCAAAGGTGAAATCTTTAACGGGTATAGTAGCACTTACGCTGCCATGCAATAATTTATTACTAAAACCATAGCGTACCCTACCACCTAAACGCAGGTACTTATTATTAAGGCTATCAATTTGTTTAGCATAAGTAACACCATAATTAATGGCGAAACCTTCAACCGTATTATATAAAACCGATCCTAAAACGGATTCGGCACGCAGGTATGATTTCTCGTACCTGTTACGGATAGTAATGCCCGACATTAAGAATTTAGTAAGCGTAACCTTATTAAAAACCTTATCAATAGAGTCTAAATAAGGTTTTGATTCCCGCTTTTTAGCCAGCACGGCCTTCTTTTGATAGTCTATCTTTTCTTCATCTGTTAGCGGGATAGGGCGGGCCTGTTCCCAGTAGGTCGAATCTTTTTTGTTAACACCGGCTGTCACTTTCATTACTTCCATAAAACTCTTTTTATTGAGTTGAGGATCGGTATCGTAGTTTTTGTAAACCGCCACAAAGTAACCGCCAAACTTAAAGCCAAAAAAGCCGCCGTTAAACTCAAACTTAAGCAATGAAGGCATCCAGGTTTTATTATTTAAGGGGATGTATTGTTGCTTAATAGCTATGGTATCCAGAAAATTAATGCCAGATGATTTGGTTAGAAACAGGTCGATGCTATGTATGCGCCAGCTGTCATCTAAAATATAGATGTAGCCCTCAAATGTTGGCTCATACTGGCGTTTGGGGGTTACACGAATGCGGTTGATGGTTTCACCGTTTTCGTTGGTGAGGCCCATAAACTTGTAATTATAGTACGATAAGGCATTGTCGGCAATAGGGGATATCAGCGGGCGATTACCCAAACCCTCCCAGTTTTGCAGGTTCTGGTACAGGTCTACTCGCAGATCGGATGCCCGGTTGAAGCTGAACGCCCGGTTACTGCCCGATACCTTGGAGGAGATCATTTCCTCGTGGTATAGGTTAGGCTGCATGTAGCTCAGTTTCGACTCTGATTCGGATAGGTAGAGGATACCTTTACGGTTGGAGTCGAGGCCCAGTTCGCGGCCAATTTGATTAATATCGCGGCCCATAAACTTTTTGGGGGCGGCCAGTAATTTTTGTAATCCCTTTATATAAGTATCGGCTGTATAGCTTTTAACCTCGTTAAGGTAGGTTTTACGCTTGCGGATGGCGTTACGGATAATCTCGTAAGCCGGATCTTCACGCCCGGCCCTAATCACTACGTTTTGCAGCTGGTACGATTCGGGAGCCAGTTGGATGTTGAGTACCTGATTGGTTTTGAGGTTCACTTGTCGTGTTTCCTGCTTGTAGCCAATAGCTTTAAACAGGATATCATACGAGCCTGAGGCCACCGATAAACTATACTGCCCATCACTATTAGCCGACGAACCCTTGCTGGTGTTTTTAACCATTATAGTAGCAAACGGAATAGGATTGCCGGTGTTATCTTTAACGGTACCACTCAGCGTATAAGTTTGCGCAAATACGTTTAAAGACAATAAAAGAAAAGTAACCAGTGATAAAGCAGCTCTCATTGTTATGTTGTGGTTGCGCCTAAAGATGAGAAAATTTTATGGGATGAGAAGGGTGTAGGCTTTGTTAATTTGTGTTAAAATTAACTGTAAATGTGCGAAATGAAAGGCTGAAAGTATTTACGCTGGAAATGTTCGCAGGGAAATCGCTTTAATTTTTTTATCCTCCTTTAAGAGCAATAGCCTATGAAAACACAGCGGGGGAGGTATTTATATCAGTAGTTAGTCAGCTTTTGTGATAAGTCAAATTAAAAAGCGTATTCGGTTTCCAGTATATGCAATCATTTTTAAAGTCCATAATAATATTAAAGCGTTTGAGTACATCGCCGCCCAGGGTGTTAACCGAAAAACCGGCCGGATTACGGGTACCCAGGATCAACGTAGGAATACCGGTAAGTTCAAAGCCGTTAATTACAAAAGCTGGTGCTAACACAACCTTTGTTTCAAATTTACTACCCCTAGGGTTAGTTAACGTTATCGTCTTCATTAATGGCAACCCTTCGGCAAAATCGGCTTGAGCCGCCCATGTGCTATCCAAAATAATGGCAATCTCCGCGCCGGTATCCATCAAAAAATCTCCGTTGATTTTTCTATCCCCTTTTTTCATAGCTCCTTCAACAATCATGAAAGAACGCTTAAATTTTAATATAGATTTAGTGTAACCTTTAGGCGCTTTGATCAATTTTCTGGAATGCACGATCATCAGGCTGCTATCATAGTCTATTTCAACCTGTTTACCTTCAAACAGGTTCCAGCCAAAACGCCCGTCCATATCATGTGCGGTAAAATCTGTAGCTGCAAATGGCAGGTTATTAAAAACCTGTTTACCTATTTGCAGCTTAACAACCTTGTTGATCTTATTAAAATTAGGCGCAGCTTTGCCAGCCAAGTATTCAGGTTGATCAGATAATAACTTCGTTTTTTTGATAATCGCCTCTTTAATTAACCGAACGTCCCACGAGCCGGTATCAAAGTGCAGCATCACCGTGTCTGTTTCATTAATTATTGCCTGGAAGCTAATCGCTTCATGAGCTGTTCGTATAAACGGAATAGTATCAGGTATGGCTAATTTGGGTTGCTTTTTATCTTCCGGTGGAACGGCGCTTTCAATTCGGGTGTAGCAAGAATCCTTACCATTTAGCAAAATAATAAAATCATACCGGGATCCGGGTTTGACTTTTACGCTAATAGAATCAATATCCGTATAAAAAGTTACATATTTGGTTTTGCGTGTTCTTTCTGCTGTAAACACATCCGGTCTGATCTTTGGTGAAAGCGTCCAGGCATTTTTATCCAGTTCGTTACCATCCTTGATAGCCACATTTTTAGAGGTAGCTTTAACTACGGCAAGTTTTTTTTGGGCAACGGCCAACGAACCTAAAATAATAAATGGTAAAAGTATTAAAGTTTTCATCGGCCGGTTTTTGGGATTAAAATATGAATTTTTTGCGGATAGTTTTTTGGATCGGGATTTAATAGTGCGTTATAGTATAGGCTGCCGCTTAGCGAATGGGCATATGAATTCCAAGTCACCTACCTCGAACCAACGCAGGAGCCACTGCTGAAACATTAACCACTGCCTACCCAATCATCCCCAACAACTCCTCATCCGTAATAATAGGCACATTCAGCTTGTTGGCTTTTTCCAGCTTAGCAGGGCCCATGTTGTCGCCGGCTACCAGGTAATTCAGTTTGGCCGATATACTGCTCAATATCTTGCCGCCGTTTTGCTCTATCATATCCTTCAACTCCTCGCGCGAGTATTTTTCAAACACGCCCGAAATAATAAATGTTTTACCGCTCAGGCTTTCGCTGGCCAGGGTAACTTCCTTCACCACCGATACAAATTGTAAGCCTTGCGATTGCAGTTTGGCCAATTCCTGTTGATGCACTTCGCCGCCCAGGTATTCCAACAGGCTTTGGGCTATGCGCTCGCCTATTTCATCTACAGCGGTCAGTTCTTCTAAGCTTGCCGCCTGAATGCGTTCCAGCGTTTTAAAATGAGCTACCAGTTTGCGGGCTACGGTTTCGCCCACATAGCGGATACCCAGGCCAAACAGCACTTTTTCAAACGGTTTCTCTTTCGATTTTTCAATACCGGCCAGCATATTGGTGATCGATCTCTCGCCGAAGCGGTCCATCTGCTTTAACTCATCGGCATGGGTATGCAGCTCGTAGATGTCGCTGATATACGATAAAAGGCCGCGTTGGTAAAGGGTTTCGATGGTTTCGTCGCCCAGGCCGTCAATATCCATAGCCTTTCGGCCCACAAAGTGCTGCATTTTGCTAACAATTTGCGGCGGACAACCCTCATCATTAGGGCAGTAAAAGGCTGCTTCGCCTTCCTTGCGCTCCAAAGGCGTGTTACAAGCCGGGCAGGTAGTACGGTAGGCAATGGGCCGGGCATCATGGTTCCTTTTATCGGGGTTAACGCTGATGATCTTGGGGATGATCTCGCCACCTTTCTCCACGTAAACCGTGTCGCCCTCATGCAAGTCTAACCGCAGAATCTCGTTGGCATTATGCAAAGTGGCACGCTTAACCGTGGTACCGGCCAGTAAAACCGGCTTGAGGTTAGCCACAGGTGTAACGGCGCCGGTACGACCTACATTATAATCCACGCTTTGCAGCACAGTTTCTACCCGTTCGGCCTTGTATTTATAAGATATGGCCCAGCGGGGAACTTTAGCGGTAAAGCCCAGTTCTTCCTGCTGGTTGTAATTATTTACTTTCAATACAATACCGTCTATATCAAAGCTCAGGTTAAAACGCTCCTTGTCCCAGTACTCAATAAATTGCAGCACCCCGGTAATATCGGTACACAGCTTACTATGGTCGCTCACCTGAAAACCCCATTGCTTTACCGCCTGTAAACTTTCCCAATGGGTTTTAAACGGCGATTTATCCATGTACAGGCCATACAAAAAGCAATCGAGCGGGCGGCGCGCCACCTCGGCCGAATCCTGCAACTTCATAGTGCCCGATGCAAAGTTGCGCGGGTTGGCATACGGTACTTCCTCATTCTCTATCCGCTCATTGTTCAGCCGCTCGAAAGCCTTACGGTGCATAAAAACTTCACCACGGATCTCAAACAGGTCGGGATAATTACCGGTTGGCAATTTTTTGGGGATGGTATGTATAGTGCGTACATTGGTGGTCACGTCGTCGCCCTCCACGCCGTTGCCGCGGGTTACGGCACGGGCCAGTTTGCCTTGTTCGTAGGTAAGGCTCATGCTCAGCCCGTCAAACTTCAGCTCCACCACGTACTCAAAATTATCGCCAATGGCTTTGCGCACACGCTGGTCAAAATCAAGCAGTTCCTGCTCGTTATAGGTATTCCCTAACGAGAGCATGGGCCAGCGGTGTTTCACCGTTTTAAACTCTTTGGTTACCTCGCCACCTACCTTCTGCGTGGGCGAATCCGGGTCGGCCAGGTCGGGGTGTTGCTTCTCCAGTTCGGCTAACTGCTTCAGTTTATGATCGAAATCGTAATCGGTTATGGTTGGCTGTGCCAGCACATAATAATTGTAATTATGCCGTTTAAGCTCAGCGGTAAGGTTATCAATTAAAGTTTTAGCCTGGTGAGTTGCCATGCCACGAAGATAGTTAAATGCACAGCATATCGAATTTCGAATGTTCAATTTCGAATTTAGAATAGCACGAAGATTTTCGCCAGCATTTGGACTTAGGTGTACCGCTTGTTTCCGAAAAAAACGAATTACTGTTCCACAAAATGCCAGCACACCCCTGCCATATCAATTACGGTCACTTCCCTACCATAAGGTTGTTTTGCGATTTGCCCGATGCGTACGCCATATTTCTCAGGTAATTTATTGTTGAGTACACTGTTTCTAAACCCGTCAATATCGTCTACCTTTACGCTTAACATAAAGTTTTGAGCAAATTCCGTGTTATCGAAATGTTGAAGAACGAACCGGCACTCATCACGCTGAAAACCAATATAGCCGGGTACTTCCCAGTTCACATGAAAGCCTAATTCTAAAAAGAATTGCTTCGATCCCTCAAAATTATTTCCCGAGGGGATGAATGGTTCCAGTGATAAAAATTTCATGCGGCATTATATTTTATCAAATATAATGATACCAGGTATATTTGATGATCTGAAATTGATCCTCTTATGTTATACCGATTAGAAAATAGGATGAGGTCAGCTATGATCAATTTTTATTTTTAGTGGTGCGATGTATAACACCGACCACATGCTGAACGAGTACTGGCAGAAGTTTGTACCTCGTGCCTCAATCTCACCCACTTAATAATCAAACTCTTCTTTATGCTTTTGTATAAAAGCATCCCAGGTTACCGGCTGTTTACCCGTAATGGCAAAAAAATTATCTAACACGTCATCGGCACCAGGTATGGTTCCGGCGGCATAGCGTTTATAGTGGTCGTAAACGCAGCTCATGTAGGCCATTTCGGCACCGGCGTTAACCATATTTTGTAAAAATACTTCGGGCTCCTGCGGCTGGTATTCAAAAGGTTTGCCTATAATCTGCGACATTAGGGCGGCTATTTCATAATACGATTTGGCATCGTAGCCCAGGCGGTAGGTTTGGTTGCCGTGCAGTTTGGGGTGCAACAGGGAAATGGCGGCAACCTGTGCCACATCATCCACATCCACCCAACTCTTGCGCGCGCCTTGTACATATTGATGAATGATGCCATTATTCACCACTTGGGTGCCGCCATAGCTCAGCAGGTTCTGCATAAAAGTTTCGGGTCGTAAGTGCGTGTAGGTAAAACCACACCATTCAATGTAACGCTCCACCAACTGGTGCCAGGCCCAGTGCGCTATGGTGGTATCATCGCGGCCACAGGCACCTAAGTGTACCACATGTTTTACACCGGCTTTTTTGGCATTATCTAATAAGGCCTTGCTCTGCCTCAGCATATCTACCGTGTAACCGGTTACAATAAACAAACGATCAATACCGGTTAAGGCATCGGCATGGGTGCCTTCATCGTCAAAATCAAAAATAACGGTTTCAATGTTTCTGTTGGTAAAATCAATTGCTTTTTGCGCCGAACGTACCGCCGCTACCAGGGTTATATCGCTTTGGTTTTGAAGCAGGCTAATTACCCTGCCGCCAACCTGGCCGGTGGCACCCGTAATTAATATTTTTGGAGATATGTTAGTCATAGTAAGTGCCTTTAAAGGCAGTTTTAAAATAGAAAAAAGTGTCATTTCGAGTGATAACGAGGAATCTTGTTTAAACATACACATGGCCTACTTTTCACATTAAACAAGATCTCTCACTACCGTTCGAGATGACATAAGATGAATTAATACGCCGCCCCAATGTTAACGGTTACGTTGCGGCTGGCAACCTTGTTTGCAACAACCTCTACCGGGTTTATAATGCCCGGGCCATCGGTTTCCGAAGCAAAAAACAGCTCGCCTTCTTTCACAAAAACCGAATACATGCCTGCCGGTAACGCGGCTTGATAATGCCCCGTACTATCGCTCCATACTTTAATGGCTAACCGGGTATGGATGCTGGTAAACAAGGGCATTTGCCCCTGCACCTGTTGTACGGTTGTTGCCTGGTATATCCAAACTTCGCGCACCATGCCTTTGCCGTGGCGTTGCACTGGTTTGCCTTTCATAGGCATTTGATTGCCGGTTACGAGGTAAATAAAACCATCAATTCCTTGGGTAACCGGAGTGTGGGATTGACGTTGCTGCACTGAACAGGAAACCATGGTTAAAAGAACAAGAGCCACAGGTTTTAATTTAAATAAATAAGAGCCGGAAATAAACATCATACGTTAATTAATAAAGGGTATTTTTGATGTAATGTTTGACCATAAATGTTGCTATTTATTTTTTAAATTACGAAAATTTTGCCGGGGCAGGTAATCCCGGGTTCAATCATCCTATGCGCATCAATTATCTTTACAAAAATATAACTCTTTGTATTTCACTATTGCTATTTGCAGGTAATGCAATGGCACAAAAACCTTTAGTTACAGCGGCAAAAAAAACCGAGCTCGACCAGTTGGCCGCCCGCTGGGACGTGGCTTACAACGCGGGTTTAAAAAATGCCATGGGCCAGGCGTTAAGCCATAATTGGTTTACGCGCCGGGTTTCCAAATTCGGTACTATTACCGCCTTGCAGCGCGTATCGCCTTTAGGGTTTCCTATTTATTATAAAACCTTTAACAATATTGTAGCTGCCGCCACCACCCGTACCAACACGGTACAGCCGGGTGGCTCATTGGGTTTAAACCTCTCAGGGTCAAACACCTTACTTAACGGTAAACTGGCTATTTGGGACGGCGGTACCGTACGCACCGATCACCAGGAGTTTGCCGGTAAAACCATAACCCTGCGTAACACCTCCGCTTCCGACGCGCACGCTACCCACGTAGCCGGTACCATGATAGCCAGGGGTGTATATGCTCCGGCACGTGGAATGGCCTTTAACGCTACCACCCTGCAATCGTACGATTTTAATAACGATGTTGCCGAAATTACCGCCGCGGCTTCGGGTTTATTGCTCTCTAATCATTCGTACGGTACGTTAGCCGGCTGGAATTATGATGAAGATGAGGCCCGCTGGGAATGGTACGGCAGGCCCGATGCTACCGAAGATTATAAGTTTGGCTATTATGATTCCGAATCGCGTAGTTTGGACCAGGTTGCCGTTAATGCGCCTTATTATTTAATTGTATCGGCCGCGGGCAACAACAGGGGCTACCCCGGACCAGCCGTTGGCTCAAGCTATTACGGCTATAATGCCAGCGGTACATTAGTTCAAAAAACGCGCGATGCCAGTATTAGCAGCAATACCGGTTACGATGTGATGCCGGGATTTTCAAACGCTAAAAATGTGCTTACCGTTGGCGCTATCAACCAATTGCCTTACGGACCCACTACCCGGCAAGATGTTAGCATCAGTTATTTCAGTTCTTTCGGCCCTACAGATGATGGCCGCATTAAGCCCGATATTTGCGGCGATGGCGATGCGCTATTATCATCGGGTAACAGCAGTGCTACCGCTTACCTTACCCTATCGGGCACTTCCATGTCATCACCCAATGTAACCGGCTCGCTGTACCTGTTGCAGGAACTGTATGCACAGCGTAATGCCAATGTGTTTATGCGATCGGCCACGTTAAAAGCATTAGCCTGCCATACCGCCTTTGATGCAGGTAATGTTGGCCCCGATTATAGCTATGGCTGGGGTGTACTGGATATGAGCAAGGCTACACAAGCCATTATTAACAAAGGTGGCAAAAGCCTCATTAATGAAAATACCCTTACTCAAGCACAAACAGCAACTACTACGGTGGTAGCATCGGGAAATGGCCCGTTGGTGGCCAGCATTGCTTGGACAGACCTGCCTGGTACGGTAACGGCCGATGGTACCCTGAACGACCGCGCATCGAAATTAATTAACGACCTGGATATTAATGTAAGTGATGGCACCAATACTTACCGGGCCTGGGTGCTTAACCCGCTTTCGCCGGCAACGGCCGCCACAACCGGCGATAACGTACGCGATAATATAGAACAGGTGTACATTCAAAACGCGGTACCAGGACGTACCTATACCATCCGCATTACCCATAAAGGAACCTTGCAAACCGGTTCGCAGGCTTACTCCATGATTGTAACCGGCGTGGGCGGCACCGCTTATTGCGCATCGGCACCCAGTTCCAGCGCCGATTCGCGTGTAAACAACCTCACGCTGTCTAACATTAACAATACTCCGGCAGCGGGTTGTACAACCTATTCCGATTATACCAGCCTTACCGCGCAGTTAGAACAGGGACGCACTTATCCACTCAGTTTAACCTTAGGTACCTGCAGCGGTAACTTTAACAAACGGGCTAAAATTTTTATAGATTATAATGGCGATGGCACTTTTGACCCGGCTACCGAGCTGGCCGCCACCACAGGCGTTACCATTAACGGAACGGGTACTTATACGGCCGATATAACTGTACCCACTACCGTTGTACCCGGCAATTTCAGCTTAATGAGGGTGGTGCTGGTAGAAACCAGCACTCCGGCCGATATTACCCCTTGCGGTACCTACGTTAAAGGTGAAACCCAGGATTACCGGGTGCAATTTGTAACTGCCACGCGCGATGCGGGTGTTATTGCCGTAAACAACAGTGCCATTGGCGGTGCTTGTGCCGGTACATCGCGCATTAACGTAAGGCTTAAAAACTTTGGTACCAGCGATATTGCCAATATACCCATAACGGTAACCATTACACCGGCAGCAGGCGGCCAGGTAACCACCATTGCCGAAACTTACACCGGTACGTTGAGCCAAGCGGCCGAGGATGATTTTATATTAGCCGGTACCTTTAATACCACAGCCGGGGCCACCTACACGGTTACTGCCGAAACCGGCCTTACCAATGATGCCATTGCAACCAATAACCGTATTACGGCATCTATAATTATAGGTGCGGTGCCAGTGCCAGCCAACTTATCGGCTGCTTATTGCGATGATAGCAAGCAATACCTGTTATCGGGCAGGGGCGATGGCGGGTTACTTTGGTACACCACCGCTACAGGTGGCGTACCGGTAGCCGCGGGCGAAAGTACCTTCACTAAAACCGCCCCCGCTAACGGAACCTATTACGCCGGGTTAAATGATTTTAGTGCCAGTGTTGGCCCTGCTACCAAAAGTGTGTTCCAGGGTGGTTATAACCAGTTTACGCCATCGGTAATTGTTACTACTAAAATACCCGTGGTTATCCAAAGCGCACGTTTGTACATTGGTAATTCGGGCCGTATTACATTCACCGTTACTAATGCCAACGGCGAAGATGTATCGGCAACAACCCTCAACGTTACTGCCACGCGTACCCCTGCGGCAGCTGGCCTCCAGGCCGACGACCCCAACGACCAGGGCCGGGTGTATAATTTGAACCTGCTTTTACCAACCGCCGGTACCTATTATATTAATGTTAGTTATGCCAATGGTGCAACCCTATACCGTAGTAATTCACGGGTTACCGGTTATCCTTTTGGTAATGATGTATTTGCCATTACTGGTAACAATGCCACCACCATACCGCCCGATCAGGCTGCTTACCTGGCTTTTTACTATTATTTTTACGATATGAAGGTAACCAGCGCAGGTTGTGCATCGCTGGCCAGGGTGCCGGTAAGTGTGTTAACACCGGTTATTACGCAAAACGGTACTACGCTGTCATCTAATTTTACGGCCAACAATCAATGGTATTTAAATGATGTACTGATACCCGGTGCAACCAACCAAACTTATGTGCCTACCCAAAGCGGTAATTACCAGCTTAAAAACCCCTTGGTTTCGGGTTGTACCGCTATATCGCCGGTGTACACCTATATTAAGCCCGACGGTGTGGTGAGTACCTCTAACGAGATCAGGCTAACCGCGTTCCCGGTGCCGGCCACTACCCAGCTCAACGTTAATTTTGTTGCATCCGCTGCCGATAACTTAACGCTGTCACTAATTAGTACTATAGGCAAAACAGTGTACACTCAAAACAGTACTATACCCGCCGGTAATTTCAGTACACCGGTTAATGTATCTGACGTGCCCGCCGGTACCTACATACTGAGGGTGCTGTTAGGACAAAAAGCATACAGTACTAAAATTATTGTAGTTAAGTAATAGTTAAATAGGAAAATAAAATGCCGGTCATGTAAGTGCCGGCATTTTTGCTTTTATACCCATCGGCATCACCTTGGGCATGTGGAAAAATCTAATTAAATGAAGTTTTATCTAATTTTATGAACTTTTATAAAGCGAAAAAACCCGCTTTTTTGGGATCAAGCATAATTCTTGGGGGATATGGTAAAATTTATTTGTTTTGCAATTTAGAAACGAAT
>NZ_JBHTMJ010000019.1:0-38824 GCF_042679325.1 Mucilaginibacter terrae
ATGACCTGCAAGGGCTGGTAAGCGAAATGGTTGCAGCGGATGTGGAATTGTTCCAACGTGAAAAGCTACTGAAAGAATCAGGATATAAGATTAAAAATCAGTTCGAGTAAAAAAGTAGCGATATAGATTATTTAATAGATCGCTGTATCCAATTATTTGCTTAAAAGAACTGGTCTGCTTTAGATTATATAATCAAAGCAGTATAATAAGATTATAATTATGATATATATAAATGGCAGATTTTTAACTCAAACACTTACCGGGTCACAAAGATTTGCTTATGAAATGGCAAAGAGTATAGTATTACATTACCCAGATAATGTAACTATACTTGTTCCGCCAACAGATATTAAACCAAATTACATTATTGATAAAAACGTAATTAAGGTAATTGGTACAAGGAGTGGGCTTGTATGGGAGCAAATCGATTTGCCCTTATACATGTCAAAAACTAACAAACAATTACTTATTAATTTGGTCAACACTGCTCCAATAGCATTAAAACATCAAATTATAAGTATAATGGATATGACCACATTCGTCAATCCTAAGTGGTTTAGTAAAGCGTTTGCTTTTTATTACAAAATAATAGTACCGATTATTGCACGTAGAAGTTTGAAAGTTCTAACAATTAGTGAATCATCAAAGCATGACATATTAAAATACATTAATATTTTACCTGAAAAGGTGGAGATTTTGTATTGTAGTGTTTCTGATAATTTTTTATCATCCGCTAAAGTTGCTTCAAATGATGAAGCAACTTTAAAAAAGTTTAATTTAGAAAAAGACAAATATTTGCTTGCAGTATCATCACTTGATCCAAGGAAAAATTTTGTAGCTCTTGTTAAAGCTTATAAGAATGCCAAAACCTCTATACCTTTAATAATTGTAGGATCGGAAGGCAAAGTTTTTGCAAATAGTGAATTAAAGGAAATAATTAGTAGCTCAAAAAACATTATACTAACAGGTTATGTTAGTGAAGAAGAACTTGTTACTCTTTACAGCAATGCTACATGCTTTCTGTATCCGTCGTTGTATGAAGGTTTTGGTATGCCGCCTTTAGAAGCAATGGCATGTGGTTGTGCTACTATAGTATCTGATACATCAAGCTTGCCAGAAGTGTGCGGAGATGGAAGCCTTTATGTAAACCCATTAGATATTCCATCAATTACTAAAGCCATAATAACAGTTATTAATGACGTTAATTTAAGAAAAGAATTGATTAGTAAAGGGAAAAAACAAGTTGGAAAGTTTTCATGGCAAAGGTCAGGGATAATTTTAAAGAATGTGATCGATAATTTGCAGAAATGAAAGTAGCTATAATAACAGGAATAACCGGACAGGACGGAGCCTATTTGGCTAAACTACTGATAGAAAACAATTATAAAGTTATAGGTCTTACAAGAAGCCACAGTAATTTTAAAGGCTCTAATTTAAATTATCTAAATATTAGTAAAAATATAGTAATTGAAGAAAGTGATCTTCTTGATTTCTCAAGTATAATTAAAGTTTTGCTTAAGTACAAGCCAGACGAATTTTATAATCTTGCTGCTCAAAGTTCAGTTGGGATCTCATTTGAACAGCCAATAGGTACTATCAATTATAATACTCAATCCTTACTAAATATATTAGAAAGTATCCGACTATTAAAATTAGATACTAAAGTATACCAGGCATCGAGCAGTGAAATGTTCGGTCAAGTTAAAAATTTACCTGTTAACGAAAGAACACCATTACACCCTCTAAGCCCATATGCTATTTCGAAGGCATCTGCATACTGGATTGGAATTAACTATCGCGAATCATATAATGTTCATTGTGTGAATGGTGTACTATTCAACCATGAATCGTATTTAAGAAGCCCTAACTTTTTTGTTAAAAAAGTAATATGCACTTCTTTAGCAATTAAAAATGGCTTAGCGGAGAATCTTAGTGTTGGTAATATAGACGTTAAAAGAGATTTTGGATACGCCCCTGACTATGTTAAAGCTATGTGGTTGTCTATACAACAAGATAAAGCTGACGATTATTTAATTTGTTCAGGGCAATCAATATATCTTAGAGATATTATATATTATGTATTTGATTATTTAGGAATTAAAAAAGACAAATTAATTGAAAATCCTGAACTCTTTAGACCAACTGATATGGAAGATATGTATGGGGATAATACTAAAGCTAGAACTATTTTAAAGTGGGAATATAATAAATCGTTTCTTAGTATTTTGGATATATTAATTGAAGAAGAAACAAATAATTTTAAATAAATGCGTGTTGCAATAATTCATGACGAATTGATGAGAAGGGGAGGTGCTGAACAAGTTGTTTTAACTATGCTTAAAGCTTTTCCGGATGCCGATATATATACTATTGCTTACAATAGCGAAGGAACCTATCCAGAATACAAGGAATATAAGGAAAAAATAAACACTTCTTCCTTTCAAATATTCTCTAAAAGCATTAAATTAATGCAAAAATTTTATTTTCCTTGGGGTATTATTGCTATGAAAGCCGTAAAAGTTACCGACTATGATATTGTTATTATATCAAATACACATTGTGCTAAGTATGTAAATATAGATTCTAAAGCTTTGGTATTCATATATACCTATACTCCATTTAGATTAGCGTGGAACCCTTCATCTTATTCACAGTATAATAATGCTAAAGGTGTATTTAAATGGATTTTTGACAAGGTGATTTCATGTTTAAAGTATATAGATTTCAAAGCTGCGTTGCGAGGTGACTATTTTTTGGCAATGACTGAAGAGACTGCTCAACGAATTAAAGATGCTTACAAGGTTGATGATATTAAAATAATTCAACCAGATGTGAAAACCAGAAATTTTTACGTTTCGAAACAACCAGGTGACTATTATTTAGTGGTATCCAGGCTTGAGCATTATAAAAAGGTAGACTTAGCAATTGAGGCTTTTAATGAATTAGGCTTGAAATTGATAGTTGTTGGCAATGGTACAAAAGCCGCAGAATTAAAGGCTATGGCAAAAAATAATATTGAATTTAAATCGGGATTAAGCAGTAAGGAGTTGGCCGATTTATATGCCAATTGCAAAGCTTTTGTTTTTCCGCAACATGAAGATTATGGTATTACACCTTTAGAAGCAAATGCATCGGGTAGGCCCGTGATAGCTTATGGTAAAGGTGGGGTATTGGAAACAATGATACCTTACGATGTACATGAATCCAAATGCACGGCTGTATTTTTTAATGATCAAACAGCCGAATCATTAATTAATGCGGTTAAAACAGCTGAACACTTAATTTTTGATCCTGCTTTTATTAGAAAGCATGCTGAATTGTTTGATGAAAATGTATTTATTAAACAATTCAAATCTTTTGTTGAAGAAAAGTATGAAGAGCATTCATCTTCAGTTATTAAATCACATTAAGAATGCTTAATGTGATTTATAGCTTGAAATATCCTGATATAGGTTTCTAAATGAACTTCTCAATCCAATAGTTAACATGGTCGTTTTATCAGAAAAGGCAGCATTTGTTTCTTTGCGATACAACCCACCAAATTCTATTCGTAAATTGTATTTTGGGTTAATTAAATAAGCTACTTTGCCCTCCGCATAATACATATTGGTTGTTAAACCTTGACCTATGTAATTTCCAACAGTAGTTGCACTACCACGGGTACCAAATTGCTCAGATGGACCATCATATCTGGCTGGTTTCAGGTATGATTGAGATACATCTTTACCCCAGTTCAGGCCATCAGTATCTAAACCATAACGCCCATAATTTAACTCTCCCGAAAAATCAAACCGTTTGTAACTGTAATTTAATAGACCAACAACTTCATTAAAATTAGCTCCCCATGGATGAGCTAAAGGTTCGTTTTGTTGAGCATAATTATTTATCGATTTTTCTTGGCTGTAAGTGTAAGGCTTAGCGCCATTATACTCAATCAAATAATTAAGCCTTTTAATATTAAAAATATCAGCTCCCCTCAAACCAACCTGCCAGCCATATTTGTTTCTCGAACTTCCATTATTTGAAAAGAAATTTGATGCTTCAAACTCGTCTAAAGCAAACTGACCGTAAGCGGTTACTTGGTCCGAAATTTTATATTTACCATTAAACCCAATCAAAGCATTATCCGGTGAGCCATTATCCGCTTCTAACGGCCTTAAAAAAATTATTGGGTTACCGTAAGTAAAATCAAACCCGCGTTTATTACCATTATCGTCTGCATCGGCCCATATTACAGAATCAAAGAAACCTAATGATAAACGCTTGGTGACATTCCAATCTAAGTAATGAAATACACCCCATTTTTTGCGGTTGCCAACTTCGTAACTTAGCTTAGGCGAACGTGGGTCTTGCATGTAGCTCCACATCACCATATAGCTCACATTGCCTAAATTACCGGTAAGCTTTAAAAATGAATAGGGGGAACTGTAATCGGAAAGCAACATAGAACGGTAGCCGTCGCCTATAAAGTTCTTATCATGCCCGGCAGCAATATTTAAGTACTTGTTTGGTGTGTATGAAACTAAAGCTGTAACATACGACCAGTCTTTGGTTCTGCTGCCGCCAAATTTACGATCATAAGCCTGCCCGGTAACAATACCTGTTTGGTTAATATAGGTATCTAAATAATCGGCAAATACTGCCTGGTTTTCATAACCACTGGAGTAAAAAGAGAATTTTTTACCTATAGTTGCACCTAACTGGTAGCCCCGGGTATTTATCCAGGTGGTGCGTGAGTTAGTGAAATCTCTTCCAATTACTAAGTCGGGCAAATAGTCGGCATAAAATGTGTATTCCGTATTTTTTATATCTATTAAATGCTCATCAAATAATTTTCTGTGTACCCAGCTATGACTACCAACGGTATCAACGCCATAATTCATTAAGCTATTATACTTTATAGATAACGTAGCAGCATCAACTAAATACGGTTTAATGGAACTATGAAAGTTAGACTTGGTAGAATATACAGTATCGCTTAACTTTTGATAAAACTGGTAACTATACGGCTGGTACTGAACCTGAGCATTACTACTAATACTAAAAGATGTTGAAAAGAAAAAAACGGTATAAAATAGGGTGTTTCTAATATTGGGTATCAGTATTTTCATGGATAGTTTAGTAGCAATATTTAATACAAAGATAAACATGTAAATCAAAGAAAACCGTACCATAAATGTTTAAAAATCCTGCTTTAAAATGTTACAATTTAAAGTTATAATTAAATAAAAAATTATAACAACGCTATCAGGCAAATTATTCTCTTAAACGAATGTTGGTATCTGTAATTTTAATGACAAATATGCACTAACCATAAAGAAATTTTAATATTAATATTCAAATATATCTACTAATTTAGCAAACCGTTAAGTACATCTTACGGTTTATACAAGGTTAACAGTAACATGGGTCATAGATACGCTACTTTCATAAAAGCAATTAATCTTTCTGTTGATTATGTTATTTTGAACGTAAGTATGATATTGGCTTATCTCATAGTTGATAAATCATACATCATTTGGATCAACAATAAAAATTATCTTCCCATTGTACTGGTGTTTAATTTAATATGGTTGCTCTCGGCAAACATCACCCGTTTGTATGAGCATGTATTGAATAAAGATTCTATAAAAACCTACCGCGGCGTATTTAAAACCTATATGTTATTTGTGAGCTTGATATGCTTTACAGTTTTAATCATCATAGGTACCAAGGCATATTCCATCACCAGGCAGTATCTTTTTTACTCCTTAGCCATGTTTGGCTTTTTATTAGGTGTATGGAAATTAATATTTTTGGCTATTAGGAGAGGAGACCGTGCCCTGCTCACCGATTTCAGGAAAGCAGTTATTGTTGGCGGAGGCCGAATTGGAAACGATCTATATAATTTTGTTACTTACAACCCGGAAAGAGGTTATAAAATTGAAGGGATTTTTGACGACCGGGTAAATGATATAGATAAAAGTCTTTACCTGGGAGGTACCGACCAATGTATAAAATATGTAAAAGATAATAATATCGACGAAATATTTTGTACCCTCCCTAACAGCGAATCAGATAAAATAGAGAAGTTGATGCTCGATGCTGATAAGAACCTTATTAGGTTTAAACTGGTACCAGAGTTTTATTACACGCACAAGCCCACCTTTGTGCAAAATTTTGGTCATATCCCGGTTATATCTATCAGGCCCGAGCCTTTGGAAAATATGCTTAACCGTTTCTTTAAACGGTTATTTGATATTTTATTTTCACTTTTTATAATACTTTTTGTGTTTAGTTGGCTTTTCCCGATCCTATCAATATTAATTAAGCTCAGTTCAAACGGTCCAATATTTTTTGTTCAAATGCGTTCGGGAAGGGATAACGAAGCTTTTAATTGCTACAAATTCCGAAGTATGCAGGTTAATAATGACTCGGATAAAAAGCAGGCTACTCGTGGCGATGCGCGAATTACTAAAATTGGTGCCTTTTTACGTAAGACCAATTTAGACGAATTACCGCAATTTTTTAACGTTTTGAAAGGTAATATGACCGTAGTTGGCCCGCGGCCGCACATGCTAAAACATACCGAAGAATATTCACACCTGATAGATACTTTTATGGTTCGCCACTTTTTAAAGCCAGGTATTACCGGATGGGCACAGGTTAATGGCTTGCGTGGCGAAACCAAGACCACCGAAGATATGCTGGAGCGTGTACAAGCCGATGTTTGGTACCTCGAAAACTGGTCGTTCCTGCTCGATTTAAAGATTATATTCCTTACTTTTTGGGGAACTGTTAAGGGCGATAAAAATGCCTTTTAGGTATAACCATTTAATGCTCAGATACTATAATGATTTTTTATGAAGGCAATAAACATCATTAATTAAAAAGGTCAAATTAGTTTTAATTCATAGCATTTTACGCTATATTTGCCATCTCAAAATCCTAACTGCGGAAGTGGCGTAATTGGTAGCCGCACCAGACTTAGGATCTGGCGCTTCACGGCGTGGGGGTTCGAGTCCCTTCTTCCGCACAAGCCTTCTTTACAACAACGTAAAGGAGGCTTTATTTTTTATAGTAATCCTTCCACACATGAATATCGTTGTTGCCTTTCAGGATCTTCCTTAAAAATCATCTGTTCAGAAGATAGCCCTGCCTGAAGCCGCTATTCGGGTTTGGATAAAAACCTACCATTGCCTGCATCATTTGTACTCGATCATAATTTACAGGTTGTTTTCGCTTTCCCAAATGAGTATATTCTCTCCATTATCCCGGTAGATAGGGTAGCCATTGCGGTATATAAGGCAAATAATTATTTAGCTGGTAAAAAAACCGCTTAATGCAATAAGGCGGAGTGGCCGAGGGGTTAGGTGGAGGTCTGCAAAACCTTGTAGAACGGTTTGAGTCCGTTATCACGCCTCATGCTTAAAAACTTATATAACTTGTAATCAACTATGCCCTGTATTCAATAAAATAGACTAAATGGTTAAGCATTTAATTGCGCAGAGTTTAATGTTTTAGCTACTTTGCCTATGTGTTATACAGGCAAAAATGAAGAGTTTGGAAAAGCGTGATTACGATGCGGTGGTGGTAGGTTCGGGGCCGAACGGACTTGCCGCTGCCATTGTGCTGCAACAACAGAACCTGCGGGTTTTGTTACTGGAGGCTAAAAGCACTATTGGTGGTGGATTGCGCACTGCCGAACTTACATTGCCCGGCTTTAAGCACGACATCTGTTCGGCTATACATCCTTTAGCGTTAGGATCACCGTTTTTTAAAACCTTGCCCTTAACAAATTTTGGCCTGCAATACATCCTGCCCGAAATTGATGCGGCTCACCCGTTTGATAATGGCACAGCAGCGGTACTTAAACGGTCGTTGGCCGAAACAGCATCGCTATTGGGTGCCGATGAGCAGGCTTATTTGAGTCTTATTGGCCCCCTTGTAAAAAACTGGCCCGGTTTGGCACCCGATGTGCTTGGGCCATTAACTATTCCTGATAAACCTTTTGAGTTAATACGCTTTGGTTTATCGGCTTTGCAGCCGGCTACTGTTTTAGCGCGGCATTTTAAAACCACAGAGGCCAAAGGACTTTTTGCCGGCATGGCAGCGCATGCCATACAGCCGCTTAGCAATTTAACCACCTCAGCTGTTGCTATGGTGTTATTAGCTAACGGGCATTTAGGTGGTTGGCCTATACCCGAAGGCGGTTCGCAATCCATTGCCGATGCGTTGGCCGGTTATTTTAAATCATTAGGCGGGCATATTCAAACCGATACGTATGTGCGGTCTTTAGTAAGTTTACCTACATCGCATGCAATTTTGTTTGATATTACACCCCGGCAATTGCTGCAAATAGCAGGGCACCGGTTTTCATCAATATATAAGTGGCAATTGGAAAGGTTCCGTTATGGCGATGGTGTATTTAAAGTAGACTGGGCACTGGATGCACCGGTTCCGTTTATAGCAGATGGATGCCGTAAAGCCGGTACAGTACATTTGGGTGGAACTATGGAAGAAATAGTTATAGCCGAACAAGCCTCATCAAACGGGCGGCACTCCAATAACCCTTACGTACTGCTGGCACAACAAAGCTTGTTCGACCAAAGCCGCGCCCCACAGGGTAAACATACAGCCTGGGCTTATTGCCATGTACCCAATGGTTCAACTAAAGATATGACGGCAATTATCGAAAATCAGGTCGAACGTTTTGCACCAGGTTTTAGAGAGAGAATTTTAGCCAGGCACACTTTTAACACCCAACAAATGCAGGAACACAACCCCAACTATATAGGTGGAGATATTAATGGCGGAAGGTTGGATATTTCCCAACTTTTCACAAGGCCGGCATTACGCTGGTCGCCATACCGAACCTCGGCAAAAGGACTTTATTTATGTTCTTCATCAACGCCACCGGGAGGAGGGGTGCACGGCATGTGTGGTTACCATGCCGCCCGAAAGGCTTTAAAAGATGTGTTTGGCATATCACTTCTAAAGCTTTAATTAAGGTATAATGCATTCAAGCCTTACCGAAAAACAGTACCTTTTTTTATGACTACATATTTTTAACTTAGCCCGTACATGGAAAGCAGAAACAATCCTAAAACCATACGGGCCTGGGCTATGTTCGATTGGGCAAACTCAGCTTATAACCTGGTTATTACATCTACCATTTTCCCGGCCTATTATACAGCCATTACCACTACCGATGCCCACGGCGATAAGGTAATGTTTATGGGACATGAATTTGTAAATACCGCGCTTTCTAATTACGTATTGGCAGCGGCTTACTTTATAGTAGTGCTCATGCTGCCCATCCTTACTTCCATAGCCGATTATAAAGGCAATAAAAAAAGTTACATGCAGCTCTTTACCTGGATAGGCGGATTGGCTTGCTGTGGTTTGTACTTTTTTAAACTGAATACTTTAGAACTGGGTATGTTCTGTTTTGCCCTGGCCGCCATAGGTTATTGCGGCGGTGCGGTGTTCTACAATTCTTATCTGCCTCAAATTGCTACGTTAGATAAGCAGGATAGTGTAAGTGCCAAAGGGTTTACTTACGGTTATGTAGGTAGCGTGTTGTTGCAGATCATTTGTTTTGTGTTTGTAATGAAGCCCGATTGGTTCGGTATTACCGATAAAAGTTTCGCGCCACGTTTATCGTTCTTGCTGGTGGGTATATGGTGGCTGGGTTTTGCACAGATCCCATTCTTTAAATTGCCTAAAGGTGTGCCCAACAACAGCACGCAGCATCAAAATATAATTAGCGGCGGTTTTAAAGAACTTAGCCACGTTTGGCGAAAGATTAAAGCCAATTCCGTTTTAAAAAAATACCTGTCTGCTTTCTTTTTTTACTCCATGGGTGTGCAAACTGTTATGCTGGTAGCTACGGGTTTTGCCGCTAAGGAGCTCAAGATGCCTACGGAGAGCTTGATCGCAACCATATTGATCATTCAATTAGTTGCCATAGCGGGTGCAGCTTTGATGTCTAAGCTGTCATCAATATATGGTAATATTAAAGTGTTAATGGGCGTGGTTAGTATTTGGATAGGTGTATGTATTGCCGCTTATTTCACGCAAACGTCTACCCAATTTTATTTATTAGCCGTTGTGGTAGGTTTGGTAATGGGCGGCATTCAATCGCTCTCACGTTCAACATATTCCAAATTTTTGCCGCAAAACATCCCCGATACCGCTTCGTACTTTAGCTTTTATGATGTTACCGAAAAGCTGGCTATTGTGATCGGATTGTTTACTTTTGGCTTTGTGGAGTCGCTCACGCATAGCATGCGCAACTCGGCATTGGTGCTAACCATATTTTTTATAGCAGGGTTATTGCTGTTGTTTTTGCTACTGAAAACGCAAAAGCAAGAATTGCAAAAACCGGTTAGCGTTGCGTAATTGTTATTACTATCATGAAAGTTGAATTATTTGTACCGTGTTTTGTTGACCAGCTATTCCCTGATACTGCTTTTAGTACAGTGAAGGTTTTACAAAAGGCGGGTTGCGAGGTGAATTTCAACCCGGCTCAAACCTGTTGCGGACAGCCAGCTTTCAACGCAGGCTTTTGGGATGATGCCAAAGCAGTGGGTAGTAAGTTTCTAAACGATTTTACCGAAGAAGATATTATTGTGTCGCCCTCAGCCTCCTGCACTGGCATGGTGCGCAATTATTATAACGATCTGTTCACCAATACCACCTCGCACAATAAATGCCGTGCGATACAAGGGAATATTTACGAACTTTCCGATTTTTTGATCAATATTCTACAGTTCGATTATTTCGGTGCCGAACTGGAAGGCCGTGCGGTTTATCATGATAGCTGTGCCGGTCTGCGCGAATGCAAGATCAAAAATGAACCCCGCCAACTGCTCTCTAAAGTTTACGGCTTGGAAATGGTAGACCTAAAAGATAATGAAACTTGCTGTGGCTTTGGCGGAACATTCGCCGTTAAGTTTGATGCCATATCGAGCGCAATGGCTCAGCAAAAAGTAGACAATGCCTTGGCTGCCGGTGCCGATTATATTATCTCTACCGATGCTTCGTGTTTGTTGCACCTGCAAAATTACATCGACAAAAATAAGTTGCCCGTTAAAACCATGCACATTGCCGATGTGCTGGCCAATGGCTGGGGGAATGTCTGATCAGAATTTACTGAATTAACAAATTTGCTGAATTAAAAATGCATAAATTGTTAATTCTTAAAGTTCCGGTTCTTAATTATACCAGAACTGGTAATTAGTGGCATCAAGGTTAAATGCTCACTTTTGAAGTAAAGTACAAGAATCAATGGTAATAGAACGTACAGAGCAGGGTTTGCTTATCAAAACTACCGCGTCTCACAAAAGATGTCGACCATTTTGATAGGAGGTATGTTGCGCTTGCCTTATCAACGGGTGGCATAATTTGGACAGGTGATAAAAAGCTATCAGTACATCTAAAAACGATGAGCTTTGATAGGGTATCAATACAGCTGAACTCTTATATTGTTTAACATTTGAAATATGTTAATATATATCTTTATATATCAAACCTGCCGATACATTTGACCTTTAATAACGGTTCCCTGGTCATCTTTTCCTCTGTTAAACTTTCATAAATAATCCTATTTTTGCAACCAATTAAAAATCACTGTTGTAGGTGATTGACTAAATAAATTTATTTAACCCGGCTTCTTTATTGAAGTCTCTCCCTACCGGGGGAAGATTTAAAGAGGGGCCAAATCATAGTTGTAGATGATTAACATTACACTTCCCGATGGTTCCGTTCGTGCTTACGACAAGGGAATCACTTCCATGCAAATTGCACAATCTATTTCAGAGGGCCTGGCCCGTAACGTTTTAGCTGCCGAGGTTGATGGCACCGTATGGGATGCAAGTCGCCCGATAGAACAAGCCGCTAAGGTTAAACTATTAACCTGGAACGATGTACAAGGCAAATCAACCTTTTGGCATTCATCGGCCCACTTAATGGCCGAGGCTTTAGAAGCGCTGTACCCCGGTACCAAATTTGGTATTGGCCCCGCTATTGAAACCGGCTTTTATTACGACGTAGACTTTGGCGACCGCACCTTCTCTCAAGATGATTTCAAGAAGATCGAAGATAAAATGCTGGAGCTGGCCAAAACCAAAGCCGAATTTATCCGTGAGCCGGTGAGCAAAGCCGAAGCTATTAGCTATTTTACCGAAAAAGATGATGAATACAAGCTGGACCTGATTAAAGACCTGGCCGATGGTTCTATAACTTTCTACCGTCAAGGCAACTTTACTGATCTGTGCCGCGGACCGCATATTCCTAATACCGGCTTTATAAAAGCTATAAAGTTGATGAATGTGGCCGGCGCTTACTGGCGTGGCGATGAAACGCGTAAGCAGCTTACCCGTATATACGCCGTAACTTTTCCTAAAGCAAGCGAACTTACCGAGTACCTGCATGTGTTGGAAGAGGCTAAAAAACGCGATCACCGTAAACTGGGTAAAGAACTGGAGTTGTTTGCATTTTCAGAAAAAGTGGGAGCAGGCTTGCCATTGTGGTTGCCTAAAGGTGCCGCCTTGCGCGAGCGTTTAGTTAACTTTTTACAGCGTGCGCAGGTGTCCGCCGGTTACGAGCAGGTAATTACTCCGCATATTGGGCATAAAAACCTGTATGTAACTTCGGGCCATTACGAAAAATACGGCAAGGATAGTTTTCAGCCTATAAAAACACCACAGGAAGGGGAGGAGTTCTTCTTAAAACCGATGAACTGCCCACACCACTGCGAAATTTATAAAATCAAGCCGCGTTCGTATAAGGAACTACCGGTACGTTTTGCCGAATTTGGTACTGTTTACCGTTACGAACAAAGTGGTGAACTGCATGGTTTAACCCGTGTGCGTGGTTTTACCCAGGATGATGCCCATTTGTTTTGCCGACCCGACCAGGTGAAGGAAGAGTTTATGAAGGTGATTGACCTGGTATTGTACGTATTCGGCGCTTTAGGCTTTGAAGATTTTACTGCACAGGTATCGCTGCGCGATCCTGAAAACAAAGCCAAATACATTGGTACCGACGAAAACTGGGCTTTAGCCGAAAGCGCGATTATTGAAGCTGCTGCCGAAAAAGGTTTACGCACCGTAGTTGAATTAGGCGAAGCCGCATTTTACGGACCGAAATTAGATTTTATGGTGAAAGATGCCCTGGGCCGTAAATGGCAATTGGGTACCATACAGGTGGATTATAACTTGCCCGAACGTTTTGAACTGGAATACACCGGCAGCGATAACCTAAAACACCGCCCGGTAATGATACACCGTGCGCCATTTGGTTCGTTGGAAAGATTTGTAGCTGTTTTAATAGAACATTGTGCCGGTAACTTCCCGTTGTGGTTGTCGCCCGAGCAGTATGTAATTCTTCCTATATCCGAAAAGTATGAGGAATATGCAAAAAAACTTTCACAAATGTTAAATAATACCGATATTCGCGGTCTAATTGATTTCAGGGACGAGAAGATCGGTAGAAAGATCCGTGATGCTGAAGTTAAAAAGATCCCTTATATGCTTATTGTAGGCGAAAAAGAGGCTGCCGAAGGCACCGTCTCTGTTCGTAAACATGGTGTAGGCGATTTGGGAAGTATTACTATAGAAGATTTTAAGCAACAATTAATAAAAGAAATAACCGTATAACTTGGCTTTAAACAAACCTAATTTTAGAGGTCCGCGGCTTCCTTTCAAGAAAAAGGAAGCAGAGCACAATATTAATAACTTCATTAAGGCTCCTGAAGTTCGTTTAGTAGGCGATAACGTGGAACAAGGGATTTTCCCAACCCGCGAAGCATTAGCTATTGCCCAGGAACAAGAATTGGATCTGGTGGAGATTTCTCCCAATGCTGTTCCTCCGGTTTGCCGTGTAATTGACTATAATAAGTTTATTTACGAGCAAAAAAAGAAGCTGAAAGAAATCAAAAGCAACGCCAAGCAAACGGTAATTAAAGAGATACGTTTTGGTCCTAATACCGATGATCATGACTTTGAATTTAAGTTAAAGCATGCACAGAAGTTTCTGGAATCGGGCGAAAAGGTGAGAGCATACGTACACTTTAAGGGTCGTGCTATTGTTTACAAAGAACAAGGTGAGATTTTATTGTTAAAGTTTGCACAGGCGCTGGAAGAAGTAGGTAAAGTTGAACAACTGCCTAAATTGGAAGGTAAGCGTATGTTTTTGATTATGGGCCCAAAAGCGGCTAAAAAGTAAATTTGCAAATTTCAAATGTGCTGATGTGCAAATGAAATAGGTAGAATAAATAAGCGTTTTAATCCGCAGGTGAAAGATTAGTAGATAAGGCAGGTCATCTGCATATTTGCATATCGGTCATCTGCACATCCAAATAAATAAGTGTTATGCCAAAAATGAAAACCAATTCCAGTGCAAAAAAGCGTTTTAAGCTTACTGGAACCGGTAAAATTGCAAGAAAAAACGCATACAAAAGCCACATCTTAACCAAGATGTCTACCAAACGTAAGCGTGCCTTAGGCCACACCTCAATGGTGTCTGATGCCGACATGGGTAACGTTAAACGTATGCTTTGTATCGGAAAGTAATTCATTAATTTTTTTAACCAGGTATTCGAGTTTGTTAAGTTTCCTTTAATGGAACACTCACTACCAAAAAAGCAAAAAAATGCCACGTTCAGTTAACGCAGTCGCGTCGAGAAGACGCCGGAAAAAAATCATGAACCTTGCAAAAGGTTATTATGGTTCCAGAAGCAAGGTTTATACCATTGCTAAAAACACAGTTGAAAAAGGTTTACAGTATGCGTACCGTGACCGTAAAACTAAAAAAAGAGAGTTCCGCGCTTTGTGGATCCAACGTATTAACGCTGGTACCCGTCAGTATGGTATTTCTTACTCTCAATTCATCGGTAAATTAAACGCCAGCGAAATTGGTTTAAACCGTAAAGTATTAGCCGATTTAGCCATGAACCACCCGGAAGCTTTTAAAGCTGTGGTTGATGCTGTTAAGTAAGCGATCTGTTACATACCAAACAATAAAGCCTGGCCATATAAAATGGTCAGGCTTTATTGTTTTTATTTATATGAAGGTATGTTATAACACCGCGCTATGGATGTGCCCGGCCAGGCTGTTTTCGGTATCATCAATATCCAGGTATTGTTTAAAGTTGCGCACATCTTCATCAACCATGTTTTTAAATACCGGGTTAAGTACATGGCTTAAAGCGGTTCCAACGCCACCGGCAGGAGGAGTATAACTGATTACTATATCAACCACGGTACCATTACCATCTTCTGCATCTTCAAAACGAACTTTACCCGCATTATCTAAAATAGAACCCGGCAACGAACTCCAGCCAATGGCATGTCCCGGTTCGTCATGCACAATTTCGGCATCCCAGTTTATCGCAGTTACATTAGCAGGCAACTTTATTACCCAGTGCGAGCGTTTGCCGTCTATCACTTCTACACTATCCAGGTGTTTCATAAATTTTGGCAGGTTATCCAATTTTCTCCAAAAATCATAAACTTCCTGGCGCGGCTTATTAATAGTGAAAGATGAACGTACATTTACGCTAACCGGCTCGGTGCTGTTTTTGCCAATTCGGCTATATAACTCGCAATGGCCACTAATGCCGCGGGTTAACAGGTAGCCACCGGCACCAATTTTTAATATGCTGCTAAAAGGACTTGAGAAAATATTTTTTAAGCCAGATAACGACATTTTTACGCCGGCGGCTATAGAGATATAACGCTCGGGCCATTCCAGGTTAATGGGGCCATCGGTTAAACCTTCTATTAAAGGTTTTTTTTCTAATTCAGAAGTTGCCATAATATTTTGTTTTTATAGGTATTGAGTAAACAGTACGGTTTGATTTAAAGTTTTCTTTATCTGAAATTAGTTTAGGTGTTTGTTTGGTTATGAAGGTTTAATAAGATTTTATCTAATTAAAGTTGGGCATTAACTTTTAGGGACTGTTAGGGTAACACTAACTAATAAATTGGTAAATTTGTAAGCATATATTATACAAAAAATGTTGTTACAAAAAGTTAAGCTAAGCCTACCAGCCTTGTTACTGGTTATAATAGCTTCTGTTGTGTTAACCGGGGCTGTGCGTTTGGTTAATTTCTATCTTCCTATACTCAGTAATTTTACCCCACTGGGTGCAACCGCTATATTTGGCGGCGCTTATTTCGCCAATAAATGGAAGGCTGGTTTAGTATCGGTAATAACCTTATTTGTGACCGATATTTTTGTGAATTACCTGTATATGAACAAGCTGGTGATTTGGTATGGCAATAGTGCTTTATGGTTGTATGCCAGTTTAATAATTATGGTGTTAATTGGCGGATTGATTAAAAAAGTGAACGTTGCCAATGTGCTATTGGCCTCCTTAGCCAGTGTAGCCGTACATTGGCTGCTAACCGATATTGAGCCTTGGTTAAACAGCAGTTATTACGCCAAAGGCTTGTTAGGTTACGGCGAATCGTTATTAATGGCTATCCCGTTCGAACGGAATATGCTATTGGCCGATGTGGTATTTGGTGGTGTTTTGTTCGGCGGTTACGAATTATATAAAGCTAAGTTTAGCCCGGCCAGTGTTAATAAGTTGTCTGTTTCGAGATAAGAGGGTTTTGCAAGTACTCACTTCATATCAGTTTGAGCTCGTATAAAACTCGTGGGGAGCGTACAAGTATTCGACAAGCTCAGACTTACAATTACTAAAAAACCGATCAGTATGTAACTTGTTTCCTGCGCATTATATCAGCCAATATCATTTCGGCATGTACACGTGAGTTTTCAATGAACCATAGGTGTGTGTCCATTCCGCCGCAAACCACACCGGCCAGGTAAACGCCGGGCAGGTTAGTTTCCATAGTTTCGGGGTTATATTTCGGAATAAACCTGCCGTCCTCAGATAACCGGATGCCTACTCTTTTCAGGAAATCGAAATTGGGTTTATAACCCGTCATAGCCATTACATAATCATTAGCAATGGTAATCAGTCCTTCGGGTGTTTCAATGTCCACGTCATTTTCACGTATAGCTTTCAGGTTGGAGTTAAAGTAGGCCTTTATGCTGCCTTCTTCAATGCGGTTCATAATATCAGGCCGTACCCAGTATTTTACCCGGCTGTTCACTTCGCTGCCGCGCACCACCATAGTTACCTGTGCGCCTTTGCGGTAAGTTTCCAAAGCCACATCAACCGATGAATTACTGGCACCAACCACCACCACTTTTTGCAGGGTGAAAAAATGTGGGTCCTGGTAATAGTGCTTCACTTTGGGCAAATCTTCGCCCGGTATATCTAAGTTCACTGAAATATCATAAAAGCCGGTAGCTATGATAATATGCTTACCCGCGTACGTGGCTTTTTTGGTGCTGACTGTATAAATGGCGTCTTCCTGCGTTACGGCGGTCACTTCTTCAAATAAATTTAAAGGCAGTTCGTTATTTAAAGCCACCCGGCGGTAATACTCAAGGGCATCGGCCCTGTTAGGTTTTACATGCGTTGTAGCAAAAGGGTAACCGCCGATCTCCAGTTTTTCGGAAGTGGAAAAAAAGGTCATGGTGGAAGGGTAATTATATAACGAATTTACCAGTGTTCCTTTTTCCAGAATCACAAAGCTTAGTCCGGCTTTTTGGGCCGCAAGCCCACAGGTGAGTCCGATAGGGCCACCACCAATAATAATGAGATCGAGCATAAGGTAAATTAATTAAGCCAGCACATCATGATACTCTTTGTGGCGGGTAAATACAGTTTTAGCAAAGGTACACGATGGAATTATTTTTAGATGCTTTTCGCGCGCATAATTTACAGCAGCCTCAATTAACTGGCTTCCCCAATTTTGTCCTTCAATTTGAGGGTCTACCTCGATGTGGTAAATGTCCATCTTGTTACTATCAGAGATCATATATCGCATATCACCCATACGTTTACCCTCGTTAACTATATAAAATATACCATCATCATTACTGTAGTGGTGTTTGATCTGCATACTCCATTAACGCTGTATTGCTAAAATTGATGGACAATAATTACATAATGATATTTAGATGATATAGCAGAAAGAGTTGGGGTGTTGAGATGGGGCATTGAAGGAAAGACAATAACAGATATGAAGAAAGAGGAGCGGGATAATGAGAAAAATAGGAATGTGGTAAGGAATGAAAAAAGGAGCGCGGGTAAGAAAAAAACCCTGAAACCGAAATTTTGGGCAAAAAAAATGGGTAAGCTACTTTTATCGCACCGCTCAACTCTCTACCCTTGCTGCGTTCCCACCCTGGGGGAGTTCAAGAGGAGCTGGTCGTAAAAGACTTACCCGCCACAAAAGTAGAAAAATTATTGGTTATGGGCTAATGAAATGTAAACTTGTTGTTAAGCAATTGATGGTCAATAGCTAAAAATAATTATGCTGGGCTATTGATACCTTAATTCGTTCTTGAAATGCAATTCTTCATAAATGGCATACCTGGCATTGGGTTTAAAGGTTTCGCGTTGCAATATAGTAAGCCTGTCGGCCGTAAATGTTTCCTTGTAATTCACCAGCCGCAGTTCGCTCCAGAGTTTGTAAAAGGCATCAACGGGGATGTGTTTAGTTACGGTAATATGTGGAGTAATGGCTGTTTTAGAGTTTAATTGTTTTTTGAGCAAGCTAAACCAGTTATCGCTTTTATAAGTAGGTTTAATGGCGGCATAAATAGTCATATAATTTTCATTATGGGTGAAGAACTGGAAACCGTCTATCTGTAATGTAACCGGCGGCATGCTGGCAATTTTGTTGCGCACCCCATCAATGAGTGATTTAATTACATAGGGCTTTTGCCTGGTAAGATCTTCAATGCTAATATGCGCGGTAGATTTCATGCCAGGGTAAGGGCCTATGTAATCGGATGCTTTAAACTTGCAATGATTGATCTGTTTTTTAACATGTTCGGAAGGTTGCAGCAAAAAGAGGTAATCGTAATAGCTTTCCATAAAAATAACAATAACCCCACAAAAATGCTAATAATATTAGTAAAAAATCAAATCTTTTTTTCACATTTGTATTGTGGTATTTAAAAGACATATCGTACATATCGATCTCGATTCTTTCTTTGTTTCGGTTGAGCGCAGGCTTAACCCCGAACTGATAGGCAAGCCGGTGATCATCGGTGGTTCTAAGGATAGGGGTGTGGTAGCTTCATGCAGTTATGAGGCCCGGCAGTACGGTATTCATTCGGCCATGCCCAGCAGGCAGGCTTATAAACTGTGCCCACATGCCATATTTTTGCATGGCAGCCATGGCCGGTATTCCGAAGCATCGCGCGAGGTAACGCACATCATTCATAACTCGGTGCCGCTGTACCAGAAAACTTCGGTTGATGAATTTTATATAGACCTTACGGGTATGGACCGCTTTTACGATCCTTACCAGTTGGCTACCGACCTGCGCCAAAAAGTAATACGCGATACCGGTTTGCCTATATCATTCGGGATGGCATCGTGCAAAACCGTAGCTAAAATGGCTACCAACCAGGCTAAGCCCAACGGACAACTACGTATTGATCACGGATGCGAAAAGGAATTTATGGCACCGCTGGATATTTGCAAAATACCTATGCTTGGCGAAAAAACCTGCGAAAAGCTATACGCTTACGGCATTGAAAAAATTGGTGACCTGCAAAGGGCGAACCCGATCTTTTTACAAAGCGTATTTGGTAAAGCAGGCAAGTATATATGGGATAAGGCCAACGGTATTGATGACAGCGAGATTGTTCCGCATAGCGAGCGTAAATCCATTTCTACCGAGCATACCTTTCATGAAGATACGGCCGACCGCAAGCAACTGGAAACCATCCTCGTATCCATGACCGAAGAACTGGCTTTTAAACTCCGCAGCGAAAACAAACTGGCATCGTGTTTAGCTATAAAAGTACGTTACGCAAATTTTGAGACACATACTTTGCAGGAGAAGATAGCCTTAACATCAGCAGAGCATATTTTAATACCCGGTATAAAAAATTTGCTTAAACGCGCCTGGAACCAGCACCGGCCCATACGGTTAATAGGCGTAAAACTAAGCCAGCTTTGCACGGGCAGCTACCAGATCAACTTGTTTGAAGATAATGAAGAGCAGATTAAGCTATACAAGGCTATGGATAACATAAACTTTAAATACGGCAACAAAACCGTTTGCAGGGCGGCAGGTATGGAAATTGGACAAAGAAATTTTAACCCGTTTCATTCGGGTTAGATACAAGAGACAAGAAACAAGAGCCAGGATATGCTTGTTTTTATGAAATACTTGATTCTATGCTCTTCCTTAAACCCTTTTAGTTGGTAGGAGGGAACGCTTCCAATAAACTTTTCACCACGCCATCCATTTCCTTGTTTTCAATCCAGCGTACTACCATAACCACATCGTGTTCCGGGTCGCAATAGATCATGTTGGTACCGTTGCCAATGTGTACCCAGGCACTGGCCGGTGCCGAGGGCAGCAGCTTTTTGTCGGTGTTTAAAAACCAGTTCATATAACCGTAACCGGTATTGGCCGTGGTAGGGGTAAGGGCTTGTTTAACCCATTGCTCACTAATCAACTGCTTGCCATTCCAGTTGCCCTTGCGTAGGGTGAGCAGTCCAAAACGTGCCATATCGAACGAATTAATGAACATGCCGCCACCCCAATGCCCGCCACCGCTTACCGATTGCACGGGCTGACCATCCATAATGATCCATGAACTCCTGTAACCCGTCCACCTCCAGGTGGTGGAAGCACCGATAGGATCCATAATGGTTTCTTTTAATACTTGCGGCAAAGCTTTGCGCCAAACCGATGTGGCCGCCAGCGCCAGCGCGTTTACTCTCACATCGTTATATTTATATACCGCGCCCGGCTCATTACGTTTACGGGTTTTATATTGTTCAATATCCCCTTGCGGACGGTCGGCCCAATCGGGTTTTCCCCAAAGCGTACCTTCCCAATCGCTGGTTTGGCGCAGCATAACCTCCCAGGTTAACCGCCGGTTATGTGCCGATGCGAAGGGATAAATGAGATTGCCTTGTGCGGCTTCATACCCGGTAGTATTAATAGCTATGTTATATGGCTCCACAAATGGTACATAGTTGGCAACCGTGTCGGCAGTGCTGCGAATGAGTCCCCGGTCAACAGCTACACCCACCAATGTGGACAGGAAACTTTTGGTCACGCTGTTTACAATATCAACACGGTTAGGCTCGCCCCATTGCGCTACCAGGTATCCTTTGTATATAATTAATCCCGATGCGCCGCCACGCTCGGTTAAAGGCCCTACCGCCTCGCTGAACGGCTCCCTGCCAAAACTTTGAAATTGCGACAATTCTCCATTGCGCGATGACCTAGCTTCATGCGCCCGGGCAAAACTGATGGTTTGCTCAATAGCCTGCGCGTTTAAGCCCAGTTGTGCAGGCGTTTGAGTTTGCCAGGCACCCGCAGGTGGAAAGTATGCTATAGTTTTAGTCTTTTTTTGGCTGTAAGTGGCGAAGCCTATGAAAATTAACGTAACGAGGACAAGGTGTTTTTTCATTCGGTTAAGATAAGCAGGAAAGGGAAGAAGTTGAAAGGTGTATTTAAAATAACAGTGATCACCAAGAGTGATAAAGAGAAGTCTTGCTGCTGATCAGAAGTTACGTAACAACTTACCTGGCAGACCAATCCTTATCATTCCGTGAATAACGATTACCCAATTATCTCAGTTATATTCCGGCGAAGCTTAAATCAGCTACGCCTTTTACATCGGTTGACATTTCGCCCAGCCAACCCGCGTTAAAAGGGATCCCTGTTTGAATTTTTATAAAATCAATCCCTTTAAGTGCTGCCTTATTTCCCTTTTCATCTGCAGCGTTGGCTATATCCAATTTATCGCCGCCCGGTGTATTATCAGCATAGCCTGATGTGAACGGGGTGCTGGTAATAAACGTTGGGTTACTGCTGTTAATGTTGGTTGAGGGCAGCAAGGTACCGGTTAGCGTATAGCTATCGGCAGTAATCCACTCCGGGTAATAAGCCTGTGTATGGTACATATTAGTTTTTACCACGCCCGAATTGCCTTTACTGTCCGTCCAGGAAACGTTGCTTATGGATGTAACAGGACGTATATAGGTAATGGAGTAATTATTAGTGTACCCGGTTTGGTTTTGAGCGCTGCCGCTCAGTTCATACCATATATCATCGGGCTGGCCGTTGTTGTTTTTATCTTGCATAACCCAAACTACGCCCGGTTCGGCAAAGGTTACCGATGAGTTATTATAGATTATCAAATCATCCTTACCGGCTCGGTTGAGCACCGTATGATCGAAACCCAAAACAATGCTGCCGCCAAAAAAGCCCAAACTCACCAAGCCGTCTTTTCCTTTAAGAATGCCTTTTGCAGCATCCATACTGCCCGATGGGGTGTTAATGAACTGCCCTGGTGCAGGAGTATAACTCAATAGCTGGGTTACATAGGCGCTGCTATGCGGGGTAAAGGGCCTGATGGAGGCTTCCTTCTCAACATTCGGTTCATCGGGACTGTCTTTTTTACAGGCGTTTAAAACAAGCAAACTTATAAAAAGCGCGGGTATCAGCAGTTTGCTTAAATAATTACGGTGATGTATCATGAAGTGCTATTGCTTTTTGTAGTTGTAAATAAATACCGCGTGCTGGGGGTTTTGGCCGGTTTCAAACTCAAATTTCTTTTTGCCGTTGGTACCGAAACAGTAAGCTTTACCGGTAGTGCTGGTATAGCTTAGGGCATCGGCTACATAAACCTCCTTACTAAAAGGATCGATAGTAAGGCCGTAAAGTATGCCAATGGTAGCGTTATCGGTTACAAGGCTGTTTCCCAAAGTACCGTTACTTACGTTGAGGGGTTTAATAATGGATGAAAATGTAGCCGCATCGGTGACCGACATGTATGCTGCAGAACCCGTTATGCTTATCGAACTGTTGTAATCTACACCTGCAACAGGGGTTGCGGTTACTTTTGCATCGGTAACACTGTTAATACGATCTAAATTGCCGGCAATGTTACTGTAGTTGCCATAACTTATTACATAAATATCGCCATTGGTAGCCGCGGCTACTTTAACAGGATTAATGGTCACCGTAATATCTTTGGTTTTGGCAAATGTGGCCAGGTCTACAACCGATACCGTATTTTTACCTGTGAAGGTATAATCAGACTGGGCCACATATAATTTACCATTGGCTACGGCAAGGCCTTCCTGGTATGTAGCCAGTTTAACTTCGCCATCTATAGCTAAAGAGGCGGTATCAATACGCCTAATGCTGCCATCGTAACAAGATACGTATGCTTTATTTTGATAAAAGGTAACCGAACGCGGAAAGTATGCATCGTTGGCTGAGTTAAAAGATATGCGTTTAAGAGTTTTACCGGTAAATACGTTCATCACATCGACAAATGATTGCCCTTTGGTTTTGCCGCTAACCACGCAGTACATTTTGCTGCCGTGACGTTGCAGGTCGGTGGCGTTTTCGCCAAGATCGGTACCGTTCACTTTTTTATAATAGTTCCTTTGCGTTACGCCCGATTTGATGTCGTAATAAGTGATTTCGCTGTTGCCCGAACCAAAACTGCCTTCGCTAAGCATGTACACACCTGCGGTACTTTCTATTTCGGGGTCTATTGCCTCTATCTCGTCATTGTCTTTTTTACACGAGCTAAAAAGCAACAGGCAGCTTGCAAATACAAGCAGGGTAGTTTTACTGGAGCAACGTAGTGTTGTTTTCATGTTTTTGTTGATGGTATATATGTTAATAAATAAATGCGAAATGGGCCGGAATATCGCCGGTGGTTACGCTCCACTTACGGGAGCCGTTGGGGTTAATGCAGTATAAAGTGCCCGGACTTACGTAGTCTTTGGCATCGGTCACCAATACTTCTTTGGTAAGCGGGTTAACCGCCATTCCGTACGGAATTAAGATTTGGTTCTGCGAGCCGTCGGTTATAAACTGCTGGATAAGCAGGGTTTCCTCTTTAATATTAATAAGGTTGTAGGCGTATTTTTGACTGGTTCCTGAGCCTGTACTTATCACGTAAGCCAGGTCATCATCAATGCAAAAGTTTTGAGCCTGCAGGTCAAATACCTTTTTTACCCGGTCGGTTTGGGTATCTATCACATAAAGTTTTGGCGCAACGGTTAAATAATCACCCTGTGAATTCACGTACAAATCGCCATAGCGGTCGGCCTTTACATGTTGCAGGTTAATGGCTACATCAATGCGCTTGGTTTCGTTAAACGAAATCAAATCAACTACCGACAAGGTGCGCTCATAATTGGGCGGACTATACCCACCCGAATTAGCCACATAAAGTTTGTTACCCACTACGGCCATTTCCTCGGGCTGGCGGCCAACGGTTACACGGCGTTCAATGAGCAGAGTAGTGGTATCAATTTCGGCTACAATACCGTTGGGTGCGTTCGGATCGCCCACGCTACTCAAGTAAGCGCTGGCATAGGCTTTATTGTTATTAAAGGTAATATACCGGCAGTTCACCAGGTTAATTTGGGTAATACGCTTGCCCGTTTTGGCATTAAGAACCTCTATTTTATTAGAATTGTTGAGCACTACATATAGTTTGGAACCGTACACGGCCATATCGTTGCCCACATCGCCCAGCCCCCTGGTAACTTCGGGGTTAGCCTGGTTATAGGTGTTGCGGCGATACAGGCCTGTGGTATAATCCACATAATCTAACGAGGCCTTGTTCATGTTCAAGTTGCCCTCGTTAAGTATATAAACGCCTTTAATTAAGCTCGAAGGGTTAGCTGGAAAAAGTGTTTCCACATCCTCGGCAATGGGTTTAGGGTCTTTGCGGCAAGAGGTGATCAGCAAGCAAATGATGCCTAAAGCAAACCATTGAAATATATAGCGACTTTGTTTATTCATAATTTAGTAATTGAAGCTGATTTTAAAGCGGTAAAAGCGGCCGGGCATAGGAAAGTTGGTAATCACATCGTAATATTGGTTAAATAGGTTATTTACATCCATCCCTAATTTTAACTGGTGCCTGTAATAAGCAATTTGCCATATAACCGATGCATCGTGCGTGTACCAGGGTTCTACATAATTAGCCGGTATGCTTACTTTTTGATTGTAGCGCTCACCTGTATAAATAAAGCTGTAGTTAATACTCACTTGTTTCCAAAGTACACCCGCCAGTACAGAGCCGCTGTTTTTAGGTGCGTAGGGAATTTGCTGGTTAAAGGCACTACCTGTAGTAACATTGTATGCTTGCTGATAGGTGTAGCTTATTCCGCTATTTAAGAACATACCGGGGCTTAATTGCCAGCCGGTTTGAATATTAGTTTCAAATCCTTTAATGCTGACACGGCTAATGTTTTCCATGGTCCAGCGGCGCAGGTTTTGTCCCGGAACAGCTATGATTTTGTCATCAACCTGATTGTAATAAACATCGGTTTGAATACTGATCTGCTTTAATACTTTACCGGGATTCAGCATTTGATAGGTAAAGCCAGCATCGTACTGCCGGCTATATTCGGGGCGAAGGTTGGCCGTGCCTACATAGGTGTAATACAATTCGTTAAATGTGGGCAAACGGTATATACCTTTATAAAATCCGCGTAACCTAAACGCTGTATTATTAAATGGCTGCCACGAGGCCATTACTGCCGGGGTGTACTTAGTCCGGTTTGGAGCAGGTTTAAATAGCTGGGTGCTTTCAGTAGCAAAGGTACCCAGCAGGTTGGCCTGTATATTTAACCTTTCCCACTTTAACTGTGTGGCTAAAGCCGAAAGTAAGGTGTTACGGGTAGGATAGGTAAATCGGTAGATATCACTTTGCATCGCATTCCGAACATAATCTACCGATGCAGCTATGTTCCAAAACGAGCTAATGGTAAATTGGTTAACTATGGATGCATAAACTTCTTGTTGATGGTAACGGCTATCTGAAAAACCGTTGGTGGTTACTATTTCAGGATCAACATACCGCATGTAATCGTTAGCATATTTGGCATGGGCCATCAGGCTGTAAAACTTCCCCTGCTTTGCGTAACCCCACTGTATGAATACGTTGCGGTCCCATTCGCGCTGGTTATAATCAAATTTATTGGCTACAATAGCACCGGGTAATCCCCGTTCCGAATTGTACAGGTAAGCCTTAACCCACCAGGTACTGCTATCGCGTAATTGGCCGTTTATACCGGCTTCTAAACGTAAGGCATTTATGTCGCCATTGTTACGGTTGGCAGTGGTATCATAAAAACCGTTGGTGTAACGAAACCGGTATTGCCCGTTAGAACGTGTATATTCAGTATTAACGGTGCTGTATGTATGGGTACTGATCTGGTGGTTCCATAACACCGAAGGGTTGATTAAGCTCATTGACCCGGCACGGAAAGCGGCTTTAAACTGGTTAGTGATGCCCGGCATAAATACAGGGCGTTTTGCCGTCAGGTAAACCGAACTACCCGCAGCCAAACCACGTGCCGGTTGAAAGATGGTACTCTTTTGTGCATTGTAAAGTTCTATCGCACCTATATTATCCAGCGAAAACTTACCGAGGTCGACTTGTCCGTTTTGAGCGTTGCCTAATTGTACGCCATCATAAAATACGGCTACCTGGCTGCTGCCTAAGCTACGCACATCAACCGTTTTTAACCCGCCTGTGCCGCCGTAATCCTTTAACTGTGCGCCCGAAAGATAACGGATGGCATCGGCCACCGATAGGTTGTTCAACCGCTCTAAAGCCGCTCCTTTTAAAACCTGAGCCGGTGTAGGCGAGGAGGCAGGCAACGTATTAAAGCCCGACCATATTTGTACCTGCTGTAACCGGTGAATTTTAGCTGTATCGGTTACCGGTTTTACCTGTGCTTCAAGATCAAAGCGGTGGCTTGCCGTTATAGCCAGCAAGGCTACAGCAAATTTAAATTTTACAGAAAAGCCAGCACGCCAAAGCGCGTTAACCCCAGGTAATTTCATGTGTGTTGTGAGTTAATACCCCACAGCAAACCGAAAATTGTACACTACAAATGAATAACACGAAAAGTATCTCCATCCAGCTTCAATCCGCGAAAGCTATGAATTGTAAATGCTCGAGGCAGGTATTCTGACTTGTTCCCCTTGGTCCGTCTTCCCATGTGTCTTGCGGCACACAGTGACTAAGAATGGACTTTGGTTTAAATAGAACTTACAGCTGCGGGACAGTTATGGATTTACACCATATTCCCTTTTAATTCCGTAGGGCGATGCCACGGAAACCAAAAGCATGGCAAATGTAACGATTGGCCAGGAGAAAGAGAGCGTAAATTTGTAAATGCTGAATTTTAAGCTTGTATTAAATATTGAATATGTCACAAGAATTCTCGCATTTTCGTTAACTGAAAGTTAGAAAGATTATTTTGAATAATTGAAAATAAATAAAATAATTATTTAAAAAATTAACTGGGAGTTTGTAACAAAATCTGTTACATTGCGTACCACGGATTATACCCTAATATAATTTAACTGTATATGCAAAGACTTTTATTATTTGTATTGCTTCTGATTTTTGCCGGCTGTAAAAAGGAAGAAGTTACCGTTTCTGTAAATGAAACTGCGCCCTATATTGAAAACAAGATGGTTGCTACAACAGCCATCAGCAGCACTGCAACAGTACCTTTAGGTTTGCCAAAACGCATGGCTTTTGGTATTGAAGGGGATGTATCACAGAAAGCAAGCTTCATTCCCGAAGCTGATTATGTTTATGTTTATTTAGCCGGGGATATATTTTCTAACGGATGGACTACATGGAACTGGCCGAGCGGCCAGTATGCCCGTAACTTCTTAGCCGAAATTGGCAAAATGGGTAAGATCCCGGTTTTTACCTATTATAATATTGTTCCGGCCCGAAACCGTTTTCAGGAGCCCGCCACTATTAATTTAAATGATGCGGGATTGATGAATAAGTATTTTGACGACTTTAAATTTTTGCTTCAGATATGCAAAAGCTATGGTAAAACTGTGGTTATACATTACGAGCCTGATTTGTTTGGTTATATGCAGATGTATAAAGATGATCCTGCCAAAAGAAGTATCAAAGTAAGTCAAAGTAACCACCCCGATGTGCAGGGATTTAGCAACGATGCTAAAGGTTTAGCACAAGCCATTGTTAGTTTGCGTAATAAATATGCGCCCAATGTATTGCTGGGATGGCATGCATCGCAATGGTCAACAGGGGTTGATGTAATAGGCAATAAATATAACCCCGAAACTCATGCCGGGCAAACTGCAAATTACTACAAATCGTTAAATGCTAATTTCGACTTGCTGTTTTCTGAATTTTCTGATCGGGATGCCGGTTTATATCAATTAGTGTACGGACGACTAAACTCTTGGTGGTCAATGGAACCTAAAGCAGATAATGATTATTTAAGCGATTATGATCGTTTTCAGCGCTATTTAAAAAAGCTGAACCAGGATATTGGCAAGAAAATTATATTATGGCAAATACAAATGGGAAACACTATAACCGCAAGTTGTAACAGTACCCCGGGCCATTATAAAGATAACCGGGTACAGTACTTTTTACAGCCGGTTATGCAAAATGGAAACAAAACAAAAATAGCTCAGTATGCCGAAGCAGGGGTCATCGCTTTCCTGTTTGGCTGGGGATCTAATGATTGCACCACCTACCTGGATCTTAAACGTGATGGGGTAACTGCACCAAACGAACCTGCGGATGATGATGGTGGTTACCTGCGAAAGGGTATTAAAGCATATTATCAAAGAGGGGTCATTCCACTGTAGATGTGGCCATATTATTAAAGTGGGCGTGCTATGCTCAATGTGGTTAAGTTAAGGGATTGATGTTTTTTAATATTCAACCACTGAATGCCCAATATTGAATGATGAAGGGGAAAATTCGGTATTGGACATTCGAAATTCATTATTCGATATTATTTGCAATGCTGTTTACCCTAACTTAATGACATTGCGTGCTACGCTCCCGCAATGTCAATTGTAAATACGCAGAGTAACTTACTTCTTAACTCAATCAACCATAATTTAAACTATTGGCAAATGTATTTCAGCTATCATGCAACGGGCGCTGCCACCGCCAATGGTTTCAATGGTGCTCAGATTGGCCGATATTATTTGCGAATATTGCTTTAAGCTTTGAACCTGTTTGACTGTTAATGATTGATGAGCGCTTCGCGACATGATGAGCAGGCTTTGACCATCCTTGTTTTGTACTTCCAACATATTGCCGGCAAAGTTGTTCATCTGCTCAAGTGTTATGGCTATAATTTCCTTGTTTGTATTTGTAAGCGATGTTTTAATAATTTCTTTTTCAACAGTGTGCTGTATGCTATCTAAACAGATCACCGCAAACCGGCTGCCTAAGCACATCATTACATTAGTATGGTAAATAGTTTTCTGCTTTGCATCGGTAGCGTTAAAAGAAATGGCCTTATAGTTTAGGCGCCGGCAAAAGGCATCCAGCACTTCGGCATCCGTACGGGGCGATAGGCAGGCATAGGCAATCTTATTTTCGCGGTCGAGCACCATGCTTCCGGTACCTTCTAAAAATTTGTTATGCGCTTCAAAACTGCTCAGGTCAATAACATGATTCATCTTAAACCTTTCCCTCAACCGGCTAATAATTTCTTCATTACGTTCCCAGCGACGGTTTGGGGCTTGCATAGGATATATGATAACATCACCGTTGTTATGGAATGATACCCAGTTATTCGGAAAAATGGCATCGGGCTTTTTGGGATCTTCCGTATCTTGAATAACGGTAATGTCAACACCATAACTTTGTAATAATTCAACAAAAGTGTCAAACTCCAGTAAGGCCTTCTGTTGTACTTTTTGTAGGTATGCACCTTTTTGCTGGAAGGCATTGCTTTCGGCAGTTTGCTCATTAAAGCCAAAACTGGCCGGGCGTATCATTAACAAATGGGAGGTAACCTGGGTCATTGCGTTGCGTTTAAATACCGGTGTTAATGCCTTAGTATTTCCTGGTATTTCAGCTGTTTCAATGTTCAATTCAACAAATATTTAAAAATGAGGAATAATGAACTTTGATGAAGAAATATCTAATTAATTCATAAAAAATCTCTGCTGATTAACGAATTTTTTCAACTTTCTCATTTCAAATATCATCTCTAAACAGAGGCAAACTCATGCAATGAAAACCACCCCGTGCCCTCGAAAGTTCTGATGAGGGCATTAGGATCAGTGTATCCTCCATAGTTGCGGGTATTATTTCATCGTTCTCAAATTGTTGTAACAGATCGGTAACTTTTACTACGCTGAAACCGTTTTGTTTGAAAGCTTCTATGGTTTTATCGTTACGGTCATATCCTAAAACAACCCCTTCTTTAATGGCCAGCAGGTTGCAGGAGTCTGTCCACTGCTCTCGCGCATCAAAAGGGAAGGTGTTATTGCCAGAATAGATAAACTGTATTTGCTCGGTGCTATGCAGGTCATTAGTACTAATGTCAGTTAAGAGTGCTTCAATGCTATCGAACGTGCGGGGCTTATTTTCCCCTGCTGTAAATTGTACAATTTCGGTCCGGTCTTTTAGTTTCTTTTCGCTGAACCAGCTTGCAGGATTGTCTTCTGTTTTGGCTTGATCGGCTTTGGCCAATGAGCCTAATATCACCCAAACATTGCGTTTAACCTGGGTAAAAACCGTATCAATATGCATATAATCGCGCTTATGTGGTATTTTAAGCATCGTAACTTTTTGTACTACCTTGTTTTCAAACAATAATTTAACGGCCTCGTGGGCACCACTTAGGGAGGTACGTTCGCTACAACCTATAATAACATGGTTGGCACTAACTACCATTACATCGCCACCTTCTAAAGTGGTCTTCTCCTCCTGGTCTTTACCCGGGCGTAAGAAATGCTGGATACTTTCGGTGATCTCGAGTATGTGATGTTGATAGTTAGCAAACATCGGGTGATTGAATAATATATATCTTGCCAATAACGTTTCGCGTGAACGGGCTTTTTTAGCCGGTTTGTTCAGTAAAAAGTAGTTGTTAATGGTTATGCCAATATCTCTGGAGAATATCAGGTTTGGAATTGGAGAAAATATCATCTCGTCCTTATTAAGCGAACCCGAAATAAAAATCTTGGCCAGCTCAATTGGCGGCGTATTGTTCAACTGTTGTTGTAAACGGTAATTGCAGCTTTCTATGGCACAAACCGATGCCGTTAGTTTTTCGCGGATACCTTTATCTTCCAGTATTTCGGCCAGGAGGCTTTGTATCTCAATTACCTTATTAGAGGCATAAAAATCAGTATGATCGGGTTTGTAGAAATTACGTTCGGCCTGGGGCTCATCAATTTGATGTAGTTTACCTTTAATTTTACCTGGATCTAAAAAATAAAGCAGTAGTTTAATGTAATAATCATACTCGTTTTTGCGCATAGTATCTAAATGCACAATGTCTTCAAAAAGCCAGTCTTGAGCTTTGGAGGGCACTACCTTTCCTAAACCACTATCAGGACTATGGATCAGTAATGTACGAAGAGTGCCAATTTCAGAGTTAACGTTAAGTTTTATTGATTTAGCAGGTGATGTCATAAATAGGATAGAAGCAAACAAAGTTATTCATTATTAATCAAATTATTTAAAGCCGCAGGTTAAGTCATTTTATTTAATTTTGCCGAATGGATTTTATTATCGACGCTACCATAAAAGCTGTTCAGCAACTATATAATACCACCATTACCGCAAATGATATTAACCTGCAACAAACCCGTAAGGAGTTTGAAGGTCAGGTAACGATTGTTACTTTTTCGTTCACTAAGTTTTCCCGCAAATCGCCCGAACAAACCGGGCAAGATGTGGGGGAGTACTTACTTGCAAATATCGACGAGGTATCAGATTTTAATATTATTAAAGGGTTTTTGAATATTTCTATTGCTAACAGCTATTGGTTGTACATCTACAACAATACCATCAGCAAAGAAAGTTTTGGTATTGCCCAGCCTAATGGCAAAAAGGTGATGGTGGAATATTCGTCGCCTAACACTAATAAGCCCTTGCACTTAGGCCATGTGCGTAATAATTTACTGGGCTATTCGGTAGCTGCTATTTTGGAGGCAGCCGGTTATGAAGTAGTGAAAGCCAACTTAGTTAACGACCGTGGTATTCACATCTGCAAATCGATGCTGGCCTGGCAAATGTTTGGGGAGGGCGAAACGCCGCAATCGGCCGGCTTAAAGGGCGACCATTTGGTAGGGAAGTACTATGTAATATTTGATAAAGAGTACAAAAGGCAGATAGAAGACCTGAAAGCGGTTGGGAAAACCGAAGAGGAAGCTAAAAAATCTGCACCACTTATTATTCAAGCCCAGCAAATGCTGCAAAAATGGGAAGCCGGTGATGAAGCAGTGATTAGCTTATGGAAAACCATGAATACCTGGGTGTACGATGGCTTTGCCAAGACCTATAAAAAACTGGGTGTTGATTTTGACCAGTACTACTACGAATCTAACACCTATTTATTAGGTAAAGATATTATTGAAGAAGGCCTGACTAAAGGTATTTTCTTTAAAAAGGAAGATGGCTCAGTGTGGATAGATTTGACTGAAGAGGGCCTGGATCAGAAATTAGTATTACGTGCCGATGGTACGTCGGTTTACATTACCCAGGATTTAGGTACAGCCCAGCTGAAGTACAATGACTTTGGTATGGATGAATCTATTTATGTGGTAGGCAATGAGCAGGATTATCACTTTAAGGTACTATTCCTCATCCTGCAAAAGCTGGGGAAGAACTGGGCTAAGGGCCTGTATCATTTATCATACGGTATGGTCGATCTGCCATCGGGTAAAATGAAATCGCGCGAGGGTACGGTGGTTGATGCCGATGACCTGATAGCAGAAATGGAAGCTACCGCTAAAGAGCAAACCGAAGCATTAGGTAAAACTGAGGGTTATAGCGATGAGGATAAACAACACCTATATTATATGATAGGTATGGGTGCCCTAAAATATTTCCTGTTGAAGGTAGACCCCAAAAAACGTTTACTGTTTGACCCTAATGAGTCTGTAGATTTTCAAGGGCACACCGGGCCATTTATACAATATACACATGCACGTATTAAATCGGTATTAAGCAGGGCGGGCGATATAACGCAAACAAATTTAACAAGCGAATTGGATCCATTGGAGCGGGACCTGATTATTACTTTAAGCCAATACCCCGAAACCATTGAAATAGCAGCTAAAGAATTTAATCCGGCTGCAATTGCCAACTATATTTACGATTTAGCAAAGATTTATAACAAATTTTACCACGAAAAATCAATTCTTCAGGCCGAAAGTAGTAGTTTAAAAAACTTTAGGTTAAAAATTTCTTCTACAACGGCTAAAATTATAGCCCATGGAATGAAATTATTGGGAATAAATGTGCCTGAGAGAATGTAATGCTCAATTAATTTGCTTTATGGTATTTAATTGAATGCTTTTCATCATCATATAAAATTTATTATATTTTCTTAATTAAAAGGGGATAATTTTGCACGGCACTTATAATTGTTGTTTGCATAAATGCTCATATTTCCACATTTGTAATATATTCAGAAAAAAAAGATGTTTTTTTCTGAATATATTAGCTTTAGTTAATAGTTTTCTATAATTTCAGCACTGAAAACTATTTTTTTAACTCAAAACTATTAACAAATGAAGAAAATTTTACTTATTCTTCTGGCGATGAGTATATGCGTGTTCGACAGCGCCTATGCACAAAGCAGGAAAATTACAGGTAATGTGACCAGTGCAGATGATGGTCAGCCTTTACCGGGGGTATCTGTAAAGGTATTAGGCAGTACAACAGGAACGCAAACAAATGCTGATGGCAGTTTCTCCATTAATTTGCCTTCAGACGCAAGATCATTACAATTTGTTTATTTGGGTTATGCATCTCAAACCGTTAGTTTAAATTCGGGTAATGTGTATAATATTAAACTCGTATCCGATAATCGTGCTTTAAGTGAAGTTGTTGTAACTGGTTACGGCGTACAAAGAAAAATTGAAGTTGCCGGTTCAGTAGCTACAATTAAAGGCTCTGATTTTCAAAATCAACCTATTACCAGTGTTGCGCAAGCTTTACAGGGTAGGGCTGCGGGTGTTGCAGTACAATCAAACAATGGTATTCCTGGTGGTTCAATTAGCGTAATTATACGGGGTATTGGCTCTGTTAATGCTGGTAGTACGCCATTGTATATAGTTGATGGTGTACAACTAAACACTACTAACGTTGCATCGTTTACACAGTCAAATCCTTTGGCATCTATTAACACGAACGATATAGAATCTATAAACGTTCTGAAAGATGCTGCTACAGCTTCTCAATACGGTGCACAAGCAGCAAATGGTGTTGTAATTGTAACAACCAAAAAAGGTAAGGCGGGTAAAACATTATTTAACCTTAACTATTACACCGGGCGTTCATCAATTATAAAGAAGTTTGATGTATTAAATGCGCAGCAGTATTTCCAAATGCGTAAAGAAGCTTTGACTAACGCAAATCCAACAGCAACAGCAACAGCTGTATTAAATTCTCAAATATCTGAAATGGGTTTGCCGACTACAACAACTGAAGCACAAATTGCAGATTTAGCAACTACAGATTGGCAGGATGCAGCTTACAGGAGAGGTATAGTAAGTAATTATGAACTGTCAGCCCGCGGTGGTAGCGAAAAAACCACTTTCTTTATTTCTGGCTCATACAATATTCAAAATGCAGTTATAACTAAAGCAGATTTTAAAAGAGGTACTTTTAGAATAAATTTGAACCATCAGGCAAATGATAAGTTGTCTTTTGAAACAAATATAAATTTATCAACATTTGATCAGAAACTGCCTTTTGCAACTGATGGTTCTACTTTAGGTAATCCTGCATTTTCGTCATCACTTATTTTACCATCAACCCCAATATACAATGCTAACGGCACTTATTATGGTTTGCCAGGATCGGGGCAAGTAGTTGGAACTGTTTTAAACCAAAATATTATTGCAGTTAATGAATATAATTCGGGTTTTCAGCGTACTAATGCATTAATTGCAGGATTTGCTGCAAACTATAAAATTATACCCAATTTAAACTTCAGGTCATTTTATTCTATGGACTATCGTTTGGTGCAAGGTAAAAGCTATCGCGATCCAAGAACTAACGATGCTTCTGCAAGAAGGGGCTTAGGGCAAGTGCAATCAGATTGGAACACGAATATTTTAACCACACAATCATTAAACTACAGCAAAGTGTTTAATACTAAGCACAAAGTAGATGCCACAGCTTTATTTGAATATAGAAACGATAAACAAAATTCAATAAGTGCATCAGCTGATGGTTTTCCATCTTTTGAATTTACCAATCTAAACTCTGCTGCAAATCCAATAGGTGTTGGTGAATTTACAACAGGTTATAAACGTGTTGGTTTATTATTAAGAGGTAGCTATAATTATGCAGAAAAATATATTATAACTTTGACAGGTCGTCGTGATGGATCGTCCAGGTTCGGAGCTAATAATAAATTTGGTTACTTTGGTGGTGTTTCAGGAGCATGGAACATTAGTCAAGAATCTTTTCTTAAAGATATAAATTGGTTAGACGGACTGAAATTAAGAGCAAGTTACGGGCGTACTGGTAATGATCAAATTGGAAACTTTGATGCATTAGCGCTATATAGCGGTGGCGGTGTTTACAGCGGATTATCTGGTATTGCACCATCTGGATTATCAAATCCAGATTTAGGTTGGGAAACTAATGAAACTATAGAAGCCGGTTTAGATTTTGCTATACTTAAAAATAGGATATTTGGTGGTGTAACAGTTTTTCGTAAAACCACACTTGACTTATTGTTAGATCAACCATTGCAAGCTACTACAGGCTATGGTTCTGTTAGAGCAAACGTTGGTACAATCTACAATCAGGGTGTCGAAATCGAATTTAACACTGTAAACGTTAAAAGTAAAAATTTTACATGGACTTCTAGTTTCAACTTTACAGGAATAAAAAATAAAATCACTAAACTTTATGATGGATTAGAGGTATTACCAAGTGATCCATCATTCAGGATAGGAAATGATATAGGCGCAATATATGCTTATGAATATGCGGGAGTAAATCCAGCTACCGGTCGCCCAATGTGGTATGATGTAAATGGAAATACCACTTATTTGCCACAAGCATCAACAGACAGGAAAGTTATTGGAACTACATTGTTGAAATATTTTGGTGGTTTTAACAACACGATTAATATTTATGGGGTTGACATAAATGCTTTATTTAATTATCAGTATGGTAGGAAGCAATCGGACGGGCAATTGGTATTCTTAATGGAGAATGGTAATAGAGCGCTTAATGCTTTAGATTATTATTACGAAAACAGGTGGACAACACCAGGTCAAATAACAAGTGTACCTAGGCCATACTCTGGCGGTATTGAGCCACAAGGCTCAAATCATGTATTAGGTTCCACCAGAACTTTTTTGAAAACTGATTATATTCGTTTAAAAGAAATTCAAGTAGGATATAATATACCAAAGAAAATTTTAGATAAGGTAAAAGTTCAAACTTTAAGAGTTTACCTGCAAGCTACAAATTTAGCTACCTATTCAGATTTCAGAGGCTACGACCCGGAATTTTTTGGTACCGCTTTAGGTATTATTCCTCAAACAAAAAATTACACATTTGGCGTTCAAATCGGACTTTAATTAAAATAACATGAAATACAATTCATATATAATAAAATGCATTTTTGCAAGTTTACTTGTTGCATCTATTGCATCTTGCACTGATACCATTGATGTTGAACCGAGGCAATCAATTCCGGCGGAAACAGCACTTACAAATGTAGACAACGTTGACGCGGCCATAACATCGGTGTATTCTACATTAAAAAGTACAGCCTTGTATGGTAATCGTTTAATTACTTTACCAGATGCATTGGCAGATAATGGACAGGCTACCAACAAATCTGGTCGTTTGCTAAACGAATCGAGAAATGTAAGGGGGGCTCATTTTTCACACTGGGCTACTTCTTATAACAATATTAACAAAATAAACCAAATTCTTGAAGCAATTCCAGCGCTTACAGGTCCAACTCTTACAGATGCAAGGAAAAACCAATATATAGGTGAACTTAAATGTTTAAGAGCTTTATTAGTATTTGATTTAGTAAGAGCTTATGCTTATATTCCGGGAGCCACTGTTGCGGCTAAAGAATTCGGTGGAGTGCCATTATTATTTAAGGCTACTACAAATATTACGGATGCTTTAGCTTTGAAACCATCACGCGCAACATTAACTGCAACTTATGATGCTATTTATAAGGATTTAGACGATGCCTTGCCTATAATAAATACAACAAGTGCAGTTTCACGTGTGAACAGGACTACTGCTTTAGCTTTGTATTCAAGGGTAGCACTTTACAGAAAAGATTTTGCCAAAGTTATAGCTGTATCAACAGAAGCTATTAACCTTGTAGGAAGCAGACTTTTAAGTCCATCAACTTATATAAATGGATGGAGTACAGGTGTTAATCCAGAATCTATATTTGAGGTAACATTTCAAATAAATTCGGAAAACATTGGTGTTAATGAATCATTACAAACATCATTCACAACGTTGGTGATCCGAGGTAATCGTGCTCAAACAGGTGGATTTGGTGATTTAGTACCAACGAGCACTATGCTTGCTGATTTAGGTATTACGGCAACAGGAAATGGTACTACTGCGGCGGCTATAACTGCACGAAGTGGTGATGTAAGAAATCTTTTGTTTGAACTTGGAACTACAGGTAGAGGTAGTCCATTTGTTGAATGCACTAAATTTTTAGGTAAAAACGGTTCTATAAACTTAGATAATGTTCCCGTATTCCGCGTAGCAGAACTTTATTTGAACAGGGCGGAGGCTTATGCTGAAACCGGAGATGCGGCTTCTGCATTACTAGATGTTAACCGTATAAGAGCAAATAGGGGCTTGGCCGATGTTACTGGCTTAACTGGGCTTCCTCTTATTAATCAGATCTTATTGCAAGATCGAGTAGAATTTGCTTTTGAAGGTCATAGGTTTTTTGATTTAAAAAGAAGGGGTTTAGACATATTAAAACCAGCTACATCTACTACACTTGCATTTACTGATGATGTAATTTTACCTGGTATTCCACAAGCTGATCTTGATGGAAATCCTAATTTGAAACAAAATAATGGATATTAATTCAAAGAAAATGAAAAGAAATTATATATATATACTATTCCTATTAGTTACACTTTTCTCTGCATGTGCCAAAAATGAGGAAATTGTGTTTGCAGGTAGTCAAATAGAATTTGATGCCTCAGTGTATAATGCTAATGCATCTGGTGCAACTTATCCGATAGTTACCCGTGTACCTGGATATGGTAGAACCATTGTAACTACAACCTCGTCAACATTTACTGCTGATCCTCTAATAAATAGGAGTTCAGGAACAATTAAAGTTCGTGTGAATTTTGTTAGTTCACAATCGAGCAATGCGACTACTTTAACATATCGTGTAGTACCTGATGTAACAACTGCTGTAGCCGGTACACATTTTAATACAAGTGGGAGCTTTACAATACCAGCTAACTCGAGTTTCGGAGAAATATCAATTGATATTTTAAATCCGGGCGCAACTACAACAGGGCCAAAAGTTCTTGTGTTAGAACTAATAGGTAATGAAACAATTAAAGTTAGTGAGAATGATAAGCGTTTAGGTTTAAGTATAGCTCAAAATTAGGGTTTAAATTTTTTTGTAAAGGGCTGTATCAAAAATTGAAGTGACCCCCAAAAGTTAGACAAAAACTTTTGGGGTTTATTATTATGTCAAAGCACATAT
>NZ_JBHTMJ010000020.1:0-1128 GCF_042679325.1 Mucilaginibacter terrae
ATGACCTGCAAGGGCTGGTAAGCGAAATGGTTGCAGCGGATGTGGAATTGTTCCAACGTGAAAAGCTACTGAAAGAATCGGGTTATAAAATTAAAAACCAGTTTGAGTAAACTCATAATGGAAAAAGAAGCTAAAATATATATTGCAGGCCATAGGGGCATGGTAGGTTCGGCCATAAGGCGGAAGCTTGAAAGCGAAGGTTATAGTAATTTTGTCACCCGTGCTTCAACAGAGTTAGATCTGCGCAATCAGCAGCAAGTGGCCGAATTCTTTGAGCAGGAAAAGCCCGATTATGTTTTTTTAGCCGCTGCTAAAGTAGGTGGAATCGTAGCTAATAACACCTACCGGGCCGAATTCTTATACGATAACCTGCAAATTCAAAATAACGTTATTCATTCTTCGTACCTTAATGGGGTTAAGAAGTTGATGTTCTTGGGGTCCAGTTGTATTTACCCAAAAATGGCACATCAGCCCCTGCAGGAAGATTATTTGCTCACTGGTCCGCTCGAAGAAACCAATGAACCTTATGCCATAGCTAAAATAGCCGGTATAAAAATGTGTGATGCCTACAGGGCACAATATGGTTGTAACTACATATCGGTAATGCCTACCAATTTATATGGTTATAATGACAACTATCACCCCCAAAATTCACATGTTTTACCGGCCCTGATCAGGCGCTTTCACGAAGCTAAAGAGCAAAATCTATCTTCAGTTACCATTTGGGGAACCGGCTTGCCTAAACGTGAGTTTTTGTTTGCCGATGACCTTGCAGCCGCTTGTTATTACCTTATGGAAAACTACAATGAATCTGGTTTAGTGAATATAGGGACTGGTGAAGATCTTTCTATCAAAGAACTGGCTGAATTAGTTAAGTACACGGTAGGTTTTGAAGGTGAAATTACTTTTGATACCAGCAAGCCCGATGGTACACCACGAAAACTAATGGATGTTTCTAAATTACACAGTAAGGGATGGAAACATACTATAGATTTACCCCAGGGTATTAGCCTGGCTTATCAGGACTTTTTAAGTAAGCAAGAAGTTAATCATTAAACTTTAAGCTAAATAAATAGAACAACAAAACATTGAATCTTTATGAAGATAGCAGTAGTAGGTACTGGATAT
>NZ_JBHTMJ010000021.1:0-77890 GCF_042679325.1 Mucilaginibacter terrae
TGTGTGCTTTGACATAATAATAAACCCCAAAAGTTTTTGTCTAACTTTTGGGGGTCACTTCATAAATCTTCCGGCCTTTCGTTGTTGTACTCCGGTCTTTTTTGTGGATTGAATATTTTAAATATAATTTAACCTGCAAGGCCATCCTTTTTGGCTTTTTCAAGCACTTTAGCTGCGCGCTCAGCACTGTCAGGATGCGAGCTCATCATTTTTTCGGATTTGCTTCGTGTAGCACCCTTTTCCATGTCGGCCAATTTGTTAAAAGCACTGGCCAAAGCGGTTACTTTATAACTGTGTTTTTTCATAAAATCGTAAGAATAATCATCGGCCTGGCTTTCTTGTTTACGGCTGTATTTGCTATCGAGCAAGGCACCTGCAAAAGCTCCTAACTGACTTTCAGATAGTGCATTAACTACGCCCGATTGTGAGGACGCAGCATCAGTTAAGGCTTCTCTCTTATATACGCTTCTAACGGCATCACGGCTGTCTTTATTGGCCACATGGCCAATTTCATGACCTATAATACCTAATAGTTCATCATCTGTCATAATATCCATTAATGATGAAAACACACGTACACTACCATCTGCACAAGCAAAGGCATTAATATCTTTTACTTTATAAACTTTATAATTCAGTTTTAATCCGCCTTCGTTTTGATGCTTACCAAATATTTTGTTCAGTCTTACGGTGTAAGGATCTGATGCTGATGCCACTGGGTTATGTGCATCCATCCAGGTTACTGCATCTGAAGCCAGTTTAGCCGCTTCTGCATCCGAAAATGTAGCGGCTTTAAACCCTTTTTCAGCAGCACTGATGCTTTTAGTATTGATTTTAATTTGCGCTGATGTATGCAAACTAAATGACATGCCTAAGGCAAGTAAGGTTAATGATAAGGTACTTTTTTTCATGTTTGTAGATTTTGTTGATGGTTATAACATGATAATGAGCCTAATGTTTAAGCTAATGCGTGGTGCTTAACAAAATCTATTTTTGCATATCGTCTACTTCTGGCCACAATGGGGAGTATTTATTATCAATCTGTTTATTAGCTTTTGCTCCTAAATTCTTAATTCTTTGCGCGGTACTGGTTAAATTACCACGGCCATCACTTAGCTTATTTATAGCCTTATCATAAGCATCCTGGCTACTTTTTAAGTTGCGGCCAATGCCATCCATATCGGTTAAAAAGCCTACAAATTTATCGTACATATCGCCGCTCAAACGGGCAATTTCCAGTACATTACGGTTTTGGCGTTCCTGTTTCCACATGCTGGCTATAGTGCGCAGGGTGGCCAATAACGTACTCGGACTCACTATTACTACCCGCTTATCCCAGGCATCATTAAACAGGTCGGCATCTAATTGTACGGCAAAACTAAACGACGATTCGATAGGCATGAACAGCATCACAAAATCGGGCGAATTAATCTTTTGCAGATCGTGGTAATTTTTAGCAGATAAGCTATGCACATGGTTCCGTAACGATTCCACGTGCGCTTTGGCAAACAACTTACGTTCTTCCTCGGTTTCAGCATTTACCAGGCGTTCGTAAGCAATGAGCGATACTTTAGAGTCGATGATCAGGTGTTTATCATCGGGCAGGTCTATAATGGCATCAGGCTGAAAGCGGGTACCATCGGCCGCTTGGTGATTGGCTTGCAAACGGTATTCGCGGTCTTTAACTAAACCGGAACGTTCCAATACTTTTTCCAGGATGAACTCACCCCAGTTGCCTTGCTTTTTATTATCGCCTTTGAGGGCTTTGGTTAAATTTTGTGCCTCGCTGCTAATCTGCTTATTCAGTTCCATCAACTGGGTAATTACCCCTTTCAGGGCATTACGGTCTGCCGCTTCCATGTTGTAAACCTTATCAACCTTATCCTCAAAAGCTTTGATGTTTTCTTTCAGCGGGTTTAAAATGTGTTCCATGTGGCTCTTGTTCACATCCATAAACTCGCGCGATTTTTCCTTTAGCAGCTTTTCGGCCACGTTCTCAAATTCTTTTTGAAAATGCTTACGGGTTTGATCTATATCGGCTTTTTGTTCGCGTAACTTTTCCTGCTGTGCCTGGTAATAAGAACGGCTGCTTTCCAAAGCCTGGTTAGCTTCAGCCAGTTCCCGGCGCTCGGCTTGGAGGTAGTTGGTGATTTTGAGGTTCTCTTCTTTGAGTAGTAGCGTAATACTTTCTTTTTCGGCAAAGGCACTATTAATTTTAGCCTCAGCTATTCCTAAACCAATTCGGAGCTGCTCATTTTCAGCTTTCAACATAGCAAATTCTTCTACAGAAACCTGTCCTGTAATTTGTTTAGGCCGGTTTAAAAATAAGAATACAGCCACTAATAAAATTATCGCGGCAATAACCAATATTACTACATCCATCTGATAAAAACTTTAGCAAATGAAAGCAGTATTTTCGAAAAATACTAATTAAATATAAAGTTACGGCCTTATGCCATCAGTAACGGGATCGGCAGTTCCTTGTCCGCTACCGGTAGTGCTGGTATCAGTTCTACCTTTTGAAGTTCCGGCTGGACTATCAGATGTTACTACGCCCACGCTGTCTGCCGGACCAGAACTACCTGCACTGCCCGAATCGGCCACAGCGCCTCCGGTACTACCGTTTGATCCTTTACAGGCCGAGAATAACGTTGCTATGCCAAGGAGAGAAACAAAAGCCAGTATTTTCATGTGGGTAAATTTATTATAGTAACAAGAAAGTTGGCTGTTGGTTTTAGTGGTATTTAAACGATTTTAAATCAGCGTAAATATAACTGTCAGCATAAACTTGTTGAGACTTAATATAGCATACAGGTATTCGACAGGCTCAAGCTGTTAATAAAAGATATCACCTAATAATGCCGGAAGCACCTACTTTGCTTTTTCCACCCTTAAACCCACATCGCTAACCGAATGTAACGGATTATCGCGCATATTCTGTTCAATTTCAAAACGGTATTTACTTTTTGCCGGGAAACTGTAATTGGTTTTAAACGGTATTTGGTAGCTGTACATACTGCCCGATCCTTTGCCTAACCATTCGCCTGTGGGGCTGGCCAGTTTAAGTTCGTAGCGGGTAGCGACAGCCTTTTTTACAGATCCACCGCTTTGGTAAACCAGCACAAACATGTTCGAATATTTGTAGTTGGAGGTAACGCGTATATTCAAATACAGGTTATAAATGGTTGATGGATCTTCAATGTCTACATTAAACTTAACCTTATTACCGTAACTCCAGTTGTGGTTAGTAATAGATATATTTTCGTCTATTACCCTGTTTGGATCGGTACAGCCGGTTATAACAGTAACAGCCAAACAACTCAACCACACATAACCTAATAACTTACCTACTAACTTCATGGCTGCGGGCCTTGGGGTTGCTGGTTACTACCTGGATTATTATTGTTATTCCCTCTATTGCGGTTTGGCCGGTGCCTGCGATTATTGCGTTTTGGTACATCACTACCACTGCTTTCTGCATTGCTATCATCGGCTAAAGGTGATGCATTTGTACCCTCAGGCGCGTCGGCATTAGGCGCAGGTTTTGGGCGGTTATTTTGCTTGGGCCTGTTTTGCTGCTGCGGTTTGCGCTCACCATCTGGCTGTTGCTGCGCTTTACGTTCGTTACGTTCTGTACGCTCGCCACCGGCTTGTTGCTGTGGTTTGCGTTCTACACGCTCACCGCCGGCTTGTGGTTGCCCGTTGCCCGGTTTTTTATTGCGGTTATTACGACTGTTATTATTGTTTTTGTTACGGCTGCCACGGTCATCTAAACGAGTTAAGCTATCCTGACCAACCACATTTTCGTAATCCAGTTTTTTAGCTTCTGGAACCAAAATATCCGCTGCTTCTCCTAAATCTTCAGGAGTAATGCCCTCCTTATTCATTTTCTGAATTTCTTTTACACGGGTAATTTCTATAGGGATCCAGTTTTCGGCACCCGGATAACTGAACCACATCAGGCGTTTAAAAATATCTGTTTTTTGTAAACGGGCATCGCCTTTTTCGGTGCGCAGATAGTTTACATTATCGGGGATGTGTTTCAGGGCATCCATGTAACCATCTAACTCATAATTTAAGCAACACTTTAATTTACCGCATTGGCCGGCCAGTTTTAAAGTATTTAACGAGAGGTTTTGGTAACGGGCAGCTGAGGTAGAAACCGTTTTAAAATCGGTTAACCAGGTAGAGCAGCACAATTCGCGCCCGCACGAACCTATGCCGCCTAAACGGCTGGCTTCCTGACGCATACCAATCTGGCGCATTTCGATACGAATGCGGAACGATTCGGCCATTTTCTTGATCAGCTCCCTGAAATCTACCCGGCCTTCGGCCGTGTAATAAAAGGTTGCTTTGGTTTTATCGCCCTGGTAATCTACATCACTTATCTTCATCGATAATTTAAGCTCAAGTGCCAAGGTACGGGCTTTATGCATGGTTTCCCACTCTAAACCTTTTGCCAGTTTCCACTTATCCACGTCAGACGGTGAAGCCCGGCGATAAATTTTTTTGGTTACATCGGCTTCTTTAACATGGCGTTTTACCATTTGCATGCGCACCAGTTCGCCCGTGAGCGATACATGGCCAATGTCGTAGCCGCCGGTAGTAGTTTCAACCGCTACCAGTTCGCCATTTTCTAGGTATATATTGTCAACGTTCAGATAAAAATCCTTACGCGATCCTTTAAATTTAATCTCAACAACTTGAAAAGGCTTGTAATTAGCCGGCATATCCATGTGTTCCAGCCAGTCGTAAACATCCAACTTGCTGCACCCATTGGTCATGCATGCACCATTACTTTTGCAGCCTGCAGGCGTACATCCGCCTCCGGTTGAGCAACTTCCACATCCCATAATTAGGTTATATATATTGATTCCCTTTCGGGAGAATTTTAAAATGTAATATTTTTATAATTTGCAAAGATACATCTAAAAACAAAATTTTAGGATTTGCATTTCGTTCAACCGCGTAATGTGCTTTTTCCAGCACTTCGTCTATCGCTTCGGCCATATCAAGCGACATTACACCGGCCATTTTCTTTGCGGTTTCTTTTTCGGCGGCAGGTAAATGCACCAGGCTTTCGGCACCGCTTAGTATCAAACAAATTTCGCGAATGTAGCTAATGCCGTAACGTATAAAGTTCTTTTGTCCTTCGCGGCCGTATTTAGCCAAAGCTTCCACAAACTTCATCATCTCCAGCCCTTTGTTGCTATAACATTTACGTAACCAGTCTAAAAAAACTTCATGATAGCTTTTGGTTTCGTGCTGCAGCATGTTCATTGCTTCGGCCATGTTGCCATTACTTAGGTAAGCTGCTTCTTCTGCTGTTTGCACGGGCTGCCCTTTTTCTATTAAATAATTGCGTACATCCTGATACCCTAACGCAGGTATTTTAACCAGTTGCGTACGCGAAAGTATGGTATTGAGTATTTGATCCTGATTTTGCGCTACTAATAAAAAAACAGTGTTTGGCTGCGGTTCTTCTATAATTTTAAGTAGCGTATTGCCCGCTTTATCCAAGTACTCTGGTAACCATAAAATCAAAATTTTGTAAGCCGATTCAAATGGTTTAAGGCTTAGTTTTTTAATGATCTGGTGGCATTCGGCTATGTTAATGTTCGCCTGTTTGTTTTCGGCCTCCAGGTAACCACGCCAGGTATCCAGGCTCAGGTAAGGGTGAGCCAACAAGGCTTCGCGCCATTGCTCTATAAAACTTAGTGCGGTGTCGTTTTTATCGGATGCGAAAAAAGGGTAAGAAAAGTGCAGGTCGGGGTGTACGTATTTTTCATACTTACGGCATGATGAACATACGCCGCACGAATCATTGGCTTGTTTGTCTTCACACGATAAGTATTGGGCATAAGCTACAGCCAAAGCTAAACTACCCGATCCTTCGGGACCTAAAAATAACTGGGCATGGCTTACCCGGTTCTCCATTACGGTGTTTAATAAACGTTGCTTAACAGCTTGTTGCCCTACTATTTCTTTAAACTGCATTGGTGCAAGATAGGAATTTTTTCGGTTGTGTGTTTTCTGATATCAGTTGTCTGTTTTCGGTGCCTGTTGCTTGTTGCTTGTAATTAGATTAACTAAGTTCTGTTAAGCTTATCAATGCGTTAAATGGTAACTTTGCCATAACGGTTTACACTCAAAGTACAGACAACCGGCTACTGAAAACAGATAACAAATGAGAGTAATGGCTTTTGATTATGGCACCAAGCGCATTGGCATTGCTGTTACCGACCCTATGCAAATGATAGCTACCGGGTTGGAAACTGTGCATCCTAACCTTATTGTAGAATACTTAAAAAAGTACCTGCAAACCGAGCAAGTAGAAACCTTTGTAGTAGGCGAACCCAAGCAAATGGATAATACGCCATCACAATCGGCCATACATGTGAGAGGTTTTGTTAATATGTTGAAACGAACCTTTCCAGAGATCCCTGTAGAGATGCTGGATGAACGCTTTACTTCTAAAATGGCATCGGCTGCTATACTGGCTGGCGGTGTTAAAAAAGCCGGACGGCGGGATAAAGCGCTGGTAGATACGGTATCGGCGGTTATATTGCTGCAATCGTGGATGGAGGGAAGAGCGTTTAACCGTTGATTTAGAGTGATTAAATGATTTCGTTGATGGTCTGGACCGCTGATTTGAAATGATTTTATGATTTCGCTGGTAGTCTAAACTATTGATTTTAAAATGATCAATTAACGGAATCATTCAATCACTCTAAATCAACGGTCTTACTTTGTATATAAAATAAATGAAACCTATTGTAAATAGCAGTTACAAAAACTCTGAGTTAACAGGAAAAATTATAGGGTGCGCTATGAAGGTGCATAGCATATTGGGCAATGGTTTTCAGGAGGTGATTTATCAGCGGTGCCTGGCTATAGAAATGGCTAAAACAGATTTGTTGTTTGCACGCGAAATGGAAATGACCATTTATTATGATGGTATTGAAGTGGGTAAACGCAGAGTTGATTTTTTAGTGGAAGGCATAATTATGGTGGAACTTAAAGCCGTTAGTCAGTTAGAAGATGTTCATTTAGCGCAAGCCATTAATTACCTCGAAGTATATAAACTGGAAACCGGCTTGTTAATAAATTTCGGTTCCAGGAGTTTGCAGGTTAAGCGGGTGACGAACGAATATAAGCTTGACCGTTGATTGTTTGTCAGTACCGTTGATTTATAATGATTATTTGATTTCGATGATTTTCAAATTTTCATCAGTGTCAAATACTAATGAGTACAGGCATCAACATAATCATTTTAATCAAAAACAATCAACGGTCAAACAATTAGCAGGATTTAAATCAACGGCCCATCATCAACGTAATCAAATAATCACTTTAAATCAACGGTCAAACGATGGATATACTCGACGCTCAACTACAAATGTACCTCGAAACACACTGCGACCCCGAGCCGGAGACGCTTAAAAAAATAAATAGGGATACCTATTTAAAGCAGTTAAAGCCTAACATGCTGAGTGGCCATTTTCAGGGTCGTTTGCTAAGTATGTTGAGTAAATTGGTACAGCCTAAATTAATACTGGAAATAGGCGCATTTACCGGTTATGCCACTATTTGCCTGGCCGAAGGGCTTGCCGAAGGTGGCGTAATACACACCATTGAAGTTAATAAAGAGCAGGAAGAAACATTAGAAAAAAACTTTCGTTTGAGTGGATATAGCGACCGTATTATACTGCATATAGGTGATGCTAAGGACGTTATATTTGGATTTACCGATAAAATTTTTGATATTTGTTTTATTGACGCAGATAAGAAGAGCAATCTTGCTTATTTTGAGTTGATAATTAAGAAAATACGACCTGGAGGTTTAATAATAATTGATAATGTTTTGTGGAAAGGAAAAGTGTATGGCGAAGCAAAGGATGCCGACACCGAACTTTTCAGAAAACTAAATGACGCCATAGCTGTTAACACACAGGTTGAAAAACTAATTCTACCTGTACGAGACGGCGTACTCGTCATCAGAAAAAAATAAATTATGAAGAAAATCTTACTGATTGCTTGTTTGCTTTCTGCTACTTTAGCTGCTTCCGCACAAAAAAACACATCCTCTTCTTACGTTGATAAGTTCAAAAACAATGCCATTCGCATTATGCATGAGAGTGGTGTGCCCGCCAGCATTATATTAGCTATTGCCATGCACGAGAGTGCTAACGGAAACAGTAAATTAGCACGTAACCAAAACAATCATTTTGGGGTAAAAGGCAAAAGCCCTGTATCTTATACAGGACGCAAGGCTACACACTCATCCTACAAACAATACGATTCGGCCATGGATTCTTTTCAGGATTTTGCCCGTATCATGACCGAGCGTAAGCAATTTAGCCACTTAACTACTAAGTTTTCGCACTACGATTACAAAAGCTGGGTTAAGGGCATACAACGCAGTGGTTACGCAAGCAGCCGCACCTGGGGATCGCAAGTGTTAAGTTTAATTCGTAAGTATGAATTACATGCTTATGACGAGCAGCCCGACAGCACCAAGTTGGAAGCCAAACACCAATAAGAAAAACCAATTTTTAGATACCGTCATTGCGAGGTACCGAACAACTTTTGAATGATGCATGGCTTATATGCCTGCCCAGAGGTTCATGGTAATTTGTAATGACTTTTTGCTTTATAGCAATTATTAACGGCTTTGTTGATGAATAAAATAGCTTACTCCCTGTTGCTGATCGCTACACTGTTTTCAGCCTGTTCATCGCGCAAAAAAACATTGGCAACCCCGCCGCGTACGCCAGAGAAACCACGTTATGAGCCCAAACCTAACATAGAAGCACGGCGGAATAATGAGCGTGTACAAAAGGAAAATCAGCAAGTTATTAGCGCACCGGTAACCTATACTGTAGCCTCCTATATTGAACGCTTTAAAAGTATTGCCATAAAAGAGATGAACTTATATGGCATTCCTGCCAGCGTAACCTTATCACAAGGACTACTCGAATCGGGTTTTGGTAATGGCGAACTGGCCCGCATTGCAAATAACCATTTTGGTATTAAATGTACCAGCGACTGGAAAGGCCGGAGCTATTATAAGGATGATGACCGCCCCGATGATTGTTTCCGGGTATATAATAATCCTGAAGACTCTTACCGCGACCATTCTGAATTTTTAAAACGTAAACGCTATGCCAAACTCTTCGAATTAGATAAGAACGATTATGTAGGCTGGGCTTATGGTTTAAAAGCAGCAGGTTATGCTACTAATCCGCAATATCCGCAGTTGATTATCAATACTATTAAAAGATACACGCTCGATCAATACGACAGACCAGAAGGTGAGATTCAAAAGATCAAACGGGAAGACCGGGTATTTACAGAAATAAATCGAAATGTTGCCAAAGCTACTAAAGACTCCATTACCCGAACTATACAAGGCAATAGGTTGCATACCGTGACCACCGGCGATACACTCTATAACATTTCTAAACGTTATGGATTAACAGTTGATGAGTTAAAGGCATTAAACAATATGACCGATAACAATATAAGGATCGGTCAGCAATTAATAGTTGGACGATAAAATACAGCGCGTTATCACAGCTGTTAAAATTGGTTAAATACCCAATCAGGCTTATAATTTTGCAGCATTTTTGTAACTTCCATTTACTTAGGGTTAAACTTAAGTACAAATAACAGTCTGATATATTAAATGAGAATATGGTTACTACTTCTTTTGTGCCTGCCGGCTCTAATTGCACTATCGCAGGAAAAGCCTGTAGTGGGGCTGGTTTTTGATAAGAACACTAAAGAGCGGATAGCCAAGGTTAATGTGCGCAACCTGCGCAACGGCCAATCGGTTTATAATAACCTCAAAGCAGAGTTTAATATTCAGGCCCAACCGGGCGATGCCCTGGTGTTTACCAAACAAGGGTATTTTAGCGATACCCTGAAAGTTCAGCGTTATGGTGATATGGCCGTTTATCTTAAAGCCAGTAGTATTATGCTGAAAGAGGTTAACGTGCGCGATACGGTATTAACCGCTCAAAAAAAGCTGGAACAAACCAAACGCGATTATAACAAGATATACGGATCGCTCAACAACCGCGATCTGCTAAGCCTTTCCCCGGGGGCTGGTGCAGGCATCAGCATAGATGCTATTTGGAATATGCTGAGCAGGAGCGGCCGCAATGCAGAACACCTGCGCGAGATCATTGAGCAGGACTATAAAATAAATGTAATTGACCAGCGCTTCAATAAAACATTTGTACAACAAATCACTGGTTTAAAAGACGAACAGCTCACCAGTTTTATGACCCGTTACCGGCCAAGTTACTATATGGTAACCACGGCTACCGATTATGAGTTTGCCGTTTACATCAAATCGAACGTGAAACGTTTTTTGCGTAACCCTAACAGCCGGGCCTTACAAGCACTTAAGCCTGAGTAACTATGGATTACCCGGTTATTGTTGTCCCTTTTTTAAATGTAGATGGTATGGCGTTTTACCCATTTGTGCTGGTTAAAAATCAAACTTTAAAACAAGATGCTTTACTAATAAGGCACGAAACCATTCATTTAAAGCAAGCCGCCGAACTGTTTGTTATCCCTTTTTATCTACTGTATTTGTTTAATTATATAATTAACCGGTTTAAGTACCCTGACCATTATCGGGCATATTATGAGATTATATTTGAACGGGAGGCTTATCAGAATGAAGGTAGGATCGATTATTTAAAAACGCGTAAACTATGGGCCTGGCGCCATTATTTTAGTAATAAAGCATATTAAATGCAATCTGATTTTTATTAAAAGCGCATTTTTGTTTAATTTGTTGTAATATGTTAAGAACGGGGTTTGGGTTAATATTTCTTTTACTGATCATATCTACATTCGCAGTTGCCCAGCAAACGGATAGCTTGCGCCGGGCTACCGATAGCCTGAACCGGGTAGCTGCAATAAACCTACTGCGCACAACCGATAGTTTGCGCCGGGCCGACAGCTTGCGCCGCGATAGTATTAAGATAGACACCAATATGGTGAACCGCTACCGTATTGATCCGCGCCGTAACGCGTTGCCACAGCACCTGAGGCCTGTACAAATATTCCCTGAGCAAATACCAGTTACCATGTTAGATTATAAGGTAAGCTATTGGCATAAGTATGTAATATTCGGTATTAATTTTAACCAGGCAGGTTTTAGTAATAACTGGGCAGGTGGTGGTGTAAACTCCTTTGCATTAAACAGTAATTTAAATTATAAGCTGGAATATAATAAGCAGCCGTTTGTTTATACCACGCAGTTTATCCTGCTGTATGGCCGTTCTAAAAACAGGGGTCAGTTATCGCGCAAGAGTAACGACCGTATTTTCCTGGATAATAAGATAGCTACGCAAATGTCTAAAAGCTGGTTCTTTTTCGGGTCGGTAAGTTTTGAGTCGCAGTTTGATAAGGGTTTCAGCTACGATGCAAACGAAGTCCGCACGCGTATTTCCAACTTTATGGCACCGGGTTATGTAACCGAGTCGTTAGGTTTTGAGTACAAGCCTAATGGCTACTTCGATTTGCGCATAGGTACCGGTACAGCCCGTCAAACCTTTGTGTTAGATACCGTAATATCGAACAAAACAGGCCCTAACTACGGCGTAACCCAGTATCGTACTTTTAAGAACGAGCTGGCTTTTCAGGCAGTGGCGGCTTTTGATAAAGAGATTATGCAAAACCTGCGTTTAACCAGCAGGTACCAACTGTTTATACCTTACGGCAGGTCGCTCAAAAATGTAGATCACCGTTTGGATGCTACTATTGCCGCCCGTGTTAACCGGCTCATCTCGGTAACGATAACTGGTGTGGCCCTGTTCGATAACGATACCTCTCCCAATGTACAAAGTAACGAAAACTTAGCTTTGGGCGTTTTGTACCGGTTTCCGTAACCTTTAAACATAGCAGAGATAACCTAAAAAAATGCATCTCTCGTTTTGGCTAAAAAAACCTAAACGGATATGTCTCAAATTAATAACTTTGTAACCTCAAAATAAAGCAGGAAAAAGCATGTTTGAAAATCTTTCCGATAAGCTCGACAGGGCGTTTAAAGTTCTGAAAGGACAAGGAACCATTACTGAAATAAACGTGGCCGAAACCATGAAGGAAATTAGAAAAGCCTTACTGGATGCCGACGTAAACTATAAAACCGCCAAAGCCTTTACCGACGACGTAAGGCAGAAAGCATTGGGTGGCAACGTATTAACTACCATTTCGCCGGGTCAGTTGCTCACCAAGATCATGAACGATGAGCTTACGGCATTAATGGGTGGCACCACGGCTGAGATCACTTTTCCTGCTACGCCTACGGTTATCTTAATTGCTGGTTTAAATGGTGCCGGTAAAACTACATTTAGCGGTAAACTGGCCAACTTTCTTAAAACACAAAAAAACAAAAAGCCGCTTTTAGTGGCCGATGATATTTACCGCCCCGCTGCCGTAACCCAGTTACAGGTTTTAGGCGCACAAATTGGTATCCCGGTTTATGCCAACCTGGAAAGTAAAGACCCCGTGGCTATTGCTTTAGAAGGTATTGCCCAGGCTAAGCAAAACGGCAATAATGTGGTTATTATTGATACTGCCGGCCGTTTAGCTATTGATGAGGCCATGATGGTGGAGATCGAGAAGATCAAAGCCGCCGTTAATCCGCATGAAATATTGTTTGTGGTGGATGCCATGACCGGTCAGGATGCGGTAAACACAGCCAAGGTATTTAACGACCGTTTAGACTTTACAGGTGCCGTGTTAACCAAGTTAGATGGTGATACCCGTGGTGGTGCTGCCCTGTCTATAAAATCGGTAGTGAATAAGCCTATCAAATTTATAGGTACCGGTGAAAAAATGGAAGCGCTGGACGTTTTCCACCCCGACCGGATGGCTTCGCGTATTTTGGGCATGGGTGATGTGGTTTCGTTGGTGGAACGTGCCCAGCAACAATTTGACGAAAAGGAAGCTGCCGAACTGCAAAAGAAGATCCGCAAAAACAAGTTCGACTTTAACGACTTTTACAGCCAGATTCAACAGATCAAGAAAATGGGTAACATGAAAGATCTGATGGGTATGATACCTGGTGTAGGCAAAATGATGAAGGACGTTGAAATTGGCGACGATGCGTTTAAAAACATTGAGGCCATTATTTCTTCGATGACTCCATACGAAAAAGGAAATCCAGATAGCATAAATCAAAGTCGCCGTAGCCGTATAGCCAAAGGCTCGGGTACCGATTTGCAGGAAGTAAACCGATTGATCAAGCAGTTTGAAGATATGCGTAAGATCATGAAACAAGTGAGTAACCCGGCAGCCATGGCCAACATGATGCGCCGTATGCCGAAGATGTAGGTTGTAGAAGTAAGAATATATAGTCAGGAATCAAGACTTTAAAACCGCCATGTTGATTTCAGCATGGCGGTTTTTTGTTGTAAGTAAAACTATCATCTCCCAAACAAAGGCACAGCTTTTGCCCTTATATATATATAACAATCTATGCACTCATGAAAAGCTTTGAAGAATTAAAACCCATAGCCGAAGGCTACCTGCAAGAACAAATTGCTAATCACCCTAACGCGGTGGAATTTGAGTTTCCGTTTTCTGAAGAAGGGGTAAGATACGAAGCCAAATACACTTTGGAAGAAGACGGCACCTGGAAGCCTGATTTTATCAAACCGTTTACAACAGACGTTTTATAAGCAGAGTTATTTAAGAAAAACGGGCAAATACAAATTAAGTGTAATAGCCACTACTTGATCTGACAGTTAGGTGTTTTTATAAGTTGTCAGATTGAATTTGTGAATATAGTTTTTTCTCGTCTAAATGCATCGACTCAGATTCTTCTGAGCCCTTTTTGTGAGGGCTCTGAAGAATCTGGTCTTCGGCGAGTCTCTCCAATAACTTTTCCTGTGCCAATGGGATGCTGTCAGTAAAGGTTTGCATAGGCGTTTTACCAAAGCAGTACTTTCCGCTATGTGTCCGTTCGTTGTTGTAATTATGCATCCATCTGTCCAGATCAGCTTGCAGTTCGGCTATGCTTCGATAGATCTTTTTACGGAAGGCGATAGCATAGAACTCATCCTGAATGGTGCGGTGGAAACGTTCGCAGATACCATTGGTTTGTGGGCTTTTAGCCTTTGTTTTGGTATGATCTATATCTTCAATGGCCAGGTACAACTGGAACTCATGTTGTTCTCTTGATCCGCAGTACTCCGTGCCTCTATCGGTGAGTATCCGCAGCAAACGCAGGTCATGCTGTTCGTAGAACGGCACCACTTTATCATTGAGCATCTCTGCTGCTACCAGTGCATTCTTACGGTCATACAACTTTGTAAAAGCCACTTTAGCATAAGTATCGATAACTGTTTGCTGGTAAATATGACCAACGCCCTTGATGTTACCGACGTAGTAAGTGTCCTGCGCACCAAGGTAACCAGGATGGTGCGTTTCTATCTCACCATGAGCTTTCTTTTCTTCTTTGGCCTTCTCCAAAGCCACAACCTGCGCTTCGGTTAATACCAATCCTTCCTGTGCCGACTTGGCCTCCAATGCCTTTAAACGAAGCTTAAAGGTTTGCAGGTCGTGGCGAAGCCATATGCTCCTTACGCCTCCCGGAGATACTAATATGCCTTGCTTTTTTAGTTCATTGGATACCCGTAACTGACCTAAAGCCGGCTGGTCTACCGCCATCTCAACAACGGCTTTTTCTACATGCTCTTCTACCCGGTTCTTTAAGATCGGCTTTCTCCGGCTGATTTCCTGAAAGGCGAGTTCGCCGCCCTGATCGTAAAGTTCCTTGAACCTGTAAAAGCTATCTCGCGAATAGCCCATCACTTTACAGGCCTGTGATACGTTTCCTAAATGCTGGGCAAGCTCCAATATGCCCATCTTGTTTTTGATGATCTTTGCTTGGGTCGTCATAATGCTAATCTCTGTTACGTGTTTTAATTTTTTGTAACTGTCAGATTAAATTGTGACTATCTCAAATTAAGTATTTGCCCGTTTTTGATTTCAGACTTACCCCACTCGCAAGTAAATTAAGATATTGCTATAGAGTTGCCTTTCTGCTTTTGCGTTTCCTCCATTGCCTGAAAATGAAATATATAATAGCTACCAGCGCTATTACGGGCCAAAATGTTATTACGCCAAAAAATATGCTTTGTAGCACTTGCAAGCTTTCACCAAATGCATTTTTTAATTTATAACCAAAGCTATTACCGCTGTTGTTGCCCGCACTATTTTTAGTGAAAAAAGTTATTTGTAATGTACTAAAAGCTATTTGCTTGTTTAAATAATTGAGCTGCCCCTGTGAAGATTCAATATCCGTACGGATGTCGTTCAGCTTGTTCTCTACTTCCAGTATGTCCGACATTTTGCCGGCTTTAGCTAAAAGCGCTTTGTACCGGTTTTCCAGTAGTTTTTTATTGTTGAGACGGGTAGTAATGTCAATGTATTCGGTAGTTACATCTTTAATGCGGATGCTTTTCGATTCAACATGGTCGGCCGAGGCCGATACGGTATTTAAAAACCTTTCAAAATTTTGGACCGGGATACGCGCTTTAAACACATAATTTTTACGCCCTTCGTAAGTATCCGTATTCTCACTTTCTTCATCAATATAACCGCCCAGTTTTTTTAAGGAATCGGTTAAGCTTTTGCGGGAGGCTTTTAAATCACCTGTTTCTAAGCTAATCTCCCCTTCTTTAACTACCTTTTTTTCAGTTGGAGTCACCGCTCCTGGCTGCCCACCGGCATTCCCGGCTTGTGCGCTTTCTGTGGAATTAGCCTTTACATCGGCAGCCATCGCCGGCTCTGCATTAGGTGATGGGGCTAATGCAACTTCCTGAACCTTGTACTTTTCACCATTCCTGTTACCACAAGATGCGATGCCAATACAGAGCGCCATCCCTAAAATAAACTTCTTCATAGGTTTAAGATTTAAGTTTATCATTGTTTTTATGCCTATCGGCATCCCTGATGCTTTTCTTCTCTAAATTCTTTTGCAATGCCTCGGTTAAATCGATACCGGTTTGGTTGGCCAGGCAAATGAGCACAAACATTACATCAGCCATTTCATCGGCCAGGTTAACTTCCGTGTCCGATTTTTTGAACGATTGCTCGCCGTACTGCCGTGCCATAATGCGGGCCACTTCGCCCACTTCTTCCATTAAAATGGCCGTATTGGTCAATTCGTTAAAATAGCGGATCCCGGTGGTATTTATCCATTGATCCACCACTTTTTGGGCGTCTTTAATAGTCATACGGCTAAGGTCATCAATTGGAATGAATTACGCTAACGAATAATCAACTGTTATAAAAGCAAAAAAGGGATAGACCTAAGCCCACCCCTTTTTTACAAAAAAAATTGTTCAAATTATAAATCCCATTTCAAACCTGCAGTACTAAATTCCATTTCCTTCAAACCGGCTTCGTAAAATTCTGCTTGTATGATTAGCTTTTTAGCTTTCTTCAGTTTTGTAATAAATTTGTTTTCGTTGTTTATAAACAATAAATCTGAACTGCCATCAGAAGATGTACTGCAGGAAAACGTTGAAGCTTTGTTATCATCAAATCTGACTTTTACAGAAGCTCCATCACTAGTGGTATTAAATTGACCTTTAGAAATACTAAGTAATACTTCATTACTTTTGCCATTTTTTCTTATTAATAAAGTGGCTGTAGAACCGCCATCATATGGAAATTCAAATTGTAGTTGATTATCTGAATCAATTGTAGCAAAACGCGTCTTTTCGGAGGTCATTTTATCAACCTTTTCTTCATAGCTCCATTTAGTTTCGTTCGCTGATGATTCCTTTTTGGTATCGGTTGTAGTTTCAGTCGCTGTAGAAGTGTCAGCCGCCGTAGAGTCGCCTTTTGAACCACTTGAAGATCCGCCAGATCCGCAAGAAGATAACAAACCTGCAGCAAATAATAAGGTAAAGATTTTTTTCATTGTGTGTTTAGAATTATGCCACTAACATAAAAAAAGTTTTTAAAAATAAAAAACAGTTTTGCTATTATTTTTAGTTTTTTATCCGGACTGTGTTTTTTAATTTTCGCAAATAATGATGTGGCTTGCGATTGTATGTAACAATCATAATTTCATTTGGCTGTTTCTATTATTCTTACATCTAATCCCTAACTTTGCGCTGCAAAAATTATAGCAAAACGATGAGTTTCAGAACCGAATACGACACCATGGGCGCGGTACAGGTACCGGCCGATAAGTACTGGGGCGCACAAACCGAGCGTTCACGTAATAATTTTAAAATTGGCCCCGAAGCTTCGATGCCGAAAGAAATTATTGCGGCTTTTGCCTACCTTAAAAAGGCAGCAGCCTACACTAATACCGATTTAGGTGTATTAACTGCCGAAAAACGCGACCTGATTGCACAAGTATGCGACGAAATTTTAGAGAATAAACTGGATAGCGAGTTTCCACTGGTGATCTGGCAAACCGGTTCGGGCACGCAAAGTAACATGAACGTGAACGAGGTGGTAGCTAACCGCTCACATGTTTTACAAGGCAACACCCTGGGCGAAGGCAAAACGTTCATTCACCCTAATGATGATGTCAACAAATCGCAATCATCAAACGATACTTACCCAACTGCAATGCACATTGCGGCCTATAAGATCCTGATGGATGTTACTATCCCTGGTATTGAAAAACTGCGCGATACCCTGCAAGCTAAAACCGAAGCGTTTAAAAGCGTGGTTAAAATTGGTCGTACCCACTTAATGGATGCTACGCCTTTAACCCTGGGTCAGGAATTTTCGGGCTATGTATCGCAATTAAACCATGGTTTAAAAGCCCTGCGTAATACGTTCGATCACCTGTCGGAATTGGCCTTAGGTGGTACGGCCGTAGGTACCGGTATTAATACCCCTAAAGGTTACGATGTTAAAGTGGCTGAGTACATTGCCCAATTTACAGGCTTACCTTTTATTACTGCCGAAAATAAGTTTGAAGCTTTAGCGGCACATGACGCCATTGTGGAAAGCCATGGTGCCTTGAAACAAATTGCGGTATCGTTAATGAAAATTGCTAACGATATCCGTATGCTGGCTTCGGGTCCGCGTTCGGGTATTGGCGAGATCCATATCCCCGATAACGAGCCGGGTTCATCTATTATGCCGGGTAAAGTAAATCCTACTCAAAATGAAGCCGTTACCATGGTAGCTGCTCAGGTGATGGGTAACGATGTCGCTATCTCTATAGGCGGATCGAACGGTCATTACGAACTGAACGTGTTTAAACCGGTTATGGCAGCTAACTTCCTGCAATCGGCCCGTTTAATTGGTGATGCCTGCGTATCGTTCAATGATCATTGTGCGGTAGGCATTGAGCCTAACTACGAAGGCATTAAAAAACACTTAGAGAATTCCTTAATGCTCGTAACCGCCTTAAACCCGCATATTGGTTACGAAAATGCTGCTAAAATTGCGAAAACGGCTTTAAAAGAAGGTCTGTCCTTACGCGAAGCTGCCGTTAAACTCGAGTTGTTAACCAACGAACAGTTTGACCAATGGGTACGCCCCGAAGATATGATCGGTAGTTTAAAATAAAGAGCCCCTCCCAACCCTCCCCGGAAGGGGAGGGCTTTTTCATTTTTTTATGCTTAAAATTCTCTTTGTCTGTATTCTATATTCTGTATTCCTTGCTCTGGCATCTTGCAGTTCCAATCCCAATATGCAAACACCAGGAGAGGGCTATTTACAGGGCGAATGGCAGCAACAACCCGGCGCTATTGATAAGCAATTGGTTAACTATACTATCTACAACTTTAAATTTAGCTGCGATTCTTTTTTTGTGAGCATGCAAACGCACAGTAAGGTAACCTATGGTGCCGATACCTGCATGAACAGCGGCCAGTGGACCGAATATGCCAAAGGCAAATACATACAACGTCAGGATACGGTAGTAATGAAAGGCTTTTTTTGTAATGCCGATTACAGCCTTAAAAATTTAGGCGGATGCCTGCGTGCCGGGGTTTATGAAGATTATTTTAAAACCGTTAAACAGGCTGATTCAATGATCAAATTCACCAGCACTTCCAGTGTATTGCCACTCAATTTACATTTAATCAAAAGGACTAATTGTGTTCCAAAACCGTTATAAAAACAAAACAATGAAAACTACTTTCTGGAAAAAACTTTTAATCGGGGCAGCCGTAACCTACGCTCCCCTGCAAGGAATGGCCTGGGGTGCCGAAGGTCATCGCATTAGCGGGCAAATTGCTTCAAGCTATTTAACGCCTAAAACCCGAGCCGCTATTAAAGCCATTTTGGGGAATGAATCGGTTGCCATGAGCAGTACCTGGGCCGATTTTATTAAGTCGGACCCCAATTATAACTATTTATCCAGCTGGCATTATATCGACTTTGATAAAACTTACACTTATCCCGAAATGCAAAGTTATTTAAAAAAGGACACCAGTGTAAATGCTTATACCAAGCTGCAATTTATGATTGGTGAACTCAAGAAAAAAAGTTTGCCCCAAGAAAAAAAGCTGCTCTACCTGCGTATGGTGATCCACATTGTAGAAGACATTCATCAGCCTATGCATGCTGCCCGTACCGATGACAAGGGCGGTAATGATTATAAGGTGATGTGGTTTAGAGAAGAGAGTAACCTGCACTCGGTTTGGGACAGTAAACTGATAGATTTTCAGGGGTTAAGCTATACTGAGTATGCCAATGCTATTAATTTTACTACCCCTGCCCAACGTAAAGCCTGGCAGCAAGAGCCCATGAGTAAATGGCTTTTCGACAGTAAGGCCATATCTGAAGAAATTTATGCCAATACCAGGCGCGACGAAACGTTGAACTACAAGTATAATTTTAAATTTATAGGTACGGTTAACAAACAACTGGTTAAAGCTGGTGTGCATTTGGCCGGTTTGTTAAACCAGATATTTGGATAATTAATTGTTGTGCAAATTTCAGATGTGCGAATGTGCAGATTGTTTCCTATTAACGTCTTCTCATTTGCACATCTGCATATTATCACATCCGCACATTTACTGATATGAAAATTCTCATGATCTGCTTGGGCAACATTTGCCGCTCGCCGTTGGCGGAGGGGATTATGCAGCACCAGGTTAAGCAGCAAGGGTTAGATTGGACGGTCGATTCGGCCGGTACCGGCAACTGGCATGTAGGCGAACCGCCGCATTATGGCTCGGTAAACGTAGCCCGCAAATTTGGGGTGGATATCAGCACGCAGGTATGCCGCCAGTTTTCTGTTGATGATTTTGACGACTTCGACCTGCTGCTGGTGATGGATAGAAGCAACTTGAGCAATGTTTTATCTCTTGCCCGTAACAAGCAGGATGCCGCCAAAGTAAGGCTCTTATTGAACAACCAGGAAGTACCCGATCCCTATTTTGACCATACCCAGTTTGAGCCGGTTTACTTAATGGTAGAACAGGGTTGCAAGGACATCATCAAAGAGCATACATCTCGTTAAGACATTTTCGGCAGATAATTTGTACCTTGATTAAAGTTAGTGCTAAACACGATGATCAGAGAAATTGTAAAACCCGAAGGAAACACCTACTTATTGCAATTACCCGATGAAATGATAGGTAAAACGGTAGAGGTAATTGCGTTCGAGATTGAAGAAAAGATTGCTATAAATCCTAAGAAATCTATTAGTGAGTTAAGAACCGAATTAGATGGATTAACTGTAGATATGAAGGATTTTAAATTTGACCGTAACGAAGCAAATAACTATGAATAAGAATGTTGCTGTAGATAGCAATATTGTTTTGTACGCTTTTGATAAGGACGAAACGAGTTACAAAAATCAAATAGCTCTCCATCTTATTCAACACGGTCCGACATTCTCTTCACAGGTATTAAGTGAAGTAGTTAATGTTTTTAATAGACGTTGGAAATTTAGCAAAGAGAACATTATAAGGATAAGTACTTTTCTACTTAATAATTGCTTACTTACTCCAATAAGTAAAGAAGAGGTTTTATTAAGTCATCGCCTGATATTAAAGTATGACTTTCAATATTTTGATGCGCTGATTATTGCATCGGCACTAAAAGCCAATTGCACCACGCTTTACTCCGAAGATATGCAACATCAAATGGTTGTTGAAAACCAGCTTACCATAATTAATCCGTTTCTATAACACTGTAATTAGGCGTTTCTAATTATCGTGTAGTTCGCTAAAAATCCCGTTTCACGCTTCACTTTATAGCCTGCGGTAATTTATTACCTTTGCGGCATGGCTTCTGTTAAACCCTCGGTACCTAAAGGCATGCGCGATTTTTCGCCCGTGGAAATGGTAAAACGCAACTATATTTTCGACACCATTAAATCAGTTTTTCGCAAATACGGCTATCAGCAGATAGAAACGCCTACCATGGAAAACTCCGCTACGCTACTGGGAAAGTATGGTGAAGAGGGAGATAAGTTGATATTTAAAGTGCTGAACAGTGGCGATTACTTAGCTAAAACTAATGAGCAACTATTGGCGAACCGTAACTCTAACGCAGTAGCTTCTTCTATCTCCGAAAAAGCCCTCCGTTACGACCTAACCGTACCCTTTGCGCGCTACGTAGTACAGCACCAAAACGATATTGCTTTTCCCTTCAAGCGCTTTCAGGTGCAGCCGGTATGGCGTGCCGACAGGCCGCAAAAAGGGCGTTACCGGGAATTTTACCAGTGCGATGCTGATGTGGTAGGGTCCGATTCGTTATTGAATGAGGCCGAGTTTATATTGATTTATGATGAAGCACTGAGCAATTTAGGCTTAACCGATTTCAACATTAAGATCAACAACCGCAAGATTTTATCAGGCATTGCCGAAATTATTGGCAAGCCGGAACTGATTGTAGACATGACCGTGGCCATTGACAAGTTGGACAAGATAGGCCTGGATGGTGTGGTGACCGAACTACTCACCAAAGGTTTTACCCAGGAAGACATTGATCAGCTACGCCCGGTTATCTTGCTGCAAGGCACTAATGCCGAAAAAATGGAACGCTTAAAAACCATCCTGGCTTCGTCGGTAGTTGGCTTAAAGGGCATAACCGAACTGGAAACTATTTTTATTTATCTCCAAAGCTTCAACCTGCAAAAAGCAACGGTTGAACTGGATATTACCTTAGCCCGCGGATTAAACTATTACACCGGTGCCATTTTCGAGGTTAAAACCAACGAAGTTGCTATGGGCAGCATTGGCGGCGGCGGCCGTTATGATGACCTCACCGGAATGTTCGGACTCAAAGGCTTAACCGGTGCCGGTATCTCCTTTGGTGCCGACCGTATTTATGATGTATTGGAAGAACTGCAACTTTTCCCGGCTTCCAATAATCAAACTACCCGCGTACTGATCTGTCCGTTTGATGCCGCAGGCGAAACCTATGCCCTGCCGCTGTTACAGCAATTACGCAACGCTAACCTGAATGCCGAACTATACCCTGCCGGTGCCAAGATCAAGAAACAATTGGATTACGCCAACAACAAGCATATTCCTTACGTGGTGGTAATTGGCAGCGATGAAATGCAAAGCGGCTTGTTAACCTTTAAAAATATGGAAACAGGCGAACAGCAAAAGCTATCGGCCCAAGATATTATTACATATTTAATTGTGAACAAAGAACTCCTTGATTCTTAACTTTTGATTCTATTATATGAAACCTGCTGAAATAAATGCAAAATGGAAAGAATTACAGCAGCGTATTGCCGAGGATTTTGATACCGACCTGCCCGATATAAAAGTGATGTTATTTTTAATTGGCGTACAGGAACTGGGACAAGGACCTCAGAAATTTACCAAGCGCCAAAAGGAAGAACTGATGCACATAGCCAATTGCAAACTGTTTAGTCAAATGGGATTTTACGAACTGGAAGGCGCCGATCAGGATGGATGGCCGCACTGGAAACTGGTAAAACCTATTCCCGGTTATACATTGTTAGAACAGGAAATGATGATGAAATCGCTAATTGTTACTTATTTTGCTGATATTCATTCCTGAACATGAAAAAACTGTTGACCCTGTGCTTTTTGCTTACGGCAACTATGCTGTTGGCCAAACCGCCTAAAAACCAATATGTGCGTATTAAAACGGCATACGGGCAGGCAATTATTCGCCTTTATAACGAAACACCCAAACACCGTGATAATTTTATTAAGCTCGCCAAACAAGGTTTTTATAATGGCACGTTGTTTTATAGAGTAATACAAAATTTTATGATCCAGGGCGGTGACCCGGATTCCAAAAGCGCTAAACCCGGACAGGAGTTAGGTGATGGTGGCCCTAAGTACACAGTACCTGCCGAATTTAAAGATAGCCTATTTCATAAACGTGGTGTACTGGCTGCCGCACGAGACGATAACCCCGCTAAGGCATCCAGCAGTAGCCAGTTCTATCTTGTAGAAGGAAAGCGCCAAACCGATGGACGTTTAGATACGCTGGAACAAACCCGCCTTAAAGGCTTTAAAGTACCCGCCTGGCAGCGGGTAGTGTACAAAGCAGTGGGCGGCACCCCGCAACTGGATCATGGTTATACGGTGTATGGCGAAGTGGTGAGCGGCATTGATATGGTTGATTTAATAGCCGCCGTAGAAAAGGATAAGAAGGATCGTCCGCTGAAAGATGTGCCTATGACAATTGAACTGCTAAAGAAAAAAGAGTGCAAGCAGTTGGATAAACTGTTGCAGGTAAAGAAATAAATTGATGTCATAATACTAATGAAAATCATTACATACAACGTTAACGGCATACGTTCGGCTATTAGCAAGGGTTGGTTAAGCTGGCTGCAAGCTACCGATGCCGATGTGGTTTGCCTGCAGGAGATCAAAGCATCACCTGATGTGCTTACCGATTTGATCCTGGTAGAGCAAATGGGCTATCAGCACTACTGGTTCCCTGCCGAAAAGAAGGGCTACAGCGGCACAGCCATTTTTACTAAACACACTCCCAAGCATGTGGAGTATGGCTGCGGCATTGAAGATTTTGATCGCGAAGGCCGTTGCATTAGGGTTGATTTTGAAGATATATCGGTGATGAGCGCGTACTTTCCGTCGGGAAGTAGCGGTGATGAACGCCAGGTATTTAAATATCGCTTTTTAAATGAGTTTGGTGAATATTTAAATCAACTGAAATGGGCGTACCCTAAATTGGTGGTATGCGGCGATTATAACATTTGTCATAAAGCCATTGATATTCATAACCCAAAATCGAACGCTAATTCTTCAGGATTTTTGCCCGAAGAGCGAGCCTGGATGGATGATTTTTGCGAATCGGGGTTTATAGATACTTTTCGTTACCTCAACAAAGAGCCACATAATTACAGCTGGTGGAGCTTTCGCGCTAACTCGCGCGCAAAGAACCTGGGTTGGCGCATCGATTACAACATGGTAACCAAAGAGCTGGAAAGTGCCATAAAAAGAGCTGCTATATTACCTGATGCACGGCATTCCGACCATTGCCCGGTATTACTGGACCTGGATGTTTAAGTGTAAGATAACTTCAATGACATGGTTTATTTAAAAACTGCCACCCGGTAGTAAACAGAAGTCTATTTTTCTATCCCATTCATTTACATCATCTATAATCTCTACGGGCTCAAAAAAAGAAAGGCCTATAAAACGTGTATCAGGACGACACTGGATCATTAACCAGTCATAGAAGCCTTTACCGTAACCTACCCGGTAGCCTTGCCTATCGTAAGCTAAAAGAGGTACTAACATTAAATCGATATGCAATGCGGCTACTTCATTGCCGTTGACCGGCTCTGGGATACCTAAGGCGTTAATAACAAGTTCCAAATCGGCGTCGTCGATAAAGTTTTGCATAGTGCTATCGGCAAAGTTGGCTTTGGGAAATACACGCTGAATTTTCGGATGGTTGGTTGCCAGCCAATTGCGAATCAAAAAAGTATCCGGCTCCTTACGTTTATGAATAGGTAGAAACAGGTGAATGCAATTAATGCCACTTAAATCCAGCTGCTTGAACTGCTGCAGTAACTTCTGGTTCAGGTCATCGTATTCAGCTTGCGAAAGGTGGTTACGCCTGGCAGTGTATATTTTACGGAGTTCAGCTTTGGTCAAATGGATTACTTTATGTTAAACAAATATTCCTGCAATTCAGGTAGTGCCGTTTAAATGGTTTGATAAAATGTATGAGCAGATACGCCGAAATATTCATATATTAATTTATTATACATATCTTTCATTAAATTCCATTTCTCATTGAGAATGACTTAATTTAAAAGACGCTAATATTTTACCTGATGCTTCACCAATAATTTCAATTTTGCGGGTTACAGCATCCTGAAGCATTAAATTAGCACTGAAATCAATCTCAGTTAGTCCATTATGAGCCAAATATAGCCGCCTGTTTAATAGCATAGCGCTTTAAAACAGGGACAATAATTTGTGTGTAGTGTTTTAGGTCCTGCATAGTCAAATATACTTGTTTTAACGGTAAACAAAAAAGGCATCCAAAATGGAAGCCTTTCACATAATTCAGCAATATTATAACTAAATTAAGCTTTAACCCGCTCCACATAAGTGCCGGTAGCGGTATCAACTTTAACCCTATCGCCCTGATTGATAAAAAGTGGCACACGTATTTCGGCACCAGTTTCCACGGTGGCTGCTTTTAACGCGTTGGTTGAAGTATCCCCCTTAACGGCAGGTTCTGAATACGTTATTTCTAACTCAACCGAAGCCGGTGCCTGGGCCATAATGGGTTCATCACTTTCAAATGCAATTACAACATTCACGCCTTCTTTCAAAAACTTTACAGCATTGCCGAATAAGAATTTGGGCACGTTAAACTGCTCGTAAGTGGCGTTATCCATTACTACCATATCGTTACCATCTTCATATAAATACTGGTAATCGCTGGTTTCCACCCGGGCAATGCTTACTTCCTCATCGGTACGGAAACGGTATTCTACCAGCTTGCCGCTTTTAACGTTGCGCATACGGGCTTGGTAAAAGGCACGTAAGTTGCCCGGGGTACGATGTAAAAACTCTTCTACCTGTACTAATTCTCCGTTAAAGCGGAGTATATTTCCAGTCTTAATATCTGATGCTTTAGCCATAATAATTTTAGAGCAGCAAAATTAGGGACTTAGTAGTAAAAAATCAAGTTGCTAATAGGCTGGTAAGGCAATAATGGGAGATTGTACTATTTATAATCGGTAATGGTCAGCATATTAGTGCAAAAGCTGTATTCCTGTTCCTGGTTCGATCCTACGATGATGAGCCGGTTGCCTGTGTGCAATTTTATCAACTCATGGTACCACTCTACTCCTTGTGTATCCAGGTTAGAGGTCGGCTCATCCAGCATGAGTACGGCCGTATGTGAGCAAAAGGCAAGGGCCAGTTTTAAACGCTGCTTCATGCCCGATGAAAAGTATTTGATAAGCTTGTTCTTGCTGGTTTGCATACCCAGTAAGGTAATTAAGCCTGCTTTATCCATACCGGCAATGTAGGGCTTAAAATGAAAATGAAAATCGATCACTTCCTGAAGGCTGAACTCCTCAATAAGTTCGAGGTAGGGTGCGGCAAGACTAACGTGTTTAAATACCGTTTCTATATCGAGCGGCTGTTGGTTTTGAAAGAAGGAGACCGTGCCAGTTGAAGGCGATAAGCTGCCATTTAGTATTTGCAGCAAGGTAGATTTGCCCGAACCATTTGGCCCCAGCACTGCATAACTATTGCCCAAAGTAAAAGTATGATCTATGCCTTTAAAAATCCAGTCGCGGTTAAAGCGGCGGCCTACATTATTAAGGGTAATTTTTAGTTCATGCTTCATAGTTAGTAGTTCATGGTACAAAATACTTATTAATAGTTATAGCAGGCATTTCAGCTATGAACCATGAACTACCAACTATGAACTATTTACGAATTCCCAAACCCCTTCATAATACCGCGTTGCGAGCCTTGTATAAAGTTCAGGATCTCATCGCGTTCGGCTGTGGGGCGAAAATCGGCTTCGATGATCTCCATAGCTTTGGTTACATTGCTGTTTTTTACGAAAAGGGTACGGTAAATGTCCTGTATCTCATTTATTTTTTCCTCGTTAAAACCCCGACGGCGTAAACCTACCGAGTTTATACCGGCGTATGATAACGGTTCGCGTGCGGCTTTTACGTAGGGTGGTACATCTTTACGTACTAAGGAACCCCCGGTTACAAACGCGTGCGAACCCACATTGCAAAACTGGTGTATGGCAACCATGCCCGCCAGCACCACATAATCTCCCACGGTAACGTGTCCGGCAATAGTGGTGTTATTGGAGAAAATGCAATTATTGCCAATAACGCAATCGTGCGCTACGTGGCAATAGGCCATTATCAGGCAATTACTGCCAATCTCGGTTTTCCAATGGTCTTTAGTGCCGCGGTTAATGGTCACGCATTCGCGGATGGTCGTATTATCGCCAATTGTGGCCAGGGTATTTTCGCCCTTGAACTTCAGATCCTGCGGAATGGCTGATATAACAGCACCCGGAAATATACGGCAGTTTTTACCTATACGCGCACCATCCATAATAGTAACGTTAGAGCCGATCCACGACCCCTCTCCAATTTCCACATCTTTATGGATGGTAACGAAAGGCTCTATCACAACATTATCCGCTATTTTAGCTTGCGGATGTATATAGGCTAATGGCTGGATCATGTTTACTTATATTTTACAATTTGCGCCATTAGTTCGGCCTCTACAACAATTTTTTCGCCAACCATACCAATACCCTTCATTTGAGCGATGCCACGGCGTATAGGTGCTATCAGGTCGCACCTGAATATCAACGTATCGCCTGGTAAAACCTTGTCTTTAAACCGCGCGTTCTCTATCTTGAGGAACAACGTAAGCCAGTTTTCGGGATCGGGTACGGTATTTAATACCAATATACCCCCTGTTTGCGCCATGGCCTCTATTTGTAACACACCCGGCATAACCGGTGCGCCTGGAAAATGCCCTACAAAGAAAGGCTCATTCATGGTAACGGCTTTAAGGCCAACCACATGAGTTTTGGTAAGTTCCAATATTTTGTCTACCAGCAGCATAGGCGGGCGGTGCGGCAAAATATTCATGATCTGAACGGTATCGTAAACCGGCTTAGCATTGGGGTTATATACCTTTACGTGCTTACGGCTTCGTTCCTTTTTAATTAAGGCTTTAATTTTTTTGGCGAAAGCTACGTTAGCAGCATGACCCGGACGTGCTGCCATAATGTGACCACGCAACGGTACGCCCACCAGGGCCAGGTCGCCTATCATGTCCAGCAGTTTATGGCGCGCAGGCTCGTTTTGGTGGCGAAGCTCAATATTATTTAATATGCCTTGCGGTGCAACATCAATATCCTCGCGGTTAAAGAGCTTGGCCAAGTGGGCAAGTTCTTCGGCATCTACATGCTTATCAACCACCACAATGGCGTTATTTATATCGCCACCTTTAATAAGGTTGTGCTTCATCAGCATTTCCAGCTCATGTAAAAAGCAAAAAGTGCGGCAACTGGCAATTTCCTTTTTAAACTCCGAAATAGTTGATATGCTGGCATGCTGCGTACCTAATACCGGCGAATTATAATCTACCATACAGGTAAAGCGGTAATCATCATCCAAAGGCATAGCCACCATTTCTACCTTACGGTCGGTTTCCGAATAGTGGATATTGTATGGAATGTGATAATACTCGCGGTCGGCGTCCTGATCTTGCGCACCCGCCTCAAGTAACGCGTCTACAAAAGAAATAGAACTACCATCCATTATGGGTGTTTCGGGGCCGTCCAAGTCAATCAGAATATTATCCATCTCTAAGCCTACCAGTGCGGCCAATACGTGTTCGACGGTGCTAACGCTGGCCCCGTTTTGCGTAATAGTGGTGCCGCGTGAAGTATCGGTCACATTGTCAACATCGGCATCAACAATAGGGCTACCTTCCAGATCTGTCCTTCTAAATTTAAATCCGTGGTTTTCTGGTGCAGGATTAAATGTCATGGTTACCCGTTCGCCGGTATGCAGCCCGGTGCCCGATACAGCTACTGGTGCTTTAATAGTTCTTTGCTTTACATTCATATACTTGGTCAGCTGCATCAGTGGATAATTTCCTGTTTATTGCGCAGCTCAGCAATTATTTTTTCTAATTCTTCTATTCGTTTTTTTAGCTCTGGCAGCTGATGTACAATTAAATGCGATCGTAAAAAGCCCTGGTAAGGCTGCAGTATTACCCCGCCCCATTTCTTACCCTCTTCTTCAATACTCTTATTAACACCGGTTTGTGCCTGTATTTGCGAGCCTTTAGCTATGCTGATATGGCCAACTATACCAACCTGTCCACCAATTATCACATTTTCTCCAATTTTGGTACTGCCAGATATTCCGCTTTGCGCTGCAATAACTGTGTTGGCACCAACTTCGGCATTATGCGCTATCTGTATCAAGTTATCCAGCTTTACACCTTTTCGTATTACAGTTGAACCCATAGTTGCCCTGTCTATCGTTGTATTGGCACCAATTTCTACATTATCTTCAATTACAACGTTACCAATCTGGCTTATTTTGTTGTAATTTCCACTATTGGTTGGTGCAAAGCCAAAACCATCGCTGCCAATTACAGCACCGGCATGTATTATTACGTTGTTGCCAACAACACAATCGGCATAAATTTTTACGCCGGCAAACAGCGTTACATTATTGCCCAAAGTTACGTTATCGCCCACATAACAGTTCGGGTAAATTTTACAACTGTTTCCTAATTGAGCTTCGGCACCAAGGTAAGCAAAAGCACCAAGGTAAACATTTTGACCCACAATAGCCGATGGGTGTATATAACTGGGCTGCTCTATGCCTGTTTTGTTAAGCTTTAAGGTATTGTATTTTTCGAGCAGTACCGAAAATGCTCCATAGGCATCTTCAACCCGTATAAGCGTACAGTCAATCTTTTCTGTAATAATTAAAGTTTTATTAACAATTACAATAGAGGCTTTGGTATGATACAAAAACTGCTCATATTTAGGGTTTGCCAAAAATGACAACGACCCGTCCATGGCTTCTTCGATTTTAGCCAACGTGCTAATGGAAGCGTTAAGATCGCCTTCAACCGTTCCATTTAACAATAAGCTTATTTCATGCGCAGTAAATTGCATCGGGCAAATTTAAAGGTTAAAAGTTAAGCAACAAATTATAAACATAGTGTTAACCTTTATAATAAATCTTTGGTATAACAAAATATGTATTTTTCTACCGTTTTGGCTAGTGCTTCCAAATTTGAGTTATCACTTGCAGTTGTAATATCATTTACTGTGCCGCCTTTCATCAATATCTTAATATTAGCGTCGCCAACTTTGTAAGCGTTATTGCTTATTACATCTGTAAATACGAAATAACCTGCGTCTTCGAAACAAAGGTCATATTTTTTCATGGCCTTTTGCCTTAACTCCTCCACTTTAACCGCATCAGGCTTTATGTTGGTAATATCTACATGGTAAAGTTTTCGCTGTATAAAGTTTTCGCATAATAGTGCCAATACTTTATCGGTATGTCTTATCCATACTTTTACTGCGGCCATAATATCGGTATCATCTAAACAAGTAAACGTTTCAATATGATGGTCATCGTATATGAACTGTTCCTTTGAGATGTTGTTTTGCAGGAAATGGTTTAATGCCGGTGTAGAAAATAATTGCACACCCTTTAAAGATAGCTGCCTGGCACGCATTAAAATTTTACCCAACATTTGCTCGCCCGAGGTTACGGTTTTGTGTAAATATACCTGCCAATACATTAAACGGCGGGCCACCAAAAACTTTTCTATCGAATAAATTCCTTTTTCTTCAACCACAATGGCATCATCCACTACATTAAGCATTTTAATGATACGCTCAGAACTGATCACCCCTTCGGACACACCGGTGTAAAAGCTATCGCGGTTGAGGTAATCTAACCTGTCCATATCTAACTGGCTGGATACTAACTGATGAAGAAATTTTTTGTGGTACTGGTCATTAAAAATTTCAATTGCAATAGTTAAGCTGCCGTTAAAAACGCTGTTTAAGCGGTTCATGAGCAGCGTTGAAATATCTTCATGATCTATTCCCTGTACAATATGTTTCTCCAGTGCGTGTGAGAACGGGCCGTGGCCGATATCGTGTAGTAAAATGGCTATCATTACGCCTTCTTCTTCTTGCGGGGTTATTTGCTGGCCTTTATCGCAAAGCGTTTTTATAGCCAAACCCATAAGGTGCATAGCCCCAAGTGCATGATGAAAACGGGAGTGTAATGCGCCAGGATATACCAGGTGCGTCATGCCCAATTGTTTAATATAGCGAAGCCGTTGAAAATACGGGTGCTCTATCAGGTCGAAAACCAGTTCGGTTGGTATGCTGATAAATCCGTAAACCGGATCGTTAATTATTTTTTTCTTGTTCAAACTACTTATGTTCTGTGCAAAAGTGTTAATTTAACATATACCCCAAAGCATATTTTTGTTATTTTTTGTTAAACACACACTAAATTCAACAACAAAAGGGTAGGTTAGAAGTTATACCCGATATACATATTTAAGATACCATGCAAGAAACTACCATACTTTGGGCCGACGACGAGATAGATCTTTTAAGACCACACGTGCTTTTTTTAAACGAAAAAGGTTATAAGGTTAAAACAGTAACTAACGGTTCGGATGCCCTGGAAGAGTTTCGCAACGGTTATTTCGATCTTGTTTTTTTAGATGAGAACATGCCCGGCTTAACCGGACTGGAAACACTGACCCTAATTAAGGCTATTAATGCCGATGTACCTATAGTGCTTATTACTAAAAATGAAGAGGAACCAATGATGGAAGATGCCATAGGTTCGAAAATTGATGATTACCTGATTAAGCCGGTTAACCCCAAGCAAATACTGCTTACCATAAAAAAGCTTACTGAAAATAAACGCCTGGTTACCGAAAAAACCACCATGGCCTACCAGCAGGATTTCAGGCAATTAGGTATGACCCTTAACGACAACCTGAGTCACCAGGAATGGGTTGATGTTTATAAAAAACTAATTTACTGGGAATTGGAGTTAGAAAAGCTGGAGGATGCTGGTATGCACGAGATACTTACCATGCAAAAAGCAGAGGCCAATGTTCAATTCTGCAAGTTTGTAGAACGTAATTATATAGATTGGTTGAAAAACCCCGCAGAAGCGCCAGCATTATCGCACCAATTATTTAAAAACAAGGTTTTTAACCGTATGGACAGCACCCCGGTATTTTTTATTTTGATTGACAATTTACGGTACGATCAGTTTAAGATCATTAACCCGATCATTTCCGAATATTTCAGACTGGAAGAAGAAGATACCTATTACAGTATTTTACCTACCGCTACCCAATACGCCCGTAATTCCATTTTCGCCGGTTTAATGCCGCTGGATATGGAAAAACGTTTCCCCGGCATGTGGCAGAACGATGAGGACGAGGGTGGAAAAAACTTGCACGAAGAAGCCTTTTTAGCCGATAACATTAAACGTAGCCTGCGTAAAGACTGTAAGTTCTCATACCATAAGATCCTTAATATTGATGAAGGCCGCGCCCTGAACGATTCGGTTAATAACCTCATGAAGAACGAGCTGAATGTGGTGGTATATAACTTTGTAGATATGCTCTCGCATGCCCGTACCGATATGCAGATGATTCGTGAGCTGGCCAGCGATGATGCCGCTTACCGTTCGTTAACGCTATCGTGGTTTGAGCACTCGCCGTTATTCGATCTGCTGAAGTTTTTGGCTACCAAGCAGGTAAAGGTTATCATTACTACCGACCATGGTACCATACGGGTAAAGAACCCAAGCAAGATCATTGGCGATAAAAACACCAATACCAACCTGCGTTACAAACAAGGTAAAAACTTAAACTTTAATGCCAAAGACGTTTTGCACATCCGCAACCCGCACGATGCCATGCTGCCTAAACTACATGTAAGCAGCAGTTTTGTATTTGCCAAAGGCGATAGCTACTTTGTGTACCCTAACAACTATAACCACTTTATGAACTTTTATAACGAAACGTTTCAGCACGGAGGTATTTCTTTAGAGGAGATGATTATACCAGTGATTACTTACGGTAGTAAGTAATTGTGTATATTTGAGTATGGTAGTTGTTGTTAAAAACGAAAAAGATGTAAGCAAAGCCAAAAAAGCTATTGCCGATCGTATGCCAGAAAAAAAGTTTGATGCATACAAATTTTGCGGTGCTTTAAAAGTCAACGAAGACCCACAGAAGATTCAGCAACAATTAAGAAATGAATGGGAGTAAGCTTTTTGTAGATACCAATATTTGTATCTACTTATTGAACAATGACCATGTTGTGGCTGATTTGCTTGATGGTTATTCTATATATATTTCGTTCATTACCGAAATTGAGTTGTATGCCTATCATAGCCGCAATCCCTTGGCTAAACAAATACTTGATGAATTTATAGAGGATGTTAATGTTGTAAATATTAACATCCCTATAAAAAAAAAACTATTGAGATAAGACGCGATTATAAACTCAAACTACCCGACAGCATTATCGCAGCATCTGCACTTATTGAAAACCTTTCTTTTATTACAGCCGATAAAGGATTTAGGAAATTATCTGAATTAGATATTGTATTATATGACCCCGCCAGTATCTAACCATTCCATCAATTCCCTTGCCGAACTCCCTGCTACCGCACAATCGCTTATCAATTTTGCAGGCATTCAAAAGATCTTTTTGTTTTATGGGGATATGGGTGCGGGTAAAACTACATTTATTAAAGCCCTGTGCCAGGAGTTAGGTATTACCGACGAGGTAACCAGTCCTACTTTTTCTATTGTGAACGAATACGCCGGCACCAATGTACGTGTTTATCACTTTGATTTTTACCGCCTTAAAAACCAGGAAGAGGCTTTGGATATGGGTTACGAAGAATATTTTTATTCGGGTGACTATTGCCTGATAGAATGGCCCGAAAACATCCCCAACCTGTTGCCTTCGAATTTCATCAGCATTGCCATAAGTGTTACCGACCAACAAACGCGGAATTTTAGCTTTAAAATAATTTAAATATCCATTCACAAAATTTGCTTATCTTCATTGGCCTTTACAGCTACTACCGGTAAAGCCGTAAAATACTAAGATATGGGTTCAGGATTATATAGTGGATTTTCGGACGTGGCCAAGCAGGCCATGATGCAGCCACAGGAGTCGATGCTGGAAACGAAAAGTAAAAAGAATACGCTTTATATAGGTATTCCGCGCGAAATATCGTTCCAGGAAAACCGGATCACCTTAACGCCGCTATCTGTAGCATTGCTGGTTAACAACGGTCATGAGGTGCTGCTGGAAACCAATGCTGGTACAGCCGCCAACTTTTTAGATAATCATTACAGCGAGCAGGGCGCACAAATTGTATATGATGTTAAAAAAGTTTACGAGGCGGATATTATTATCAAGGTTGCTCCGCCCACCATGGCCGAAATTGAACTGATGAAACCTGGCCAGATCCTCATTTCAACCTTGCAAATTTCTACCCTAAAGGCTGATTGCCTGCATGCGCTCATTAATAAACGGATAACCGCACTTTCATTTGAGCATTTACGTGACGAAGGCAATGTTTTAAGTGTAGTACGTGCCATGAGCGAAATTGTTGGTGCCACATCTATTTCCATAGCCGCTGAGTACCTGAGCAACACCTTCGGTGGCAAAGGACTGATGCTGGGTGGTATTACCGGTGTGCCTCCTACCGAAATTGTGATTTTAGGGGCAGGTACCGTTGGTGAATACGCCGCGCGCACCGCCATATCATTGGGTGCCGATGTAAAGGTTTTCGATCCTTCCATTTATAAACTACGACGGTTGCAAAACAACATTGGCAGCCGGGTATTTACCTCGGTTATACAGCCCATTGTGCTCGAAAAAGCTGTTATTACCTGCGATGTAGTGATAGGCGCCCTTCGCACCGAAGACGGCCGCAGCCCTTGTATAATTAGCGAAGAAACCGTAAGCCGAATGAAACCTAACTCTGTTATTATAGATGTGAGTATAGACCAAGGAGGGTGTTTTGAAACTTCCGAAGTAACCAATCATACCCACCCAGTTTTTCGTAAACATGAGGTGATCCATTATTGTGTACCCAACATTGCATCGCGCGTAGCCCGTACGGCCACTTATGCGCTAACCAATATTTTCACCCCTATATTGTTAGATATTGGCGAAAAAGGTGGCATTAACAATGTCATTTGGCAAAAAACGGGTATTCGCAATGCTGTATATATATACCATGGGCAATTGACTAACAAATATTTAAGCGAGCGTTTTAATATTCCATGTAAAGACCTGGATTTGCTTATTGTAGCTAATAGGTAAACTTCCTGCTTAATTCATTATTGGGGCAGTCATTACTTTCTTGTTTTTAGAATCGGTAGTGTGATGCACTTCGCCGTAGTTGGTAACAGTAAGGTTTGCCTTACCATTTTCATCAATAACTACCTTAAAAAGCATATCGTAATCATCGTCTGTTAGTCCCTCAAAAGGCACACTGCAATTCAGCGCTTTAATAACGGGTATTAACGTATTAGAATGTCCTACAATTAAGGCAGTCTTTCCTTTGTTATCCTGTGAGGCTTTAATGGCAATTGTACTTGGGTCTTTAACATTGTAAATAACCGGGGCAAGTTGTAAATACGTTGCCAATGGCATCGCTGTAGCCAAGGTACGTTTATAATTAGTGCTGTATATCGTGTTAATTTTCTTTTTTTGCAGTACTTTGGCTAAATCAGCTGCTCTTTGAAAACCTTTATCAGATAAATTCGGATCCCGTTCGGCAGGGTTTACGGTTAGTTTTTCGGCGTGCCTTACCAAATATATAGTTGTGCTTTGTGCTAAGGCATTAAATTTGCTTAGCGTAAAAGCAGTAAAAAACAGAATAATGAGCGTTTTATTCACCATGCAATTTAAGTTTACCTAAAGGTAATACTTATGCTAAAACAAATGCGTGTAAAACCAATTATCTAAACAAACAACGGGTTTCTTTTATGAAAGTATTTAGTAAAGATTATTTTAAAAGCTTATGGAAAGTTCTGATGGCTACGTTTTCGGGGTTCTCCAACGATAACGGATTAAAATTGAGTGCTTCATTAGCGTACTACACTATATTTTCTATTGCCCCCTTACTCATCCTTATTTTATCGTTAGCCGGCATATTTTTAGGCCCCGATTCAGCCAGCAATAAATTATACAGTCAAATTGACCAGTATGTTGGATCAGAAGCAGCAAAGCAGATTCAGGATATCATTAAAAACCTCCAGTTTTCTGGCAAGAGCGGTATCGCCCTTATATCGGGCATTGCAACATTATTAATTGGCGCCAGCAGTATATTTATGGAGATACAAGATTCGCTTAACACCATTTGGCGGGTAAAGGCTAAGCCTAAAAAAGGATGGCTTAAAATGCTACAAAACCGGTTTTTGTCGTTTTCGCTAATTGTTAGCTTAGGTTTCTTATTACTGGTTTCGCTGCTAGTTAATATTATTGTAAATGCAATAAGCAGCAAAATAAGTCACTTTTTACCTTCCATTACCGAACGCCTGATAGAACTGGTGAACCTTGGCATTTCGTTTTTAGTAATTGCTACCTTGTTTGGTATAATATTCAAATTTTTGCCCGATGTTAAGATCAAATGGAAAGATGTTCGCTCTGGTGCCTTCTTTACCGCCATGTTATTTATGTTAGGTCAGTTTGTAATTAGCCTGTATTTAAAATATTCAGCCCAGGGTTCGGCTTATGGCGCAGCCGGATCTGTTATTGTTTTGCTGGTATGGATTTATTACACTGCCGCTATTTTATACATAGGCGCCGAATTTACGCAAGTTTATGCCGAGGCTAATTGTAGTCATATAGAACCCGCCGACTATGCCGTACATGTGCAGCAAACTGAAACCGAGCGAGAAGTAGATAAGCTTCCTCCACAAAACCCTGAAATAAAAGGGGAGTTGAAAACAGATAGCTAAAAAGTATTTGCATGATAAGATTTAAGCAGGCTATTATCACCTGCTTTTTTATGCATTATTTTTAATTTGCTGCCAATATTTAACAACTATAAGGTTATGTGCTAAATACCAGTGTTTTGTTGTAGCTTTATACTACCAATTAAAACATACTTTGTTCCGCATACTACATAGCAGCAAGTATCTGTTTTTACCTCTATTGTTATTGTGCCTGGCTGTGTTAGCGCAAGCCCAGCATTTTAGTATCAACGATAAATTAAAACAGGTAAAACTCCATTTCCGCCTGGTGCGTGATATGATTGTGGTACCAGTATATATTAATAAAAAGGGTCCGTTTAACTTCGTGCTCGATACGGGCGTTGGCCTCATGATCATTACCGATCCTCAATTGGTAGATTCAATTGATTTAATTACCAGGCGCACTATAAAAATTTATGGTAGCGGCAATGCCGAAAGTTTTGAAGCCTACACAACTTCAGAATTAGATGTTAAAGTAGCCGATGGAATAAAAAGCAACTTGGTGCATGCGGCCATACTCAAAAAAGATCATTTTGGCTTGTCAAACTACGCCGGTATGCCCATACATGGCTTGCTGGGATATGAATTCTTTTCACAATTGTCGGTAAAGATCAATTTTATGGATAGTACATTAATTGCCGCCCGACCTGGAAAGTTTAAACCTTTTAGAAAAGGTATCAAAGTGCCCATAAGTATAGAAGAACATAAACCATATCTTAATACAACTATTATTCTCCCCGATGGTTGCCCTGTTGAAAATAAGTTTATTATTGATTTAGGTGCAGGGCACCCGCTGTCGCTCGATAATTTAAAGCAACACAAAAATGATACACAAAAGGCTATTGTTGCAAATTTGGGTGTAGGCATAACCGGCCCCATTAACGGATACATTAGCCGCATTAACGAATTTAAAATAGGTAAATATACGTTTAATAATGTTATTACTTCTTTTCCAGATACCAATACCCACCGTTCCTATTTTGTATCCCGCGATGGGAATATTGGGATGGGAATATTAAAAAAGTTTTTTTTAATATTAGATTATCAAAACGGCCTGATGTATATGAAACCTAATTACCGGTTTAAAGAACCCTTTGAACATGATATGAGCGGTATAGAATATTACGCTACCGGTAATGATCTTAAACGCATTTTAATAAGCAGGGTTGAACCCGGTTCGGCAGCAGATGAAGCAGGTTTAACAACAGATGATGAAATAATAACTGTTAACTTTAAGGATGTTGCTAAGATGAGTATAGTTGATATAGATAACCTTTTTAAATCACGAAATAACAGAAACGTATTAGTAGAAGTATACCGCGACAAAAAGTTCGAAACTGTTGTTTTAACCCTGAAGCGGCGAATATAAAAAAATAATGCCTTACTGGCTTTTTGGTTAGTTTGAGACGAGTTGGGCTTGAACTCCATTCCATCCATCCAATTGTGCATCTTTGCACGCATTGTGTTCAAAAATAAGTTGTTTTTAATTTGAGTATAATTGATAGGTAAACCTTACAGTAGTTTGTGTTTTATAATTAAATACACACTTTTTTTGATGCCCTTTAGGTTTGAAACGCATTGGCAATCAATAACATAGTTATGTGAAGTGTTTTGGATTTGTTATGTGTTTATTATTTTCATTTTTGTACAATTACCTATACCATAAAAACTACAATAAATAATTCATCATCAATCAGTGTATAAAATTACACTTTTAAACAATAATTTATAAAATAGCCTATAAATCACGGCGCAATGAAATTAAGCAGGAGTTAACACGTGATGATTAATAAGACTGATCATATAAATGAAAAAAGAACTGTATCGTAACCTTAACGATACATTCTTGTAACAATCCTATGATTGTTAACTATTTAACTAAAAGAAATTGAACTTTTGTAGTCGAATACTGTAATAGGTAATTAACACTGAACAAATCCTGCAATTTTATATGAAACGTTTTTACGCTCTCTTAGCCCTGCTTTTTAGCCTGGCAACTTACACACAAGCACAAACAGCCCGCGAGGTACATGGTATTGTGGTTGATTCAACTAAACAAGCCATACCGGGTAGTACTATAAAACTCACATCCGACCTCAATGATAATGCTACAACTATCGCCAGCCCCGATGGTAAATTTTCATTTGGAGCGGTAAAAGGCATTAAGCTTACCTTAACCATAACATCTATAGGTTTTGAGGGATTAATTAAACATTATACTTTAGAAAATGATGGCAGTGCCGCCGACGTGGGCAGTATTATACTTAAACCTGAAGCCAGGCAGTTAAACGCAGTTACCGTAGTTGGTACCAACCCTGTAACATTAAAAGAAGATACAGTAGAGTATAGAGCAAGTGCATATAAGGTTAGAGCCAATTCGCCGGTTGAAGATCAGCTTAAAAGAATACCGGGTGTAGATGTTGATGCACAGGGTAATGTAAGCGCACAGGGAAAGCAAATTACTAAGGTGCGTATTAACGGGAAAGACTTTTTTGGTGGCGATGTGCAAACGGCAACTAAAAACCTGCCGGCCGATTTGGTAGACAGTTACCAGATTGTGGATGATTACGGCGACCAGGCAAATGCTACTGGTATTAAAACCGGCGAACCTAATAAAATACTGAACATTACCATACGTAAAGACAAAAACTACGGGTATTTTGGTCAGGTTACCGCTGGCGATGGTACCGATGCTCTACCAAAGGATCAGGGATCTAACAACAACCGTTATGTTGGTTTAGTAAATATATTTAAATTCAATAATGACCAGCAAATTGCAGTGTTAGGTAATTTAAACAACACCAACGTAAACACGTTTTCTTTTGGAAGTGCTACAGGTGGAGCCGGCGGTCAGGGCGGCGGCGGTAATCGTGGTGGCGGTTTTGGCGGCGGCGGCGGTGGCCGTGGTAATGCTGGCCGTGGCGGCGGCGGTCAAACAAGTAATCAAAACGGCATAAATACGGTACGGACTATTGGTACAAATTTCCGCGATCAATGGGGTAAAATGGCTGTGTACGGCAGCTATAGCTTTGAAGACAAAACTGTATTTACAGATAGCCGTAATTTTCAAAAAAATAACGCAACGGCACCCACTACCAGCGACCAAACAAGTAGCGAGACTACTAACTCTACCAATCACCGTATAACTTGGAACATGGAGTTCAAGCCCGATACGGTTAACTACTTTAAACTAACTCCTACTTTTTCATATACCAGCTCTGATGTAGCCAGCTATGAGATGCTTTCCTCAACCCGTAATGGTACGCCTAACCTGGCATACAACACTACCACTAACAGTACTGCATCTTCTCCAAACTATGGCGCTATATTACTTTACAATCATCGCTTTAATGGGGTCGGCCGCAACTTGAGCATCAATGCCAGTATCAACTCTTCTCGTAATTTTAATTTCGATAACCCAGTTTATGCTTATGATGCTACAACCATTAATCGTTTAAAAGTTCCGCTAAATCAATTAGTAAATACTTACTATCGCTCCACTACATCAAATTTAAGTTTTTCATATATTGAACCTTTGAGTAAAGTATCGTTTTTAGAGCTTAATTATGCTTTTAACCATACTACTAACAAAAACGATAATCGTACCGACACCTTGTTTTCTAACAACTTATTTAACAATTACCCGGTTGGTACAAGTAAATATGATTATACATTTACATCACACAGGGTTGGTTTAAATTACCGCCTGGTAGAAAATAAATATAATGCCACGTTAGGTGTGGCGGTATTACCGAGCCAGTTGGATGGATCGGGGTTAGCGTTTGACGCTGGTAAACAAGCACAAGTAAATCCAGTTACTAAGAAAAATACATTTAATTTTGCACCAACCGCACGTTTTACTTACAACTTTTCGAGGAGCCAAAATCTGAACTTTAATTACAATGCCAGCAACAACCAGCCCAGCTATAATCAGTTGGTACCCGTAATTAACGTTTCGAATGCATTATATCCGGTACAAGGTAACCCCGATTTAAAACCAGAATTTACAAACAATTTTAACCTGCGTTACAATAAATTTAGCTTCGAAACTGGTAATATTTTCTTCACCAACTTTAGCTTTACCCAAACCAACAACAAAATTGTAAATAAAACTACTATTTACCCTATTCGCTTTAGTCCTACTCAATTGGCAGTAAATCCTGGTTTATCTACTTTTGAAAATACAACTTTTACTAATTACTTAAATGCTAAGGGTTATTATACGGGTAGTGCCAACGTTTTATTTGCCAAACCATGGGCTGCTCGTAAGTTTACTTTAATATTTAATGGTAATATTACTTACACTAATAACATTGCATATACCGACAGTATAAGCCGCGACAATGTGAGATCTCCGTTGTTCGAAAATGTTGCGAAAAATCTGGCCTTTACACCAGGTACGCGTTTTAGGATAAATATATTAGACAAAATTGATCTGGAAACCAGCGTTAACTACACTATTAATAAAACTACCAACACCCTACAAACAGCACAGTTCGGTAATTCAAATACTAACATACGTACACTGGCTTTGGGGTTAAACGGTAAAAACTATATTTTAAAGGATTGGACATTTAGCTATGACTTTAGTCGCCAGGTTAACTATGGTTACAACTTTGATGTTCCAAATCCAAATATTCTTAATGTTTATCTTGAGCGCCGTTTCCTAAAGCAAAATGCAGCATCCATACGCTTGCAAGGGTTCGATTTATTTAACCAGAATACAGGTTTTTCTTTCGCCCAAAATGGATTAAGTACAACCCAAACACAGGTTAACCGTTTGGCCCGCTACTTTTTATTAACATTTACTTACCGTTTACAAAAATTTGCAGGCCGTGCACCGGCACAAAACAATAACGAGCGTGGCAATCGTGGCGGCTTCGGCCGTGGTGGCCAGGGAGGCCCTCCAGGTGGCGGTGGTCCAACCATTTAATAACTCTACACTATCAGCTGCACCAAAATAAGAGTTTACAAAAGAAAAATCCCAGCCACACTCGTAACTGGGATTTTTCTTTTGACTTACAGTCGGGTAATATTCCTAAAATTATAAACCTAATTGCGCCGATATAGCCAGCATCCTTTCAATAGGCTTTACGGCTTTGGTAATTATATCGGCCGGTATATTTATTTCCGGCATCTCATTTTTAAGGCACAAATAAAGCTTTTCCAGCGTGTTTCTTTTCATGTGGGGGCAATCATTGCAGGCGCAAGTATTGTTCGGTGGAGCGGGTATAAAGGTCTTTCCGGGATTATCCTTTTCCATCTGGTGTATTATACCTGCTTCGGTAGCCACAATAAACTCTGTAGCGCTGTCATTCGTAGCATATTTCAATATACCGGTGGTAGATCCAATATAATCTGCCAGTTGCAGTATATGTTCCTCACACTCGGGGTGAGCCAGCAGTTTAGCATTAGGGTACCGCTCTTTCAGCTTAGTTATTTTTTCTCGGCTGAAGATCTCGTGCACCATACAAGCCCCGTTCCATAATACCAGGTCGCGACCAGTCTTTTTAGCCACATAAGCGCCCAGGTTACGGTCGGGTCCAAATATGATTTTTTGATCGGGAGGCAGGCTTTCCACAATTTGTATTGCATTGCTGGAGGTACATACAATATCACTCATGGCTTTCAGTTCGGCCGTACAGTTCACATAGGTAATCACCAAATGATCGGGGTACGATTCTTTAAACTTTTTAAACAGGTGTGGCGGGCAGCTGTCGGCTAATGAGCATCCGGCTTTAATATCGGGCAGCAATACCTTTTTGGTTGGGGATAGGATCTTTGCAGTTTCGGCCATAAAGTGAACACCGGCAAATACAATGATATCAGCATCGGTTTTTGCCGCTTGTTGCGATAGGCCTAGGCTATCGCCAATATAATCGGCTATATCCTGTATCTCGCCTTCCTGGTAGTAGTGCGCCAGTATCACGGCGTTCTTTTGCTTCTTCAACTTTTCTATCTCGGCATACAGGTCAAGCGTAGGGTCTACCTCTTCCTCTGCAAATCCTTTTATATTAATTTCTTCTAAAATATCCATTCCCAACATTACAATAAATACAAGTAATTTAAATTAAATATATAAACCTATTGTTATTAAGATGTGAATTGTGTGAACAATTGAATGCTTGTTTTATTGTCAAACAAACTTGTTCTACTTGTTTCCACACGTTATTAACACGTGGTAAACCTTAAACAATTGATTATCAGTAATAGCATTTAATTCACACTCATGTTAATAAACAAATGTGTGAATTAAATGCTTGTTTAGTGAGTGTGCATTACCATTGTAAAATCTCCTTAAAGTAAGTAACCATTTGGGGGTAACTTTAGTTTTTAGCACACTTTTATATAAATAATAAACTTGTTAGCTTTTTACTTACGCAAAATTAACATCTTTTGGTGGTGTTGTTAACACAAGTATTACTTTTACACATATTAGAAAGAATTTATGACAAGAAATGTGGATTTCCTGGTAATTGGGTCGGGTATTGCGGGTTTAAGTTTTGCACTTAAAGCCGCTAAACACGGTAAGGTACTGATAGTTACCAAAGCCAGTGAAGACGAATCGAATACCAAATATGCGCAAGGCGGCGTTGCCGTAGTTGTGGATAAAAAAGAAGACTCGTTTGATAAACATATCGAAGATACTTTGATAGCCGGCGACGGTCTTTGTGATGAAGAAGTTGTACGTATTGTAGTAGAGGAAGGCCCGGAGCGTATCCGTGAGATTATAGATTACGGTACAAACTTCGATAAAACTAATGAAGGCGTGTACGACCTGGCTAAAGAAGGCGGACACTCCGAATATCGGGTATTGCATTATAAGGATATTACCGGCTTTGAAATGGAGCGTTCTTTGTTAGAGCAAATCCATAACAACCCGAATATTGAGATCATTACTCATCATTTTGCGGTAGACCTGATTACCCAGCACCATTTAGGCCAGTTTGTGGATAAATCGAGTGATGACATTACGTGCTATGGTATCTATGCATTTAATACGCAGACCAAGGAGGTAGAAACCATACTTTCTAAGGTAACGGTAATGGCATCGGGTGGTGCGGGGCATATATATGCTATAACTACCAACCCGGTTATTGCTACGGGCGATGGCGTGGCAATGGTGTACCGGGCTAAAGGGAAAGTACGCAATATGGAATTTATACAGTTTCATCCAACAGCATTATATAATCCTGGTGAATATCCATCCTTTTTAATATCTGAAGCGGTGCGTGGTTTTGGCGGTATCCTCAAACGTACCAATGGTGAAGAATTCATGCAGGAATATGATCCGCGTAAATCATTAGCGCCGCGCGATATTGTGGCGCGTGCCATTGATGCTGAGATAAAAAAATCGGGAGAAGATTATGTGTACCTGGATGTACGCCATAAAAGTAAGGCCGATATATTACATCATTTCCCTAATATATATGCCAAGTGTTTAGATATTGGTATTGACATGACCAAGGATATGATCCCGGTTTCGCCGGCTTGCCATTATATGTGTGGCGGTGTGCTGGTAGATCGTGTTGGCCAATCATCTATTAAACAGCTTTACTCATGCGGTGAGTGTGCTTCAACCGGCTTGCATGGTGCTAACCGTTTGGCTTCCAATTCATTACTGGAAGCATTGGTGTTTGCGCACCGTATTTATGAAGATGCCATTACGAAATTTAACACTTACTCTATACCCGAAAACATACCCGATTGGGACGAAAAAGGGGTGCAGCTTTCTAACGAAGATATCCTGGTTACTCACAATATCCGCGAAATGCAGAAACTGATGAACGATTATGTAGGTATAGTACGATCCGATTTCCGTTTAGAGCGTGCCATGCGGCGGTTACACTTATTGTACGAGGAAACAGAAGATTTTTATAAGAAAACGAAGTTATCTGTTAAATTGTGTGAACTACGTAATTTGATCCAGGTATCATATATTGTTGTAAAATCGGCAATGGCTCGTAAAGAGAGCAGGGGATTGCATTATACTACAGACTACCCGGAGCATGCGGATGTATTGGAGGATACGGTTTTTTAATTAGAGCGGTATAACCAGGTTCTAATTCGCTACCTTCAGTTTGGAAATTTTATATGTAATAAAATTATATGTTCAATCGCGTCTGTTTAATTATCATATTTGCTTTTTCCCCCAATACTGTTATTCGCAACTTAAAATTGATTCTACTTCAAAGTTAAGCGCTGATTATGGGGTTTCAGTAAAACAGTTTTTAAATAATAATAAGTTTGATTATGCTTTATTCTGTTGGACTACATCTAACTGGAGCGAGGATGAAAACAGCATAGAAGTATTAGTTTGTCAAACTGGAAAATGGTATGTAATAAAAATTATTGTTTATGGATCTATGTTGGAGAATAACAAGCGTGTAAAATTATATTAGTCTCCTATTATAAACAAAAAAGCAAATTCAGCAATCAATGTAATTAAGCCAGAATCAACTTTTATTTATAGCCAACAGGAGTTAGACTCCACTATTGGTAAGTGTCAGTTTTCTATTTATGATGCCGGAACTGATCATCTTATTGAATATAAAAATGGGAGCATTAATTATTTGCATTATGATACGTCAAAATTCTACTTAAAAAAATGTTACCCTCAAGTCCGTCAGTATAAGCCATTAAAGCCATTTGTTAATACATACGAGCAACTTATTGCTAATGTTAAAAGGTTTATTTAAATTAATTTTTATACATGCCTCTTATACTCCCTGTAAAAAATAAAATTCCCCAATGGGGCGAAAATTGTTTCCTTGCCCCAAACTCTACCATAGTTGGCGACGTTTCTATGGGCGACAATTGCTCAGTATGGTTTAACGCTGTGATCAGGGGTGATGTAAATAGTATCATTATTGGTCACCATACTAATATACAAGATGGGGTATGCATACACGCCACTTACTTAAAAGCATCTACTGCTATTGGCAATTACGTATCTATAGGTCACAATGCTATCATACATGGCTGTAAATTAAAGGATTACGTATTAATAGGTATGGGTGCTATTGTAATGGACGACGCTGTGGTACAATCGAACGTTATTATAGCGGCTGGTTCTGTTGTACTGGAAAAAACTATTTGTGAATCGGGTTATTTATATGCAGGTACGCCAGCCAAAAAAATTAAGCCGTTAACGGATGAGCAATTGAAACTACTTCAAAAATTACCTCACAATTATAACTTATACGCCAGCTGGTTTATGGAGTAGCTTCCTCTTTTGGTATTACTAAAGGTTCTTCCATCTCCCAATTAGCGCGCAGAGTTATTTCTTTGTCGCTATACCATGATTTTTCAGCGTAAGCTTTGGTACGTACGTTACCACTGTCGCCTTTGCCGTTCTTATTGGTATCGTAAGTTACTTTGATGTTATACTTGCCCGTAAAGAAGTTCTTGTAAACAACGGACTTATTACCCTTTATAACATCAGTTTGTAGAGTCACTTTTTTACCGTCCTGAATTTCTACAATATAATTTTTGCTGGTATCTGGCACGGTAATTTTCAGTGTAAGGGTCCCATAGTTCTCGGTCTTATCTATCAGGAAACGTTTATTAAGTTCTTTATTTTTATCTCCGTAAATATCGGTAAGTGCGTCTTCCGCAAATGACAATTCGTAACGTGTAGCTTGTTTCCAACGATGTTTAATACTCAGTTTTTTTGGGTTATTTGCATCTTTAATAATTGCCAAATTATTAATCGCTACTGAATCTTCCAATAGTTTGATTTTACTAATATCAAAAGTTTCCAGTGGAAAATTGGCGGTGAGCAACAGATCAGCTCCTGGTCTTAATTTATTATCTATGTTAATATTATAGCTTATACCCAGGTTTCGTTTAAAACTTTCGTTCTTTCCTTTTCTTAGCGCTACCGTGTCAATGAACTTGTTTTGATCGGCTATGGCTACACTTAAGGAGTCAAAGTCCATATTTTTTAAATAAATAAGCGCGGTATCTCGAGTTTTGCTAAAATCTACAAATTTTTGTTCGTCAGATGTACTTGGATAATTGATTTTAATGGAAGGACTGGTCAATGGTTTATTGAATATCAAAGTAACCTTACCATCTGAATCAAATCTTTTTGAACTAACCCTAAATTTATCTGGTACTTGCTTAAATAAATTCAGTTCAATTCCAGTAACATCATTTTGCAGTTTAACGGGTTGTTTTAAAAAGGCAATGAGTTCGGTATCGCTGTTATATATTTTATCGGGCGATTGCTCTTTTAACGCGTAAATGGTATAGTCACCATCGTGCAAATTATTAAGCGCAAAGTTTCCTGATGAATCTGTAGTGGTATAATAGGCCGGCTTCTTTTTGCCAAATAGGGCGGAGTCTTGCTTCGCCGGGAAGATCATTACTGTGGCTTCCTTTTCGGGTTGAGCAGTAATTGTATTGTTCACTTTACCAGTAATGCTCAATGAGTCTATTTGGTCACCTGTAGAAAAAACGTAGGTAAAGTTTTTTAACAGGTTAGATTCATTGACATCGGCAATAGCTTTACCAAAATTAAAAACGTAGGTTGTGTTTTTTTGGAGACTATCATTAAGCTTGATAAACAGGCTCCGTCCTTTGGTCAGGTATTCGGGTTGCTTCTCGAAAGCCGGACTAATACTTACTTCGGTATATGGGCTACTTAATTTAAAGTACTCGTCAAAATCGAGTTGAATTTGCTTCGATGAAAATCTTCGAGTCTTGTTTTCAGGAAAAGCTTTTAAAAGTTTGGGTGGGGTACGATCTCGCGGGCCGCCTTGGGGCCTTTGCATACTTGCACATCCAATGATCAACAACAAGCAAAATATGGCAATAACATGAGGTAAAAAACCAGGCCTTAATTTTAAAAGCATTTTTAAGCGTTATAAGCAATTTTAAACGATTTTGGAACTGGTATATTAAAAATAAAAAATAATGGCTTTAACATATATTTATTAAAGCCATATTTCACCCGAAATCACCAATTTTTTTAAATAATTTTATCTGGAGATATGAACCATTAAAACAGAAATGTCTGATGGAGACACACCCGATATTCGGGAAGCTTGTCCAAGTGTACGTGGTTTAATACGCATCAATTTTTCACGTGCTTCTTTTGATAATGACACCAATTGCTGATAATTAAATTCAGGGTTGATCTCTTTATCCTCCATCTTTCGCATCCGTTCTACTATTTCCAATTCCTTATCAAAGTAACTCTCGTATTTGATTTTTATTTCAGCTTGCTCTACAGTTTCTTTGTCGTAAGCTGATAGCAGTACATCCAGTGACGGATCAACTTTTCTTAGATCATTAAAGCCAATCTGCGGGCGACCTAAAAGGGAAAACATCTTTACATTTTGATTCAAGGTACTTGTACCTAATTCTTCCAATAATGAATTCAGCTTAGCAGCATCAACCGACTTGGTACGGGTGTAAGCTACAATATCATCCGAGTTTTTTACCTTTTGTTGTACAATGTCTAAACGCTCGTCGCTGATTAAGCCCAATTCATGGCCAATTGGAGAAAGACGTATATCAGCATTATCCTGACGTAACAGTAAGCGATGCTCGGCCCTGGAGGTAAACATGCGGTAAGGTTCTTCAGTACCCTTAGTTACCAGGTCATCTATCAGTACGCCAATATATGATTCCGAACGTTTCATAATCAGCTCATGCAAATCGTGTACTTTTTGATGCGCGTTAATACCAGCTATGAACCCTTGAGAGGCAGCTTCCTCATATCCTGTAGTACCATTGATCTGTCCGGCAAGGAAAAGGTTACGGATCTTTTTAGTTTCCAGTGTTAGGTATAACTGGGTAGGGGGGAAGTAATCGTACTCAATAGCATAACCTGGTCGGAACATTTTGGCTTTCTCAAAACCTGGAATTTGTGTTAAGGCGCGGTACTGTACGTCTTCAGGCAACGAAGTAGAGAAACCATTTACATAAATCTCTACCGTATTAAATCCTTCGGGTTCCACAAAAATCTGGTGACGGTCCCGTTCGGCAAACCGGTTTATCTTATCTTCTATGGAAGGGCAATAACGAGGACCTAAACCCTTTATACGACCGGTAAACATGGGCGATTTTTCAAAGCCTTCTTTTAAGGTTTCGTGTACTTTGTTGTTGGTATAAGTAATCCAGCAGCAGCGTTTTTCTGTAGGACGTGCCACATCGGCATAAGAAAAACGACCGGGATCTTCATCGCCCCACTGTTCTTCCATGAGGCTATAATTTAAACTACGGCCATCAACACGGGGCGGGGTTCCTGTCTTCATTCGGCCTGCTTCAAAGCCTAGTTCAACCAATTGCTCGGTTAAACCCGTGGCTGATTTTTCACCGGTGCGGCCACCGCCAAAACGTTTTTCGCCTATATGTATTACTCCATTTAAAAAGGTACCGTTAGTTAACACTACAGCATTGCATTCTATCTCCACACCTAAAGATGTACGTACGCCACAAACAGTATCGTTCTTTACTATAAGCGATGTTACGGTGTCTTGCCACATGTCCACATTGTCGGTATGTTCTAAAGCTAACCGCCACTCCTCGGCAAATCGCATGCGATCATTTTGAGCACGAGGGCTCCACATGGCAGGGCCTTTGCTTAAATTAAGCATGCGGAATTGTATGGTAGTTTTGTCGGCTATGATACCGGAGTAACCGCCCAATGCATCTATTTCACGCACTATTTGCCCTTTAGCTACACCACCCATTGCCGGGTTGCAACTCATCTGTGCAATAGTGCCCATATTCATGGTTATGAGCAAAACTGATGAGCCCAGGTTGGCCGCCGCCGCCGCCGCTTCACAGCCAGCATGGCCTGCTCCGGCAACTATTACATCGTATTTTTTAAACATTTAAACCTCCAATGTTCCACGTGGAACAATTACAAAATTACTACCCATTAGATCATGTTCCACGTGGAACTTTAAATAATGATATTAGTGCTACAAACGCCCAAATGCTCTCTAATATTACAAATGGCCAAAAGCTAATCAAGTACGATGAATAGCCGCACATGCCCGCACCTACAAAATTCATTAAAGCATACGCTTTACTATCGGGACTGATTTTCTTAAACAAATTAAGCATAAAGCCAATGAGTAATATGATCACTCCTATAGATGCTATAATATCCGACGTCTTCATATACCTTCTCTCAGCTCTACTAATTCCATCCAACGTGAGCTTTTCTCGTCAAGCAATATCTTCATATCTTCAATTTCGGTAGAGAGCAGAAGCAGTTGCTGATGATCGGCAACTGTGCTTAATTGATCTGTTATAATACTTATTTCTTTCTCAATACTTTCAATATCGGCCTCTAATGTTTCCAGTTCCTTTTGTTCTTTAAAGGATAGTTTATTCTTTTTAGCTGCCGCTACAGCCGGGATAGGAGCTACGTTAATAGGCTTGTTTTTTAAAGCTTGCTTAGCTTCTTCCTGCTCTAAACGGTACGATGAGTAGTTGCCATTATATAAGTCTACATGGCCGCTACCTTCAACAACAAATAGCTGGTCGGTTAGCTTATCGAGCAGGTACCTATCGTGCGATACCATTAACAAGATGCCGGTATAGCTGGTTAAAAACTCCTCTAAAACATTTAAGGTATCAATATCCAAATCGTTTGTAGGCTCATCCAAAATCAAAAAATTCGGATTCTTCATCAGGATATTGAGCAGGTGCAAGCGTTTTTTTTCGCCACCACTTAATAAGGATATATAACCATATTGACGAGCAGGAGGAAAAAGAAACAAAGTAAGCAGTTGCGCTGCCGATATGGTTTTACCATCGGCCATGGTAATAAATTCAGCTACGTTTTTAACCACATCAATTACACGTTCGTCATCTTTAAACGTCATACCTGCCTGGTTAAAGTAACCGATCACGGTAGTTTCCCCTTTTTCTAAGTGGCCGCTATCAGGTTGTAATAACCCGGTAAACATGTTTAATAAAGTTGATTTACCGCTTCCGTTTTTACCGGCTATACCTACTCGGTCGCCCTTTTTAAATACGTAGCTAAAGTCATCTATTACCTTACGGTCTCTAAAGGTTTTGGTGATGTGATACACCTCCATAATTTTATTACCCTGGCGTGCAGTTTTGGTACTTAATTCTACCTTACCATTAGGGCCATGGTTTTTTGTTTTATCTTCCAGGTCATAAAAAGCTTCAATACGTGCTTTAGATTTTGTACCACGCGCCTGTGGTTGGCGACGCATCCACTCTAATTCCTTTTTTAACAAGTTAGAATTCTTTTGAAACTGTAGCTCATTTGTGCTTTCACGTTCGGCTTTCTTTTCCAGGTAATACTGGTAGTTGCCATTATAATTAAAGATCTTGCCGCGTTCAATTTCTATAATCTCGTTACATACGTTATCTAAAAAATATCTATCGTGCGTAACCATCAATATGGTTTTAGAGCCATCGGTCAGTAACTTTTCCAGCCACTCAATGGTGTCAATGTCCAGGTGATTGGTCGGCTCATCTAATACATAAACATCAGGGTCTTCAATTAACAGCTTAGCTAAAGCCAAACGTTTCTTTTGCCCGCCCGATAGGGTATCTATCCGCTGATCTAAATGATGAATATCCAGGCGGCCTAAGATATTCTTGATCTGGTATTCATATTCCCAAGCGTTAACTGCGCTAAGTTCTTCCGTAATTTGCTCAATAGCTTTTTCATTATTGGGGTCGTTTTCCAGCAACTGTTCATATTTTAAAATGAGTTGCTGCTGAATGTTATCCTTATGAAAAATATAATCGCTGATAGTATGACCTTTTTCAAACAAGGGATCTTGCTCCAGGTAGCCTGGGCGAAGGTCTCTTGCGGTTACTACCTTGCCTTCGGTTGGGTTGATTTTGCCCGATAATAATTTCAATAATGTCGATTTACCGGCACCATTAACCCCTACTAAGGCCACGCGACGTCCGCGATTAATTCCTAAAGTCAGGTTACGAAACAACCAGTTGTCATGAAATGAATGACCTAAATTTTCTGCTGATAGATAAGTGCTCACGCTAATTTTTTTATATGATCGGACGGATGTATAAACACACCCTTTTCCTTATTTAATGATTGTTTATACATGGCCTTTGCAACAGTGGCAGCCGGTATGCTTTGATACCTTTTTAACGCACCCATCAATATGGGGTTAACTATAGCCATTACCATGGTAGCTAATTTTTCTATTAACCTGTATTCTTTACGGCTACCGGTTAATAATGATGGTCGGTAAATATGTAAGGTTGGCAAATCAATTGCTTGGATATCGTTTTCAGTTTCCCCTTTGAGTTTGTTATAAAAAGCAAGGGATCTAAAATCTGCCCCTATCGCAGATACCAGCTGGTAATTGGGAATATGATTTTCTTTAGCAATATGTGCCAATTTAACGGGGTAGTCATGATCAACTTTGCGGTACATACGTTGGCTTGGTGTTTTGCTTTTGGTGGAACCTAAACAGCAAAATAGGGCACATCCTTTAATAATGCATTTAAAATCGTCTAATTTTTCAAAATCAACCACCAATTGCACCAGTTTTTTGTTTTGCAAGGGCAATTCTTTACGCACCAATATTAAAACTTCATCGTAATATTGTTCTTTTAATAATATTTGTAATAGTTCTCCTCCAACTAACCCACTTGCGCCAGCCACAATTGCTTTACTTGCCATAACTTAATAAGTGTGTAAAGGTACATAAAGTTAATTTATCTCTTAAACTACATGTTTAAACACTAAAAAGATTTATTATCAATAATGTTTCTGATGCCTGTATAAACAATTGCGTTATAATGGTGTTCAGGCTATAGTTTATTGGCTAATTACCAATCATAAACATACCTTTCTTTGTATGAATGTGCTGTTTACAGAAAAGCAATATGATTTAGTGTTGATTATGCTATGGAGCTATACAAATAATACAACTTATACGCGTATTTTTATACCATTAAATAAAATATTATGGCAGAACAAATTCTAAATTCTGGCTGGCGGAGATGGGTAGAAAGCATTGGCGATCAAACTGCATTTTTAACAAATTTTTTCCGTAATGTTTTTTCAGGAGGATTTGAATGGTCGGAATTTGTTCGCCAGTGTTACGAGATCGGCTACAAATCGCTTACGTTGGTTAGTATCACCTCTTTTATTATGGGTTTGGTACTTATTTTACAACTGCGCCCAACATTAGTTGAATTTGGTGCAGCAAGTATGTTACCGCAAACGCTGGCCGTATCTATAATACGAGAAATGGGGCCTATTATTACTGCCATAATTTGTGCAGGTAAAATAGCATCCAGCATTGGAGCCGAATTGGGAAGCATGAAGGTTACCGAGCAAATTGATGCGATGGAAGTATCGGGCGCAAACCCGGTGCAATACCTGGTGGTAACACGTATATTGGCCACTACATTAATGATCCCCTTACTTACTATGATGGGCGATTTCATATCCTTAATTGGAGGTTTTTTTGCGCTCAACTTTACCGATGATGTTAGCTTTACCTTGTATTTTACCAAGTGTTTTGCATCGCTCGATTTTAGCGATTACCTGCCCGCGCTTGTTAAAACACTTTTTTTTGGTTTTGCTATAGGTTTTGTGGGCTGCTATAAAGGTTTCAACTCAAATAAAGGTACCGAAAGCGTAGGGCTGGCGGCTAATTCGGCTGTGGTAACGGCATCGTTGTGGGTCTTCTTTATTGATATGCTGGCTGTACAAATCACTAACTTGTTGTATTACTAATATGGAAAATGTAAAACAACACGATTTAAAAGCCGAACATCGGTCTGGTAAAACAGATGAGATTATGGTGGAGATCAAGAATCTTAAAAAGAGTTTTGGCAGCAAAGAAGTGTTAAAGAATATAAATCTTACTCTGCACAAAGGGGAGAACTTGATAGTGCTGGGCCGTTCAGGCCAGGGCAAATCGGTTACTATACAGTGCATTGTAGGCCTTTTAACACCCGATGAAGGGTCGGTTAAGGTATTTAGCAAGGATGTACCTGAGTTGAGTACTAACGAGCTTAAAGATCTTCGTACCAAGGTTGGCTTTCTATTTCAGAGCGGAGCGCTATATGATTCTATGACGGTTAAAGAAAACCTGGAGTTTGCATTAACACGGGTGCTTAAAATTAACGACCAACAGGAGTTAGATCAGCGCGTACAGGAAGTACTGGAAGGTGTTGGCCTTCCCGAAGCAATTGATAAAATGCCGTCGGACCTATCGGGAGGTATGCGTAAACGGGTTGGGTTGGCACGTACATTGATTGTTAAGCCCGAAATTATGCTTTACGATGAGCCAACAACGGGTTTGGATCCGATTACTTCGCGCGAGATTAGTGAGCTGATACTCGAGATGCAGAAAAAATACAAAACATCGTCGATTATTATTACACACGATATGGAATGCGCCCGCATAACCGGAGACCGTGTGCTAATTATGAACGATGGCGAATATATAGCAGAAGGGACGTTTGAAGAGTTGCAACACTCCGAAGACCAATTTGTAAAATCATTCTTTTTAGATACATTATGAAAACAACATCGGGACAAAAATTAAAGATAGGCATATTCGTATTGGTAGGCTTGGTTGTAATATTTTTGGGCATATTTCTTATTGGTAGCCAAAAGAGCATGTTCAACTCTACCTTTGGGGTATATGGCGTATTTAAAAACGTTAACGGCCTGATGGTGGGTAATAATGTACGCTTTGCCGGCATTAACGTAGGTGTGGTAGAAGGCATCAACATCGTATCGGACAGTGCCGTTAGGGTAGATCTTACTTTGAACAATAACGTAAGGAAGTTTATTAAAAAAGATGCCAAAGTAAGCATAGGAAGCGACGGGTTAATGGGCGATAAACTGGTTGTTATAAGCCCGGGTGGTTCTACCAGCCGTACTGAGGTTGAGGGTGGAGATAAGTTAGTGGCTGTGAACCCTTTAGATGTTGATAAAATTATTAATAAGTTAACCAAGGTGGCCGATAATGCCGAGGAATTGACCAGTAACCTTACCGATATTGTACGTGATATTAACCAGGGCAAAGGATCGTTAGGTAAATTATTGAAGAATGATCAGATAGCGCGCGATCTGGCCACAACAGTATCATCGGCAAAAACAACCATTGGTAATGCCAATAAAACAACCGTAACGTTAAATGAAGATTTAAAAGCAGCACAAAGCAATTTCTTGCTAAGGGGTTTCTTTAAGAATAAGGACAAAGCTAAGCAGCGAAAAATAGACTCGGCGCGTAAAGCACAGGAGAAAATAAAAAAGGAAAGTGACAAAGCTGCTAATAAAGCCAAAGACGAACAGGAGAAGCTGAGAAAGCAACAGGAAAAGGCAGCTAAAAAAGCAAGAGAAGAAGCTGAAAAGAATTAATAAAAAAGGTGCTGGAGTTTAACTTCAGCACCTTTTTGTTTTATAACTGGCTGGTTATTTCAGTTGATAGCGGTGTAGTAGCCGAACGATAACGGTGAATTAATTTACCATTTTCGTCTATAAGGAATTTCTCAAAGTTCCATTTAATATCGCCGGTAAAATCAGGATTTTCCTGTGTGGTTAAGTATTGAAATATAGGTGCAATATCTAAACCTTTAACACTAACCTTTTCGGTTAGTGGAAAAGTAACGCCAAAGTTTTTAGTGCAAAACTCTTTAATGTCAGCATTAGTGCCCGGCTCCTGGCCGTTAAAGTTATTGGCCGGAAATCCAATAACCACAAGCTTATCTTTGTACTGATCGGCAAGTTTTTGCAGATCGGCATATTGCTTAGTGTAACCGCATTTAGATGCTGTGTTTACAATTAGCACTTTTTTGCCTTTATACTTTGATAGTTTAAAGTCTTTTCCTTCAATAGATTTTACTTTGAAGTCGTAAATGGTACTGGGTGCAGTAAACAGCAATACCATCATTAAAGCTAATATTTTCATAATTAATTTAGTTTATTTAAAATACGAAGCAAATGTAGCTAATGGATTACTAATCAGAAACTTTTTATAGCCAGATACTCATTTTCTTTGGCTGTCATCAGTTTTTTATCAGCAGGTTTTTTATCGGGGTATCCCAGTAAATGCAAAGCGCCATGGATCATCACCCGGTGAAGCTCATTATCGGCATCAACATTAAAGGTTACGGCGTTTTCCTGGGTTCGTTCTACCGAAATAAATATATCGCCGGTAATGGTGCCGGGTTTTTCCGAATTGTCAAAGGTAACAATATCGGTGTAGGTATCGTGATCTAAATATTGCTTATTGATTTCAAGAAGGTATGCATCTGAGCATAAAATATAGTTTAGCTCATTTAAGCGGTAGCCCTCGGCCTTAATAGCGTTCTTTATCCAGCGTTTAAGCTGCAGTTTGTTCTTAAATTTATAGTTTGTGTCTTCAGTAAAAAAATGAATTGCGGCCATTAATATTTAAAGTGCAGTTCTACTTCGTTACCACGTGAATTGAAAATACACTGATCGGCAAGGTGTTTTAAAATAAATACGCCCCTTCCGGTCAGTTTTTCCAGGTTTTCTTCGGCGGTTGGATCGGGCAGGTGATTGTAATCAAAACCATCTCCTTCATCGGTAATGGTCCAAACAGCGCGTTTGGTATCAACTTCAGCATTAATAATTACTCTTTTATTAGGATCGAGTTTATTACCATGCACAATAGCATTGATAGCAGCCTCATTAAGGCAGGTCATCATGTTAGCAAAGCTATCTTCGCTTATCTTAAACTTATCAGCAATGTCTTCTATCAAATTTTCGAGCAGTGTGATGCTCTCATACGTTGACGGAAGTTGAAGTGTGTACAGTTCCCCTGCTTCAACACTGTTTGGTGGCATATTATTTTGCATTAAGTTGGTCAAAGTAACGTTTAATTTTTTGTTTATAGTATAGATTGAGTGCAGATGGTACTGTTTGTATCTGTTCAGTCTGCTTTGCCTTTAATTGCTCATAATTTTGCAAAGCTTTTATATACCCCGGTGGTTTATTTTCTCCTGCCCGGCTTTCGCGCTGTTTATCTTGCTCGCGTTCCTGTTGGGCTTTGTCGGCTTCCAGTAAACGCGTTTGGATCAATTGCTGTCTCTTTAACGATTCTTCCGTGATTTTCTTGTTTACGAGATCGGTTTCAGTTTGTTCCATTTCTTTCGAAATTTTGTCTAAACTACCAGGTTTACCTGTGCCATTTTTATTTTGCTCGCGGCTTATTTGCTCTATTTGCTGCCTTATGGCTTGTTGTTGCCTTGCCATGCGGGCCAGTTGTTCGCTAATGTTATTTCCTTCACCACTTTTGCTTTCCTGGCCCATGGTGCTTTGCCCTTTATTTCCCTGCTCTCCTTGCTGCTGCATTTGCTCGCGCATTTTTTGCATATTTTGATTGAGCTGCTGCTGTTGCTGGCTCAATTGAGACAGGGACTGCGATTGTTTTTTACCGCCTTTGCTGCTGCCTTTACTCATGGCGTTTTGTAAGTTGTCTAATGCCTCGCTCAGCATTAACGCCAAATTGTTCATAGCCGTCATGGCGTATTGCTGACTGCGGTTGGCTTCGGGAGTGCGGCGGTCCCCCAGTTGATCCAGTGCTTTATCTATATTGGTATTAATGGCGGTTACTTCCTGGTTTACGGTAGCTTGTATTTGTGGAATGCGGCGACTTAAAGCATATAAGGTATCTTCGGCCGTTTTTAAATTATCTTTAATATCCTTTTGCCTTTGTGCGGTTAAAACATAGTTAGGGTCATTGGCTCGCATTCCTCTAAACGCTTGCATCACCTTTTCTTGTTCAAACGAACTGCTTACCAGCACTTTTAACAACTCGCGCAGCTGCTGCTCATTTACTGTGTTCTCCTGCTCCTCCCCTTTTTGCTGATCCTGCTGCATTTTTTGTGCCATTTTTTGCATTTTTTGAGCGGCTTGTTTTTGAGCTTGTGTAGCTTTAGCTTTATCGTTTTTTTGCAGTTGTTGGCTGCTGTTATCCATTTGTTGATCTACAGCCTCTTCTTCTTTTTCCGGTTCGTTAAAATTGTTCTTCTGTTCCAGCTCTTTATTGGCCTTGTCCAATTCCTGTAAAGACTTTTTAACGTCTTTAAAATCTTGCTTAAGCTGTTCCTGATTTTTTTGCAGTTGTTGATTATTGGCATCAGGCTGCTGAGTTTGTTCGGCCAGCTTCTCCTGTTTTTCGGCCAGTTTATTTATTTGATCAATATTTTGATTGAGCTTTTGTTCAAACTCCAACTGCTTATAAAGCTCCAGCATACGGTCTAATTCCTTTTTTAAGGATTTGTTGTCGTTCTGCATTTTCGACAATTCGTTGCGGGTGCCTTCTTTTTGCTCCCTTTCCAGCATTTGTTGTAGCCTTTTTAACATTTCCTGGGTTTTTTCATCCATTAAATTTTTAAAAAGGTCTTCCATTTCTTTTTGCTTTTCCTGCAATTCAGGATTTTGCGGCTGGTTCTCCTGCCGGTTAAACTGGTCTTTTTTGTTTTCGTTTTGTACTTCTTTTACCAATTCGTTCAACTCTGCTTTTTTACGAAGTAGATCTTCTACCTGTTTCTTTTCTTCAAAGCTTAACGTATTCTTGTTCAGGAGCATTTGATTTAGCTTTTGAGCATCGCGTTCTACTTGCCCTGCCAGTTTTATGGCCGATTGCATTTTTTGTTTGACTGCTTTGGTATTAGCGTTCAGCTGCTCATTCTGCTCTTTTTCGGTAGGGGTTTGTAGCGTACGCTCGGGCGACCGAACTCTTTTAGGGCCCTGTACGGCATCATTATCAGCTACTTCAAAATAATAGGTTACCTGGCTGCCTGGTGTAATGCCCAGTTGCTTTAAATCCCAAAAGTAAAAGAAGTTAGCCTGGCTATTGCTAAGGTTGGCTTTTACCTGGCGAGTAAAAGATTTTTGGCTGCTGCCAGAGATATTGGTGCTGTAATGAAAGGTTAATGATGAAAAGCCATGATCATCGCGCACATCGCCTGTAAAATATAATGCCTTGCTACTGATCGAATCCTGCTTTTCGAGGATATTAATGGCTGGCATTTCATCGGCAATAATATTGATGTGGTAGTTGGCCGCATCGCCTGTTTGGGCACTATTGTTTAAAGGTGTTAAGCTGTAGCTACTGTTTTTATATATTTTTTCGCTATGATGAAAGCGTCCGTTTTTAACGGCAGCTAATTGCTGTTTCTTTCGATCGAAAGTAAACTGTAATGCATCGGCATTTTGGGTGTGTATTTGCCATTTTACCGTGGTTCCCGCCGGTACGGAAATATCGCCGGCATTAATTAGTTTTTCGCTGGTTTTATGCAGGTAAGCTGGGTAAACTAATTCTAAATCAAAGTTCAGCAACGAGGGTTTTAAACCCACTTGTATATGGTAAGGCTGCGATGTAAAACCATTGGCTGTTATACGAAAAGTAGTGTTTTGCTGCAAATTAGTAAACAGGTAATGAAAACGTGACAGGTTTTCCTTATCCAGTTTAAAAGTATTACTCCCCGTTTCTACGTATATAGAAGCCGGCAGGTTATTACCCTCCAGTTTTACATCCAGTTTAAAGTCGCTACCCTGCACTGCTTTTAAGGCCGGGTTAAGTACAATAAATTTGAATGGGGCTGCCGGTATAAAGCGCTGGTTATGATGAATAAGCCGGTTGGTGCTTTCGATTAATATGGATGGTGCCGTAAAAGCAACCATAATAATAATGGCTACGGGCAAAGCCACCCACTTTAAATAACGGTTGTTATGTTTCAGGTTAATAGCCGATGGAAAACTGATGGGGCTAAGCGTGTTTAATTTTTGATTGATGCTGGCCTCAATTAACTGGCGGTGGCTTTCGTTTGTGTCGGCCTGTTTTTTTAGCTGCAGGGTATTCAGTAGTTTATCTTTTACTTCGCCAAAATGCTGGCCTATAATTTCGGCAGCTTCATCATGGGTGAGTGTTTTTCCTAAATTAAAATAGGCAAATAAAGAAGGTATAACCAGCCAAAAAAGCAGTGACAGGTTTAACACGATAAACGTGTAAAAAAGAATTGTGCGAAAAGTAGTGTTGAAATTGCCGAAATGTTCGAGCAGGGTAATGGCAATATACGCAGAAAACAAACCGGCGCCTAAAAAAATAAGTCCGCGAAGCAAATTATTAAGGTAGTATTTGCGAATGTAAGCGTTTACTTTGTCAATTAATCCGATATAATTATCTGGTGCCTGCATACAGTAACACTAATGTAGCTTTTTTAAATGCAAACGAAAACTTTCAAATTAATTTATAGTAAATAATTCTTTAGGTAACTATAAATACTTTAATCATTTTATTTTTTGCTTTGGCAATAAAGCAGATATTATAAAAAATAAATTATAGATTATATGCCAAAGCCTTCAGTTATATAAAAGTTTTAACTTAATAGTAATTTAATTATATTTGCTTTCTGGTTTTGGAGGTTGAGTGCTAATTACCAGTAAATGAATATTTTAATTTAAAAATTTGTATCTTTCGGGATGTAGCGTAGCCCGGTATCGCGCCAGCATGGGGTGCTGGAGGTCGTAGGTTCAAATCCTGCCATACCGACAAATAACGAAAAAAAATCCATAGCATAATGGATTTTGTATATAATACCTCTCTACCTGTTTTAAGTTTTTGATGCCTGTTTACATAATATAGTAAACATACCCATCATTATAACAAGCTTAAAAAAACAGCCCTATATTAAAATTAATCAACCGCTTATTTAATACCGTGTATTAACGGTTAAAATGCAGGGTTATGCCTGAATTTAATAGTAAAAACGGTTATTATTTTAGCTTAATAAAATATTACAGCGTTTTTAATAAATCTTTCATGCTATTAAGTATGAAACGCAGTAATAAGCGAGTAAGGATTTTTATATAACTGCGATTTTGACTTATTATATGTTAAAAATATTTACTGAAATTTGTATAGCTAAGCTCATCCTGTTTTTTATATGCCTGCTAACGTTAAATATAACAGATGCAATGGCCGGAAGCAGCATTGCTTTAAAAAATACTTTACCCGAAAAAAAATGGATTAATACCGCAGCCGTTGATCAAACCATAAACTTCGATGCACAGTCTCCTAAACTTTATACAGATACGGATTTTGATCCCGGAGGTGTAGCCAGCTCGGGCCTAACGGTTACCTATTTAAGTAGTAATACTGCGGTTGCTACTATTATTGCCAATAAAATACATATTGTTGGTACCGGTACAGCACTTATAACAGCATCGCAAAATGGTAATAACACATATAACCGTGCAGCTGCTGTTAGCAGAACGCTTACGGTTGCCAAAGCAAACTTAACCGTTACCGCAAGCAGCCAAACCCGTAACTATGGTGTTAATAATGCTGCTATTTCTCTATCGTTCGTTGGTTTTAAAGCGGGCGAAAGCGTTAATCAGTTGCAGGTACAGCCACGTGCTGTTACTACCGCTGGCGCTAAAACAAATGCCGGGACTTATAATGTAACCGTAATGGGCGGCTCATCAAATAATTATAATTTTAACTATGTTTCAGGCTCAATCACAATTAATAAAATCACCTTAACTATTGCGGCTGTTGCCAAAGCCAAAGCTTATGGTGAAGTTTTGCCGGCTTTAACCGTTACCTATACCGGTTTTGTTGCCGGCGATAATGCCAGTAAGCTAACCACAACAGCTATACTGGCCACACCAGCTACTGTAAACAGCCCGGCCGGGAGCTATGCTATAACTGTATCAGGTGCTACTTCTCCAAACTATAATATTACCCAGGTAAACGCCACCTTAACGGTTAACAAAGGAAACCTTACCATTACCGCTGTTGCTAAAACTAAAGTGTACGCTACTGCAAACCCCGAATTTAACTACATAGTAAAAGGGTTTGTTTCGGGGCAAACCGAAGCCATATTATCAACACCGGTTGTTATATCAACTACGGCAACGCAAAATTCGCCAGTAGGGGTATATCCCATAACTTTATCGGGCGCAACAACAGCTAATTATAATATAACGTATATTCAAGGCTACTTAACAATTACCAAAGCGGCTTTAACCATAAGCGCAGATGCTAAAACTAAAGTTTATGGACAGGTAAATCCGGTATTGACAATTAATTATACCGGGTTTGTAAATGGGGAAAATGAAAATGTTTTAACCACAGCCCCTATAGTGCGTACTCCTGCAACACAAAATTCGCCAACAGGTGCATATAATATTAATGTGGAAGGTGCTATTGCTGCTAACTATGCCATTGCCTACATTACAGGTAAAATAACCATTACAAAAGCCACCTTAATTATAGCAGTAAATAACCAAACCCGTGTATATGGATCGCCAAACCAAGTGTTAACGGCAACCTATACGGGTTTTGTTAACGGTGATAGTGAAAATAATTTAACATTAAGACCAGCCATTGCTACAACAGCAAATGCAGCAACAAAAGCGGGTGCCTATGCCATTACTGTAAAAAACGCATTGTCAACCAACTATAACTTGGTTTATGTTAACGGTACTTTGAATATTATTAAGGCTACGCTTACCATTAAAGCCGATAATATAACCAGAGTTTACGGATCGACGGTGCCGAATTTAACCGTTACTTATACTGGTTTTGTGAATGGTGAAACAGCGAATAATCTTAGTAAAAAACCAATAATTGCAGCCCCGGTTACAGCAAAATCGCAGGTAGGTAATTATGCAATTTCTATTGCGGGCGCGGCATCATTAAATTATGACATATTTTACCAGGCTGGTACCTTAACCATAACCAAAAGGAGGTTAATTATAACTGCTCAAAATAAAGTACGGGCATACGGTGCGGTTAATCCTGTTTTAACGGTAGCCTACACCGGCCTGGCTAACGGCGACAAGGCTCCGGGAATATTAAGCGGAGCGCCAGTATTAGGAACAGTTGCAAACAGAACATCTGCGCTCGGTAACTATTTAATTGAAGTGAGCGGTAGCGTAACCGCAGCTAATTATGATATTGTATTTGCCAATGGTACACTTACGGTAGGTAAGGCAACTATAAAGGTTACTGTAGTTAACAAAGCAAAAGTTTACGGCCAGCCTAATCCTGCATTTACGTTAACCTATACTGGTTTTGTAAATGGAGATAATGCTTCTGTAATTACCACACTTCCTCAGGCCCCAACTACAATCGCAACAGCAGCCTCTCCCGCAGGAAATTACCCTATCACAACAACGGGTGGAGTTGTAGCAAATAATTATATATTTACCTATGTACAAGGAAGATTATCCATAAATAGGGCAAGTTTGAATATCGTTTTCGATAATAAAACTAAGGTTTATGGGCAACCTAACCCGGTGTTTACTTATACACTTAACGGTTTTATAAATGGTGATACCCAAGCATCAGAACCTTTTGTAGTTGCTCCGCAAATTAGTTCAGTGGCAGCAACGGCCGGAGCTGGTTATTATACAATCAGGATTTTAGGGGGCTATACACGTAATTATAACCTGAGATCGGTAAATGGGTTTTTAACAGTTAATAAAGCCAATTTAGTAATAAGTGCTGTTGATGCACGCAGGAGTTATGCCTCTGCTAATCCGATATTCACCGCCACATATACCGGCTTGGTTAACGGCGATACGGAAGCAAACATAGCTACCAAACCTACTTTTACTACAAACGCCACGGCAACATCCGTACCCGATATTTATGTGCTTAACGTTGCGGGAGCGGCATCTCCTAACTATAATATAACTTACACCGGAGCAAAACTTGTTATAACTAAACGCAAACTAATTGTTAGAGCGGTTAACAGGGAAAAAACTTATGGCGATGCTAATCCTGCTTTTACCGTAGCTTATGAAGGGTTTGCTAATGGCGATACAGAAGCAAACTTAACTACACCCGCTACGGCCACAACTAATGTGAGCGCTGGTACAGCAGCCGGAAAATATAATATCTCTCCGCTGGGTTTTGCCGATAATAAGTATGAAGCCGAATATGTAAATGGTACTATAACTATTAATAAAGCCAACCTAACGGTAGTGGCTCAAAATGCTACACGCGTTTATGGTACAGCTAACCCATTGTTTAATATTACTTATACAGGTTTTGTGAATGGCGATACCGAGGCTGTATTAACCAACCGGGTAAACGGAACAACAACAGCGACCAAAGCTTCTGGCGTTGGAAATTATGACATTACCTTAAATGGAGGTACAGCAGCAAATTACAATTTTATTTATAATGCTGCTGGCGGGTTAAGTATTACACCTGCTACCTTAACTATTACCGTGAATGATGCAAGCAGGTTTTACGGTGCAGCTAATCCTGAATTTACATCGACTTATACCGGCTTTGTAAATGGGGATACCCAAGTCGGTTTAACCACTTTACCAGAATATACGACCACCGCAAATCAATTAAGCGGCGTAGGCACCTATCCAATTACGGTATCAAACGCAGCATCAGGCAATTACAACATATTATATAATTCTGGAGCGCTAGCGATCAATAAAGCACTACTTATAGCTAAAGCCGACGATAAAACAAAATTTTACGGAAATACCAATCCCGAATTTACAGTAAGTTATACCGGCTTTGTTAATAATGAAACCCAAGTAATATTAACTGCACCCGCTACAGCTGCTATAGCTTCTGATATTGATGTATCAACCTTGCCTGGAAGTTATGTGATAATGCCAACAGGTGGCTCGGCAAACAACTATCAACTAAGCTACACTACCGGCACATTCAATATTAATAAAGCAGATTTATTGGTTACCGCCGTAAACGCGTCACGTGGATATGGTACTGTTAATCCCGTGTTCACAGTAACTTATAATGGCTTTGTTTTAGGTGATACCCAGGCCAGCCTTACTACCCTGCCCGCTGCGGCAACTGTAGCTACGGATAATTCGCCAGCTGGCAATTATTCAATAGTTGCAACCGGAGGTGTTTCAAACAAATACGAATTTAAATATGTCAATGGTGTATTATCTATAAGTAAAGCCATATTGGTAATAAGTGTAAGCCCGGCATCACGGACTTATGGTGCCGCCAATCCTTTATTTACCCCATTATATAGCGGATTTGTAAATGGTGATACCGAAAGCAGTATGACCTCTGTTCCAACATATACTACCAATGCAATAGCCACCTCGGGTGTGGGTCAATACTCTGTTACACCATTTGGGGCGGTAAACAACAATTATGAAATCGGCTATAACACTGGTGAATTAACTATTAACAAAGCACAGCTTATAGCCAAGGCCGATGACAAGAACAAAACCTATGGCAATGCCAACCCGGCATTTACGGTAAGCTATACCGGCTTTGTTAATAATGAAACAAATAGTGTGCTTACAACGCAGGCAAGGGCATTGGTAGCAGCAGGTATTGACGTAACTACCGTTCCTGGTAATTATATGATTACCCCGGTTGGAGGTTCGGCCACAAATTATCAGCTAAGCTACAATACAGGGCAACTTACTATTGATAAAGCATTGTTAACGGTTACAGCAAATAGTGAAACCCGTGAGTATGGCGCTATTAATCCAGTTTTTACAGTTGATTACAGTGGTTTTGTATTGGAAGATACCCCGGCCGATCTTGATGTTAAGCCAACAGCAACCACCATTGCAACCGGGAGTTCACCAGTGGGAACTTATGCAATAATACCCGCAAGAGGAGTATCTGATAAATACGCGTTTGACTATAAAAACGGGTTGCTAAATATTGGTAAGCTAAGCCTTCAAATATCGGCACAACCGGCCACAAAAACGTACGGAGAAGCTAACCCAGCTTTTACACCAACCTATACGGGCTTTATTAATGGAGATACAGAAGTCAGCCTTACCACTAAACCAGTGTTTAATATTACTGCCAACACGGCCTCGCCTGTAGGAACTTACAGCATTACACCAACGGGTGCCACAAGCAATAATTATTCTATAGTTTATAAAAGTGGTGTACTTACAGTTAATAAAGCCCAGTTAAATGTAATTGCTGAAGACAAGAACAAAATATATGGTTCGGCTAATCCTGCTTTCACAATTGCTTACAGTGGCTTTGTAAATGGCGATACCGAAGCGGCACTAATAAGCCCGCCTTTAGCATTGTCTGCAGCAACGCAATCATCAGGAGCCGGAACTTATGCAATTATACCAACAGCCGGATCGGCAGCTAATTACAGCCTGGCTTATACCAATGGTACATTAACGGTAAACAAGGCGCAATTAACTATAACGGCTAATAACGCCACGCGTTTGTTTAATGAAGCTAATCCGGCATTTACGGTGGTATATACCGGCTTTGTAAACGGGGATACCGAAAACAGCCTAAGCGCCAAACCGGTAGAAACTACAACAGCCACAGAAGCATCGCCGGTTGGTACTTATGCGCTCGTTCCGGGATCGGCGGTATCTGCAAATTATAATTTTAACTATGTTAATGGTATATTAATCATTACTTCAAGTACGGCACTAATAAACTTTGCATTGTTGCCGGCAAAAACCTTTGGTGATGCCGATTTTGACCCAACAGCTACCAATGCCGTGAACGAGCCTATGGTGTACACATCAAGTAATACGGCTGTTGCTACCATATTAAATGGTAAAATACATATTGTGGGCGCCGGTATGGCAACAATAACTGCGGCATTTGCACCAGGCAGTAATTATAATCAAACACTACCGGTTAGCCAGTTATTTGTGGTTGATAGGGCTCTACAAAGAATTTCTTTTACAAAAATACCAACCATTGCAAAAGGGAGCAGCTACAACCTGAATGGCATAGTTTCCACATCGGGTTTGCCGGTTATATTAAAGGTATCCGATCCGGTTATATCATCATTACAAGGGCTGGTTTTAACCGGCCGGCAAATTGGTAACACTACAATAAGTGCTTACCAGCCCGGAAATGATAATTATTATCCTGCAACAACTGTTGTGCAAAATGTATTGGTGGTAAACGATGCCGATGGGCAGATAGAAATAATAGTACACCAGGCCGTATCACCTAATGGCGATGGCATAAACGATACCTTTTTTATTGAAGGTATTGCTAACCATCCAAACAACCAGGTAACTATTGTTAACCGTAACGGATTAAAAGTTTACGAAGCAATAGGCTATGACAATATTAACCGGGTATTTAATGGACGCTCGAATGTTACGAACAGCCTATTACAACCGGGTACGTATTTTTATCAGATCAAATATATTTCAAACGGAAAAGGCCTAAAACTAACCGGATATTTTGTATTAAAGTATTAGCCCAAGTTCAACCGAACACATACATAATGATAACAAAAAGCATAAAAGGTATTGGCAAGGCTGTTGGCGTAATGCTACTGATCATATTTGGCGTTCAGCATGTGGAGGCACAGCAATTTTTTAGCTATAGCCAATACATGAACAATTTAACGCCACTCAACTCTGCATATTCACTTATAGATAAAAACGGCACACTTAATGCGCTGCTTCGTAAGCAATGGACAGGTATTGAGGGCTCGCCGTCCACCTTTATTTTTAACGGGAATTTGCCTATCGAATCTATTAACGGTGCAGCAGGGTTAATTGTGATGAACGATCAGTTCGCAGTGGAACACCTCACTGAAATTAACGGTTTTTTTGCAAAAGGCATACAACTAGGAAACAATCAGTTTTTAGGGGTATCCTTAAATGCCGGTATCCGGCGTTACGTAGCTAACTATTCATCGCTTGATGCCGTTGATCCGCAGTTTAGAAACGATGTTCGTGAAAACAAACCTAATATAGGCTTCGGCATATTGTATTATTCCGATCATTATTATGTAGGGGTATCCTTGCCAGAATTAAGCATACGCGATTTGGGTAATGCATCTACACAAAGGGCGGATTTTTTTAGGAACCATTTTAACTTTGCAGGTGCTTACCTTTTTGGTAAAGAAGGCGATGATGTAAGGGCCAAACCGGCCGTATTGGCTACTTACACCAAAGGGGTGCCTTTTATAGCCGATATGTCAACCACGTTATATTTTAAAAGCATATTGGGTATAGGGGTTAATTATCGTACCAATAACGAAATGTCGGGTATTATTTCGATAAGCTCCGATATTATAAAATTAGGCTATAGCTACCAGTTTGGTACATCAGCAACCAATTTGGGAGGCCGTTTAAGCAATGCTACCCATGAGGTAACACTCTCCTATCGCTTTGGTCAAAACACCATGAGCAGGAGTATATTATAGGAGATTACAACAGGGACCAAAAAGGTTGATTTAATTTATAATTACCAGGTCTTAAATTGTCAATTAGTATGGCTGGCCATAGTTAACTATTCTTTTAGCCATTCCTTTAAAAATGAAAATGTGAAAGGGAAACATGGCCGCCCAATACAACCGTCCCCACAAACCGTTGGGCCTAAAGGTAGCTATCTGGCTTAAAAACAGTTTACTGTCGCGTTCTACAATTTTAAATTCCAGCCAGGCCTCACCAGGGAGTTTCATCTCGGCATAAAGCAACAGCCGCTTGTTCGCTTTATCGGCAAGTAATACCCGCCAAAAATCTATTACATCACCAGGAGCTATGCGGTCGGTACTGGTACGGCCCCTACGTAAACCAACGCCGCCAAAAAGCTTATCTATAAAACCGCGTATGCTCCATATCCAATCCCAATAATACCAGCCACGGTTGCCTCCAATGGCCCAAATGTTTTTAAAAACCTGCTCTGTGCCATTTTTAAACGGTATTTTAACTTTATATTCTTGTGTGCCGTTTTGAGGCACCTTAATTTGGTCCATAAATTCCGATCGGAGATTGCCTATGTTTAAAGCGTCTTTCCAGCTCGATACAATAGAATTTTGCTCTATTTTCATGAATGCCAGCCGCAGCGCTTCTTCGTAACTCAGGCATTGGTGCGGTATAATGCCGTTAATGTCATTATTGCGGCAAACGGTTTCATTTTTCATACTGTTAACCAGGCTTTGTGCCAGCGAATAACTGGTAGAAGTAACAAAGTAAAGCCAGTATGATGATATTTTGGGGGATAGGAAAGGAAGAGTAATAATATAACGGTTAAGCTTACGCACTTTGGCATAAGTAAGCATCATTTGTTTAAACGATAGAACATCGGGCCCGCCAATATCAAAGTTATGGTCGTAAGTGCTTTCATTCAGCAATACATTTTCGAGGTAAAATAGTACATCGCGGATACCAATAGGTTGGCTGCGCGTATTTACCCAGCGTGGCACGGTCATTACGGGTAGCTTTTCGGTCAGGTCGCGGATGATCTCGAATGATGCGCTGCCAGAGCCGATAATAATGGCGGCCCGTAAAACCGTTAAGGCCGATTTGCTTTCTTTTAATACATCCTCTACCCGGCGGCGTGAGGTTAAGTGTTGCGATAAGGCTTCATCGTTACTAATGCCGCTTAGGTAAATAATTTGTTTACAATGAGTTTTTTGCAGGGCGTTTACAAAATTACGGGCCGATGTTTCTTCCATTTCCGAAAAGCTGCTTCCTTCGGCCATGGAGTGTACCAGGTAATAGGCGGCATCAATGTTTTCAGGGAAAGCCTGAATACTATCCTCTTGCAGCAAGTCGCCGGTAATAACGGCAACGCGGTCGCTAAAATCGCTGTTCTCTTTAAAACGCCGTTTATCGCGCACCAGGCACACTACGCTATGGCCTTTTTCCAGTAAGCAGGGAATAAGCCGTGTTCCAATATACCCGTTAGCTCCGGCCAGTAATACCTTCATATAAATACAACAACAATTAAGGCCTGGTGTTCTTATATTCGTATAGTTAATTAAACCCGCCGTATTAAATCCATGAACCCAAGATGTTTTTTACCGTAACCCTATTTAAACTTATAAAGCAATGAACATAGAGTGGAAAAGAATTTTAATGAACGATATGCCATACAGCTTTTTACTGGAAGTGGTTTTGCGTTCGGTTATTATGTTTATTATTATCCTGCTTACGTTAAGGGCATCGGGTAAAAGGGGCATTAAGCAGCTTTCTGTATTTGAGCTGGTGTTGATTATTGGTCTGGGATCGGCCGCAGGCGATCCTATGTTTTATAAAGATGTGGGTATTTTAAATGCCTTAACCGTTTTCATAGTAGTAATTTCGCTTTATATTGCTGTTACCAGATTAACCGATAAAGTAACCTGGTTTGAAAAGGTAATGGAGGGAGAACCATCTTACCTTATTAAAGATGGAAAGATAATGATAGATGCCTTTAAGGCATCGGGTTTAACAAAGGATGAATTTTTTTCGGAGTTAAGGGTGTTAAATGTAGAACACTTAGGTCAGGTTAAAACGGTATTGATAGAAACATCGGGCCTGTTTAGTGTGCTGTTTTATGCCGATGATGAAGTAAAGCCGGGTTTGCCTATTTTCCCCGGGCCGCTCAGCATTAAAACAAAACAAGTGCAAGGAGCCGGACCATTTGCCTGTGTTGATTGCGGGCAGTTAGAGAACCCTGAGAAAGAGGTTCATGAATGTCCGTCATGTTCCTGTAATGAGTGGATAATACCTATAAACACCAAACGAATCTCTTAAAAACGGTAAAAAAAGGTAGCGGCTACGAACCGATACCTTTTAACAAAACATTGGTATATTTAATTATAGTAAGCATTGGTTTGAATTTTTGCTGTTAGCATGGTTGCATCGGTAGCCGAGGCCACGCCTTGAAGCCATACCGTATAAACCGAATTACCTTTCAGCTGTATATCATTAATAGTAGCCAATACGGTAGTGGTACCTGCTTGGCGAACCTCCAACGTATAGGTATTACCCCCTTGTATGGATACAAAGGATGAAAAACCTTTGTAGGCTTTATTGGTAGCCAGTACTTGTCCGCTTTTAATAGCCAGATCAACAGCTGGTGCACTGGCGCTTACATTTACCAGGCGAATGGCAGTCATTCCCGAAGCGGGCCTTGCAATAGAATCACGGAGTAACAAAAAGTCGGGGGCGGTGGAAACATTGGTTAAATAAAGGGTATAAAACCTATCGGCCTGCAGCGTAGCTGTGTCTGACTTTACCGTTTGCCGGGTGCCCGCCAGGTAAAAGGTGGCCGTTCTTTTCCCGGTGTAGGCTCTCAAATAATCGAGCCCGCTGCCGTAACTTATTGCCTGAACGTTTGTTTTATTTTCATCGAGGTAAAAATCGAGCGGTTGCGTACCCGGAGAAGCATTAACTACGGAAATTAATGCCGCCGGGGGGGCTGTAACATCATTGTTGTCGTTGTTTTTTATGCAGGAAATAAATAATACGGCTATTAGGCCGAACATTCCTGCTATTATGGCCTGTTTTTTAATTAAGGAATGAGCTTTTTTCATGGTATAAACTTTTTAAGCAGTTAATACCAGTATGTACGTTACTGAAGTGCAAAACGCTACCAATGGTTAAAAAAATTAATCAATTTGTTTTAAAAGAAAGATAATGTTAAAAGGACATACTGGTGATCTCATCGGCATTGAGCTGCTGAAACCGCCGGTTAAATTATAGTATGATAGAGGCATAGTTTACTTAAATTTAGCTTTTAGGGCCGCAAGTTTGCTTTGCATATCGGTTTCGGGTTCGCGCTGTTTATTGCGGTTTTGATTATTGTTGTTACCGCCTAATGGCACCGTTTTTTTAATGATGTTGTTCTCCTTCAGTTTTTCGTTTTCTTTCATGCTCAATGAGATGCGCTTACGATTGACATCAACCTCTGTAACGGTTACTTCTACCTGCTGATGAACTTTTAACACTTCGTTAGGGTCTTTAATAAACCGGTTCGTGATCTGGCTTAAATGCACTAAACCGTCCTGGTGAACACCAATATCAACAAAGGCGCCGAAATTAGTAATATTGGTTACGATGCCCGGCAACTTCATGCCTACTTTCAGATCCTTAATTTCGTTCACACCCTCGGTAAAGCTAAAGGCTTCAAACTTTTCGCGCGGATCGCGGCCCGGTTTGGCCAGTTCGGCCATAATATCGGTGAGGGTAGGCAAACCAACCTTGCCCGACGTGTATTTTTGCAGCGGGATACTCTTGCGAAGCTTATCGTCGGTCATCAGATCGCGGATGGTGGCATTATGGTCTTTAGCAATTTGCTCCACCAGGGTATAACGCTCGGGGTGTACACCACTTGCCTCTAACGGATTATCAGAGCCTTGAATACGCAAAAAACCAGCCGCCTGCTCAAAAGCTTTATCGCCCAGGCGCGGAACCTTCTTTAACTGTTCGCGGCGTTTAAAGGCACCGTTCTGGTTACGATAATCTACAATGTTTTGCGCCAGTTGCGGTCCAAGCCCCGATACGTAAGCCAGCACTTGTTTCGATGCCGTGTTTAATTCAACACCAACGGCATTTACGCAGCTAATAACCGTATCATCCAGTGAAGTTTGTAGTTTGTTTTGATCAACATCGTGCTGGTACTGACCTACACCTATCGATTTTGGATCTATTTTAACCAGTTCGGCCAACGGGTCCATCAAACGGCGACCAATGGAAACCGCACCACGCACGGTAACATCCTTATCGGGAAACTCTTCTCGGGCTACTTCGGATGCCGAATAGATTGACGCGCCGCTTTCGTTCACCATAACAATAGTAACCTCCGGCAGTTGCATATTACGTATAAACGTTTCGGTTTCGCGGCCGGCAGTACCATTGCCAATGGCAATGGCCTCTATTTTATAGCTCTCAAATAAATGCTTAACGGTTTTTTCGGCTTCACGGGCCTGGCCGGCACCGGTATGCGGAAACACGGCCGTGTATTCCAGTAACTTGCCTTGTTCATCCAAACAAACCACCTTGCAACCGGTACGAAAACCCGGATCTACCGCCATCACCCGTTTTTGGCCAAGCGGTGCAGCTAATAACAGCTGACGGGCATTCTCCGCAAATACGCGGATGGCTTCTTCGTCGGCTTTCTTTTTGGTAAGTAAACGGGCTTCGGTTTCCATAGATGGTTTAAGCAGGCGTTTGTACCCATCGGCAATAGCTAAACGAATCTGGTCGCTTGATGAATTATTAGCCGTAACAAAGGTTCGGTCTAACAACACAATGGCCTCATCTTCAGGCGGCATAATATCCAGGTACAGTATTTCTTCTTTTTCGCCGCGGCGCATGGCTAGTACCCGATGCGATGGTGCTGTTTTAACCGGCTCGGTCCAGTCGAAATAATCTTTATACTTAATGCCTGATTCTTCTTTACCCGGCGCTACTTTAGATTGAAAAGTTCCTTTATTAATGAACATATCGCGCATTTGCGCACGGATCTCTGCATTCTCGCTAATGGTTTCGGCTATAATATCGCGGGCACCGGCTAAGGCTTCTTCGGCAGTGGTAACACCTTTATCGGCATCTACGTATTTATCAGCTTCGGCATAAAGGTCAACTTTGGTTTGTGTAAATATCAGATCGGCCAGTGTTTGTAAGCCTTTTTCGCGGGCCTTGGTAGCACGGGTGGTACGTTTAGGGCGGTAAGGCAGGTAAATATCTTCCAGGGCTACCATGGTTTCGGCTTCGTCAATCTGTTTTTGCAGTTCGGGCGTTAATTTGGCCATATCGGTAAGCGATTTCAGGATAGCTTCGCGGCGCTTATCCAGGTCGCGCAGCTGCTGTACGCGGTCGCGAATGCTGGTGATCTGCACCTCGTCTAAACTTCCGGTCAGTTCTTTACGGTAACGGGAAATGAAGGGAACGGTAGCGCCTTCATCTAACAAATTAATGGTGGCGGTTACTTGTTTTGATGCTACAGAAAGCTGTTGGGCTATTTTAATATGATGATCTATCATGTACACTTTGCTTTTACGGCTGCGAAATTGGGATTTGTTAGGCAGATATGCAAGTGTATGAGGAGAGACAAGAGGTGAGAGACAAGAGGTGAGAGACAAGACCGATATTTTAAAGGGTTTATCTTGGCTTTTGTTTCTTAGCTCTTGCTTCTAATCCTTTATTTTTGCCGCCATATACTCACAACAACTGCGGCTGTTTGAACTGAAATTAGGTGATATTTATAATAGAACGGAATGGATACAAGATGAAATTGATTTGCCGGGTTTTAGTGCCTTGTTCCCTGTGGAATATAAAAATGAACTTCCTAAACGGCCCGAAATGCCCGAGGATTTTGACCTGGACCGCACTACGCGCTTAGCAATTATGGTGGCTTTTAGAGAGGCGTTCAGTTAAGCTTTAGCCCTGGTTTTTTCCTCGCGGGCTACAGTTATTATTAAAAAAACCAGCAGCGTAGTAAAACAGACTACCCCAAGCGCAGCTAAGGCTACACGCCAGTTTTGATGCAGCAGCATGCCTTTGTACATACTGCGTACACCCACTACAATCATCCCGGTAAATATAATAAACGGAACAATTAGCTTTTGCCTGAGCGTATAGTTGGATTTCATATTTTAAATATAGCGGTTTTAAACACTATTGTATCATACAAAGCAAAATTACCCCCTATTTTGTCGCGTTTACACCACACTCATTTTGCGGAAAGTTCTCATATTCGTAATACAATAATCAATTCATTGTTTAATAACCCAGAGTATGGAAAAGTTAACTTTCAGCAAAACCATTAACGCGTCGCGTCAAACCGTATGGAATATTTTGTGGAGCGATACTACTTACCCCGAGTGGACCAGCGCTTTTTGCGAGGGCTCGCACATGATAACCGATTTGCAAAAAGGGAGCAAAGTGTTGTTTTTAGACGGCAAGGGATCGGGCATGGTATCAATGGTTGCTGAAAAGCGGGAGCCCGAATACCTATCGTTTGAACATCTTGGCGAAGTAAAGAACGGTATAGAAGACACCGAAAGCGAACAGGTTAAAATGTGGGCGGGTGCGCATGAAAATTATACCCTTACAGAAACCGAAGGACAAACCCACCTGCTTGTTGACCTGGAAAGCGTAGGTATGCCCGATGAGTTCCAAGATTACTTTTTAAAAACCTGGCCGGTAGCAATGAATAAAATAAAGGAGTTATCTGAAGAAAAAGGCTAAAAATACATGGAAAAATACATTTTAAAGGAAGACCTGCGCATACTTTGCGTAACTGCCGGGTCTTTTCCCGAAGGGATACAAAAAGCATTTAATACCCTGGAAAACTTAATTGGCGGTAAAGAAAACCGAACTTTCTTTGGCATATCAAAGCCCGAAAACGGAATCATAATTTACAAAGCAGGTGCTTTAGAAGCTTACCCAAATGAAGGAACACAGCACGGCTTCGAAACGATCATTCTGCAAAAAGGCACTTATTTAACAGAGTTAGTGCATAATTTTAAGCAAAATACATCATATATTGAAATTGCTTTTCAACAATTATTAAACAGCCCCGACCTGGATCCTGCTTCATTTTGCGTAGAATGGTATAAGGATAATGATATACTTTGTATGATTAAGCTAAATGAATTATGATCGTTAAACGGATAGTGTTTTAAAATGAGCAATTCAGCCTTAACGCACAGCTTTCATCTATGTCAACTGTTACCATAAAACCGTACTTTTGATAATTGATGACCACCCGCGCTAAAATCTATTTTGCATCCGATATACACTTAGGAGCCTTAGGCTATACCAGTAGCCGGGAACGTGAAGCCCGCGTTGTACGCTGGCTTGATAGCATTAAGCATGATGCTGCCGAGCTGTTTTTAATAGGCGATGTATTTGATTTTTGGTTCGAATATACAACCGTAGTGCCACGCGGATATATCCGTTTTTTGGGTAAGCTGGCCGAACTGGTAGATTTGGGTGTTAAATTATACTTTTTTAAGGGCAATCACGATATGTGGATGTTCGACTATTTTGAGCAGGAGCTGGATGCCACCATTATTAGTAACGAACTAATTATAGAGCGCCAGGGTAAAAAGCTGTACCTGCACCATGGCGATGGCTTAGGTAAGGGTGATGGCAAGTATAAAATACTTAAAAAAGTTTTCCGCAGCCGCTTATGTCAGTGGCTGTTTGAGCGCATGCACCCCAACTTTGGCGTAGGTTTGGCTAACTACTGGTCGAGGAATAGCCGCATAGCCAACGAAGCGCCTAAAGAGAAAAAAATGTTTGAGAATGAGTGGCTGGTAAGCTTTGCCCGCGAAACGCTTCAATCCGCTCATTATGATTATTTGATATTCGGTCACCGCCATTTGCCGCTGGTTATAAACCTGGGCAATAACAGCCAGTACGTTAACCTGGGCGAGTGGATCCATTTCAATTCTTTTGCCGTAATGGATGGCGGCGCAGTTGAGTTAGGATACTTTGAATGCACAAACGAGCTGTAAACCACTAACACTCACCAACAGACCAGCCATTGATTTTACGTTTCGTTTACCCTTATTGGCCATTGATCCATACTTATATGCCTGAAATTGCGTATTTTTGTTAGCTTTTTGTACAAGCCTTTTTATCATAAACCCGATTGCGGCATAAAACTTTTTAGCACGGAGATAAAAACCGGCAAAAAATCTGTAGTGTAAAACGGGTTTATCGTAACCGATGAAACACTGCAACTGAATTTCAGAGAGAAGAAGAGATACACCATGTTAGAGAAATTAGAATTAATACGCGACCGCTGGCAAACGGTTGAACAAGAGTTAAGCAGCCCAGATGCCATGGCCGATATGAAGCGCTTTGCCCAATTGAGTAAAGAGTATAAAGACTTAACCGTTGTTGTAGAGCAATACAAGATCTACAAGAATATAATGAGCAATATTGAAGCTAATAAGGAGATTTTAGCAACTGAAAAGGATGCTGATTTTCGTGAGATGGCTAAAATGGAACTGGATGAACTGATAGCTCAGCGTGATGAGAAGGAAGAAGAGATCCGGGTAATGTTGATCCCTAAAGATCCAGAGGATACTAAGCATGCCATTATTGAGATACGTGGTGGTACAGGTGGCGATGAGGCTGCACTTTTTGCCGGCGATTTGTACCGCATGTACATGCGGTATTGCGAACGTCGCGGCTGGAAAACCGAACTGGTAGATTTTACCGAGGGAACATCGGGTGGTTACAAAGAGGTTGTACTGAATGTATTAGCCGATGATGCTTACGGTAACCTGAAGTTTGAATCGGGTGTACATCGGGTACAGCGCGTACCCGACACGGAAACACAGGGACGCGTACACACATCTGCAGCCACGGTGGTGGTATTGCCCGAGGTAGATGAGTTTGATATTGACTTGCAGGTAAGCGATATTCGTAAAGATTTGTTTTGTGCTTCGGGCCCTGGCGGTCAGTCGGTGAACACCACCTACTCTGCCGTGCGCTTAACCCACTTGCCTTCGGGTATTGTAGCCCAGTGCCAGGATCAGAAATCGCAGTTAAAGAATTACGATAAGGCTTTGCAGGTGCTGCGTTCACGCGTTTACGAGATGGAATTGCAGAAACATTTGGAGGAAACATCGAAGAAAAGGAAAACCATGGTGTCAACAGGCGACCGTTCTGCCAAAGTTCGTACTTATAATTACCCCCAAGGCCGCGTTACCGAACACCGTATAGGATTAACCATATACAATCTTCCAGGAGTTATGAACGGTGATTTACAGGAAATTATGGAGTCGTTACAATTTGCTGAAAACGCCGAAAAGCTGAAAGAAGGTACCGTAGCCTAAATTTTTTTAATATTTTTTGGGATTGCACATACAAGTTCCTATATTTGCAGTCCCAAACGGGAGGAGTGGTAGTTCAGCTGGTTAGAATGCCTGCCTGTCACGCAGGAGGTCGCGGGTTCGAGTCCCGTCCATTCCGCTGGTTATGTTATCAAAAACATCGAAAAGGCCTTTAATCGTAGATTAAGGGCCTTTTTCGTTTCAGTACTTTATCAAAACTCGCATATTAAAGCATAATTCTATTGCGTCATTCATTGCGTCTTTTCGATTTCGAAAAAAGACGGATCAAGCATAATTCTTGGGGGATATGGTAAAATTTATTTGTTTTGCAATTTAGAAACGAA
>NZ_JBHTMJ010000022.1:0-40568 GCF_042679325.1 Mucilaginibacter terrae
TGTGTGCTTTGACATAATAATAAACCCCAAAAGTTTTTGTCTAACTTTTGGGGGTCACTTCATATTGATAATGATACAGCCTTTTTTTACTGTGCTGTGCTTATGCCGAGCAGGTTACGCAACCTTCGTCCATAGAGCAAGATGGGCCTGCCGGTACATCATCGGCAACGGTAGCCACTTCAGCCGGGATAACCGGTTCCATGTTTTTACCACCCTGGTTTTCTACCGTAAATTTAACCGCTTGCGAAGCAGCTTGTGTACGCAGGTAATACATACCGGTCTTCAAACCTTTTTTCCAGGCGTAAAAATGCATCGATGTTAATTTAGAGGCATTTGGCGCATTTATGAACAGGTTTAACGATTGCGACTGGCAGATATAGGCACCACGGTCGGCAGCCATATCTATAATGTTACGCATCTTAATTTCCCACACAGTTTTATACAGTTCTTTTAAATCGGCGGGGATCTCGGCAATGTCCTGTATTGAGCCATTGGCCGTAATAATCTTATCTTTAATACTGCCGTTCCACATACCGCGATCAACCAAATCGCGCAGCAGGTGCTTGTTAACGATAACAAACTCACCGCTTAATACGCGGCGGGTGTAAATGTTGGAGGTGTAAGGCTCGAAACACTCGTTATTACCTAATATTTGCGAGGTTGAAGCAGTAGGCATTGGCGCTACCAACAGCGAGTTACGCACACCGTGGTTCATTACATCAAGGCGCAGGTTTTCCCAATCCCAGCGGCCGCTATCAGGCGTTACGTTCCACAAATCAAACTGGAACTTACCTTGTGATAATGGAGAACCCTGGAACGTGGTATAAGCACCGTCTTTAATGGCCAGGTCTTTAGAGGCCGTCATGGCGGCAAAGTAAATAGTCTCGAAAATCTCTTTGTTCAGTTGCTTGGCCTCGTCGCTTTCAAACGGCATGCGCAGGCAAATAAAGGCATCGGCTAAACCTTGTACGCCTAAACCAATTGGCCGGTGACGCAGGTTAGAGTATTCGGCTTCTTTAACCGGGTAATAGTTATTATCGATGATCTTATTGAGGTTCAGCGTAGCCTGGTAAGTTACTTCGTATAATTTTTCGTGGTCGAACTTACCATTGATCACATAGCGTGGCAAGGCAAGCGAGGCCAGGTTGCAAACGGCAACCTCATCGGCCGAGGTGTACTCCATAATTTCGGTACACAGGTTCGAACTCTTGATGGTACCTAAATTTTGCTGGTTAGATTTGCTGTTGGCAGCATCCTTGTATAATAAGTACGGGGTACCGGTTTCTACCTGTGAATCCAAAATAGCGTACCAAAGCTCTTGTGCCTTTACCTTACGGCGGGCGCGGCCTTCTGTTTCATATTTGGTGTACAAAGCTTCAAACTCGGCGCCAAAGCAATCGGCTAAACCAGGTGCTTCATGCGGGCAGAACAAGCTCCAGTCCTCGTTAGCTTCTACGCGTTGCATGAACAAGTCGCAGATCCAAAGGGCGTAAAACAAATCGCGGGCGCGCATTTCTTCTTTACCGTGGTTTTTACGGAGATCTAAAAACTCGTAAACATCGGCATGCCAGGGCTCTAAGTAAATAGCAAAAGCACCTTTACGTTTACCACCACCCTGATCTACATAACGGGCGGTATCGTTAAACACACGCAACATCGGGATAATACCGTTGCTGGTACCGTTTGTACCGCTGATGTATGAGCCGGTTGCCCGTACGTTGTGGATGCTTAAACCAATACCGCCGGCACTTTGCGAAATTTGCGCGGTTTGTTTCAGCGTATCGTAGATACCTTCAATGCTATCATCTTTCATGGTTAACAAAAAGCACGACGACATTTGCGGTTTAGGGGTACCCGCGTTGAATAAGGTTGGTGTAGCGTGGGTAAACCAGCGCTCACTCATCAGGTTATAGGTTTTAATAGCGCTATCGATATCGGCCTTGTGGATACCAACTGATACCCGCATAAACAAATGCTGCGGGCGCTCGGCTATACGGCCATCCAATTTTAACAGGTACGATTTCTCTAAAGTTTTAAAACCGAAGTAATCGAAGCCGAAATCACGGTCGTAAATAATACTGCTATCCAGTATATCGGCGTTGGCTTCTATTACATCCCACACATCATCGGCCAGTAAGGATGCCGCCTTACCGGTTTTAGGATCTTTATAGCTATGCAGCTTACGCATGGTTTCGCTGAAGGACTTGATGGTGTTTTTATGCAGGTTAGATACGGCAATGCGCGAAGCCAGCAAAGCATAATCGGGGTGCTTGGTGGTTAACGATGCGGCAGTTTCGGCAGCCAGGTTGTCTAACTCCGATGTGGTTACCCCATCGTACAAACCTTCAATTACTTTTTTGGCTACATCAACCGGGTCTACCAAGTGTGGGTTGAGACTATAGCACAATTTCTCTATACGCGCGGTAATTTTGTCAAACTTTACCGATTCAGTTCTGCCGTCTCTTTTTATTACAAACATTATAAACCCCCTCCTATCTCCCCTTTTGGGGGAGATATTTTTTTAATTGTGTATTAATTTATTGAATATATATCCTATGCCTCCTCCTTTTAAGCCCTCCCCCTCGGGGAGGGTTGGGAGGGATGCTAAAAATCGTCGTCTAACGTAAACGCCTGGCTTGGTTGTGCGTTTAACACGCCGCTTTTTTGGTAATCGCCTACGCGTTTTTCAAAAAAATTGGTTTTGCCTTGCAGCGAAATCATTTCCATAAAATCGAATGGGTTGGTGGCGTTGTACACCTTATCGTAACCCAGTTCCTGCAACCAGCGGTCGGCCACAAACTCGATGTACTGGCTCATTAAATCGGCATTCATGCCAATTAATCTTACCGGCAGGGCATCTGTAATAAATTCCTTTTCAATTTCCACTGCGTCGGTAATTATTCCGGTGGCTTCCTCTTTGCTCAGTTTATTCTCTAACATGCTGTAGAGCAAGCATGCAAATTCGCAATGCAAACCTTCATCGCGCGAAATGAGCTCGTTGCTAAACGTTAGGCCGGGCATTAAACCACGTTTCTTCAACCAAAAAATAGAGCAAAAGCTACCCGAAAAAAAGATGCCTTCCACGGCAGCAAAAGCTACCAGGCGCTGGGCAAAGGTTCCGTTATTGATCCATTTTAAAGCCCATTCCGCTTTTTTACCCACGCAAGGCACGGTATCAATAGCGTGGAACAAACGGTCTTTTTCTACCGCATCTTTAATATAAGTATCTATCAGCAACGCATAAGTTTCGGAGTGAATGTTCTCCATCATGATCTGGAAACCATAGAAACAACGGGCTTCGGGTACCTGTACCTCGCTCATAAAATTTACGGCCAGGTTCTCGTTCACAATACCATCGCTGGCAGCAAAAAAGGCCAGTACATGCGATACGAAGTGACGTTCACCATCGTTGAGGTTGTCCCAGTGTTTCTGATCGTCGCTCAGGTCAATCTCTTCTGCTGTCCAGAAGCTGGCTTCGTGCTTTTTGTACATTTCCCAAATGGCGGGATAGTTGATCGGCAGGATAACAAACCGGTCCTTGTTCTCTCTTAATAATACTTCGCTTTCCTGAGTCATATACTTATACTTCTTAATATCATTTTAAATCCAAAAACACACCGCCTAACTACCTGCCCAACTTTCGTTAGGTTTGGTTACTCGCTGTAGATATCTGGTTTTTAGTTTAATCAACCACACTGCTCAGGGCCAACCAGATAGGATCATCCGGCTACCTTTTGTAAGCTATGCAACGGGGCTGCAAAGACTACAAACAAATGTACATCCCAAAGCTTAAAGTAGGTCACAAACGTTCTCCACACCGGCTTAAAGTTATTAACATAACTGCTTTTTATTTCACAATAAACTAACAATCAAATATTTATGATAAAAACTTATTAGTTATCAGCGTTTATATACCGCAGTTTGTTATACAAATATATACTAAAAATATTAGTTTTATAAGATAATCAACTGAAAATTAAGTCATAAAAAAAGGCCCGGTAAACCAGACCTTCATGTGAACAACTATTTGCTTATTTATTTGCATTTACCGCTACAAACTTCATAGAAACGGAGTTTACACAGTGGCGGGTATTTTTGGCCGTAAACCTTTCCCCTGTAAAAACGTGGCCTAAATGCGCACCGCAATTGGTGCATAAGATCTCGGTTCTACGACCGTCGTCATCGGTTTCTTTGGTTACTGCTCCGGCTATTTCATCATCGAAACTGGGCCAGCCGCAAAATGATTCGAACTTCGATTCGCTGGTATATAGCGGGGTATCGCAGCGGCGGCATACGTACAGGCCCTCGGCTTTATTGTTCAATAATTCCCCGGTGAAAGGGCGTTCGGTACCTTTATGCAAAATCACGTATTCTTCGGCGGGGGTGAGCTGGTTGTATTCCATATTATTGAGTGAAAGATTGAATGAGTGAATGAGTGAATTTTTGTTTTTTCACGATATATAAACATACCAAATTTAGGACGGATTGGTTTTGTACAGCTGTATGTTTACGCTATTTTGACGGAACGTTTGGGCGCGGCTTTCCAGCGCTTGGGGCAGACTAAAGTCTGCGGGCATAATGGTGCGTAGTCGGGAGACCACGCACAGCGGGTATTTTTTCACCTTCATAGCATGCCCATATTTATCGGCATAACGGGCTGTAGTTGGTAATTACTTAAATATTTATATAAATGCAAAAAGACCATCCCGCTCGTGAAATGGCCTTTTTGCATTTATAAAGTGTTAACTCTTGTTTCTTATCTCTTGGCTCTATCCTCAAATTATCTTGGACCGCCGCCACCACCTGGTGCGCCACCGCCACCGTTTTGGTCGCCCTGTAATAAGTCGTCGTTTTTAACGCCTTTCTTTTTGGTTTGTGCACCGTAGGTAACTTTACCAAAGTTGTAGGTAAACGATATACCGAACGATTGCAGCGGATAACGGATGTTTTGAGTTTGCACTAATCCGGGACTGTTTATGTTTTGGTCGAGTTTCAAATACGTTGAAAAAGGCGATAAAGCGTTTAATCCTAAAGTGAATTTCTTGGCTATAATTTCTTTCTTTACACCAAAACCAAACAAGTTAAAAGCCGGGTTTTCACCTTGTATGGTACGGCGTGGAGAGTTAAATACTCCAAAAAATTCGGTCGTCCAGCCACCTTTAATAGTTGCCGATGCACTTGTAAAAGCATTATACTGGAAAAAAGTACCTATACTGCTTTGTTGCGAAGCCTGGATGTTGTTTGTAGTTGGCCTGTAAGTATATCCGTTGATGCTTGCTCTGATGGTTATAGGTTTCCACGGAGATACTGAACCAAAGAAGCTTGCACCAACCGAGTTGTTTTTACCAATATTTTGGTACGTGGTACGAGTTACGTCGCGGTCTAATTCAGGATCGTTAATTGTTCTTGCTATACCTTCAATTAGGTTGTTAGTGTACTTGTAATACACCGCTACATTGATTACTGATGCACCTACAAAGGTATTGTAACCTAACTCAACGGTTTGCGATATCTCTGGCTCCAAATTCGGCTTACCTTCAGTTTGGTTGTCGGGGTTAGCCTTGTTAATAAACGGATTTAGATAAGTTAAACTTGGGCGCTGGATACGTTTGTTGTAGGTTAACTTATACGTTGATGTTTTAACGGTTTTTGATAATATAAAGCTAGGAACAAAGTTAGTGTAATTTTGCGGAAATGATGTTAAACCTGGTTGTGCAGCATTATTTGGTCTACCGGTAATATCAGTATTTTCAACCCTTAAGCCGGTTTGTATCGAATAGCTTTTGGGCAAGGTAAATGTTAATACCGTATAACCTGCATATACATCCTGGCTATAGTCGTACTGGTTAGAAAGTGTGTTGTTTTGAATAAAAGCACTACCTACCTGGTCAGCTATTACGTAATCGCTATTGATGCGACGGAAGATACCTTTACCGCCGGCTTCTAACTTTATGGCTTTGTTAATAGGTAAAGTGTAATCTACTTGCGCTGTGTATTCGTCATTGAAACCATCATTTGTACCCTGCTGATTCGGAAATCTTAAAAGATTAGCAGCTGCTATATTGAAAAAATTACTATTAAAATCAGAACCTATTTTACTGTGACTCCATTGGCCGGCAAAGGTTAGTTCTTCACCTTCTTTTTTAAACTTGCGGGTATAATCGGCATTCCAGTCGAAGCCACTAAAACTTACTTTGTTAAAATTAGTGCTGTTGTAAGCAGGGTTAGCAAGAGAACTATTCGTGTTATCGGAACGTCCATCTGTTTCAAAACCGCCACCATTAATACGGATGTTGGAGCTGATGCTGTTGAAATTATTAATATCATAACCAACATTTACCGAACCAATAGTACCAAAGCGTTTGGTTTTGGCCGATGAGCTTTGGGTAATATTTGTAGTGTTATTTTCAAAGGTACGCGCGCTTTTCAAGTCAACCAATGAAGTTTGCGGCCAGGCAAAGTTGCTGCCCAAATTACCGCTGATGCTTAAACGGTTTTGTTTGTAGTTCAGGTTAGCATTGCCATTGTTTTGACGGGTACCTATACCACCGCTAACGGAGCCGCTAAGGCCCGATACATCTTTAGTTTTGGTTATGATGTTAATAATACCACCAGAACCTTCCGCATCGTACTTGGCCGAAGGTGAGGTGATCACCTCAATGCTCTTGATCTGATCGGAAGGTATAGTGCGCAATACATCAGCTACATTGCTTGAAAGCGCGCCCGATGGCTTGCCATTAATTAAGATACGTACATTTTGATCGCCACGTAACGAGGGTTTTCCATCAATATCTACCGATACCAAAGGTACCTTGCGTAATATGTCAGTAGCGTTACCACCAGCCGAGGTTACATCCTTTTCGGCATTGTACACTATCTTGTCTATCCTGTTTTCAATAATGGGGGTTTGGCCTTGTACGGTTACCGCGCTGAGTGCCTTAGCACTTGGGGCAATAATAATGGTACCCATGTTGAAATCGGGTTTGCCTAAAGTGGTAGTTACAGGGTCGATAACTTTGGTTGGGTAACCTATAAAAGTAACTGATATTTTGTAACTGCCTGCGGCAATATCGTTCAATTTGAAGTTACCTTTTTCGTCGGTTAGGGTACCGTTCAAAATGGCTTTACCGCCGCTGCGCGATATGCTGATGGTGGCATAATCAACCGGCTTTTTGGTGAGAGAATCTATCACCGTACCCGATATACGGCCTTTAACGCCCGCACCGGCACTTGGCATTTGCGCCCTGGCTGTTAGTATAGTACTGAAAAATGCGATAAGTAAAAAAATTCGTTTCATTTATAATGATTTTGGTAGTAAGAGTTGATAAAGATTGATTTGTTACAGCTTGAATCGCTATTTTTTTGAATGTGTGCTTAAATCACCATTCGTATCATTAATGTTGCAAACCGATGTAAGTTGAGCAGTGATTTGTGGTAACGTGTTTCATACAACAAAGGTGCATCACCAATACAAATTAGCTGCATGTTTTTCGGTCAATGGCCGTTTTTACAGGGCGAATGGCTGAAATGGAGTTATGAAAGAAAAGATGGATTATCCATTTATGTCATGCTGAGCCTGTCGAAGTATTAATAGCTTGAACAGGTTTTCGACAGGCTCGGACGACAAGGGGTATGTTTTTAAACCACTATATTAACAATGCGGCCTTTTACCACAATTACCTTTTTAGGAGGTTTACCATCCAGGTATTTCTGTACATCGTTATTAGCCAGTACAAAAGTCTCCACTTCTTTTGGCTCCATGGTTAAAGCCATGCTCAAATTTAAGCGGGTTTTACCGTTGATGGAAATAGGGTAGGCAAAATCATCTTCAATTAAATAAGAAGCTACAAACTTAGGATAAGGTGCGTACGATAAGGTACCAGCCTCGTTACCCAGCAATACCCAAAGCTCCTCGCAAATGTGTGGTGCATAAGGCGACAAGATCACTACCATATCCTGCAAAATAGCACGCTTGTTACATTTGAGATCTGTCAGCTCGTTCACGGCTATCATAAAGCTGGAAACCGAAGTATTGAACGAAAAACGCTCAATATCTTCTTCTACCTTACGGATAATTTTATGCAAAGATTTCAGTTCAGCTTTGCTTGGCTCGGCATCAGATACCGTAAACGCCCACTGGTCGTTATGAAACAAACGCCAAAACTTACGCAAGAATTTGAACACACCTTCAATACCATTGGTGTTCCATGGCTTGCTCTGTTCCAGCGGACCTAAAAACATTTCGTACATGCGTAAAGTATCCGCACCATAACGCTCAATCAGGTCATCGGGGTTAACCACGTTGAACTTCGATTTCGACATCTTTTCAACCTCGGTATCACAAATGTATTTGCTTTCGTGCTTACTATCATCGGCTGGGTAAACTACCGAACCATCTTCTAAAACGAAAATAGCCTTAGCGTTTTCTGATCTCCATTTGCGGAAAGCAGCTATATCAAGTGCGTCGTTGTGTACAATGTTCACATCTACATGCAGCTTGTTAAAGTCCATTTCACCAATTGAGGTATCGGCAGGCAAGAGGTCTTTATAAAAGGCGGCTATTTGCTCAATGGTATCAAAGTCGCCTTCCTTGTACAGTTCATAAACACCTTTCGATACATAGACCTCAGGTTTTACAAAGCTATCGTCGGTGTTAACCAATAATGGGTTCAGGCGGTAAGTAAAACTCGACCGGCCCTGGATCATGCCCTGGTTAATCAATTTCTTAAACGGCTCTTCCTCTCCGGCTAAGCCAATGTCCTTTAAAAACTTATTCCAAAAACGGCTGTATAACAAATGACCAGTAGCATGCTCCGAGCCGCCTATATACAGATCCACATCTTTCCAGTATTTCACTGCTTCAGCTGAGGCAAAGGTTTCGCTGTTTTGTGCATCCATATAGCGGTACCAGTACCAGCTGCTGCCAGCCCAGCCCGGCATGGTGCTGAGTTCGTAGTCGTAGGCCTCACCCCGGCCCTCTCCAAAGGAGAGGGAGTTGGAGTTGGAATCTCCTTTAGATTGTAATATCCTATCAGGCTGATTTTTTAAAGAATTTTGTATGGCCTGAATAACTGATGTGGTGTTATCAGTAACCTCGTCATTACTAAAACGGATTACATCAAAACCCAATTGGTTTAAAGCGTCAGTTCTAATCGCATCACTTTCTTGAATGCCTTGGTGATATCCACCGTCTATTTCAATAATTAAGCCTTTAGGAATACAAATAAAATCTGCTATGTAAGTGCCAATGGCGTGTTGTCTGCGTATTTTAAAACCAGTTTGATTGTTTCTCAAATGTTGCCAAAGCAGGGTTTCCGCCTCGGTTGAAGTACTACGGTTTGATCGGGCATTATTCTTTAAAATTTCCCAAAGTGCTACATCCGCCGTTTGATAACCGAATTTTAAGGTTTTATCTCCCTCTCTTTTGGAGAGGGTTGGGGTGAGGGGCCTATATTTCCACCCCTCAGCTCTTGCCAATGGCGGTTCGCCGCTTTCGGTTGGTAGATATTTGTCAATTTCAGGGAGGATTAGCGGCAGTTCGCTTTCGTTAATCAGGTATGGTAATCCGTTCTTGAAATACACCGGCACCGGTTCGCCCCAATAACGTTGACGGCCAAAAATGGCATCGCGCATGCGGAAGTTCACTTTTGCTTTACCCGCACCAATTTCCTCCAGCTTGGCCACTACGGCAGCCGTAGCTTCCTTGTAGTTTAAGCCATTAATGAAATCGGAGTTGATATATTTACCATCCTTGGTAGGGTCGGCCTCTTTCTCGATGTTTTGAATGTCCATAATTGGAACTATCGGCAGATCGAAATGCTTGGCAAACAGGTAATCGCGCTGATCGCCCGATGGTACGGCCATTACTGCACCAGTACCGTAACCGGCCAACACGTAGTCGGCTATCCAAAGCTGGATTTTTTCACCGTTCAGCGGGTTTAGTACATAACTGCCCGTAAACGCGCCCGATACGGTTTTGGTATCGGCCATACGGTCCAGCTCCGATTTCTTTTTAGTTTGCGCAATGTAAGCCTCAACCGTAGCTTTTTGTTCGGGAGTGGTTAAAGATGCTACCAGTTCGTGCTCGGGTGCCAGCACTACAAAGGTTACCCCAAAAATGGTATCAACCCGGGTGGTGAAAACTTCGATGTAAGTTGCGGAGATCGGGGTTTCAGGAGCGTTCTCTTCTCCTCGCTCCTCGCTCTTCGCACTCTGTTCCTCGCTCCTCACACCTCGCTCCAAACCAAACCGTACACTCGCGCCAACGCTTTTGCCTATCCAGTTGCGTTGCATTTCTTTAAGCGGGTCGGGCCAGTCAATGTTATCGAGGCCTTGTAATAAGCGTTCGGCATAGGCGGTAATGCGCATGCTCCACTGCATCATTTTCTTTTGCTCAACGGGGTAGCCGCCACGTTCGCTTACGCCGTCTTTTACTTCGTCGTTAGCTAAAACGGTACCCAAAGCGGCACACCAGTTTACGGTGCTTTCGCGCAGGTAAGTTAAGCGGTATTTTAGGAGTTCGGCTTGCTGGGCTTCTTCGCCCATGGCATTCCACTTGTCGGCTGTAAAGGTTGAGACCTCTTCATCGCAAACGGCATTAATGCCTGCAGAACCGTTTGCGGCAAAGTGAGCTGTTAATTGATCAATGCTTTCAGCTTTCTCATCGGCTTTGTTGTACCACGAGTTAAACAGCTGCATAAAAATCCACTGCGTCCATTTATAATAATCGGGCGAACTGGTGCGCACTTCCCGGCTCCAATCAAACGAAAAGCCAAGCTGATCGAGCTGGCGGCGGTAAGTGGCAATATTATCTTCGGTAGTTATAGCAGGGTGCTGACCGGTTTGTATGGCGTACTGCTCGGCCGGTAAGCCAAACGAATCGTACCCCATAGGGTGCAACACGTTGAAACCTTTGAGGCGTTTGTAGCGTGAAAAAATATCGGAAGCGATGTAACCCAGCGGGTGACCCACATGTAAACCGGCACCTGAGGGGTACGGAAACATATCGAGCACGTAGTATTTGGGTTTGGCCGATTGATTGTCGGCTTTAAAAGTGTGATGGCTTGCCCAAAATTGCTGCCACTTTTTTTCTATGTCTTTAAACTGATAATCCATTCCGCAGGTTCTCCAAAATAATGGGCGAAACTACGAAAAATTGCAGGCTATTTTTTAAGGGAATAGGTGAATTCTATATATACCATACCGGTACCTTTATTTCTATCCAGTGTGAAAGTGAAACTTTTGTCTTGCAAACTAATTACCCGGCAAGGTTCTGTCCTATCCTCTTGTATAATATTAAATGTGTTTTCGGAAGTGGTTTGAAATGAAACAGAAGCAGATTGAGCGTTTGCAGTTGTAAAAGATGTTACTGTGTTGTCATTTTTAAACTCGATAAAATTACCTGCATCACCTGTTGCTTCATGCTGTACCTCTAAAGAACCATCTGCATTATAAGTGTCAATATTCACTTTGTCTATGTACCATCGACCGACCATGCGTTTTTTTAATCCACTTGCATTGTTATCGTCTTTCTTGCACGACATCAGTGCTACCAGCATCAACGCCAGGCATAAATATTTATACATTCGTAATAAGTTTTAGATTGTATAAATATATAAAAAGGCAATGCTTAAATGGCAAAGAAAGTATCGTTATTTATTACTTTCCTATTATCTGCTTAAAGTGTGAACATATTCGGTATAAGGCTGGTTTACAACTTTAGGGTTAGCCATCACAAAAACCAAATTGGTAAGATTAAGACTCACCACCCGGCAGGGATAAGTTGTATTACCAATTTTTAAGGTAAAAGCTGTTGTTGAGGTAACGTTATAGGTACCTGTAGTAACTTCGGCAAGGCCATCGAACGTGCTTACGAATGTATCGTTTTCAGCAAACTCAAAGTAATCGTTACTGCGCGTTTGCAACCTTACTGAGGTTAATAGCTTGCCTTTAGCATCATAATCATTCTGGTATAAGGTGCCATAATCCCAACCACCGGTTAATTGCTCTTTTAAACCGGTAGCAGTTTTATCTTCTTTTTTGCATGAAAACAAAGCCACAGCCAATATGGCAAGAAATAAATATTTACGCATTGGTTAAAAATTGATATAATAAATATGTATATTAATTGATTATTTATAATGAATAATAATTTATACGGAAGCAAACCATTTACGTTACATATTTCGTATAATAAAATTATTACAACCGAAAGTGCTGAAGCAATTTTATTGTATTTATTCTAACTTCAATAATTAGCCGAATCTCATTTAAAGAGTAAGCATGCCAGAAAAAAGAAGAGTCTCCAGGGATCATAAGCTCCCGTTATGCCCTGTTTGCGGCTACGAGTTTAAGTATCGTGTAAAGCGTAACCGTTGGTTTAAGATCTTTCTTTTCTGGTATCCGTTTAAGCGTTATTTTTGTGCAGAATGTTTGGAGCGATACCATATTTTTAAGCCTAATTACGGTAATTAAGTATTTGCATCATCAGTTAAATATAGTTATACGTTTATTTGTGGAACGTCATCAATAAAATTTAAAGTATAATTGTTGATTAAACCTCCTTTATTACATGAAGCGTTTATTTTCTAATTTAACCGTTCAGGTACTTATAGCTATTATCGTGGGTGTGTTGGTGGGTATATATTATCCTGCTTTTGGCCCAATAGCGCAGCGTATAAGCAAAATGTTTATCAGCTTAATTAGTATGCTGATAGCACCTATCATATTTTTTACCATAGTGCTGGGCATTGCCGGCATGAACGATATGAAAAAGGTTGGCCGGGTAGGCGGTAAAGCTTTATTGTATTTTGAGGTAGTGACCACCTTTGCCTTAATTATTGGCGTAACCGTAGCTAACCTGGTTAAACCGGGTGCTGGCTTAAAAATGCAGGTTACAACCGACGCGGCCAAGGTAGCACAATACCAGCAACAGGCCAGCGAAATGAACCTGGGCGATTTCTTCAGCCACATTATACCTGGAAACTTTGTTGATGCCTTTGCAAAAGGCGATATTTTGCAGGTTTTGGTATTGGCTGTATTATTTGGCTTTGGTTTGAGCCGTATGGGCAGTAACGGGCACTCGCTTATTCATACGTTTGAAAAACTATCGAAAGTGTTTTTTAATATTTTAACCATGGTAATGAAGCTTGCACCCCTGGGTGCTTTTGGCGGTATTGCCTATACCGTAAGTACGCACGGTATTAAAACGCTTAAACCGCTGGCTATGCTCATGGGGTCGGTTTATGTAACCATGGCCCTATTTATATTTGTAGTGCTCAACCTCATTTGTTACCTGTGCAAGGTAAGTTTGTGGAAATATTTGAAGTTCATTCGCCGCGAGATCCTGATCGTGTTCGGTACCTCTTCGTCCGAGTCGGCCTTGCCGGGCATGATGGAGAAGATGGAAAGCATTGGCTGTGCCCGCTCTGTGGTGGGCTTGGTTATCCCAACCGGTTACTCATTTAATTTAGATGGTACCACTATTTACCTCAGCATGGCTACCATTTTTTTAGCTCAGGTTTTCCATGTGCCGCTTTCGCTGGGGCAGGAATTAGCCATTATCGGCATTTTAATAGTAACCTCTAAAGGTGCGGCCGGCGTAACGGGTAGCGGCTTTATTGTATTGACTTCCACGCTGGCGGCTATTAAGGTAATCCCTGTAGAAGGTGTAGCATTGCTGTTAGGTGTAGACCGTTTTATGAGCGAAGCCCGGGCTATTACCAATGTGATAGGTAACGGCGTTGCTACTATAGCGGTTTCCATTAGTGAGAAGTCGTTTGATCGCAGTAAGTACGCTGCAGCGGTTAGTAAGTAGCCCCTCCCAACCCTCCCCGGGAGGGAGGGCTTTTTAGCCCTGGGCTCTTGTCCCACCCCCCGCAAATTAATCCCAATCCCCCTTCCAAATACTTATTTCATTTCTTATCTCTTGTTTCTTGGCTCTTGTTTCTTTTTTTATAGCTTTGCCGTACAAAAGCAAAAACCATGAGTGTTCTCGTAAATAAAGATTCAAAAGTAATTGTTCAGGGTTTTACCGGTAATGAAGGCACTTACCATGCCGAACAAATGATTGCCTACGGAACCCAGTTAGTAGGTGGCGTTACACCCGGCAAAGGCGGACAAACTCACCTTGACCGTCCGGTGTTTAATACCGTTAAAGACGCGGTAGATAAAACCGGTGCCAACGTATCTATCATTTTTGTACCTCCTGCATTTGCAGCCGATGCCATTATGGAAGCGGCCGAAGGCGGCATTAAGGTAATTGTTTGTATCACCGAAGGTATTCCAACTAAAGACATGATTCAGGTTAAAGAATATTTAACCGATAAGGATACACGTTTAATTGGCCCTAACTGCCCGGGTATTATTACGGCCGACGAAGCCAAGATTGGCATTATGCCAGGCTTTATCTTTAAAAAAGGTAACGTTGGCGTGGTTTCCAAATCGGGTACTTTAACTTACGAAGCAGTTGACCAGGTGGTTAAAGCAGGTTTAGGTATTACTACCGCTATTGGTATTGGTGGCGACCCTATTATTGGTACCCCAACTAAAGAAGCGGTTGAATTGCTGATGAACGACCCCGAAACTCACGGTATTATTATGATAGGTGAAATTGGTGGTAACATGGAAGCAGATGCCGCCCATTGGATTAAAGCACATGGTACTAAACCCGTAGTAGGTTTCATTGCCGGCCAAACTGCGCCTCCGGGCCGTAGAATGGGTCATGCTGGTGCAATTGTAGGTGGTGAAGACGATACAGCAGCCGCTAAAATGAAAATTATGACCGAGTGCGGTATCCGTGTAGTAGAATCACCAGCCGAAATTGGCGCTGCCATGGCTGAGGAGTTGGCTAAGCTGGCATAGTTTATAGAAACAAGAGCCAAGAGATTGGCTTGAACATATAAAAAATCCCGGCCAGCTGGTGCGGGATTTTTTTGTAGTACACCCATCAATGCCCGTTTTAAATTTTAATAGCATTTAAGGTGTAAATCACAATAGATTAAAGTTTGTCAGTCTAAGCATTTTAACCTGTCATGGGTAGCTTGTCGACGATTTAGTAGAGTGTATAAGTCTTCGACAAGCCCTTGACTGACAGTAGGTAGAATTAATATGTATTGGGTAGTTTTAGCGAGTAACAGCTGCAAATGCTTCCAATTATCAACCCCCAACAGCCCAAACAATGAAGATTGTATGACGGGTATGTTTTCACTTACCTGTGCCTATCTCTTGTTTCCTGACTCTTTACTCCTGATTCCTGACTCCCGACCCTTACTCCTGATTCCTGACTTTTGACTCCCGATTCTACTTTTCCTTAGAGCTAAATATCCCTATTTGCTCCAGCAGTAACGAGGCGTTAAAGGTTTTACATTCGCCGTCCTTCATTTTATAATCGAACAACATTTCGCCATTCAATACCTGTATGTCAAAGTAAAAATTGCGTACATAATTAGGATACTGATTTTCTAATTGCGCCAGTTGCAGGTCGTGCGTGGCAACCAGGCCTACCCCATGCTGACTGATCAGCTTTTCTATCACCGCTTTTGAGCCTAAGTACTTATCAACCGAGTTGGTACCCCGCAGCATTTCATCAATTAAAAAGAAGATGTTAGGTTGGGTGTCCACTGCTTTCAGCAGCATTTGTAACCTATCCAGTTCAGCTTTAAAAGTTGAGGTACTTTCGTTCAGCGAATCTTTAATACGCATGTAGCTGAACAATTGAACAACCGATACTTCCATACTTTTCGCACAAACCGGTGCACCGGCCAGGGCCAGCACGGTGTTAATACCCAGTGTACGCAAAAAGGTACTCTTACCAGCCATATTCGATCCGGTGATGATGTCGACCTTGCGGGTGTTGTTCAGCTCGTAACTATTGGTTACCCGTAACTTTTCTTTAATCAGCGGGTGTGCTATTTCTTTAGCAGTTAAGGTAAAGCCATCACCTTCGGCAATTTGCGGCACTACCCAATCAGGGTAGTTAATGTGTAAACTGGCCAGGCTAATCAGTGCTTCATATTCGGCTATCACATCAAACGCGGCTTCTATCTCCTCATGATTTTCACGTTTCCACTTCTCTATGGCTAACACATAGCGCACATTCCAAACAAAAATTATATTTAGAAAAAAGCCTACAAACATATTTAAGCGCTGGTTCAGATTATTGATCAAGCCTGATAATTGGCCCATAATAGCAGCCGTGCTTTTACCATCAGGGCGTTTGATCACATTAGCCAGTACTGCGCTGTAGCCTGCCGTCCAGGTTACTGCTTCAATTCCGGTAAATACATCGGCGTAACTCTTTAAGGTATTGCCAATTTTGCCTGCAATTAAATCGGTTTGATTAGTAGCCTTAGTAGTAGCTCCGGTGATCACAAAGTTCAGTAAGGCTATACTTATGGCTATATACTTTACCCATGGCACGTAAAAAGACACCATAAAAGCCGCAACAAGCACTACAGGCGCAACAACAATATATTTGGTTAACCAGTATTGGCCGGGCATACTAACAGGCGTATGCAGGTATTTAAAAAGCCTGGACAAACCATCGGCGTCCTCTTTATTAGCAAACAGCAATCGGGCTTGCGTTTCCAGTTTCCAGGGAGATTTTCCTTTTAACTCTACTATAGCTTCTTGTCTTTGTAAAATTACAGGCTTGGCTGCGGGAGTTGTTAACCAGTAGGCCAGTTTTTGCCTGCCGGTTGAAGTGGCAGCCCGGTTAATGAGCTGATAGAGGGAAGCGTTACCAAATATATCAAGATCAGATGTATAGTAGTGTTTTTCGTTGTTATAGCTGTCTCCGTTTGCGTAGATGTTGGCATGCTGTTTCATGCTGTCTATTTCATTTTGGTTAACGGCTTTAAAGTTTTGAAAGTATGTTTTTTGCTTTTCGAACCAGCTTTGGCGCGCCACCAGCCAGTTGAATAACACGCCTATAATAACCGCACCTGTAGCGAATAAGGTAAAGGTTTCGAGCTTAACCGCCCAATAAATAAGTACCAGCAAAGTACCGAACGCAATTAACCGCAGCAGCGAAAATACATTAACCTTTTTTTGGTAATACTGGATTTGCTCCTGGGCAATGACAATATTTTGTTGATAAGTAGATATGATGGTTTCGGTCATACAATAGAATTTTGACCAAATTAAACCAAATTTTGGCAGCTCATGGTTTTTAGCCGTTTATTTGTACCATGAAAATAACGCTGCTCACGGTTGGTAAAACCGAAGATGCTTATATTAAGGAAGGGATAGACAAGTTTGTGAAAAGGCTGAAACACTATACCAAGCTCGAAATTACCGACCTGCCCGAACTCAAGAACACTAAGGCACTAACCCCCGAGCAGCAAAAAACTAAAGAAGCCGAACTCATTTTAAAAAAACTCTCCGCTACCGACCATGTGGTTTTGCTGGACGAAAACGGTTTGGAATTTAACTCTGTACAGTTTGCCGATTACCTGGATAAAAAGGCCATTGGCTCGGTACAATCCATCGTATTTGTTATAGGTGGTCCTTATGGTTTTGATGCCACGGTTTACGAACGCGCCAACGCCAAACTGGCCCTATCGCGCATGACTTTCTCCCACCAGATGGTCAGGTTGTTTTTTGTGGAGCAGTTATACCGTGCTTACAGCATTATTAAAGGAGAGCCTTACCATCACCAATAAGAGAGAGACAAGAAATAAGAGGCAAGAAACAAGACTTACTTGCCATTTCACATTTCTTAACTCTTGTATCTTGTTTCTTACCTCTTGTTTCTAAATTCCGAGGTATTATCTTTGTACAACTCCGGCTCCCCCTTTAGGGGGCAGGGGGCTCCATGGGTCACGACCATTCACACCATCACCACGATCATGCTCCCAAGCTTGATCGTTTAAATACCGCTTTTATTATTGGCATTCTCCTTAATTCGGCATTCGTTATTATTGAAGCTGGTGTGGGCTTTGCCAAAGGCTCGCTTTCCCTGCTTACCGATGCCGGTCATAACCTGAGCGATGTTGCCAGTTTAGCCCTGGCATTGTTAGCCTTTAAATTGAGTAAGGTGAGGGCTAACAACATGTACACTTATGGCTATAAGCGGTCTACCATTGTGGTATCTTTACTTAACGCAGTGATCCTGGTGGCTGCTGTAGGTATTATTGCTTACGAGGCTATTTTAAGGATAGGTCATCCGCAACCCGTACCAGGCATTACTGTAGCATGGGTGGCCTTTGCGGGTATTTTGGTAAACGGTGTTACCGCCTGGCTGTTTATGAAAGACAAGGAAAAAGACCTCAACGTTAAAGGCGCCTATATGCACATGGCGGTTGATGCAATAGTATCGTTAGGCGTGGTAATATCGGGCCTGGTGATTTACTTTACCCAATGGTATTGGGTAGATAGCGCCGTGAGTTTAATTATTGTGATCGTAATTATGGCAGGCACCTGGCAATTACTGGCCGATAGCCTCCGTTTGGAATTTGATGGTGTACCCAAGCAAATGGACTTAAATAAAATTAAGACTGAACTCATGAAAGCCAAAGGGGTAAAAGATATACACCACATGCACGTATGGGCACTAAGCACCACCGAAAATGCTTTAACCGCTCACCTGGTTATTCACCCCGAAGAAACCAACAATTTCAACCAGATCAAGCACGACCTGCGCCACCGGCTGGAGCATTTAGAAATACAGCATAGCACCTTTGAACCCGAATTTGCCGGAGAGGCTTGTTACGAAAAGGAGTGTACCCCCCAGCCTCCTGAAGGGGAAACTTTTAAAAAACATAATCATTAAAACAGGAAAAGCCGAAGCTAAACTCTTCGGCTTTTTCTGCTTGATTATTGCGGCTATTAAGCTTCTTCTGCTTCATCCGACACTCCAGCTCCCCCTTGAGGAGGCTGGGGGGCTTTCGCTTCTTCATTAAAAATAGGCATATCCTTCAAAATATAATACCAGGCCAATACCTTTTTTATATCCGAAGCATATACTTTTTCTTCATCGTGGTCGGGTGCTACCTCACGGAAAAACTCACGTAATTTTTTACCTTCGGCTTTTACTTCAGGCACTGTTTCGGCATTTTTTATGCGCTCTAAAACATCTATCAGTTTAATGTCCTCATCGGCACCAAAAATGGTAATCTCATCTAAAGCGGCCATTTTAGCGGTACTCAGGTTTACCACCAGCTTGGTCTTCTTCTCGTCCAGGCTTTCCAGTACGAAACCGGTTTTATTTTGGGCAAGCGCTTTCCATAATCCGGGTTTGCCTCCTACCGATACAATTCCTTGTAAATTCATTTATTTTATGTTGCGGGTTGTGAGCAGCGAGCTGCGGGTTGCAGAAAATCTCTGGCAATTCGCAACTCAACACTCGCAACACTAATTATTCCTCAATTACTTCAATGCTGGTGATCTTATCACCCTGACGAATAGCGTCTACCACGTCTACGTTTTCAACCACTTTACCAAATACGGTGTGGTTTCTGTCCAGGTGAGCGGTGTTATCGCGGCTGTGGCAAATAAAGAATTGTGAACTGCCGGTGTTACGGCCGGCATGTGCCATTGATAACACGCCACGGTCGTGGTACTGGTTTTCGCCGGTTAATTCACAGTCGATACGGGTACCTGAGCCACCTGCACCTGTACCGGTTGGGTCGCCACCTTGTACAACGAAATTAGGAATTACACGGTGAAAAGTTACACCATTGTAAAAGCCTGTTTTAGCCAGGTTTAAAAAGTTGGCTACAGTATTAGGGGCATCTTTATCGTAAAATTCGATGGTCATGTCACCCTTTTCGGTTTTCATTATTGCTTTACTCATGTCTTTTCGGTTTTCTTAAAACAGGTGGCAAAGTTAAACATTTTAGGCAATCCCGTAAACATATAATAGCTTAGGTATTTATTCGTTACATTTGAATATGGGAACCGAGCAAATAGTAGAGGAAATAAATAAACTGCCCATTAGCCAGCGGCTTACGGTAATTGAATTGACCATTAAAAATTTAAAACAGGAAAATAAAAGAGACAAACTACTGGCCGGTGCAGATCATTTATACAATGATTATGTTACCGACGCAGAACTAACTACTTTTAGCAACCTGGACCGCGAAGACTTTTATGAAGCAAGGTGAGGTATGGCTAATTAGCCTTGACCCAACTATAGGCTCCGAAATAAAGAAAACCCGACCTGCGATCATTATTAATGACTACGCATTAGGCAAGTTGCCTCTAAGAATAATTGTACCGCTTACCGATTGGAAAGCACATTATAATACAGCTATCTGGATGGTTAATATTAAACCCGACCCCAATAATAATTTATCTAAATCATCAGCTGCTGACTGCTTTCAAATAAGATCAGTTTCCGAACAGCGTTTTGTTAAAAGATTGGGCCGTACAAACTCGTTACATCTCAATGAAATTCAATTAGCTGTAGCCTCTGTAATTTCTTTATCTTAAATCCGCAATGAAGAAATACCTTTTAGCTTTAACCTTACTCCTTTTCCCATTACTCATGCGGGCGGCTTCCATCCTGTTACCTATGGATGAGGTTCAAAAAGACCACCTGAAAAGCTACGGCATTGCCTATTGGATATTGCGTAATGGCGAGGATGTAGACTGGCTGCTCAATTACCGCGGCGGCAGCTTCATGACCAAGTACAGCAAGCCACTCGAAGATGAATGCAAGATACGCGGTGTGAGTTACGAGGTTTTGGCCGATGCCCGGGTAAATGCTATCCTTACCGAGGTAAGCGACCCATCAGTTAATATGGATGTGGTGAAGTTGCAAAAGGCGCCTAAGATGGCGGTGTATTCGCCTAAGAGTAAGCTGCCCTGGGACGATGCCGTTACCCTGGTGCTGAAGTATGCCGAGATACCTTACGATGTGGTTTACGATGAGGAGGTTATAAAAGGCGACCTGCTAAAATATGATTGGCTGCACATGCACCACGAAGATTTTACCGGCCAGTACAGTAAGTTTTACGGTGCGTTCCGCTTTCAGCCCTGGTACCAGGAGGATGTAAAGAGCCAGGAGGCTATGGCTCATAAGTTGGGTTTTAAAAAGGTATCGCAAATGAAATTAGCTGTGGCAAAAAACATCCATGAATTTTGTGGAGGTGGTGGCTTTTTGTTTGCCATGTGCTCGGGGACGGATACATTTGATATTGCCCTATCCGCCTCCGCTACCGACCTATGTGAGAGTATGTTCGACGGTGACCCGGCCGATTACCGTGCCCAGTTTAAATTAGATTATAGCCAAACCTTTGCTTTTAAAGATTTTAAGCTGGATATGAACCCGATGTCGCACCAGTTTAGCGATATTGATGTTACACCTTTTAGGCAGGTAGAGCGTACCCGCGACTTTTTTACCCTGTTCGATTTTTCGGCCAAGTGGGATGTGGTGCCCAGCATGCTAACGCAGAACCACGATAAGGTGATTAAGGGTTTTATGGGCCTTACCACGGCCTACAACAAAAACCGCATTAAGCCCGATGTTACTATTATGGGCGAAATGAAGACTCAGAACGAAGCCCGCTACATTCACGGCGAGTACGGCAAAGGCCAGTTTACCTTCTATGGCGGCCACGACCCCGAAGATTACCAACACGCCGTAGGCGACCCTCCTACCGACCTTAAACTGCATCCCAATTCGCCCGGTTACCGGTTGATCCTGAATAATGTATTATTCCCGGCAGCTAAGAAAAAGAAGCAGAAGACGTGATGTTAATGTGCTAATGTGCAGATTATTAATTGCAGATGTAGGATCAGTGTTCACCACTACAGTGCCCGTTAATCTTATTAACTTAAAGGATTAACTTTTTATTTATATAACTCATTTTTGCAGTTTTTCGCATGACGATTTACGACAAAATACGGCTTAAAGGTGTTTACGTTTGACCGTTTTGTAAACGCTTTTCGTAAACAATATTTTAGCTCTTAGAAAAGGAGATGCATATTTATTATGCCGGTAAAGCCTTGACTCCTGACTCTGTACTCCTGACTCTAATTTGGTGTTGCCTTCGGCCCGGGCTTTCCCCTGCAAGTCCTCATTGCGCTACGCTTCATTCCGGGCTTTACGGTACAATCCCTAACACGAGGATTGGTTGAGTGGTTGAATGGTGGGCAGTTGATTGGTTTAAATTTTCCTACAAACATACTTCTTAACTACTCAACCAATTAACCAATCAACTACTTAACCAAACCTGCGTTAGCGATTGCAGCGGATACCGGCCCGTGGCTAAGGCCTGTGCAGTATGAGCGTAAAGCGCGGCCCGGAGGGAAACGCCCAAGCTGTTATTACAAATCGGCAATTACATGCCCTGGCACAATTCCTTCGCACCCCTCCAAGGAGGGGAATTTAAAACTACACATCGAAACTCCTGCTCCCCCTTATGGTGCTGGGAGACTAATTATAAAACGTCCAGCTTACACCGAACTTGAGTATCTTATCGCCCATGGGGTAACGGTTAACGGTGTAATACCCGTTGCTTTGCAGATTTTGATTAACGTATTCATACTGAATGAACAGGTTGGTACGAAACAGGGTGGCCTTAATGTAAGGGGTGATTACCGGGTAGGTTAAAAAAGATATATCGGAGCTATTGTAAAACTGGCCTAAACCCACCGCATAGTTTGGTGCGGTATAAGCGGTATTATAACGTGCATTGACACCCAAGCTGGTATTTAACACCTGGAAAAACAACGTGGTATAATAGATATTAGCATAGTTGTAAAACTGCGGCGTACGCAGGGTGGATTGATAGTCGGACCGTTGGTAAACCAGGTAGTCCTCGGCATGCCAATTGCCCCAGGCTATCTTTTTGCCTACGCTTACTTTGAGCATGTTTAGCGGCGAACTTAGCTGTGTTGGCGCTACATCGTTACCGCCGGGGGTTTGCGCGGCAAAATACTGGTAGCCGTTCACTAAAAAGTATTCGGCCTTTAAATCAATTAGCAGCTTATCATTAATGTAATTGAACGACACATTATTGATCTGCTGCTTGCCGATGCCGGTATTGCGGAATACATAATGGTTGGTAATGTAATTTTTGTAAACCAGCGGTGCTTCATTGTTTTGCAGGTAGGCCCCTAAAACAATACGCCCGGCTTTTTCGCCACCAGCCAGGTTTACCTTTACATCGTACAGGTAATCGCCAAAGTTATAGCCAGTTACTACCTGTTGAAAATCGCCGTCGAGCCCTACCTTATCGCTAAAGCGGTAACTGAAACGGGCATTTAACTTGATGTTTTGATTGGTGGTATTTTGCACCCGGCGCTGTTGGTTACGCAAGCCGGTGTTTAACTGGGTCGAATCGTTAATGTACTGGCTGTAGCGGAAAAAGTCATGCGTTAAGCCCACATCCAGTTTAACCTCGTTTTTTACAAAACTTACCGATTTGCCGCGCAGGTAAAAGCTGTACGAAAAATCGTTACGGATATTGGTTACGCCCAACGAATCCTGCGATATATTGGCATTAAAAAAGTAGTCGGGGAAAACCTTGTAAGTATCGGGTTCATTTTGCGCGAAGGTGTACTTTTGTACATTATAATACAGCGTATGCGACACCCGCTGGGTAGGCAGTATTTTTTGCGAACCGGTACCATCGGCACCCTTGCTCGTTAGCGTATCTATACGGCCTAAGTAATAATACTGTTTAATGTACAAGCCATTGTTGCGGTAATTCAAAAACGCGTTATTAAGTCGCACAGCTTCGTTTTGCTTATCGAACGAACCGGTATTAAAGATATTTTCGTTAACGATGGAACCGCTTTCGGGCGATTTGAGGTTATTAAAAATAATGTTAGCCAGTACATTATAACGCTTGCCTTTCGATTCGTACCAGGTAGCTATGGCGGCGTTTAGGTCGCTTACATTTTGCCGGCGATAATAACCGCGCGAGCCCGTGGAATTAAAATTAAAAGTAAAGTTCCAGTTGGGCTTAACGTTTTGGGTGTGTACAAGTTTAAAGATCTGATCGGACTGCGGGTTGCCAAATGCCCCGCTATAAAAGGACATATTGGTGTAAGCCACCCTGGTACGGTAGTATAAAATATCTTCGGGCCTTAACATATATACATCTAACGCGTGGTTACCCGCATCGAAACCAACGGTTTTCAGTGGTTCGAAAAGCAGGGGGCGTTGCGGCAATCCGGTGCTCCCCAAATGTATGCGTGGACTGTAGGGCTGGTTAAGCGGACTATAATTTTCAAAATTTACCAGGCCCGTATCCAGCGGAAATACCTGGGTACTATCCTTCAGTAACCGCTCGTTGGTAACCTTAACAAACTTGGAAGTGTAAATGATGCTGTCCTCCTTGTTTTCCTGGCGTTTGCGGGTACTGTCGATAGATTCGGAGTTCGACATTTTACGCGCACCGGCACGCAGCGTATCGGCCCCGTACGGCCTGTCGGGTATTTGGGCAAAGGCCGTTTGTACCCATACCAGTAGCAGCAGTGTACCAATTATATATTTAAGCTTATCCAGCATTCCTGTTAGTATCGTATGGCAAGTAACCCCACCCCTGCCCTCCCCAGAGGGGAGGGAGTTGTAATTAACCTTGTTCAAAGTCCTCTGCTTTGGAGAGGATTATTCATTGGTAATTGATTTTTGGTACTCATGAGGGCTTCGCCGTTTAGGTGAGGTTTGCTATCAATTCCTTCAAAATATGGGTCATAAACGGCTCGGCATTACGGGCTGTTTCTATGATCTCCTCAATTGATACCGGTTTCAGCGTATCGGGGAAACCTTCGTCGGTTAATACCGAAATGGCAAAAACCGGTAAACCCATGTGGTTGGCCACAATAACCTCGGGCGCGGTGCTCATACCTACGGCATCGCCGCCTATAATGCGCAAATAGCGGTATTCGGCACGGGTTTCTAAATTAGGGCCTGTAACCGCTACATAAACTCCCTTGTGGCAGGTTATATTGTTATCGGCGGCAATTTGTAAAGCTTTTTCTGTCAATGTCTTATCGTAAGGCTCGCTCATATCGGGGAAGCGCGGGCCCAGTTCATCATCATTACTGCCCACCAACGGGTTAGTAGGCTGCAAATTGATGTGATCGTCTATCACCATCAGGTCGCCTTTTTTAAAGGCAGGGTTTAGGGCACCGCTGGCATTGGATACGAACAGGGTTTTAATGCCCAGCATTTTCATTACCCTAACCGGGAAGGTAATTTGCTGCATGTTATACCCTTCGTAATAATGCAAACGACCCTGCATGGCTACCACCTTTTTACCAGCCAGCGTGCCAAATATTAACCGGCCCGAGTGAAACTCCAGCGTTGAGATAGGAAAATCGGGGATGTTGGAATAAGGTAGTTGTTTGATCACCTCAATTTCTTTAACCAGGCCACCCAAACCGGTACCTAAAATTATACCAACTTCGGGTTCAAAATCACCTATGCGGCTTTTAATAAAGTCGGCGGTACGTTTTATATTGTTTAACATAGTTATATATAGTATTATTAAACTGCTGTTGTTGCTGGTTTAAAAACTGAATACCAATGGGCAACACCCAAATTGGCAAAGCTTTTACCTGCGGTAGCAGTTGTGGTTCGTATAAGCGCTGGGCATCTTTTTCGGTAGTAATAATTACTTTTTTGGGTGCCTTGCAACCATTAAAATCCTTTGCAAGTTTAGCAATATTTTTTATGCTAAATTGGTGATGGTCGGGATAATTATGATGTATAACGTGTAAAGTATGCTCTTTGATATAGCTGAGTAAAGGTTGTGCGTTGGCAATGCCGGTCAGCAAAAATACGGTGGTGTGGCTATCAATGTTTTTGCTTACAGGTTGGCCTTCTAAATTCTGCAATGGCAGGTAAGTTATACCGGTAAAATAAACCTGCTGGTAATGCAAGGGCAGTAAAACCTCTAACGCCTTTTGCTGCTGTGCCTGGGTTAAACCGGCAGGGCATTTACTCACTACCATAACATCGGCGCGGTAGCGGCCAATAAAGGGCTCGCGCAGGTTACCGGCGGGTAACAAAAGTTTCGGATCGTTCAACCGGTTATAATCTAACAGTAAGATCTTAAAGCCGGGGTTTACGGCCCGGTGCTGGTAGGCATCATCCAAAACTATAACTTCATGATCGTTCATTAACTGCTCAATACCCCAGGCACGCTTTTCGGAAACGGCTACCGTAATACCAGGAAACTTTTGATGGAACTGGCTGGGCTCGTCGCCTAACTCGGTAGCAGTAATGGAGGTGGCGGTAGCGGTAAGGAAACCTTTGGTTTGGCGGCCATAGCCACGGCTAAGGGTGGCCAGTTTGTGATCGTCTTTCAATAAGCGCACGAGGTACTCGGTCATGGGGGTTTTACCGGCGCCACCTACATCCAGGTTACCTACGGCAATAACAGGCAAATTAAACGTACGGCTGGTAAATATACCGGCATCGTATAACCAGTTACGCATTATAACTACCAGGCCATATACTAAAGAAAAAGGGAGCAATAGCCACCGCAGATACTTCGTCATTACGGGCTAAAGATACAAAAACGGTACCGTTGATTTTTTTGTGATTAAATGATGACCCTGATTATTCAACGACATTAACGAAATCTGCGGTACCGTTGATTTTTTTGTGATTGTATGATGGCGTTGATTATTCAGCGACATCAACGAAATCAATTAAATCTGCGGTACCGTTGATTTTTTTGTGATTGTATGATGGCGTTGATTATTCAACGACATTAACGAAATCTGCGGTACCGTTGATTTTTTTGTGATTAAATGATGACCCTGATTATTCAGCGACATCAACGAAATCAATTAAATCTGCGGTACCGTTGATTTTTTTGTGATTAAATGATGACCCTGATTATTCAACGACATTAACGAAATAAATTAAAATCCGCAGTAGATGACTATCATTTAATTGAATGGCGACGGTCCTGCTAATGAACGCAATAAACCCGCAACGTTATTCTTGATTTTTTTGGTGAGATACTTTGTTTTTAGATAATTAGCATAGCTGTATCCATTGTGCCCGTAAAAGGCTTTTTGTAGCTCTTGCTGTGCGTTGGCAGGGAGCCCTTTTGCAATATTCTGATAATCAAAATATTTACGTAACAAAGCCTTTTTATAGGCAAGTCCGTTTATAATATTACGGTCGAAAACGGTTTTAAGCACACTCACTTCTTCTAAAAAGTTGTACCCGGTAGCATACACCTTACCGGTTATGTCCTGATCGTGCTTGCGGAAATAGTTTAACACCCTGCCCGATATATATACCTTACCTTGTAAAGAGGCCTCGATCCAGAAAAGCCAGTCGCCGCAAAATTTATATTGCGTAAATGCAGGTGAAATAGTCTCGTACACATCTTTACGGAAAACAGCCATACTGGCATTAAAAACCGCGTTGCGATACAACATGTGTTGTTGTATAAAGCTGGTACCGGCAACGTACTCAAAAACTTTACGGTGTGTGGTTTGCCACATAATATCATCGGCATCATTTATAATGTGCGATTGCACGTAGGCAAAAACACAGGCATCATCGGCCTGTAAGGCGTTAACTAAAACCTCCAGCATTCCGGGTTCGCACCAGTCGTCGCTTTCGGCTACCCAAATGTATTTACCAACGGCAAGGTTAATTCCCTTGTGCCACTGCTTAAAAGTGCTGTTGCTGTTTACGGCGTTTATAATAATGTGGCTCACTTTAGGATGACGTGCATATTCCTCAATAATTGCGGCACTGCTATCTGTTGAGCAATCATCCAGTATAATCAATTCAAAATCCTGAAAGGTTTGACCCAAAACAGAATCGATGCGCTGCTTTAAATATTTTTGGTGGTTGTAATTAGGAATAATGACAGATACCAGCGGCATATTTTAGGGATTAATAACGTTATACCTGCGTCGTAAAAAATCAAAACACAAACTTATCGCCGGCCTTTGCAGCATTTCTACGGCTTTCGTCGCATACCTCAAAATAGAAAAAATCGCTTACATGGCGGGGTACGGTAAGGCCGTTCACATCCTGATCGTTATACATGATCTTTTGAATACCGTATTTAGCCGATTGTGATCCTTTTTGAAAATACGAGATCTTAACCGTATGCTCGTAGTTACCAGTTGGGTTAAATGCAACAGGGTATGTGCCGGGCGATTGCTTATAACCGGCCTGTAGCTTGGTTACGCCCAGTTCCACCTTTAATTTTTGCAGCACGTCATCCATATCGGCATCGGCTTCGCCGTAGGCAATTACCGAGTAAGGTTTGTCAAGCGCATTCAAGGAGATCTTGATCTTGGCCTTTATTTCCTTACCGCCACTGCGGATGATGATATCGCTGGTGTCTTTATACAGGTTGTAAACCCGGTCAACATCCAATTGGGGCTGGGCAACTTTCTTTTGTGCCGCAGCCAAATTAACAAACAATAAACTGAAGATGATGAAGTAAACTTTTTTCATGAATGCTGTTTGATGCCAGGATTAAAAATCGAACTTCTCGGGTTTAAGGGTACTGCGGCGCGCGGTGTCTCCTACTTCAAAGTAAAAGAAATCGGCCGTGTAGTGCGGGGTGCCGGTTTCGCCCACCAGTTGATTACGCACCTCTATTTTTTTAATACCGTATTTAGCGTATTGGGTACCTTTTTGATAAAGCGATACCTGTATATTATTTTCGTAAATACGGTTTTGATCAAAATTAACGGCATTTGGGTGAAGCAGTTTTCTATAGCCAGCCTTAACCTTGGTTTCGCCTAACTCTTCTACCAGGTTTTCCAGATCGCCGTCGGCCGCCGCTTCGCCATAAACAATAATGCGGTACGGTTTGCCTTTAGCATTATAGTTAACGATCACCTTAGCGTTAATTTCCCTTTCACCAACAAAAATGGTGGTTTCAGTGCGACCTTTGTATTTACTGTACAAGCGGTCAAGGTCGGTTTGAGCCATACCTTTTGAAGTAAAAGCCAGGCACATTACCAATATGCCCAATATTAACATCGAAACTTTTTTGATACGTAACATGGGGAAATTGTTAAACATAATGCAATAATAACAGAATATGCGATACTATGGCAATATAAAGCCGTTTTTTTGAACGATTAGGTATTAATTTACACTAACGATAAACGGATTTGAGCCTGAATTAATTACGTCCAATTTCATCACAAATTAGTTACAATAATTTAACCCGGTTACCCTACAGTACATCACAGTTTAAACCTTCAAAATAGTTTACTTTAAAGCATCAATTAAACCAATTACCTGTAATGAGAATTTCCTTTAATGCCTTGATGTTGGCCTGCCTTATGTTATTATGTGCTCATACCACTGTTTTTTCTCAAAAAATGATGGAAAAACTGGGCCGTGGCGTAGTTGCCATAAACCAGGGCGGCGGCAAGGTTTACGTGGGATGGCGCTTACTGACCACAGATGCCGACAATTTAGCGTTTAACCTGTACCGAACCACGGGCAGCAAAGGCACCGTTAAGGTTAATGCTTCTCCTATTATATCTACTACCAACTATATTGACCAACTGGCCGACAGCACCGCCGCTACTACCTACTTTGTGAAAGAAGTATTGAACAGAAAAGAAGGCGTGGCAAGTGCTGCCTATACCCTGCCGGTTAACAGCGCCGGAAAACCGTATCTGTCTGTACCCTTGCAAACTATGGCCGGCTACAAACCCAATGATGCTTCGGTAGGAGACCTGGATGGCGACGGCGAGTACGAGATCATTTTGCATCAGGCGGGCGTTGGTCATGATAACTCGCACAGTGGCATTACCAGCGATCCTATTTTAGAGGCTTATAAATTAGACGGAACCCTGCTGTGGCGTATAAACCTGGGCCGCAACATACGCGAGGGCGCGCACTATACCCAGTTTATGGTGTACGACCTGGATGGCGACGGCAAGGCCGAGGTAGCCTGTAAAACTGCTGATGGTACTATAGACGGGCAGGGAAAGGTGATAGGTGACTCGACCAAAACATGGCGCAACAGCCAGGGCCATATTTTGCACGGCCCCGAATACCTGACCGTGTTTAACGGCTTAACCGGCGCTGCCATTAATACAACCGGCTACGTACCCACACTACACCCTACCACGTTGGAGCCTACTACCGAACAGATCAAAGAAATTTGGGGCGATGGTTACGGCAACCGCGGTATGCGCTTTTTAGCAGCCATTGCTTATTTAGATGGTGTACACCCCAGTTTAATTATGTGCCGCGGCTACTACACCCGTACCGTAATTGCAGCCTGGGACCTGGACAAAGGCAAGCTTAAACAACGCTGGGTTTTTGACAGCGATGCCAGCGCCGAAACACGTCCGTTTCGCGGGCAGGGCAACCACAATTTGACCATTGCCGATGTGGATAATGATGGTAAGGACGAAATTGTGTACGGTGCCATGACCTTAGACGATAACGGTAAGGGCCTTTACAGTACCCGCATTGGCCATGCCGATGCCCTGCATGTATCGGACCTGGACCCTAACCGGCCCGGACTGGAAGTTTTTGACATACAGGAACGCTTTGGCGATGCCGGGGCTAACTTTCGCGATGCCCGTACAGGTGAGGTGATCTGGAAGATCCCGTCGGTTAAAGCTGGCGATGATGGCGAAGGGCCGGGCCGTGGCTTATCGCTGGATGTGGACCCACGTTACCCGGGATTTGAATCGTGGGTGGCCGGGGCAGGTATTTCGGGCATGTACGATGTGAAGGGCAACAAAATTGCCGAGCGCAATCCATCGGTCAACTTCGGCATTTTTTGGGATGATGATATGCTGAGCGAACTGCTGGACGGTACCCGCATTACCAAATGGGACTATCAAAACGCTAAACCCAACATGCTATTGAACGCTGCCCTGTACGATTGTGTGAGCAACAACGGTACTAAGCAAAACCCCGTACTCAGCGGTGATATACTGGGCGACTGGCGCGAAGAAGCCATTTACGCCACCCGCAACGGTAAGGAACTCCGCATATTTACCACCACCATACCCGCCAAAAACCGCATGTACACCTTTATGCACGATCCACAATACCGCCTCAGCATTGCCTGGCAAAACGTAGCCTACAACCAGCCGCCCCATACCAGTTTTTTTATTGGCGAAGGCATGAAAACCCCACCGAAGCCGAATATTGTTATTGTTGGGGAGAAGGGGAAGAAGTAGGGGGATTGATATACCATTGCAAACCCGTGATGCGAGTTACGAAGCAACCCCTGCGTAGAAATGTACCAGTTTACCTAGCGCGCAGGGATTGCTTCACTATCGTTCGCAATGACGGTTTTATACCCGTTATGCCGAACTTGTTTCGGCAACACATCAGAAGGTATAAATGCGGATAATAAAACGGATAACGTTCGCGACTAAGCACGTGGGATGCCGAAATAAATTCGGTATGACGGGCGGAGTTAATTTTATAACCGTTTACGCCCGATAATTGCAGGGCCTTTTATTAATTCACCTGTTTGAAGGTGGCTGATTACTTCTTTACTCAACTTGGTTAATTCTGCATACGTATTGATAGGTGCAGTAAGTACAAACACCGTTATCGTGTACTTATCAAAGCTTTGCTGATACTGCAAATTTTTATCGAATATAATCAGCACGTCGAAACTATGTTCAATTAAGAGCTTTAATAGTTTGCCATTCTTTACGCCATTCCACCCTTTGTCTCTAACGGTGTAAACTTCATGTTCAGCAAAATCAAGCTTTAACCTTTTAGGCAGGTTCTCATCAAGCAACAGCTTCATATAGTGCCAAGAAGTTTTTGGATGCCGTTATTTTCTTGGCCGCGTCAAGCAAGGCAATAGCCTGTTCTTTAGAAACCGTAGGAAAATCATCCAAAAATTCATCGAGTGATACACCAGCTTCCAGGTGATCAAATAAAGTTTCAACAGGTACACGCGTATCTTTAAATACAGGCTGCCCTCCCATAATTTCCTGATCAATAGTTACCAACTGCTGAATGTGCATAACCAAATTTACAATTATTATTTAAGAAATGTCTTGCCCAGTCAACCAAGTTCTATTTATAATGGGGTAAACAAAAGCCGCTTTTGTTACCTTTAGTTATCATATGACCCGCTACAAAAATCAGCATGGCAACTCCGGCGTTTTGGCTTACGAAATTGGCGAGGATAGTATTGCCATTCAGTTTGTTAGAGGCGATAGTTATTTATACACCTACCGCAAACCCGGCAAAACACAGGTGGACCAGATGAAAGTGCTGGCTGCGCAAGGAGAAGGATTAAGTACTTATATTAGCAGGGTGGTTAAGGGGAGGTATGAAGAGAAGTTGTAACAAGTAAACTTACACTTCAATGTACGGAACCTGATGTTAACACGAAGATTATAATTAATTAATAGTTATATTATAACAATATATTATTTTCGTTTAGCATTTAACGTAACCTTATTCACATGCGCAAAACATACCAACTATTAGCCATATTTACCTGCTTGCTTCTTGCCTTAGGCTGCCGTAAAGACCTCTATACTGGCAGTAATGAATCCTCACCTGTTGAAAAAGCTAATGATTTCAGAACTTTGTTTTATAGTAGAGGTCATAATAAAATGTTAGTACAAAAACTTAATGATTCATTAAATATTAAATGGGAAGTAAATTGGGACAGCTATAAACAATCTAATATTGCAGATTCGTTAACTTACTATTATTTCGACCTTAACCCCAAAACATTCAATAAAGAAACCTTCAAGGAAGACAAGCCTATTCAAGAAGTAGATTATAAAAAGTTTTTAATAGTTGGCAAAACTCCAACTCAAACTTTCTTCAGAATAGCGACCTACTATTTTGATAATGAGTATAAGGCTGAAAATAAAAAAACTCGGGCAATTGGAAAAAACTATAAACTAAAGAATTTTTCGGGTAGAGTTTTATATCAAAATCTTGATCTTCATACAAATAATGTAAGTATTTATAAAAATGGTGTAAAAACAAGCAGCACCGCCAGTTCTAAAACTGCCTCGCAGGCAAAAAAAGTTAACGGCTGGCAGTTAGAATGCAAGACCGAACACTATTGCGTATACACAAGTCAATGTCCCAATGAAGGATATTATATTGTAGAAGTTCGTAGCGAAAATATTTGTTCCTTTTTTCCACCTTATTATATCAGTTCATACTGTTCCAGGCCACTGCAAGAATGGTATCTTCAGGAATCTAATTCATACGAGATATGCCAAAATGTGTGGTATCCTGATCCTCCGGCTGATCCAGGCGATAACCCTGGTGGTGGTGGTGGTGGTGATGGCGGCGGTGATGATAACTCTGGAAATAGCGCAGCTGTGAATGCACTTCAACATGAAATAAATATAAAAGAAGATTTTCTAATTGATTGTGATAGCTTAACGTTATTAGCTTACAATGGTTACGGCGGCATGTACCAGCAGGTGGCGCAGTTCACCCCCTCGCAGACTATAAAAAACAGAATAGAATATTTACAAACGTTTACAGGTCTTAATTTTTCTACATTTAATGTTCAAAATTTAGATGATGCTTATGGTACGGTAGTAAACAGCGACTTTTTTCCTGTACGAATTAGCCAAATGCCCACCGGAATGACTGCATCCAACCTTACTGAATATTTTAGAACACACCTTAATGATTTTATAACTACCGGTGAACACTTCACACCATATAGATATGGTGATATTGATGATACGGATTGGTTTAATCAGCCCGGTGCTGCTTCGGTTGGTGCGCTTGTGCATATTGAATTACTAAATAATGGTACAGTGATTGAATCAGATTACCAAATAGATGCCAACGCTGCTTCATTTAAATTTACAACCATGACTTCGCCGTTAGATGTTAATCACCCGGTATCGGGCAACCGCGAGTTTGGTGTATATGCCGACCCTCGCCCCGGCCATGCTGGGCATTTTACTTTTTATACCATGGGTGTAGATAGAGCAAGCGATTGGATGTTTCATTATGGAAATGAAGCACTTGGTGGGTTTAAGGCAGCAGACAAGCTTTGGTCAAACATGCAAGAGCAAATGATTAATTACATTAACTCCCATGGAGGGCAAGCAGGCTTTTATGATAACAAGCATACCATAGCCCGCCCCGATTGGGATGCTGTAAAAGAATACCTGCAAGGTGATATTGACTTAGCTACACTTAAACAGAAATTAGGATGTTAAAATTTATTAGATATTTTACTGTGGTTTTTGTAATTGGATTTGTTGGTGGAGTTTTATTTTACATCCTACATTCTCTTTTTTACGATGAAGTTCTTTACCGAAACCCTGGTATTATATTTAGTTTACTATTTGGTATCGTAATTACATTTTTAAGCTATAGTACATTGCTTTTTTTAAAAGCCTCATTACAGCAATTAAGAAATACTAGTAAATTTAAATTTGGCATATATGCTACAATAATTACACTGATTATTTTTTTTGTTATTAGCAGATTCTCGTGGGGAATAGATATAGTGAGTGTGCTAAATTATCTTGCCAGTATAACATTAAGTAATTTCTTTATTTTTTATTTGGATAGTTACTTAACTACATTATTCAAACTCAAACCAACAAGCAATTAATTACATTTCACTTTCTGCAACTAACAGATTGGCATATGTGCGGATCCTACAAGACCCAATGAATTTACATTTTACACTATGGGAGTGGATAGAATTTCTGATTGGATGTTTGCTGCAGGTAATTTTCTACATAACGGATTCAAAGATGCAGATGGGTTATGGTCTAATATGCAACAACAAATGATCAATTATGTTAACACACATGGCGGCCAGGCAGATTTTTACGATAACAAGCATACAATTGCAAGACCTGATTGGGATGCAGTAAAAGAATATTTGCAGGGAGATATAGATTTAGCACAACTTAAGCAAAAACTAGGATGTTGATTTTAAGAAAAGTGCTAAAATCTTTTTTTTTAATAATTACTTTAGGATTTTTTGGTGGTTGGTTATCACATATCATACATCCTATACTTTACGATCCTGTATTATACCCAGATGAGGGTATAATATTTAGCTTGATAATGGGATTAGTAATAACATTCATAACATACTATACTTTAATAATTTTAAAAAAATCAAATAATTACTTCAAACGATCAAGTAATTTAAAAAATGGTGTTCATGCTGTGGCTATTACTTTGATTATATTTTTATTGATTTGCTGGATAACATTTGGCATAAATATGACAGGATTACTGCTTTATGTATCAAGTTTTAGTTTAGTTAATTTTTTTATGCCTTATTTAAATATGTATTTTGATAAAATATTTCAATTATAAATTCAACTTATTATTAAGCTCCCCGCTGTTCGTAGACTTCCATCTACGAAATACAATGCCTGTAGTCTGCAACTACATCACCCGAAAAAAACAAAACAGCGTTCACGAAAGCGTTCATAAACCGTTTATAAGTGTTCACTCGTGAACACTTATTGATCAATTTTCAACAAAAATAACTGTTCCCGGCTAATGCATAAATGAAGAATAACGTGGAAAAACGCGGTTTTTTGAAGTTTTAAAGAATAAATGCAGAGCCTAAACGGCACTTTCCCCGTGAACACTTTAACGGTATTTACCCAGTTCTATTAAACCATGAGCCGATATAGTCACCGCACCTCTCCCATCCCACCGTCACAATTCAACATCAGCATATCTTCACATTCGCACATCTGCACATCAATCCCTATCTTTGCGGCCATAAAATATACCCTATGTTAAAAGGATTTTTTAATGTGCCCGAACCTGTAAACGAGCCGGTTTTAAACTACGCACCGGGCAGTGCCGAGCGTACCGCTTTAAAAGCCGCTTTAGAGGCTGGCCGTGCGCAGCAAATTGATATACCCCTATACATTGGCGGCGAGGAAGTACGCACCGGCAAAACGCTGGAAGTTCGTCCCCCGCACAATCATCAGCATGTGTTGGCCACTTACCACGAGGGTGATGCGAGCCACGTGCATGCCGCTATCGACGCCGCTTTAGCTGCCAAAGAACAATGGGAAACTATGCCCTGGGAGCAACGCGCCGCTATATTTTTAAAAGCTGCCGATTTGCTGGCCGGTCCGTACCGTGCCAAAATTAACGCCGCTACCATGCTGGGCCAATCGAAAAATGCTTATCAGGCCGAAATTGATGCCGCCTGCGAGTTTATCGATTTCCTGCGTTACAATGTACATTTCATGACGCAGATCTATGCCGAGCAACCACAATCGGCCAAGGGGGTTTGGAACCGTTTGGAGCAACGCCCGTTGGAAGGTTTTGTGTTTGCCATTACACCTTTCAATTTTACGGCTATTGCCGGTAACCTGTGCGCCGCTCCTGCTTTAATGGGTAACGTGGTAGTTTGGAAACCAGCCCCCACGCAAATTTATGCCGCTAATGTAATTATGCAGGTATTCATCGAAGCGGGTTTACCTGCCGGTGTTATTAACATGATTAGTGTGGACGGTCCCGTAGCCGGCGATATTATATTTAGTCACCCGCAGTTTGCCGGTCTGCACTTTACAGGCTCTACCCACGTGTTTCAACACCTGTGGAAAACCATTGGCAACAATATAAACCTATACAAAAGCTACCCGCGCATTGTGGGCGAAACCGGTGGTAAAGACTTTGTGCTGGCCCACCCAAGCGCCAATGCCGAGGTGGTGAGCGTAGCCTTAACCCGCGGCGCGTTTGAATACCAGGGACAAAAATGTTCAGCGGCTTCACGCGCTTACATCCCCGCTTCGTTGTGGCCTGCGGTTAAAGAAAAACTACAGCGCGATTTAGCCGGCATTAAGGTTGGCCCGGTTGAAAACTTTGAAAACTTTGTAAACGCTGTAATTACCGAAGCTTCTTTCGATAAGCTGGCTAAATACATCGACGAAGCCAAAGCCAATCCTGAAGTTGAAATTATTGCCGGTGGCACATATGACAAATCGGTAGGTTACTTTGTTGACCCAACCGTTATACAAGTGCAAGACCCATATTATGTAACCATGTGTGAGGAATTATTTGGCCCGGTATTAACCGTTTATGTGTACGAAGATGAGCAGTTTGAAGAAGTGATGAATATCATCGATAATACATCGCCTTACGCCTTAACAGGTTCAATTTTGTCGCAAAACCGTTATGCCATTGCCCGCGCAACATACCGCTTACGCAATGCAGCCGGTAACTTTTACGTAAACGACAAACCAACCGGTGCCGTAGTTGGTCAGCAGCCTTTTGGCGGCGCACGTGGCTCGGGTACTAACGATAAGGCCGGTTCTATGCTGAACCTGCTGCGCTGGGTATCTCCACGCACCATCAAAGAAACCTTCGACCCACCCAAAGATTATACTTACCCGTTTTTGGGGAAAGAGTAATTGGTTTTTAAAGTGATAGTGACGGCGGAGAGTAGCAGTAACGAGATGCAGTGGCAATTTAACAGAATAAGTTTTTTTTGATATAATAGGGTTGACTAAAATCATTTGTTCAGCGGCATTAGGGCATATATTTTGCCCTAATGCCAAAATAATATTGTGTGGCAGAAGTGGGGTGCTGTTATACAGCAGCAGCAACAACAACAGGCAAAGTAAACACAAAGCGGCTGCCTTCGCCCATGGCACTTTCCACCCATATATTTCCCTGCTGGGCTTCAATAAAATCTTTAGATATAGCCAAACCTAAACCTGAGCCTGATTTGTTTTGACCATCGGTTGGAACCTGGAAATAACGGTCGAACAAACGTTTTTGGTACTGCTGATCAATTCCCTTACCAAAGTCTTTCACCGAAAATTCAACCATTCGGTTTCGCACCTGCACACTAACAATAATTTTAGATTTTTCGGAACTGTAGCGTAACGCGTTCGACAAAAAGTTGACCATTACCCAAGCCGTTTTTTCTACATCGGCCTGCACTTGCGGCAATTGACCATCTTTAACCATTTCTATATTCACACCTTTTTGTTCGGCTTGAAATTTAACCGAGGTAATGGCATAATCTAATATCTGCAAGGGATCAACCGGTATAAAATTCAATTGTATATTGCCTGTTTCCACTTGCGATAACTCCAGCAACTCACTTGTTATTTTAAGCAAACGCGCGCTATCATCTTCAATATGCGCTATTAACTGCTGTTGCTCATTATTCATGGAACCTACCCTACTATCATTTAAGAGTTTAAGGCTCATTTTTATAGAGGAAATAGGCGTTTTCAACTCGTGCGATATAGTGGCGATAAAGTTGGTTTTAGCCTCGTCGCGTTCTTTAAACTCGGTAATATTACGCAGCACATAAACCTTACCTGCCGATTTTGTGGCTATTTTTACTGCTCCTTCCTGCTTATCGAGGTTGGGTACAAATATATCCCGGCTTTGCAGCTGAAAGTGCGATTCTTTTCCGTCTAATACAATCTTAAAAGGTTTTATAGCCGAAGCATTACTCATTATAGACCGGAAAAGATCATTATTCTGCACCAGCTTCTGTGTGTTTTCTCCCACTATTCTATCCTGGGTTATGTTGAGCACCTTGCGGGCAGCATCGTTAATAAATAATACTTCCTGTTTTTCGTTAATACCAAAAATAGCATCCTGCATTTGCTCAATAATGGTTTCAATACGCCGCTTTTCAGATAGCACGGTGGCCAGGTTAGTGTTTTCCCATTCGTTTAACCGCGCGGCCATATCGTTAAAGGCACCTGCTACCTCGGCAAATTCATCATCCTGGTCAAAATGCAGGCGCTTACTGTAATTCTTTTCACTGATTTCGCGGATACCTTCTAATAAGGCACGAAGCGGATTAGCTATAAAACCCGGGAAGTTCACACTGAAACTAAACAGTACCAAAAAGGTAAATGTACCGGCAAAACCAAGTATAAGGCTTGCCCTGTTTACCGATGCCCGGGCCGCATCATTTTTGCGCACAATAGCCTGCATGTTCAGCAACTCTATCTGTCGCAGGTGTTTTCGCACCTGTTTTTCAGATCCTTGTTTTTCGGTTATACCGGCTTGCTGCCGGTTTAAACTAATAAAAGCCTTGCGCAATAAAAACACGGCTTCTTTTTCACCTTTTTCGGTAATGTTGTTTTCTTCTTTTACCAGTTGCTCGTTAAACTTAGTTATAACGGCTGGCGAAAGCGGCAAATCATTTTCATCGAGCAGGGTGCGCATTTCTCGGGTATAGCTCAGGGTTTCATAATTATCTTTGAGAATAACTTTAGCATTTTTAGAGATCTCCTGAATGTAATAAATAGCTATAGCTCCAAAGAACAAAACAACAATGAACAGGAAGCCGAATCCTAACCGGAGTTTGGTTTTTATTTTCATGATAGTATTACTAAATCGGTATCTGTAGATGCCAGTTTGCGGAGCAATTCATTAAACACCGCGGTTCTTAAAATTACTTGAAATAAGCTCAAGTGGGGCTTGCCTATACAAATAGTGGTTATTTCGCGCTCTTCGGCTATTTGCATAATGGTTTGTGTGATCTGGTCGCTTTTTAGTTTCACTACCTCGGCACCCAGTTCGGTTGCCAGTTTAAAATTATTAATTAAATGCCGCTGTTTATCCAGCTTTATTTTATCGAGGCTTTCGCTACTGCTTTGCACATACAGTACCACCCAGGGCGACCGGTAGTATGACGCCAGCCTTGCCGTTTTACGGATCACGATCTTAGCTGTTTCGGAGTTGGAAGAAATACAGGCCAAAAACTTTTCAGATCGAAGCTTAATTTGCTTAGGTACCTCATTATCTATTTTACGTTCAAGGTGGTGAGCTACTTCTTTTAAAGCCATTTCCCTCAGCTGCAAAATCTTGTCGCTTTGAAAAAAGTTTTGCAGCGCCAGGTTAATCTTACTTTTATCGTAAATCTTGCCATCGCGCAGGCGGTCTATCAGTTCATCGGCGGTAAGGTCGATGTTCACTATTTCGTCGGCAAGTTGCAGTACCTTATCAGGGATACGCTCGGTAATCGTGATTCCGGTAATATCTTCTACTTCCTCATTCAAACTTTCGAGGTGTTGAATATTGACAGCAGTAATTACGCTTATACCGGTTTCCAGCAGGTCAAGTACATCCTGCCAGCGCTTACCATTCTTACTGCCTTCAATATTAGTATGGGCCAGTTCGTCTACAATAACCACTTCGGGGTGACGGTTGAGGATGGTTTGCAGATCCATTTCCTCCAGTTCTTTGCCTTTATAAAAAGTTTTACGCCGTGCAATTAACGGTAACCCATCCAGCAGGGCATGAGTTTCGGTACGGTTGTGAGTTTCAATGTAGCCAATTTGGATACCAATACCATTACGCTGCAGGGCATGTGCCTCTTGCAGCATACGGTAAGTTTTACCCACCCCGGCACTCATGCCAATGTAGATTTTAAGTTTTCCACGCCTCGATTTTTTAACCAGGTCGATAAAATTCTTAACAGAATTGTCCTTATGTTCTTCTTCGGGCATTAGCTTTAAAACTTCGTATTTGTTTAAAAAACTTCATATTTCCTTATTTTTTTTCAGCTGTTTAAGGAAACAGCCTTGAACAAATGAAACGTGTGAAAAAATGAGGTATCAAAATTTCACTACGCTTCATCGGGACCTCAAAATTATTTTAGTTTTGCTTAAAATGCATACACCGCAGCGAATAAAAACTGACCCGCCGATTTGCT
>NZ_JBHTMJ010000023.1:0-2183 GCF_042679325.1 Mucilaginibacter terrae
ATTTGAAGTATTCGTAAGTGATCTTCAAGCCTTCCTGGCGGCCTACCTTCGGCTCCCAGCCTAAAATGGCACGGGCCTTGGTAATGTCGGGCCTGCGTTGTTTAGGGTCGTCGGTCGGCAATGGTTTGCTGATCAGCTGCTGGTCGGTACCGGTCAGCTTAATGATCTCCTCACCAAATTCCTTGATCGTAATCTCATCGGGGTTACCGATGTTCATCGGCTGCACGTAATCGCTCAGCAGCAATCGGTAGATGCCTTCTACCAGGTCGTCTACATAGCAAAAGGCCCTGGTTTGTGAGCCGTCGCCAAACATGGTCAATGGTTCGCCCCTTAATGCCTGGCCTATAAAGGCCGGCAACACGCGCCCGTCGTTCAAACGCATGCGTGGCCCATAGGTGTTAAAGATCCGTATGATACGGGTTTCTACCCCATGGAAGGTATGGTAAGCCATGGTGATGGCTTCCTGGAAGCGCTTGGCCTCGTCGTACACCCCTCTCGGCCCTACCGGGTTCACGTTGCCCCAGTACTCCTCGGGCTGGGGGTTTACGTTAGGGTCGCCATACACCTCGGAGGTAGAGGCTACCAGGATGCGCGCATTTTTCGCTTTAGCCAGCCCTAACAGGTTGTGCGTACCCAGTGAGCCTACTTTCAAGGTCTGGATTGGGATTTTTAAGTAATCTATCGGGCTTGCCGGTGAGGCGAAATGCAATATATAGTCCAGGTGGCCGGGCACATGCACAAACTTGGATACATCGTGGTTATAAAACTCGAAGTTCTCCAGTTTGAACAAATGTTCGATGTTCTTCAGGTCGCCGGTAATCAGGTTGTCCATCGCGATCACTTGGCAGCCTTCCTTGATAAACCTGTCGCACAAATGCGATCCCAGGAATCCGGCCGCACCGGTGATGAGTATTCTTTTGCCTTGTATGTCCATTGTTGGTGAGTAGTTGATTGGAGAATAGTTGATTGGTTCTTTGCAGTAGGATGATTGGTTAATTGGTTGAGTTGTTGATTAGTGAGTAGTTGAATGGTTGATCGATTGTTCTTAGTCTGTTGTATATTCAACTAATCAACCACTCACCATTCAACTACTCACCACTCACTAACTTACTTCTTTCCGTCCTATCGAGTTGTAGTAGAAACCGCAGTCGATCATCTTGTCCAGGTCGTACAGGTTACGGCCATCGAAGATCACCTTGGCTTTCAGCAGGCTTTCTATCTTGTTGAAATCCGGGGTACGGAACAGCGACCATTCGGTCACGATCAGCAGCGCGTCGGCGTCTTTCAGCGCGTCGTACTGGTTTTCGGCAAAGGCAATCTTATCGCCTACGATGGCTTTAACGTTCGGCATGCCTTCCGGGTCGAACGCGGTTACCGTGGCACCGGCTGCCAGCAGGGCATCGATGATGTACAGGGCAGGTGCTTCGCGGATATCGTCGGTCTCCGGTTTGAAAGCCAGCCCCCACAGGGCGAAGTGTTTGCCTGCCAAATCGCCGTTATAGTATTTCTTTACTTTTTCGGTCAGTACCGTTTTCTGGATCTCGTTCACTTCCATCACCGAGTTCAGGATCTTGAAGTCGTAGCTGGTTTCCTCCGCCGATTTGGCCAGGGCCTGTACGTCTTTAGGGAAACAGCTGCCGCCGTAGCCGATACCGGCAAACAAAAAGCGTTTACCGATCCTATCGTCTGAGCCTATGCCCCTTCTTACCATATCCACATCGGCACCTACCAGTTCGCACAGGTTGGCGATCTCGTTCATGAAAGAAATCTTGGTGGCCAGGAAACTATTGGCGGCGTATTTGGTCAGTTCTGAGCTCCGTTCATCCATAAAAATCACCGGGTTACCCTGGCGTACATACGGGCCATACAGTTCGGCCATCAGTTTGCGGGCCCGCTCGTCGGTAGTGCCTACCACTACCCGGTCGGGTTTCATGAAGTCTTCTACCGCTACGCCCTCACGCAAAAACTCAGGGTTTGATACCACGGCGTATGCTACGCCCGGGGCAGCATGCTGCTGCATTACGGCGGTTACCTTATCGGCCGTGCCTACCGGTACGGTGCTTTTGGTTACAATTACTTTATAATCGGTCAGTAGTTTGGCGATATCGCCTGCCGCGCCCAGCACGTAGCTCAAATCGGCTGCGCCATCTCCGCCCGGAGGGGTCGGCAGCGCCAAAAAAATG
>NZ_JBHTMJ010000024.1:0-799 GCF_042679325.1 Mucilaginibacter terrae
AAGCCATCGAAGAACTAAGGCCCGAACATGATGTTTCAATTCTATTGGATTGCAAACAGATGGCTCGTTCTGTATTTTATTATCATCGCAAGCGCCTGAATGATGATAAATACAAGCATGAAAAAGAAGAGATCGGAAGTATATACCACTTGCATAAAGGCAGATATGGTTATCGGCGGGTCACCGCTGAAATGAAGAACCGGGGTTATAGCATAAATCACAAGACTGTCCAAAAATTGATGGGAACATTAGGCCTAAAATGCAATATCAGGAAAGTAAGTTATCGCTCATACAAAGGTGAGGTTGGTAAAATTGCCCCTAATGTACTTGAAAGGGATTTTGAGGCAAATCTGCCTAATCAGAAATGGGCTACGGATGTCACTCAGATGAACATTAAAGGGGAAAAGATCTACTTATCTCCTATAATTGACATGTTCAACGGGGAAGTCATTTCTTATAGTATTTCAAAATCTCCAAATATGCAGATGATAGAGGAAATGTTATATGAGGCTTTTGATAAAGTGAAAGATACAAAGGGACTTGTTTTTCATTCTGACCAAGGGTGGCAATATCAACATTACGGATATAGAAAGGCTTTGGAAAAACATGGAATTATTCAAAGCATGTCCAGAAAAGGAAACTGCTTAGATAATGCTCTGGCCGAAAGCTTTTTTGGAATCTTGAAGACAGAATTATTATACACACAAAACTTTGAAACTGCGGATGAATTTACTGCTTCGTTAAAAGAATACATTCATTACTATAACAATGAAAGAATAAAAAACAGGTTGAATGGAAA
>NZ_JBHTMJ010000025.1:0-925 GCF_042679325.1 Mucilaginibacter terrae
TTGCCGCTCCGCTGTTTTTAAAGAACGAGGCATCGCTCTTTGCATTATCTATCCGTACTTCGGGGATAAACGTTAACGGCCCGGCCTTGATGTTTCCTGTTAAGGTAAACGCTTTTACATCATCACCAGGGATGATGTTGGAATAGTTACCACCACTTTTACTCTTGTTCTTAAAATACTCGGCCCGTAAGCCTAAGGTTACCGCCTTTGATACCGCTACCTGCGGGTATAAGGCCGCACCCGAAAAACCGCCGCCATCATTAGGTAACGATAAGGTAGCCGCGTTTAAACCCAGTTTAAACATATCGGTGATCTGGTAGGCTGTCGTCAGGTCTACTTCCGTTCCCGATGCCCAGCCGCTCAATAAGTTCACATAAGCGGTCCAGCCTTTTACCGGGGCTACCATCAGCTGCGCGCCAAAGGTTGATACATCACGGTTAGATTGGTACACGTTCCAGCTATCGTTAAAGATACCGCCCATCAAGCTCACCTTATCGCTAAAAGCGTAGGTCAGCTTTAAACCCGCGTTCTGGAACGGGCCGTTGGTGAACAGGTACGAGGTAGAATAATTAAAGTTGCCCACCGGTGAAATTACCTCGTAACCTACAAAGGTAGCCATGTAACCCGCCGTTACGTTCAGCTTGTCGGTCAAATCGTACCCTACGTACAGGTTCTGGATGTGGAAGCTGTTGGTGGTTTCGTCGTACACGCCTGCCGCGTTGGGGATGGATTGTGCCTGGCCGCGCGGACCGAACGATAACTCACCCACGAACAGGGCTTTGTTGTATTTCTTTTTTACACCCAGGTCAACCATACCTATCGATACCGAGTTGGGCTCATTGGCAAAGCTGGTGGCTATATTGGCGTTCTTCTTACCGGCAAAGTCATACTTATAGTAAGTATCTACCGAACCAAAAATGGTTAA
>NZ_JBHTMJ010000026.1:0-1312 GCF_042679325.1 Mucilaginibacter terrae
TACGCTTATACCTTGCAAACGACATACGAAACTCTTGTCCGCCTTCTGTTGCCTGAAGGCATCTTAGAATACTTTGACTTGATCGATGTAGCCCAAACTTCTGCCGGGCTTAATATCCATTTAGAAGAAAAGAACATTACTCCTGCCGGTTATGAGAACGTAAAGCTGGAATCGAAAGGCTTTTTACCGGAAACCAGTATCCAGGATTTCCCGATACGCGGGCATAAGGTGGCCCTATGCATCAAACGGCGCAGGTGGGAAGTATCGGAAAGCAAAACAATCATTACAAGAAACTGGGATATCGTACAAAAAGGAGCGCGAATGACAACGGAATTCGGCACTTTTTTAAAAGGTATATTTGGATAACAACCCGATCAGTTGTCACCTGCTTGGTCGCCTTTATACCGTCGATGGCAAACAATTACAGCAACAATACAAAGATCACCTGAGTGACTTCCATACCTGGGGGCAGAAAGAGCATGCAGAAGAATGGTTGTTGTTTGCTGACAATATAGGGCCATCGCTTAGCATAGATGAAACGGCACTAAGCAATGGGGAGCTCTATACCATCGTGACCAATAAGGAAGCCAAAGGTGGTAAAAAAGCAATCGTAGCTATGCTGAAAGGCACACAGGCAGAACATATTATGGCCGTGCTGGAACGGATACCTGTCCGTAATAGAAACAAGGTCAGGGAAGTAACGATGGATATGGCAGCTAACATGATCAAGGCTATCCGCAGATGTTTTACAAATGCAGAACGGGTAATAGACCGTTTCCATGTCCAGAAGCTAGCCTATGACGCTGTACAGGAAGCCCGGATCAAATACAGGTGGGAAGCTTTGGATAAAGAGAACAGTGCCATTGAAGCTGCTAAAAAGAATAAGCAAAGCTATCAGCCCGAAGTCTTTTCTAATGGTGATACCTTAAAGCAATTATTGGCCAGAAGTCGATACCTCTTATTCAAGCATCCAACTAAATGGACGGCTTCACAAAAAGAAAGGGCAGAACTGCTTTTTCCGAGATACCCTTTATTGTATCAGGCTCACAATCTGTCGCTGCGTTTGGGAAACATATTTACCATATGCAAAAGCAAGCAACAAGCATTTAAAAGACTAGCTATCTGGTATAATGATGTAGAAGCGGTTGGAATCGATGCCTTTAAAACGGTGGCAAGGTCGGTGCAAACACATTATGAATCTATCCTGAACTTCTTTAACAACAGGAGTACCAATGCTTCGGCAGAATCCTTTAATGCAAAGGTCAAGGCTTTCAGGACCACTTCAAGAGGTGTAAGAGATACCGCTTTCTTC
>NZ_JBHTMJ010000027.1:0-5511 GCF_042679325.1 Mucilaginibacter terrae
TCAACAATGACATATTATTGAAAGAAGTATTTGTTTTTTCCTGAGTGTTAACAACAATAACATTTGTTGTTTTGATTAGCGTGGTACAAGTTTTAAGGCTTGTACCACGTATCTGTTGTCGAAGAAAGCTTCGGGCAATTAGTATTACTCGGCTATGATGTCACCACCTTTACACCTGTAACCTATCAACGTAGTAGTCTACTACGACCCTCAATGGAAGTCTCATCTTGTGGCTAGTTTCGCACTTAGATGCTTTCAGCGCTTATCTATTCCCAACGTAGCTACTCTGCAGTACAGCTGGCGCCATAACAGATTCACTAGAGGTTAGTCCAACCCGGTCCTCTCGTACTAAGGTCAGCCCCACTCAAACTTCCAACGCCCACAACAGATAGGGACCGAACTGTCTCGCGACGTTCTGAACCCAGCTCGCGTGCCACTTTAATCGGCGAACAGCCGAACCCTTGGGACCTTCTCCAGCCCCAGGATGTGACGAGCCGACATCGAGGTGCCAAACCTCCCCGTCGATATGAGCTCTTGGGGGAGATCAGCCTGTTATCCCCAGCGTACCTTTTATCCTTTGAGCGATGGCCCTTCCATGCAGAACCACCGGATCACTATATCCGTCTTTCGACCCTGCTCGGCTTGTCTGCCTCACAGTCAAGCAAGCTTATGCTATTGCACTCCACGTACGGTTACCAAGCGTACTGAGCTTACCTTTGAAAGCCTCCGTTACCTTTTTGGAGGCGACCACCCCAGTCAAACTACCCGCCAAACAATGTCCCCCACTTTGTAGGGTTAGACACCAAATACAGAAAGGGTGGTATTTCAACGTTGACTAACCGACTCCTGGCGAAGCCGGATCACAGTCTCCCACCTATCCTACACATCCTGTACCCGATATCAATGTTAAGTTGTAGTGAAGGTGCATGGGGTCTTTCCGTCCCGTTGCGGGTAACCGGCGTCTTCACCGATACCACAATTTCACCGAGCTCATGGCTGAGACAGCGCCCAGATCGTTACACCATTCGTGCAGGTCGGAACTTACCCGACAAGGAATTTCGCTACCTTAGGACCGTTATAGTTACGGCCGCCGTTTACCGGGGCTTCGATTCAATGCTTCGCCTTGCGACTAACATCCCCTCTTAACCTTCCGGCACCGGGCAGGTGTCAGGCCTTATACGTCATCTTTCGATTTTGCAAAGCCATGTGTTTTTGTTAAACAGTCGCCTGGGCCTTTTCACTGCGGCTGACATTACTGCCAGCGCCCCTTCTCCCGAAGTTACAGGGCCATTTTGCCGAGTTCCTTAGCCATGAATCACTCGAGCACCTTAGGATTCTCTCCTCGACTACCTGTGTCGGTTTACGGTACGGGTTTTTACAACCTGAAGCTTAGCAGGTTTTCTTGGAAGTCTGATTACCATCACTATCACGCCACCCGAAGGCTTTGTGTACTATCAGCTTTCAGCAAAACCAGCGTACTTTACTACTGGTCCTATACCTACGGCCTTTAACGTCCTATTCCGTCAGGACGCGGATGTGTCACTACTCCGTCACTGCATCGCAGTTGTAAAAAGTACTGGAATATTAACCAGTTGTCCATCGGAATCTCCACTCGGATTATCCTTAGGCCCCGACTAACCCTGATCCGATTAGCGTTGATCAGGAAACCTTAGTCTTTCGGTGGGCGGGTTTCTCTCCCGCCTTATCGTTACTTATGCCTACATTTGCTTTTCCAGCCTCTCCACGTGCACTCGTCGTGTCACGCTTCTCCGATGCTGGAATGCTCCCCTACCAGTATATATAAATATATAATCCATAGCTTCGGTATACTATTTAATGCCCGTTTATTATCCATGCCCGGTCGCTCGACTAGTGAGCTGTTACGCACTCTTTAAATGAATGGCTGCTTCCAAGCCAACATCCTAGCTGTCTGTGCAACCGGACCTCGTTAGTTCAACTTAATAGTAATTTGGGGACCTTAGCTGATGGTCTGGGTTCTTTCCCTCTCGGCCCTGGACCTTAGCACCCAGAGCCTCACTGCAGCGTATATTATTTAGCATTCGGAGTTTGTCTGGATTTGGTAGGATTTGACTCCCCCGCACCCAATCAGTAGCTCTACCTCTATATAACTTTACCGCCACGCTGTTCCTAAAAACATTTCGGGGAGTACGAGCTATTTCCCAGTTTGATTAGCCTTTCACCCCTACCCACAAATCATCCGGAAACTTTTCAACGTTTATCGGTTCGGTCCTCCAGTACCTGTTACGGCACCTTCAACCTGTCCATGGGTAGATCACAAGGTTTCGCGTCTACCTCCTCTGACTGCACGCCCTATTCAGACTCGCTTTCGCTTCGGCTGCGTGGCTTAACCACTTAACCTTGCCAGAGAAGAGTAACTCGTAGGCTCATTATGCAAAAGGCACGCCGTCACAGAACCAGGTCTGCTCCGACCGCTTGTAAGTACACGGTTTCAGGTTCTATTTCACTCCCCTGTTCGGGGTTCTTTTCACCTTTCCCTCACGGTACTGGTTCACTATCGGTCTCTCAGTAGTATTTAGCCTTACCGGATGGTGCCGGCAGATTCCTACAGGGCGTCTCCGACCCCGCAGTACTCAGGAACTCACTAGGTTATTATTCTATACGCGTACGCAGCTCTCATGCTCTATGGCGGGGCTTCCCATCCCCTTCCGCTTCTGTTTAATATACCGTCTCGTGGTCCTACAACCCCCACCTTGCCGTAACAAAATGGGTTTGGGCTGTTTCCCTTTCGCTCGCCACTACTCAGGAAATCACTATTGTTTTCTCTTCCTCTGTTTACTTAGATGTTTCAGTTCAACAGGTTCGCGCACATCGTGCAGTTATTCTTCAAATAACTAGGTTTCCCCATTCGGAAATCTGCGGATTAATTCATATTTGCTAATCCCCGCAGCTTATCGCAGCTTATCACGTCCTTCATCGCCTCTGAGAGCCAAGGCATCCCCCGTGTACCCTTCTTTACTTTCTTCTACTCACACGCTTTTGCTCGTGCAAGTATGTCTTTATGTTCAGTTATTTCTGTCGTCTGTTATCTGTTGTCTGTTACCTGTATTGCTACTGATAACTGTCAACTGATCACTGTCAACTTCGTAACTGTCCTTCACTGTTGTTTTATCAGTTTTACAATTACTTCTTCCAATATGTCAAAGAACGTTATTCGTTAGAGTCAAGATACAAGAGTCAAGAACCAAGACAATATCTTGTCTGTTTTCTATATGCTGTATTCTTGCTTCTTATACGAAGCGTGGAGAATAACGGATTCGAACCGTTGACCCCCTGCGTGCAAGGCAGGTGCTCTAGCCAGCTGAGCTAATTCCCCTTTTTAAAAAGTAATTCAGTTTCCAGTTTTCAGTTTCCAGTTTTCAGTTCGTAGTTCTATTGAACTCTTGACTGCTAACTTAGGACTGTTAACTTTTAACTTCATTTCACCCCTGTAGTAGTCCCGAGCAGATTTGAACTGCTGACCCCTACATTATCAGTGTAGTGCTCTAACCAAACTGAGCTACGAGACTATGGTTTGATGTTAGCCACTTTCCTACCTGATACTATGGCTTTCCTTTTTTCGAAGGGTTATCTTTATTCCTCTTTATCTTTTTTAATCTAAGAAATACATGTGCGTAGCAGAATCCTTTGATTCCAGTTAAGTAAGACTTCGTTACTTGTTAATTGAATACTGCTCCAGAAAGGAGGTATTCCAGCCGCACCTTCCGGTACGGCTACCTTGTTACGACTTAGCCCCAGTTACCAGTTTTACCCTAGGACGCTCCTTGCGGTTACATACTTCAGGTACCCCCAGCTTCCATGGCTTGACGGGCGGTGTGTACAAGGCCCGGGAACGTATTCACCGCGTCATTGCTGATACGCGATTACTAGCGAATCCAACTTCACGGGGTCGAGTTGCAGACCCCGATCCGAACTGTGAATGGCTTTTAGAGATTGGCATCCTGTTGCCAGGTAGCAGCCCTCTGTACCATCCATTGTAGCACGTGTGTAGCCCCGGACGTAAGGGCCATGATGACTTGACGTCGTCCCCTCCTTCCTCTCTACTTGCGTAGGCAGTCTGTTTAGAGTCCCCACCTTGACGTGCTGGCAACTAAACATAGGGGTTGCGCTCGTTGCGGGACTTAACCCAACACCTCACGGCACGAGCTGACGACAGCCATGCAGCACCTAGTTTCGTGTCCCGAAGGACTGTGGCGTCTCTGCCACATTCACTAACTTTCAAGCCCGGGTAAGGTTCCTCGCGTATCATCGAATTAAACCACATGCTCCTCCGCTTGTGCGGGCCCCCGTCAATTCCTTTGAGTTTCACCCTTGCGGGCGTACTCCCCAGGTGGAATACTTAACGCTTTCGCTTAGACGCTGACCGTATATCGCCAACATCGAGTATTCATCGTTTAGGGCGTGGACTACCAGGGTATCTAATCCTGTTTGATCCCCACGCTTTCGTGCCTCAGTGTCAATCACACTTTAGTGAGCTGCCTTCGCAATCGGTGTTCTGTGACATATCTATGCATTTCACCGCTACTTGTCACATTCCGCCCACTTCAACTGTATTCAAGCCCGTCAGTATCAAAGGCACTGCGATAGTTGAGCTACCGTCTTTCACCCCTGACTTAACAGGCCACCTACGCACCCTTTAAACCCAATAAATCCGGATAACGCTTGGATCCTCCGTATTACCGCGGCTGCTGGCACGGAGTTAGCCGATCCTTATTCTTACCGTACATTCAGCTTCTTTCACGAAAGAAGGTTTATTCCGGTACAAAAGCAGTTTACAACCCGTAGGGCCGTCTTCCTGCACGCGGCATGGCTGGTTCAGGCTTGCGCCCATTGACCAATATTCCTTACTGCTGCCTCCCGTAGGAGTCTGGTCCGTGTCTCAGTACCAGTGTGGGGGGCCATCCTCTCAGATCCCCTAGACATCGTCGCCTTGGTGGGCCGTTACCCCGCCAACTAGCTAATGTCCCGCATGCCCATCTTTATCCTATAAATATTTGATTACATCACAATGCCGTGTCGTAATATTATGCGGTGTTAATCTCTCTTTCGAGAGGCTATCCCCCAGATAAAGGTAGGTTACATACGTGTTACGCACCCGTGCGCCACTCTCATTGGACCGAAGCCCAAATCCCGTCCGACTTGCATGTATTAGGCCTGCCGCTAGCGTTCATCCTGAGCCAGGATCAAACTCTCCATTGTAAAATGTTTTGTTTTAATCCAGACTCTACTTTACTTAAAAATAGAAATCTGTTATTATTATATCTTTTTACAGTATCCCCAAGTAACTTCAACCTCTTATTGGTAAGGTCTTCTCTCTTCTTTTTTCAGCAGATCAGATATCGCTATCTTTCCGCTACGCTACATGTTACTTCTTAAAGAACTTGATCGCCTCTCCGTCACGGTTCGGCCTTTATATCTATCCCATCATTCCAATGGGTGATCTCGCTTGTTTATCCGGCAAACCATTCGCTC